>NZ_JBFBMS010000001.1:0-1064763 GCF_040702765.1 Rhodococcus sp. NPDC076796 | reverse complement strand
GTGTCCTCGGCTGGAAACCGAAGGTCGGGTTCCCGGAGCTGGTGAAGATGATGGTCCGCAGCGACCTCGACGAACTACGAACGGAAAACACGTGATTAAAATCCCGACGCAGGCCACTGCAGCTTGTCGGGGCAATTTTGGAACCGCGGGAGGTCGGTTGTGAACGGCCCGTATAGCACAAATTCCAAGCGAGCGGCCCGTGGAAGTGTGCCCATTGTGATCCTTTCTACAGCTGACTTTGATGCAGCAGTCTGGACCAACAAGCAACACCTCGCCCTCGGACTCGCGAACTACGCACCCATCTACTATGTGGAATCATTTGGCTTACGTGAGCCAGGCGTGAATCCAGTTGATTTGAAGAGAGCGCTCTCGAAGATTAAGTCGGCGACTAATACTCGGCGGAGGGCCGGACACGATCCAACTAAGAGTCACTCAACACGGTATCCGATTAAGATAATCACGCCACATATTCTTCCGCTTCACAGATTCCGCTGCGTTCGGTGGATCAATCAGCAAATTATCAACCATACAGTGCGTGCCAAGCTTAGGGATCTGGGCGAATACATATTTTGGACTTTTTCTCCCATAACCTACCGCCTCGAATCGGAAGCATCCTTGGTCGTTTACCACTCTGTGGACTTACTCCATGAAATTCCCGGGGTACCGAAACGTGCACTAGTCGAATCGGAGAAGTTGCTTATCGCGGATTCGGACTTCGTTGTCGCGAGTAGTATTGGCGTGGCGCAACATTTGAAAGATTTGGGAGGTGCGACACATCGTCTGTGGGAAAACGTAGCGTCCGTCGAACTTTTTGGTAGCTCCCGAACCGATCGAAAAAATCGAGCAATATTCGCAGGAAACTTGACTCCGACGAAGGTTGATGTGGAGCTGCTCAAGGGTATTGCGTCAGAAGGGATGGAATTGGCGCTAGCGGGCCCACTTTCCATTGACGGAATAGATTCGGATAAAGAGTTTACGGAGCTGTTTGACCTGCCCGAAGTTACTTATCTCGGAAATTTGGCACTTGATGATCTTGCGAGAGAAGTCGCAAATTCGACGGTTGGCCTCATCCCATACAACATCAATTCGTACACAGACGGAGTATTTCCGATGAAGGTATACGAGTACCTTTCAGCAGGTTTGCAGGTTGTCAGTACCCCATTGCCAAGCCTGCGAGAAAAAAAGATCGACGGTCTGAGTGTCGTTCAACGGGTGGATTTCGTCGCAACTGTCAAAGAGGCCTACGAGGGGTTCACCGAAGATGCGGCAACCGAACGGGCGAGGAGTGCGCAACCCTACTCATGGACACAGCGCATTTTTGATGCAGCAACGCTGCTCGGCTATGAGCCGAACAAGCAAGAATCAGGCAGAGTCTAGAGTGAGGCGCTCCAGTGGTGGGTGGCGTTCCACTGAGCGCACGGTCAAATGATTCGGAGCAGAATATCCTCCCCCAAAATTTTCGGAAAACTCGGGAATTCCGAAAATCTGGGGCGCCTACGCGGGGTAATCGCCTACAGTATGGGACCTGTCCTAGGACTGCTTAGTGGACCAATCCTTGCTCGTTCCCTCGGACCAGATGGACGCGGCCAGTTCGCAGCAATAATGCAACCGATCTCCGTTGCCTCGGCAGTTGCCAGCGTAGGAATTCCAACTGCTGTCACCTACTTCATAGCAAAAAAGTTTGACCGGAAACGCACACTCAAGTTGGGGCTGTTGTTGTGTGCGCCAATTTCAACGATTACCTACCTGGTCATGGCCTGGTATGCAACCGTAGTGAGCGCAAACCAAGGCGTCAATTTAGTGTTGCTCTGGTTCACGTGGTCCGCAGTAATCGCGTCAGCCTTTGTCCAGATCCTCAGGGCTTACTGGCAAGGTGTTGGAAATTGGCGCAAACTTGACTGGGAACGCGGTTTGTTCGCTGTTCTTCGCTTTGTCGCAGTGTGCGGAGTGGCAATTGCGGGGATTACTGTCGCCGGGCCATACGCCATTGCATCCCTGACCGCATTCGTAATTGCGGCTGCCCTGCTCTACGTTCCCCGTCGAAGCTTGACGAAAGAAGTTGAAGTATCACCGTCTGTTCGCGCTGTTTGGAAGTACTCTGCGAGTGCGTCAATCGGCACCGTCGCCGTCGTGGCAAGTAGTCGACTGGACCAAGTCGTTCTCCCCGCCGCCACCACATCAGTCGAACTTGGCTATTACGCTGTTGCCGTAACTGTGGCAGAGGTACCAGTTGTTTTTGGTACGCTTGCAGCACGAAACCTCCTACAAACTTCTGCTTCAGGGAAGTCACTCCGGGAAAGCTTTCTGGACGTTCGATTGTATTTGGTTGCAGGTGTACTGAGTTGCGGTGCCGCGGCCCTTCTGTCACCTTCAATTGTGCCTCTAGTTTTCGGAGAAGACTTTCGCGAAAGCGTCCTGTCTGTGCAGATTTTGGCAATTTCGTCGGTATATACGATACTGACAGTTTCCGCTATATCCTTGATCGCAGGGAAAGGGCATCCCCTGGTGTCGTCGTTAATTCCTCTTACTGGAGCAGTCCTTACGGCAGTCCTGTTCTGGTGGGAGTGGGAAGAGATGAGCAGCATTGTTGCAGCCAAGATATCGTTGATCAGTCAGCTTGGTACCCTGTTTGTGGCCACGATTGCCATATGCTGGATATGGAAGAAGAGAGCGAATCAGTAATGGCTAGAGTGCTGCTGATCTCCCGAATATCGCTCGGCCACGGGAATGGAGGGGGGATGGAGGTGTCTCTACAGAGCCTCGCAACTCTTTTGACACTTTCCGGTCACCGCGTGTCGTTATTGACGACCCCCGGAATCGTCCGACAAGACATGATGCAGGTGTTCGAGAACGCATGGCTAATTCGAGGAGCAAGGCCCGGCAAGTACTCGATGCGGTGGTGGCTTGGTTCATTCCGGCACAGCCAAGCTCACCTCTGGAAACCTGACATAGTTGTCAGTATCAGCTCTGCTGGCAGCGCATTCCTGCTTGGTAATTCATCTCTAACTCACGTTGCCCAGTGTCACGGTACAGCGCTGGCCGAAGTTAAGTCTTCCCTCAGGACCGGTGGACTGCGCGAATACGCGAAGGTAGCGTTAAACTGTGCGCGCATTGTACGTGAAGTGCTTGCGTACAAAGCGTTTCGTGAAGTTTGGGCGGTATCAGATGAAGTTTCCAAACAACTTTTGAACTTTCCGTATACGGTATCAAAAAGTCGTTTGGTAGTAATAAGTAATGGTGTTGACGTTGACCGATTTAAATTTGATCTCAATGCCCGAGCGAGTCTCAGACGTCAACTTGGTATAGATGAAGGCGTAAGTGTCGGGATCACACTGAGTCGTTTGCATTCGCAGAAGGGTGTGGACAAAGCTATACTTTCTTTGGCTCAGCCGGGCAGCAGTCACCATGTTCTGATTGTGACTGGTGATGGTGGTGAGCTCGTTTCCCTTGAACGGCTCGCGCGTGACGCAGGAGTGTCAGACCGTGTCCATTTCGTTGGCCATCTTGACACAGTCAGTGTATCGACTTACCTATCCGCCGCTGATATTCTCGTATTCCCGACTATGCGAGTGGAGGGACTACCGCTGTCCCTACTTGAAGCATTGGCCAGCGGGCTATCGGTGGTTACGAGCCGGGGATGCAATGTTCCGGTAGACTTACAGAAGTGTGTGTCAATTGTCGACACCACGCCCGCCGCAGTTGCAAAGGGTTGGCAGCAGGCGGTTTCTGAGTCGGCAGGTAGTCCGGCTGAGCGGCTTTCGTTGCTTCCAGGAAGGTTTGGTGCGGCGCATATGGCCGAAATGTATTTGGATGGTGTGGTTCGAGTTATCCGGCATTCAGTCTAGTGGCGGAGAAGAGAAGCGAGGTGGGAGATGGCAGGACATCTACTATTTCTATTAGTGTCAGCGGTCGCGATCATCCGAGTAGTTTCGGGATTTAGGTCAGGTAGCCTTGAGAGGTCGGTTTTGTCGGCTGCGGCCTTGTTTATTTATGGGTTCTGCATGTGGATTCCCGCGTATCTCCAGGAACGAGGCACGCTAGAAAGCAAGCTTCAGACCGCCGGATTTTTGGCACCGCCGACTTCAGCTGAGTTTGCTAGTTTGGCGTTTAGGTGGTCGCTCGAGCTCGGGGTGATTGTCCTGGCGGAAATTTTGGTGATTTGGTGGCTGGAGATCCGCCACAAGAAATACCACCAGAAAAGTGCCGATTTTGGTCTTGATTCCCGTCTCAAAGTGGACATTCAGTGGTCGAATGCGCGGACAATTGCGATAATATTGATTTTGGTTGGCTTCGTTTCGACAATTGTTTTACCTGCGCCCGGTCTTGAAAGCCGGGGGTTGGGCGGCCAAGGTATCCAGACTATGCTCCGAACATGTCTCGTGAGTGGTCTCGCACTATTAGTGTATTTTAGATGTTTTCAAAGCAAGCTCTACTTCGCGATACTGATCGGTGGGACGACAGTTCTAGTTTTGGCGAACGTCCGCAGTCCCTTGGTCGTCCTATTTTTGGCCTACATTGCCTCGGAAATATCAATACGAAGAAGTGGATTTTCGGGCCGAAGGTCTGCGGCACTGTTGATTTTGCTAGCTGCGGTAGCGCTGCTGGGTTCGTTTATGTCAACAATGAGAGCTAATATCACACGAAACCTAGGTCTGTCTTTTTCCGACGTCCTGTCAGATACATTCGGCAACCCGCTGATTGGTATTTACCAATCAGGTGTCGACTCGCTGGATGGCTACCGATTTTCATCAGCGATAGCTCAGTATGAACTGCCCCGCCCGTCGGACCTTGCTTTGGCCATAACAACCTTCATACCACGCTCGATTTGGACCGACAAGCCAAATGCAATAGGAGTCGATGTCAGCACCAAGTATCTCGGATATCAGTCAAGCGGGCAGTTCCTATCCCCGGTTGGCTATTTCAACTTGGTGTGGGGTAGTTACGCTATGGCGGTGCTGTCATTGTTTCTGATTTCTTTGATTTTTGCCGCCTTGATTGCCAAATATTACTCGTCTTTTTGGTTGTGCATCCTTTTGGTCGTAGTGTTCCGCTTCCTAATTGGTGGGTCCTCGTTTGATATCTACTACGGATTGGTTCTGGTAATTCCGGTTGTGCTGGTCAAATGTGTGGTTTCATGGGAAGCAAAGAGCGCTGCGTCGACTGCGATTTCGGGGAAAAGTCGGACCGGTGTTGAAAATCCGAAACGTATTGCGCTAACGCTGCGAACATCCACAGGTGCCCGGAGGTCTCGATGAAAGATGCTATGAAAGGTAGGGGAGTTGCGTTCTCTTAACATTATTGAGCCGGGCGGTCAGGGGGGCGTGTATCAAAGTGTACTTGGCGGAATTCAGCAAGGTGCCTACCGCGAGTATGACCGAGTGGTTGTGCACACCGCAAAGGACTGCGAGGCCGCGCCTGAAATTGATGGAGTTTCCTACTGCTTCTGCATGCGATACCAGCGAGGTGGTCCCCATGTGTTTCGGGCCGTCGTCTCATTGATGTGGGTGATGCTCCGATTGATCCCTCATGTTATCCGGGTGGCGTCGACCAGTCAGGGATGGGAGGTTCAGGGACTTTTCGGCAAGTATGTGTTTGTTCTTCTCATAGCTATACCCAGATTGTTGAGAAATAAGGTCACCTGGGTCCCCCATAACAGTTTCTCAAGGGCGGGTGGACGGCTTGAGGTTTGGGCGCAGCGTCTGTCATCGAGGTTGTGTAACGAGTTGGTTGTCTTCGTAGACTCTGAAGCGCCGAAATTCCCCTTTGCTAAGGCCGTGATTAAGCGAAGGCTCTTTATGTTCACGGTGGATGTTTCGTCGCAGGTGCGTGAGCGATGGCGGTTGGAGCTTGAGTCTGATCTAAGACCTGTTATTCTCTTTGTTGGCCAGCTGAGGTCTGACAAGAATCCGAGAATGCTACTTGAAGCTGTTAACGGTTTGGACTTCGCGTGCACTTTAGTCTTCGCTGGGCAAGATAAGGGTGCGTTAGATTCCATACATGCGTTTAGGTTGGCATCTATTCACACGCTTGTTGTCGAGAGTAGATATCTAGATATCAGTGACTTTCAAGGCCTGATGCGGATTAGCGACTTAATAGTCTGCCCATACGCAGTAGCGAGTCAAAGTGCGGTACTCGCCCTTGCATCGCAATTTGGTGTTTCTTCGATTGCGTCAGATGTGGGCGGGTTGTCTGAGCAGGCCGATCGTGTTTTCGAGTTGGACTCTGTTGATCCAGTTGGTCGATTGCGGGCGCTGATTTCTTCCAGTCTAGAGCCGAAACTGACTTTGCTTGCAAATGGCGATGAAAAATGAGCGCTACCTTGAGATCGTTAGTTGTTGATGTTCTTTTTTCGATGGTGAACGCTTTGTGTGCTGGCCACTTGGTTCCAAGTCGAATTAGAATCCTAGTTCTTAAGCTGGTAGGTGTAAGCATTCCGATAAGGTCTAGGGTTTCCCCCGGCGTTATCATTCGAACCAGACTGTTGTCAGTGGGACGTAACTCGACTATTAATTATCGTTGTCTTTTTGACAACCGAGCTCCAGTTACTATTGGGTCTCGGGTCGGGGTGGGTCCAGATGTCCTATTTTTGACGAGTAGTCATGACTGGCGCGATCCCAGGTGCCGGGCCGGTACCTCGGAGCTGTCGCCAATAACAGTTGAAGATGGGGTCTGGATAGGTGCCCGTGCCGTCCTTCTTGCTGGGGTAACTGTAGGACGCGGCGCAATTGTAGCGGCCGGATCGGTGGTCTCCAGAGATGTCGAGGCTAATGTTATGGTTGGTGGAATCCCTGCAAAGGTAATTAAGAGACTCGACTCCTAGTTGGCCGCGTTTGAAGTGGTGGCCGATCGGAATTTTGAGGATTGGCTTTGCAGTCTTATTCCAGAGGAACGGTTGAGCGTGTGGGTTTCAGCCCTTGATGAACGTGTGCATGTTGGCGGTGAGGTCGCGGACGTTGCGGAAGGTTCCCGTTCGACGATATCGAACCAGACCTCCACGAGGTTCATCCATGTTGCCCATATGGGACCGAAATGCGCTGTGATGCGAGCATTGTCGGCGAGTGAGTCTCGTACATTCTGCTTCTGGTGTTTGGCGTAATTGTCTATCGCCGGGTGTAGTTCCTGAGCCGGATACGCCTTTGCGACGCGTGTTAGGGCATAAGAAACTTCTGATGTCGGGCACGAGGCTTGCACATCCCGGTGACCTTGTCGGTGAAGACCTCAAGTACAGCGAACAGTGTGGTCGTGCCGTTGAGGACGTAGTCGTCGGTTTCTCTCGGGGATGCCGATCTGCATCGGCAGTGTCGGTTTAGTGCGACCCTAGGCCCGACATCTGCGACTTCTCTTCTGCACACAACACGATCGCGTTCTCCGGTGGTTCGAGATATACAGGCCGACGATGTCCGTGACTTTTGCGACCAATTGCGGGCGGTCGAGAATTTGAATGTCTGACTGCGCAAGGGCTGAACCCAGTGATCACGCCCCACTCGTGCCACGGTGGCGTGCCCGATCTGCAGACGTTCGGCGAGCAAGCTCGAGCTTCAGTGCTTACGCCGTACTTCGCTCGGTGTGATTCCAGTGTGACCCAGATTAGATTTTTACGGTCGAGAGTGCGATGGCGGTCATGTTCGCTCCTCGTCTAAGAGCCCGTTGACGCCGAACTGTTCGGACAGGGCGCGCCGAGCGATCACCGCTTGCCGTGAGATCGAGAAGCGTCGAGCGATCTCCGCATGCGCCACGCCATCGGCGGCAAGTAAGACGGTCCTCGCGCGCCGCACCAACCCGGCCTTTGCCGATGTGGATCGCCTCCAGTTCTTGAGCCCGGCAGGGTGGGAATCGGCGATCGACAGCGGCGAGGCGTTCTAGCTCGGCGAGCCGCACCGTTCACCCACCTGATCAGCGTTGTGACGTCCGGTGGCGGATCGGCTGAATCCCAAATCTGTGTGGCTGCAGATTCAGGTCTGCATCAGGTGTCACCGCCTTGATCGCGTCGAAGAGCGACGATTCAACCGCTCCAACGACGATTGCGGTGCTGACCTCGTAGTCGTTCCGGCCAGCGGGTACACAACGGTGTCCGGCTGCGCCGCCGCAATCCTTACGAGCCATGATTGCCGCCACCGGGCCCGAAACATGTAAGTTGCTCCTCGATCCCCGTACTTTGTCGGCAGTGCTTTGTCGATCGCGATGTTTATACAGCAACGGATTATTGCGCGATTATTGGAGTACCTGAATAGCCCTGTACAAGAAAAACTTTCGGCTGAGGGTCTGGGGCTCGGTGTGTCGACGCCATTCCAGGACTGTGCAAGGAAGCGTGCTGACATCCACACGAGCCGGTCCGAACTTTCTTTGAAATCGCTAGGCTTGGTTTGTGCCCACTTCGGGGAGTTTCACGGACGGCCGTATGTCGCGAGACGATCCGAACGAGGCCGGTTGGGTGGCCAGGTGTCAGCGCGTTCGAGAGCGGATTGGTGTACCGATCCGACGGTCCCGGCGGATCCGGCCTCACGAGTACTTAGGGTCGACGATCAGTCCGATGAGTGTCGAAAATCACCTCGGTTGTTGCGGGAGCTGCATCTCTGACTACTGTCCCTGTCCAGCGGGTCGAATCCAAAAGACGGGCCGAAGTCCAACAGTGTGGTTTGGATGCCGTAATCGGGTGCGGCTGATGTAGTGACACCTAACAACGGGGCAATCGCTTGATTGTGTTCGTTTATCGCTCGAAGGAATTGACTTGTCCTGCGCCCAGGCTCATCCGGTGCACGGAAAACAATCAGCTATGTAACGATTGAGCCACGCAGTAACACGTTGCGCGCTGGACAAAACGAACGAGGAGCTCGAAGCATGGAGATACAGGATTATCTGAAGATCCTGAAGGCGCGATGGATCATCATCGCCGTCACCGTGATCGTAGCGATCCTGGGGGCATTGGCTGCGTCCCTGCTGACGACGCCGCTGTACGAGTCGAGCGCCAGAATGTTCGTCTCCACGTCCGGTGGCACTTCGGTCAGTGAGACGTACCAGGGCAACTTGTTCTCTCAGCAGCGTGTGGCCTCGTACTCGGAGTTGGTGACCAGTGAGGCTCTCGCTGCCCGAGTTCTCGAAGTTCTGCCGCTCGGTCTGACCCCGTCGCAGCTGGCTGCAAAGGTCACGGCATCATCGACTCCCGACACCGTTCTGTTCGACATCACCGTCACCGACTCGTCCCCGGCGCAGGCTCGCGACATCGCCAATGCGATGGCATCGGAGTTGACCACGCAGGTACGCGATTTGGAGACCCCAGAAGACGGCGGCACTCCGTCGGCGGGCGTCAAGACATTCCAGGAGGCCGACGCATCCACATCGCCGGTCAGCCCGAACACCAAGCGAAACCTCGCCCTCGGTGCCGCCGTTGGCCTCTTGCTCGGTATCGCACTTGCAGTGCTGCGTGATCGTCTGGACAACACCATCAAGGACCGTCGAGAGATCGAGGCGATCTCCGGCAAAGCTTTGGTCGGCACCATTCCGTTCGACAAGGAACGCAAGACGCATCCGGCTGTCGACTTCCAGGACTTGGCGCAGTCGTCCAGCGCGGAGGCTTTCCGCGAGCTCCGCACGAACCTGCAGTTCCTCGAAGTCGACCATCCTCCGCGCGTCATCGTCGTCACCAGTGCAATTCCCAGCGAGGGCAAGACGACCACAGCGGTGAATCTGGCCGTCGCGCTCGCCGAGGCCGGACACCACGTCGTTCTCGTCGAGGGAGATCTGCGTCGTCCCCGCATCTCGAAATACATGGGTCTCATCGGTTCGGTCGGTCTGAGCACCGTCCTCGCCGGACAGGCCAAGGTGGACGAGGTGCTGCAGCCGACCAGGTACGAGGGTCTCCAGGCCTTGGCGTCCGGCCCGCTGCCGCCCAACCCGTCCGAGCTGCTGGGTTCGGAAGCATCTCGCGCACTGATGGTCGAGCTTCGCTCCAAGTTCGACTACGTCATCGTCGACGGCGCTCCGCTGTTGCCGGTCACCGACTCGGCCGTTCTCACCACCCACAGTGACGGCGCTCTTCTGGTAACTCGCTACGGGCATACCAAGAGCAACGAATTGTCCAGAGCCATCGGCAATCTCGAAACCATCGGCGCGCACGTCCTGGGGGTGGTGCTGGCATTGACACCTTCGAAGAAGGGCGATATGTACAGCTATTCGTACAACTACTCGGCCGACACCAGCTTGCCGCGGCAGACGGCACCGCCGGTTCCCGCGCCGCAGGCCCCGGTTGCACCGCCGGCTCCTCCGGTTGCTCCCCCAACCCCAGCCGCGGCACCTGCTTCGCCGCAGCCGGCGTCAGTGCACGGATCGATCCAGACTGCATCAGCTGCACCGAGCGCAGCTGCACGTACCGCATCCCCCACCACTGCGCCGCACTCTCGGGCACGTCGCCCCGAGGCACCGGGCGACGTGCCCAGAAATGGCGTCGAGAACCCCGGTCTGAGGAAGTAAGCGCTGGGCGATCGTGAACATTACGATCGCTCAGAATCCCGCTTGGTCCGTCCACTCGCGCCGATGACAACCCCTGCAAGGGTCATCGCAGCGAGCATGACTGCCGTCCAGGCCGAAGCTACACCCTGCGCACGCCATGAGAATCGTTCGGTTACAGCGCATTCGGGTGTTATGTGCCGCAGCGAAGAGGCACTCGACAAACGTTATGCGCCCATTTTCAGAGAGATGTTCGTAGATCTTCGGCCGGTCACGTCGAGTAGCGCAGTGGCTGAATTGGGGCGCATAACACGAGATATGCACCGCGACCGAGCCAGCCGATTCCAGGGCGAAAGTTCATTCGACTGAACGACGTCAGGGGGTGTCCAGGCAGGCCTGGTCGGTGCGTCGAGGAGTTCCATAGAGTGACGCGAGACGGGAAGGGGGAGAGGGCTCGGGATGTGGGTGCGTAGTTTCGGGAAGATCGTGATCGCGGGCTGGCGCGTCGTCGCCGTATCCATCGCGCTGTCGATGGCGACGGCGTTCGGAATCACCTTGCTGGTGACACCGGTGTACGAATCTCGCACTCAGATGTTTCTCTCCACCTCGGGGTCGACGTACAGCTCTGATACGTATGTGGGCAACCTCTACTCGGTACAGGCGATTCCGGCGTATGCGGAATTGGTGACGAACCAGTTGCTGACATCGAAAGTAATCGCCGACCTCGCGCTCGATCTCACACCGGCGGAGTTGGCCGACAAGGTGACGATGACCTACTCGCCGGAGACCGTGGTATTCGATATCGTCGCCACCGATACCTCGCCGGAGCTCGCGCGAGACATCGCGAACACCATGGCCACTGAACTGCGTGCAGTAGTTGCGGACCTGGAGGCCCCCGGGGATGGCGAGCCCCCATCGGTGACGTTGAAGGTGCGCAGTGTGGCCGAGGTACCGGATGCACCGATCAGCCCGAACACCGTCGCCTTACTCGCGTGGGGTGCTGCGGTGGGGTTGCTCATCGGAACTGCGTTGATGCTGGTCCGCCACCGCTCGCGTGGGAACGCACGGTAGTTCGGAACTACACCCGATCCATTCCCGCCTTGTGGGTCGGATCGATCAGAAACAGGCTGCTGCCGTCCAATCCGTCTCTGCGGTGGATGTTTCCGCGCAATCCGGCTTCGACCAGTCGTACCGCGATTTCGTAGATTTCCTCGAGACGATCGTCGGTGAGGTCGGGCCTGATCGCGAGATGGATTTCGTCGCCGATGTGGCGCAGTACCGCCTGAAAGGTCGGACTCACTGCGCTGTAGAGCTCTTCGCATTGGATCACCAACGCGTCGGACATCACGAAGTCGTCCTCCGCCCCGAGCAACGGCATCACACCGAAATCCTCGAGCAGATTGATCAGCTGCACGGCACTGCGGCCGGCTGCCGTCGATCGATCCGCCTGCTTGCCCGATTCCACTTCCTTGGTCGTGAAGATCAGTGTTGCTTCGGCGCTGGGATCGAGCAGACCCAGATCGGCGCGCATCGCCTTCAGCAGCAACGAGTGCATCCTGGTGATGTACGCGTGCTCGCTCTGCAGACGTTCGTGTGCCGGAGCAGGGATTCCGGTTTCGGGAGCCAGCGGAGCGAACACCCGACGATCGATGCCCGTCGACAACTCCAACGCCAACGGATGGACCCGTCTGCGCGCGACCACCAGTGCAGCAGTGAGCGCCAGATTCAGCTGGTCGTATGCCTTGTCCAAGGCCCGCGTCGCAGCTTTCAGGTCACCGACCGGCGTCGAGACCACCGCTGCCGAAATCTCCTCGGCCACAACCCGATCGACGTTGGAGAGCGCGAAGAGTAATTCCTGGTATCGCGCGGTCACCTGGTCGCGGTTCCACGAGTCGTTGTCGCTGGACTGGCGCACCTGACGATCGACGGAGGTGTGCAACGCCGCCAACTCCCGCGACATCACATCCTCGTTCGCGCCGACCCGTCGGACACTCATCGCCGCCCACGCGGCACCGAGCGCAGCGATGACGACGACGATCAAGGTCCATACCTGTATCGACGTCACACCCGACTCGGTAGCAGCTACGACGCTGGTAGTCATGGGCTACATCATGCACGAATGTGTTACTCATCGTTCTTCTTTCGCCGCTCTAACCGCCAGGTATGTGTTCGTACGGTTATCGGCTTTCGGATTCAGCGGTGCGTGCCGTGGGCTGCGACGATCTCTGTCGCCATCCCCAGATCGTCGTTTTCCACAGTGCTTCGACGACGACGGCGCGGCTCATCTTGCTCGTGCCGGACTCGCGTTCGCGGAAAGTGATGGGAACTTCGCTGATCTTCTTTCCGGTATCGGCCACCAGCAATGCCATTTCGATCTGGAAGCTGTACCCGCGCGAGGTGACGGAATCGAGATCCATCACTCGAAGCGCATCGGCGGTGAACACTCGATATCCCGCGGTGGCGTCTCGCACCGTCAACGGCGTGAGCAGTCGTACGTAGGTGTTTCCGGCTTTGGAGAGGATCTTGCGACTCAGCGGCCAACCCTCGGTGCGCCCGCCGGGTACGTAGCGGGATCCGATGACGAGGCCGACCTCCGGAGCGTGGGAGGCCGCGATCATCGCCGGCAACCGTTCGGGAGGGTGACTGCCGTCGGCGTCCATCTCCACCAGTCGAGTGAATCCGTTCTCGAGGCCGTATCGGAACGCATCGAGGTAGGCGGTGGCCAGACCCGATTTGGCGGGGCGATGCAGAACTCGCACGTCGGGATGCTCCGCCGCCAGTGCGTCCGCGATGTCCCCGGTGCCGTCGGGACTGGAATCGTCGATGACGAGAATGGTGGCACCGGCAACGGAATCCAATGCCCGACGCACCAGTGGAACCAGATTGGCGGACTCGTTGTAGGTCGGGACGCACACCAGGACGTCCGGGTAGGTGATGGTCATCGCGCCAACACCTTCGGGGTCCAGATCAGGTAGTAGCCCGCGAACTCGCCGTGCCGCGTGAAGGGCACCTTGTTCGACAAGCGATACGGCGTGTCTCCGGTGGTCAGATACTGATTGATCGATCGTCCGTTGTCGGTGTTCAGACTCAAGTAGATCGTCCCGAAATGTGATTGGTCGATCGCTTCGCGGTAGGCGTCCATGCCGTTCTTGTTTCCGTAGTTGAGGCTGAACGTGTCGGTCCACAAAATCGGTTCCACCTCACCGCGCAGGGCGTAGCGCTGCGCCGACGGCTCCTCGCCGAGGATGGCTTTGTTCGGCGAGACGGCGATCTCCTCACGCAGGGCCTCGACCACCGCGGTGTCGTCGACCCACGAGGTGAGGAACTCCTGCGATTGAGTCCAGCCCAGCACCAGCTGCATCGACAGTGCAGCGGCCGCGAACGGAACCCCGAACCACTTCGAGCGAGCGATGAACCAGGCGAGCAAGTACCCGGCCAGTGGGGCCGCGAACACCATGCCGAATGCGACGTGTTTGGACAGCGACGTTTCCTCGCCGATGCGAATTTGCTGCGCAGGCCCGATGACGCTGAACACCAACAACGTCAGGACCAGCGTCCAGCGACGCCACTGGAGGGCGGCCCCGAACACCGCCAGGATCAGAATCACCCCGATCCACATCGCAGCGTTGGTGAGCAGCAGCGACGCCGAGGCCGGAGAGATCGGTGTGCGGTTGGTGGTGGTCGAGACGATGCCGGGCACCAGATCCTGGGCCCAAAACACCAGAACGAAGAAGGACACCGCGACGGCGGACAACACCATCAACAAGGCCTGCCGAACGGCTCCCCATCGAATCCTGTTCCACGTCAGCAACATTCCGATCACGGCGATACCGGGAAGGTAGACCGCCGTGGCGTACTTGGTGAGGAAGGCCAGAGCCAGTACCGCTCCGATGATCGGAGCCCAGAGCAGTGAATCCTGTTGCGCACTGCGCACTGTGAGCCACAGTGCGACGGCGACCAGGCTCATGGCCATCGCATCGAAGGTCGCCATGTGAGACAGGAAGATCACCGAGCCGCACAGCAGGAAGACCGCGGCACCGAGCAGGCCCGCGAGCCGGCCGAAGAGCTGGCTGCCCACGCCGTACGTCGCGACGATCGCCACCCAGACGAACACCATGCTGACCATGCGTGCCGCCTCGAGGCCGCCGACGGAATCGGCCGCCGCAGCGAGGATCGGGAACAGGCCTGGGGCACCTGAGAAGTAGGCACCCGGATATTCGGTGACGTTGACGCCGTCGGTGATGTGCTCGATCATCCGGTGTCCGACGAACACGTAGAGGCCCTCGTCCTGGAAGGCCGTGGTGTTGGAACCGGGCCGAAGCGACAGAGCCGAGGACACCGCGCACATCAGAACCAGCCACGGCCACGACGACGTCAGCCAACTCCGGGGCGTCGAGGATGTGCGCCGTGTGGAGCGATCGGGTGGCATCTGGTGCACGAAGGTCGAGATCTCCGAGCGAAACAGCTTTCGCCGCAACGTCATCGGATCGAGGAGTGTGGGGAATTCGGTACGCCAGAACATCAGTGGATAGACCACGACGAGGTTGAAGACGGCGAACCCGATCATCGGTGCGTAGTTCGACCAGCCGTACTCGGGAGCCCGCCAGAAGATGCCGATCCACATCGCGACCTGGACGAGTATGAGCCACGTGGTCATCAGACGTTTGACGCGCAGAGCGGTGGTGGAGCGGGTCTTGATTCCCGTCGCCTGCCACGCGTCCGTGCGACCCCGGATGACGTCGAACACCGCCACGGAGTGGATGTAGGAATAGAACGTCTGCACGCGGTCGAGTCCGATGGCGCTCTCGCGGCCCATGGTGACGACGGGGACGATGGCGATGCGCACCACCATGGCCAGGAACACGAACAGGTAGTTGTTGATGGACACGTCCTCGGGGGCGAGGAAGGCCATCAGAATCGGCGGCAGCGCAATGGCATAGATGTTGATCGCCGTGTCGATGTAGTACATGAAGCCCGACCAGAAGCACAGGCGTTGGCGCAGTGAGAATTTCACCGCATGGAAGTCGCGAGACTTGAGCAGGCTCATCGACCCGTTCGCCCAGCGGTACTGCTGATTGGAGAACTGATCGAGCGTCTCCGGGCACAGTCCCTTGGATACGACCACCGGTACGTAGCGAGTTCGGTATCCGACGCGCATGAGATCGACACCGGTGTAGACGTCCTCGCTGTGTTCGATGGCCGAGAAGCCGCCGCCGACCTCGAGTGCGCTGCGCCGATAGACCGCGCAGGTACCGACGCAGATCGACGCATCGCTGCGATCACGCGCCGCCTGAATCCAGCGGTAGAACAACACCTGCGTCGCCCCTGCCGAGTACTCCATCCACTTCATCCGCAGCGTGGTGTCGAAGTACTGCGGACTCTGCACGATGGCCACGTCTTCTTCGGTGGTGTACGGCATGAGTTGATGCAGATAGTCCGGCCGCGGTACGAAATCTGCGTCGAGAATCGTGATGAAGTCTCCGCTGGACTCGTCGAACCCGAATCGCAGGTTGCCTGCCTTCTTCAGATATCCGCGATTGGGCCGGACGCGATACTCGTAGCCGAAGGCGTCGGCCAGTTCGCGAACGCTGTCCCGATCGGAATCGTCGAGCACGTAGACGGTCAGCTCGCCACTCCACTGGAGCTGACTCACATGCCAGAAAGTGTTGTGCAACACAGTGATGTCTTCTCCCGCGCTCGGCAGGAACACATCGACGCTCGGGTAGTGCACGGGCCGATACGCACGTACTCGCTCTCGGTGGCCGGCCAAAGTGTCGCGGCGCGGCTGCACGGAGGTCAGCAGTGAGAGGACCATCGCCGCCGTCGTGATGGCGAGTGGAACGAGCAACGGAATTGCCCACGCCTGCCCCTGCACCAGGTACAGCAGGCTGACCGTGGTGAGGAAGCCACCGAAACTCGACGCCAACGGAATCCAGCGGTGCTCGCTCTGCAGGTACGAGTCGCGTTCGATATCCGTTGGTGGAGAGGGCAGTTCGTCGGAATCCGGTGGGGAGAAGCGCACGGTATGGCTCTGGAAGATAGACGTCATGACGACCAATCGGCTCACGAGCGCGGCAGTGAAGATGGAATGAGGTCGTCATTGACCTGGTGTCCCCCGACCACCAAAACATACCTCGAGATTGCTTAGGGCGCCGTTTTCAAACTGTCCGTCGTTTGATCTAATCTGGGACCCCTTATGACCCGTTTCCGGACCTCGTTGCTCACGCTCATCACTGTGCTGTCCGTCGCGGTCGGAGGTTGCTCCTCAGCGCCCGATCGCCCGGAGCGCACGTTCGGTTTGTCCTCGGACGGCGAAAATGCCGGAGTGAAATCGGCTTTCGCCACCGGTGCGGAGCTGGGGCGAGAGCCCGAGGTGGTCAACTTCTTCGAGGCGTGGGCGTGGCAGCGTCCGCTACCGGTGGACACGCTCTACGAGATCCACAACCGAGGCGCGATTCCCGCCGTCACCTGGGAGCCGTGGGATCCGAACGCGGGCGAGTATCAGGACGGCTATTCGACGTCCCGTATCGCGGCGGGGGAGTTCGATGCCTACATCACCCAATGGGCCGACGCGGCAGCACAATTCGATCAGCCCATGCAGATTCGTTTTGCGCACGAAATGAACGGATCGTGGTATCCGTGGTCTGTCGACGGTTCGCGAAGTACCGCTGATGACTACCTCGACGCCTACCGACGCGTTCACGACATATTCATGCGCACCGGTGCCAACAAGGTGCAATGGGTGTGGTCCTTCGATGCCAGTAGTGGCCGAGCGGAAGGGTTGCCCGCCGCCGAGGCGTCGTACCCCGGCGACATGTACGTCGATCTGATCGGCATCGACGGATACAACGGAGGCGGCGAGGCGACGTTCTGGCAGACGCCGGACGAGGTCTTCGGCGGGGCGCTCCAGACAGCGAATGCAGTTGCGCCGGGCAAGCCGGTCTGGATCTACGAAACCGGAACCGGAGACCAGTTGGGCGACAAGCCCGCCTGGATCACCGACCTGTTCGAGTACCTGGACACGACCTCGGTCACCGGAGTGCTGTGGTTCGATTTCGACAAAGAGGGCGAGGCGAACTGGCGTCTGGACAGCTCGCCGGCCGCACTCGACGCAGCATCGGCCGCACTGTCTGCTTGGTAGTCAGTTTCTGGGCGCTCAGCTTCTGGGACGCGCGGCGAGAGCCGATGCCATGGCTGCGGCGGAGGCGGGACTGCTGTCGATGCGCCAGTCCACTTCCTTGTCCATGTGGAACCACAGGAACCCGGTGACGTCCGGTTGCGCGGCCAGGTACTCGATCAACCGGGTGATCCAGGCGGGCTTTGACCCACCGGCCTCGGCAGACGCGACCTCGCCGACGACGATGGGCTTGCCCGGGGCGAGTGCCCGCACCTGCGTCAGCCCGTCGCCGAACAACTGATCCGGGGTCTGCCATGCGCTCCACGACTGACTGGTTCCCCAGTTGTAGCCGTCGAGCCCCACCACGTCGACGTACTGGCTGCCCGGATAGACCACCGACATGGGAACCGCGTTGGGCACGTTGGGATTCCACACCCACTCGACGTTGACGGCACCGGCTGCGGTGAACAGATCGTGGACATGGCGATAGGCACGCACGTAATCACCGTCGGTGTTGCCGTTGACCCGATCTGCCCACGGATACCAATTGCCGTTCATCTCGTGCGCATACCGAAGCATCACCGGCTTCCCCCAATTTGCCAGCGACCGAGCCCATTCGGTGATGTAGGCGTCGTACCGACCCGAGGTGACGTCCGAGGACTGAAACTCGGGCTGTACGACGCCCGCACCCGCTGCCCAGGGCTCCCACGTGAGGAGAGTCGTCGACCCGCGTGCATCGGCGGCGTCGAGCTCGGCGATCGGAGCGGGCTGTGCGAAGTCCTTGTAGATCACCGCGAGCGACGCACGCTCACCGAGGACGGATTCGATCTGCTCCAACTCCCAGGTGGCGGACGGGCCGTTGGGATTGATGATGCCCAGACGCAGTGGTGCCGAAGAGATCTGTTGAGTTCGCGGAGTCATCGGAGACGACGATGCCACGACAGTCGAACCGAGGACGAGCGGGATGACGAGTGCGGCAGCTGCGACGCCGATCGTCCGCGCCAGCGACCTGGTGTTTGTCATGCTGTGACGGTAGTACTCCGGGCGTTGCCGCAGGTGGGAACCGATGCGTCAATTATGGCTCATAGCAACATGTTTGGCTGATTGATGGTTTCAGTCGGGCCGCGATACCGGTTTCGACGCACGAACGGTCGCAGGGACTGTTTGCCCGCACTCGTACGGACCGCGAGTATCTCGCCTGCCGTCTGTACTGTGGGCCCGGACATGATGGGGGAGTCATGACCGATGAGGTAACAGTCGATCCTGCGGTGCTATGGGCGGCCGCGTCGAACACCCGCTCTGTGGCCGACGACGCCGATCAGCGGCTCAGAGCCACCGAGGACGCGATGGCGGGATGCGGGCAGGGTTGGGGTCCGAGATCGCGTCCGGCATTCGTGGGGTTTGTCGACGAACTCGCGGTGCGTCGCCGCGCACTCGCGGATGCCTGCGAGAACCTGGCATCGGGCCTGGCGAGTGCAGCTCACGGCTACGAACAGGCCGACGATCTGACGCAGAGCAACGTCGTGGACGCGGCATCGGCAGGCCCGTCGGATTCGGGTTTGCGGTTGTAGACCCACACTCGCCCGGACGCGAATGATCTAATGTTCGGGGCCTGTGGGGACAGGCGAGGTGCTGGGGGGAGCCATGGATCTGACCGCGATCGACAACTGGGACATCGGCGCGCTCGAAGCAACCGAATCCTCGCTCACCACGCGAGTGGACGCACTGACCACTGTTCAGGCGGATCTGGCACACCTGTCGACGTTGCCCGGTTGGAACGGTGAGGCCGCCGCCACCGCCCGCGGCGCATACGGGATGACCCAGGACGAAGTGAACCGAGAAGCCGTCGAACTCGGTGCGTGTCGAACACTCGCCCGGCGGACTGCCGATGCCGTCGCCCACCTCAAAACGCAACTCGCCGCGCTGCGGGCCACGGCCACAGGCAATCTGATGCTCATCGCCGCAGACTGCTCCGTGATCGACGCGTCGTTCGCCGTGCTGCCGACCGACCCTGTGGCCCTCGCCGCTCGCGAGCAGATCAAACGAGAGTTGCACGACGGTGCGCATGCGATCGTGATGCAGGCCGCCGATATCGATTCCGATGGTGCACAGGTACTTTCGAGCATCGCAGCCGGGACGCTGCCGCCCGGCGGAACCGACCTGACCTCGAGTCTCGATGCGGGCTCCCGGTTGGGCGAGCTCTCCGCACCGTACCCACCGGAGGGTGCGAGTCCGCAGCAGATCGACGCGTACTGGGATGCTCTGCCGCAGGTGCAGCGCGCCGAGATGATCGCCGAACATCCCACTGTCATCGGCAATCTCGACGGCATCCCGTCGGCCGCGCGCAGTGAAGCGAACATCGGTCAGATTCCCGGCGATCGCGAGCAACTGCAGAAACTCGAAGCAGAGCTTCGGGCCAAGGTGGACGACAGCATCGGAGGCGGGCTGTTCTCCAACGACGACGCAGGCCTGAAGCTGGTGCAGAACAAGCTCGCCAGTCTCGACGCCATCGACCGGACGCTCCGCGATCACCCCGATGCATTGCTGACGGTGTACGACGTGAACAATCACGAAAGAGCCCTTGCCGCAATCGCTATCGGCAACCCCGATACGGCCGACCACGTCACCGTCACCACTCCCGGGCTGAACACGACGGTGAACGGATCTCTGACGTCGATGGTGAGCGAGGCGGATCTGCTCAACACCGAGATGACGACTCAACTCGACCGCGCGGGTCGCCCCGACGAGAGCGTCGCCACCATCGCTTGGATCGGCTACGAACCACCGCTGGGGCAGGGTCGTCCGGGTCTGTTCGACGCAGCCGACGGATACACCGACGTGATGTCCGACGACATCGCGACGCAGGCAGGTGCCACGCTGGCGTCGTACTATCAGGGCCTCGACGCGGCGTCCACGGTCGGTAATCCGCACATCAGCGCGTTCGGGCACTCCTACGGATCGTTGACCACCTCGGAAGCCTTGCAGCAAGGCGGTTCCGAGGTGGTGGACAATGCCGTGTTCTACGGCTCACCCGGCTTGAACGCGGCCGGCACATCGTCGATGGGAATGCCGTACGAGCACGTGTGGGCGATGGACGCCGACTCCGATCCGGTCACGTGGGCGGGCCACCTCGGCCCACTCTCACCCTTCGAAGCCGGACCGTACAACAACAATTACCAACAACTCTCGTCCGACGCCGGCGTCAGCGCAGACGGAATGCTGCGTGACGGAGCATCGGGTCATTCCGAATACACCAGATCAGGGGACAATGGCATGCTACGAACGTCGGGATACAACCTCGCGGTCATCGGAATCGGAAGACCGGATCTGGTGATGCAGTGAGAAGCGCAATGATTCGCGTCGCCGTGATGGCGCTGGCAATGGCCGGTCTCGTCGCCGGATGCAGTACCGATGTCGAGGAGCCGACGGTGAATGATCAGGACGTTGCAGCGATCAAGGACGCGTTGTATGCGAAAGGCACTGCAGAAGAGGAACTTGCGCGCCTCGAACCGCTGGTGATCGAGATGGCGGACGCCGTTGTCGGCGTGGTGCCGAACCTGACGTGGTTTCGCAACCGCGACGAGCGAAGGATTTCATGCGAGGCCGTTCCCGGTGACCCGAGCAGCGCCTCGGCCCTGACGCTACGCAACGTCGTGTTCGATGGACCGATCCCCGACGACGCATGGCCGCAAGCACTCTCGCGGGTACAGGACATTGCTGCGCGCGTCGGGGCAACCGAGCTGCAGGTGCGAGCCGATGGTCCGGGAAACCACGATGTGCTGATGGTCGGCGACGACAAGGTGCAGTTCGGTCTCGGGACCCTCGAGGCCGGTGTCATCTCCGCTCGAACCGGTTGTCATCTGACGTTGTCGGATCAGGACCGGTACTCGAAGTAGCGGCTTCGGGCTGCCGTTGTGCGGCGATGCGACGGGGATCGTCCTGGGGTAGTGAGTCGATGAGGATGCGTCGGGGATGCGACGACGGCCCGGTGATGAGGTATTTCTGGCCGGGTCGTACGCGGGCTGCTTCGGCGAGCACCTGTTCCGATGGGGGATCGGTGTCACGCAGGGGTTCGGTGTCACGCAGTGCGTCGTGGACGATGCGGCGAGGGTCGTACTGCCGCAGGTTCATCGATTCCCATTCGGAGCGTCGGAGCGGAACACCCATGTCTGCTTCGGCGGCGGTGCGGGTGGTGTCGACGAAGTGGCGCACGGTGCGGACGGCGCGAGTGAGTTGGTGGGCGTATCCGGGTAGTCGGGAGGGGCCGAGGACGAACCCGGCGATGATCGCGACCAGGAACAGTTTTTCGAAGGTCAGGCCGAACATGAGGTGAGCTCCGGTTTCGGTGATGTCAGGGCGCGTCTGTCGTGTACTTCGGTGATGACGATTGCTGCTCCGAACAGTGTTGCCATCGGAACTGCGACGAGGAACATCGACAGGACGTCGGCGGCGGGCGTGACGAGTGCACTGAACAGTGCGATGGCGACGACGCTGATGCGCCAGCTGCTGCGTAGCCTGCGTGCGGAGAGGATGCCGAGGCAGTTGAGCATCACCAGTAGGGCCGGGAGGACGAAGGCGATGCCGGTGGCCAGCACGATCTTCATGACGAAGTCGACGTAGTACGAGGCGTTGAGGATGGTGCTGTCCTGGTCGGAGGAGAAGCCGGCGAGGACGCTGACCATGCGGGGGAAGATGGCGAACCCGAACACGCAGCCGGCGACGAACAGCGGGGCTGCGGCGGCGGAGAATCCGTACACGTACTTCTTTTCCCGACGCGTCATGCCGGGGGTGAGGTAGGCGAAGATCTCGCGCAGCCATACGGGTGACGAGACGATCACGCCGGTGAACAGCGCGATCTTCAGTTCGAGATCGAAAGCGCCGGTGACGGTTTCGAAGTTGAGGCTGGCCTGGCGAGTGAGGGCGAGCTCTTCGACGGGTGCACGCAGGATGTCGAGGATCTGATCGGAGAGAGCGAATCCGATTGCAATGCCGACGAGCAGCGACACCGCCGCGCGTATCGCGCGACGACGTGCCTCGCGCGCATGCCCCGCAAGAGGCATCACTCCCGGCGCGGCGGTGGCTGTGCTCATGACGTGTGTCGGTACGGAACCGGCGTGGACGCAGCGTCGGCGAACACCGGTGCCGTCGTGTCGTCACGTGTTGCGGACTTCTTCTCCTCGCGCACTTCGTCTTTCAGGATTCGCAACGACTGGCCGACGCCCTTGGCGAGTGAGGGGAGCTTGGTGGAGCCGAACACGAGCAGCAGGATGGCGAGGACGATGAGAGCGTGCCAGCCGGTGAGGTTGTGCAACATGGTGATTCCTTCGATGGTGTGAGGTTTGTGATCAGTTGGTGGGTGCGATGCCGGCGGGTGGGCCGCCTGCCGGGGGTTGTCCGCCGTTGGCTCCGCCGCCGCCGGATGGGGCTGCGCCGGCGGTGGGTTCGGTGGTGGTGTCGATGGCGACGGCGAGCGATCCGACGTAGCCCGCGGTGGGGTCGCCCGAGAACGATCCCATCTGCAGGTCGTAGCCGTCGCCGAACACATTGTCGTTGTCGAGGCTGCCGAGCTGGGCGAGGTTCTGCGCCGATCCCGGGTAGGTGTCGAGCTGGTAGATCGCGTCGAGCATGTCCTGTGGAAATGCGATCTGGGAGGTGGCGATGGCATTGTCTGCGGTGGTCGCCGAGGCCGCGTCGGGATAGACCTCGAAGTGGATGTGGGTCCAGCGGCCGCTGTAGCAACCGGGGACGATGGTGTCGAAGGTGGCGGTGCCGTTGGCGTCGGCAGCTTGAATGCCGCGCAGGTACGTCTCGTCCTCGACCCCTTCGGAGTACATCGAATACAGGCCTGCCGCATCGCATTGCCACATGTACACGGCGGCGTTCTCGAAGGGGCGATTGTCGTTCGCCATGTCGGTGAGAGTGAGGCTGAGCGAGAGGGGCACTCCGGTGACGGTGGTGCCGCCGTCGAGGCTGGAGGTGATGTCGCGGCGAACGATGCCCGATTCTTCGAGCACGTTGACGCCGTTCGAGCCGTCGGCCGGGTAGGGGCCGTTGGTCTCGTCGGGGATCTCGCTCGTGGCAGCGGTCGTGGTGCTCGACGCGGTTGCCGTTGTGGCGGTGGTACTTCCAGAGCTCGACGTGCTCGAGCAGGCAGCCAGGGCGAACGCGCCCGCGCCCGCGCCGACGAGGGCAAGAACGCGGCGGCGGGTCACGAGGGTGGTGATATCGAATCCTGCACCCTGGTCGACGACCTCCTCGGTGGGGCGATCGAGCAGCCGGCCCTCGTAGGCGGGTCCGTCGGGTGTGGCGGTGGGCTCGGGGATACGGGTCATCGTCGTGGGTCTCCTTCGATGTGGCACTGAATGATTCGGTAGTGCCAATACTCTGGGACGTTGCGGTGAAGACCCTGAACCTCCGCTGCGAGGTTCCTGTGAGCGGTGTAGCCGGGTTTTGCTACGGAAGTAGCTAAGGCTAACCTGAGTACTAACTGCTCTCCGACTTACAGGACTTCGATGACTCACCGTGCAACCACACGCTTTGCTGCCGTGTTCACCGCAGTGGCCGCCGCCTCCATCGCGCTGTTCGGCTGCAGCTCCACCGATACTGCGGAGGACCCGGCCGACGCGTCGTCCAGCGGCTCGTTCCCATTGACCGTGCACCACATGTACGGAGACACCACGCTGGACGCGGTGCCCGAACGCGTTGCGACCTGGGGGTTCGGTACCACCGACGCGGTGCTCGCCCTCGGGGTCGTCCCGGTGGCGATGCCGTCGGCCGAGTACGGCGGAGGTGACGATCTGATCTATCCGTGGGTGTCCGACGCAATCGAGTCGTCGGGCGGTCCGGCCCCGGTTCTGCTCGACAACGTCACGGACGCACTGTCCGTCGAGAAGCTTCTCGCCACCGACCCCGACGTCGTACTCGCCCCGCACTCCGGACTGACGCAGGCTGAATACGACGCGGTGACCGCAGCCGGAGTTCCCGTCATCGCCCCGCCCGAGGAACTGTGGTCGACGCCGTGGCGCGATGTCATCACCACGACGGGTGACGTCCTCGGCGTGCCGGACAGGGCACGTGATCTCATTGCCGATCTGGACCGCAAGGTTCAGGACGCAGGCGCTGAGCATCCCGAATTCGACGGGCGCACAATCGCATACGTGTCCGAGGCTGCCGACGTCTACTACCTGCTGCTGCCGTCGGACCCGAGAGTGGAGCTGCTCGAGAACCTCGGCTTCGCCTCGCCGGCATCGGTGACAGGCCTCGCGACCGACGATGCCACCTATTCGACCACGGTCTCGGCCGAGAACATCTCGAAGATCGACGCAGATGTGGTGTTCACTCAGGTCGACACCGATGACGCCCTGCAGCAGTTCCTCGATTCGCCTGTCTCACGGCAGATTCCGGCAGTCGCCGCCGGTGCAGTGGCAGGATTCGTCGGCCAGGAAGCCGGAGCTGCAGTGGGCCCGACGGCACTGTCGATTCCGTACTTCCTGCCGACCCTGGTCGACGGACTTGCTGGGGCTATCGCGGTATCCGCGAACTGACCCGAACTACTGCGTCGCGCAACGTCTTCGAGTGCACACCGATACCGCAGTCGGTCCTGGAACGCTCGTGAGAGGTCGTCGCACGACGACACACTGCTCCTGCTGATGGCATAGGTCGGCGCGTTTCGTCGTGGCAAACCTGCCGTACTCGTGACGAATCAACTGTTTGCTCAGTTGAATACTGTCGTCGTGACAGTGACGATCGCGATTACTCCGATGACCAGAATCGTCCAGCCTTCCCATGTGTGTGGGCTGATGCCCCAGCCGACATTCTTTGCGCCGAACCATTCGCGGGGTGGGTTGAATTTCATTGTGCTCTCCTAGTTTCCGATGAACTTCTCTGATTGGAACCGTGTAGTCGCTATGAGGTATGCGGCTACGGTGACGGCAGTGAGGATGACGATGCCGACGATACATCCGGCTCTGATCGAGCTAGCGGGGACGATGAGGTAGACAACTGATGCGAGGATCCCCGGTGTCATTCCCACTGCTGCTACCGGCCCGCGTCCGCCGGTGACGTTTCCACCGCTGGGGAGGGCGAATGTAGGGGCGGCGCAGCACAGGGCGCAGGTTGTGGTTGCGCTGCATATGGCAGTGACAAGCGGTAGGACGATGAAAAGGACGAGATACCATGGGTCCGGCGCGATGGTGAGCGAATGTGCTGCCAGCGTTATTGCGATCAGCGCGGTGCCGAGGATCATTGTTGTTGTCCACAAGAGTGTCGCGAGTATGACCGAAAGCCCGATCACGGCCGTTGCTATGTCTTTGGTTCGATAGCGTGCAGCGAGCAGAATTTCGACTTCCCCCCGTGTCTGCTGGGTGGACAGGAACGTGTGAGTTACAGCAGCTGCTCCAATTCCGGCGAGAAACCCGGCCAATAGAGGCACCATCTGGATCGCGCCACCGATGTTTGCGGCGTAGGGCTCGGCAATGCCGTTCGCGTAGCCGGCTTCGGCCATCACTTCGAGACCGTTTGTTCCGGCGTCGTTTCCGTTGATTCGTGGCATGAAGACGAGCAGGAGAACGCCTCCATAGGGCAGTAGGAATCTGAGTAGCTGAAACTTTCTCTCCTTACTCGTTCTCCACAGATAGGCACGTGCGAGTGACCGGGTGGACGGGGCCGTGCAGGCGTCAGTCATGGAGGTTCCGGTGCTCGAGAAGGGCACTGAGCGCTTGCCCTGGGTCGACGCGGTACAACGGGAATCCCGACTGCACAGAGGCCTCGACGAGATCGGCCACGGCACTGCGTGTCTGGACTTCGACGGTGCAGGATGAACCGCTGTCGGAGCGTGTGATGAGCATTTGGTGTAGCTCGTGCTCGAGGAAGGACGCGAAACCTGGTACCGACTCGAATTCGACGATTGCCCCCACGGTCGGTGATGTCACGAGGATGTCCTCGAGCGCTTGGTGGAGCACAACGTGTCCGGCGTCGAGAACGAGGATTGTGCTCGCAATGCTCTTTATCTGATCGAGATCGTGAGAGGACACGATCACAGTCGCAGCGGCATCGGTTGCGATGCGGAGAAGAAGCCGGCCGATAAGTCCACGGGTGGGAGGATCGACGTTCGCGAACGGTTCATCGAGTACGAGCACGTGCGGATCGACGAGGAGCATTCTGGCCAAAGCAACCCTCTGACGCTGCCCTCGGCTCAATGTCGAGACCAGTTGTTCGGCGATGCCAGCCAAATCGAGGCGATCGAGTGCCGTTGCGATCGCCCCATCGGCAGTCGACTTCTCGATTTCTGTCGCTCTGGTCCAGTATCGGAGATTGTCGGTGACGGTGAGGGTTTCGCTGAGAGCCGGGCGATGCCCGAGGTAGCCGTAGCGAGTGTGCGTCGCACCATCGACCGTGACCGCTCCGGAGCTCGGTTGGAGGACCCCGGCAAGTATGCGCAGCAAAGTCGACTTGCCTGCCCCGTTGGGGCCGATGATCCCGTGGACGCCCGGCCCGAAAGAAGTAGTGAATCGGTGAAGTGTGTCGCTGCTGTTGGCGCGGTATCGGAATCGCGCGTCGCAGGCGGTGACAGCCGTCATCAGCGCACTCCTGTAGTCGAACAGGCCGAGGGTGCGATGCCGGTCGATGAGGTCGAAGGTTGCGGTAGTCGGCGTTGTCCGTAAGTTGCGACCACCACGGACCCGATCATCACCAAGGCGAAACTCCATAGCCCCAAGGTGACGATGATGCCGATGTGCAGGAACAAATCCAGCCCCAGAGCAAGTCCTCGATAGCGGTGAACGACCAGCAGTACACCGATTGCAATCTCGACCAACAGGCTTCCCCATGTCATTGCCACGGTCGCAGCTGCATTCATGGTGAGGGCGTGCCACAGACCAGCGCCGATTCCTTCTGCACCGAACAGTCTGTCTCGGACGTAGTAGTACTCAGCCGACCCGTCGGCCCATTCTGCGACACCGAATTTGGCTATGGCCGAGTAGATGTAGATGTAGCCCAACTGGAGCCGCAACAGCAGCATGCAGGCGTATGCGATCGATCGCACGGAGTCGCTCGAGGGTGCTTGCGTCGTGGTCCAGTGCCAACGGCGTCCGTCGATCAGGGCAAGCGGCACCAGTAGCGCGGTGACGATCTGCGCGATCGAGTCACCGCCGTCGGGTAGAGAGATGCTGGAGAGAATGGAGAGCGATATCCACGCATGGGGGATTCCGGTCAACCGCGGTCTCCAGCCCGACATGACGACGGCGAGTAGGGCCGCTGCAATGTACTGCTTCGCGACAAGGTGAGTGTCGCCAGCGACACAGAATAGCGACACGCTGTTCATCCCCGCGCAGTGTGGAGCTGGGGGCTGGTCGAGTAAGGATGCGAACAGCGCGGGCGTGGTCGTTCCGAGAAGCACCGTCAACTGTGCAAAGGCAACGAGAGAGCGTCCGATCCCGAACCCCAGCGTGCGGGAGTCGAATGTGTGAGCACGGGCACCGAGAGTCCTCAGCGTGTCAGCAGCGATCAACATTGGACTCGAACTCGTGCCGTACGGAGAACCCAAGGTTGATCTTGGCGCGACTGTTCGCGAAAGCTCCACGGAATCAATTTCTCCTCGGTAAGAAGCACTTCCCCGCACACCGTGCGCGTCCGTGTCGAACTGTCGATGTTCATCACGTCCGCTGCCTGGTCTATGCAGCTGTCGAGATAGTCGTTGCAGTCGGACCACGTTGCCTGGTGACCCAGGATCGCCAACTCCGCGCCTTGGGCACGTTGAGTGCGCGATAGCCCGAAAGCGTTGCGGGGCAGGGACTGCGGTGTAGAAAGCAGGCTCTCGGTTGAGCCTAGCCGGTAAGCGCCGTACTGAGACGATTGCGGGTCCTTGGTGAAGAAACCCCACTTCTCAGGTATCTGAGTTGCGAAGAAAGTACCCACCCCAGGGGCAGTGGTCGGTGTCCACAGCAGATTCGCTGGAAGCGAGAAGAACACCGCAGTGCCGAACAGAGCAGTCAGCACTGTCATCGACAGCACGAAGATCGAACCTGTACGTACCGAGCGGGTTGCGTCGCCGTGCCCGTACTCCTGCTCGCCAGCAATTGTCTCTGACGAGCAGGAGGTGTCGCGGGCAGTCTCGGGTTCGAGATCCGCGTGTTCAGAATCAGGCAAAGACATCAGCCACGGTGGAGACGGCTCGGCTCTGTTCGAGGTCACTGACGTTGCCGGTGAAGCGGTAGAAGACAACCCCGACGAGCTCGAGGGCTCCGACCACAGTGGTAACCACTGAGATCGCTTCCACCGCCTGGTTGGAAATTGCAACGTTGTCGTGGATGTAGAACGTACCGTCGGCGCGTGCTGCCTGGTCGGTACTGGCTGGTTGCTGTTCGGCCACCGCTGTCGTGTCGGTAGCGAAACTGCGCAGCGCGGCCTGTGTGCGCATGGGGTCATGCGACGTCAGTCCGGGTATGACCTTCGACTCGAAGGTTGGATCCACCTGTCGGAGAAGTTCAGTGAACGCGTCGACGTCTTCAGGGGAAGGGGTCGACGCCGGGGTTCGACCAAAAAGCGCTCGCACAGCATCGGGATGCTGATCGGCAAGGGGGCCGGAGCCGAACGCGAAAAGGTCGACGAGATCGTGGGTGCTGTACGGCGCGGCCGGTGCAGCGGACTGAGAAACATCGGTGTTTGCAGGACTGGCCTGTGCGGTTCCAGTACTCGCAGCGAAGGCTCCTGCGGCAGCGAGAATCGCCAATCCGGCCGCGGAGACGCGGCGACGGTTTTGTACTCGGATCATTGTGTCGTAGACCTTTCGTCGAAGCGATAAGGCACGTCGCAACTCGGGCTGGTCAACTGGTGTCACATTGCACCCGGTGGTGAAGTACACAGGGTGGGAGACAACAGCATTGACCCCAGGGCTGGACATACCGAACAATTCCGCAACGTCCGGGCCGTCTGAGACTGGATCCGGGAAACCCTTGATGGGCGCGTGGGCCAACCATACAAAAGACGATGACAGTTCGCAACAGTAAAGACTTGGTTTCGCTAAGCACAACGATAAGTCATATATGAGAACTCGACCTGGGTGGGAACGGTGATCCTTTTAACGAGGGCTTCGCCACATTGACGCCAAATTGCTTCCGTTGGGTAGTGAAAACCGTTCTGAGACAGTGAATCCAAACTTCTCATAGTAGGTGACATTGGCGGGATCAGTGCACACCAGATATGCCGCGAGGCTATTCTCGTCGCATTGGGCGAGCTTATCGGCGATCAGCTCTTTCGCTGCACCGAGGCCGCGATGGGCGGTGGCGCTACCCACGTTGGCAAGGTACCAGTGCCTCGCTACTGGATGGTGTGCATCGAGTATGGCCCGAATCCTCAATGCCATCGCAGTTCTCGCTCGGAGCGCTGCCACCAATCCGGGTAGTGCACGCAATGTCGTCGCTGTGGGCGGCTTCCACAGCGACGGGCCGTCCCACACCGACACCGCTGACACTTCGCCTGCCTCGGTCGACGCGTACCGAACACCGCCGCCGGACAGATGGAAGTGCCGGAGAGAGGTCGCGAAGTACGACGGCAATGCCGTATGGCGTGCACGCTCACGAGGCCAGATGCCGACCATCAAGGGATCGTCGCAGAACGCTTCTGCCAGGACGTGCGCGCACCGATCGATATCGTTGGGCCGGGCAGTGTAGATGCGGTAGACCATAGGCTCATATTGCCCGCGGACGGCAGTGGCCGCCAGATCGACGACGAACCTGTGCGAAACCCGCGCTGCAATGGTTCGAGATATTGTGGCGAACGTGACCGACCTACATGATGGGGACCAACCATGGCTACTACTGGAGACCTTGCAAGCGGGTCAGCCCACAGTCGTTGCCTCAGAGGGGCGTTCACGGTCCAGATCATCATTGGCCCGCGCGCTGAAGAGTCGGCTGGGGGGTAAGTCCGCTGCGCAGTTATGGAACGAGATCGTTGCCACCGTCGAACGTGTCCGAGTCCAGTCGACGACTGTGGAGGTAATTGTCGACATTGCCAACCGTGCAACCAGGATCGCTGCCCATCCGGTGACTGGAATCGACGGTGTCGTTCACGGAGTGCAGCTATTGGTCGCAGACGCCCGGTTGGTCTCTCCGCCCATTGGTCCCGAACGCGCGGTAGCGATCATCTTCGAGCCGCAGACCCGCTCGGTCGTCATCCGGCCCGACATCGCCGCCTCTGTGATCGACGCAGGTGAGCGAACTTCGTTCACCCTCCCAGAGCTGTTCAGGCACATCCATGTCGATGACTCTCTCGCAATGATCACCACATTGCTCGCCCGGCCCCAGAACACCGGCGACACCTGGGACGGTCTCATGACAGCGCGCATGGGCAACGACGACATAAGACTTCACGCCGTCCTGAGCGCCACGGATGACGCGCGCTGGCGAGGGCTTGTCCATATCGTGAACGACGATCACGGCGCCCCACCCACACTGGAAACCGCAGCCTTGACCGCCCTTGGAACAGTCACACCTCATACAGCTCTCGCATTGATCGACATCACCCATTCGCGGTTGGTTCGCTGGCTGACTGATCCGGTACCTGGAATTCAATGGAAAGGAACAGTCGACAACCGCGATACGCCACACCCGGCAGACGTCGAGCGCATCTTCGTGGCAGCTCGAGAAATCTATACAGACAGGGCCGCGCGCGTCGCAGTGGACAACATCAGACTTCGACGCGTGGATGGTGGCTGGACCGTCGTGGATGCCGTCTGCTCGATTCTGCCGTCCGCCGATGCTCGAGACAACGAGTCACCCTTGGCCCTGGTGCATTTCACCATCAAGGGTCATAGAGACGACCCAGACCCTGTCCCGTCGTCCGACCAAGGCCGACCCAGTCCTTTTCTCGCTTCCAAAGTCCAATGACCACGGACTGTCGCCTGGAAAAATTCTCCAAGGCGAGTAGTGCAGTCCAATGCTTGCATCGTGCAGTCGTCTTCTGAAACTTGCAGATAGCTTCGAGAATGTGGAAATCAGTAGTTTTTGTCACGTAAGACTGCTTTCGATAAAGATTTTGGAATCCCAAGCGATGCTGCTGGCCTTGTGTAAGGGGTGGTGCGCGTGACCCGAACCACCGCGTCGCGCAACGTTTTCGAGTGCACACCGATACCGCCGACGGTCCTGGAACGCTCGAGTGCGGTGTCGATGCGCCACGAGGAGGCGTCGAACAGGGCGGTGATGTCTTTCGTGGTGACGGTGGCCTCGTGCGGTGGTGCGCCCTCGTGTGAATGATGTTGTGCGCCATCGTGCAGATGCCCGACGATGAGCAGTGAACCGCCCGGCGCAACCCACTGCGCGATGTGTCGATAGAAGTCCAACTGCGGAATCGACGGATGCGCGTAGTGGGTCATCACCAGATCCCATCGCTCGGTCGGGTTCCATGACGTCAGGTCGGCTTCTATCCAGGTGACGTCGACACGAGCCGACTCGGCCTGCTTCGCGGCGGCGTCGAGGGCAGCGGCGGAGATGTCGGCACCGGTGACTTGCCAGTCCCGCTCGGCGAGCCAGATCGCTTCTGCTCCGGTGCCGCATCCTGCGTCCAACACGGTGCCGGGCGTCAATCCGGCTGTTTCCTCCACGAGATACGGATTCGCGGCGACGGTATTGGATGTTCTGTCATCCCAATGGTGCTGCCAATAGTCCTTGTCGAATGTGTGCGTCATTGCAGGGTCCTCTCGGTTCGATGTCCTCGAGTCGAGAGTGGCAGCCCATCGCTCATACGGCAAGCTACCTTGCCACTTCGGCAAATCGGTACGAATGTACGACTTTCGGGAACCATCCGTCGTCGCCGAGCGTCGAAGGGGTGGGGGTAGTCGGTCGACGATGGGGGACGTTCGAGCATGACGAAGTGGCGAGAAGTGACGAGCATCGAGTGCCAACAGGATTTCGACGACCTGCTCGACGTCTGTATCGACATCGCAGCCGAACGGATCAGTGAGAACTGGGGACTGCACCCGGTGGCCGTCGTCAACGCCATCTCCGGCGGGCAGCGGGTGCTCGCGCCGCTGCAGTCGGAGGGAGGCGGGGCATCGAACACGGTGATGCACGAGCAACTCGTGCACGACCTGCGAGCCGTCGCCGGAGATCTGCGGTCGTACGCCATCGTCTCCGACGTGACCGGCGAGGAGGCGTCGGGCACATATCTCGAGGTTCTGCTCGAACACCGCGAATACGCGATGCGGATACTCGTCCCGTACCTGATGCCCGACGCCACGACCTTCGATCTGGGTCCGACGAAAGCCTCGATGGGTCAACGGCTTCTGTGGGGCTGAGCGTGAAGATGGCGCAGGATCGAAGCCGGTCGAACCTGCAGGCATCAGCTCATCGGGATTGCGATACCAATCGGTATGCTCGGGCACATCGGGGCTCGAAGGGGCAGGCAGAATGCGGAGGCGATCGATGTCGAATCAACCCGTTCGGATTGTCGGCGACGGCGGTCCTTCGGTCGTTCTATTGGCCGGAGGGGCTGAATCGGTCTCGGATTTCTTCCCTGGTCTGGTCGACGAACTTGTGTCGAATCGTCGGTGTCGGGTTGTGCTGTACGACCGACCGGGAGTGGGTCGCAACACAACTCCTGGACAACTGTCCGGTGCGAGCGCTGCGCTGCATGCGATGCTCGAAACGAACGGTCTCGGTCCTGCTGTGCTGATCGGCCAAAGTCTCGGGGGTGCTGCCGCGCTGCTGCTCGCCAGGGATTATCCCGAGGATGTTGCAGGTCTCGTCCTGCTCGATCCGTCTTTGGTGAACGATGTGAACCTGGCGAAATCGACCGAACGTGCGGCCCGTGCGGCGGCCTTCCTCTGCCGCGTACCGCTGGTCGAGAAGCTGTTCGACGCCCAGTTCCGTTCGTACGGTGCCAAGTTGGCAGACCGACGCAACCTCAGTTCGGACGATCGGTCGGCGTATGCCCAAGCCGCCGCGGTCGATATCCCCAAACTTCGTGAGGCAGTGCAGGGCTTGGCAGAAATCGCACAGGACTTCCGCGAGAGCGATCTTCCGCGCGTGCCGTCGGCGGTCGTTACCGCCGATCGAAAGAAGTCCTCCAAAGTGTTCAGGGCGCATGCACGCTTGGCCGAGGCTCTCGGTGCCCACTTGCATCAGTGGCCGGGTGCAGAACACGCCGTTCATCTGACCAATCCTTCAGAGGTTGTCGACGTCTGCAGACAAGTTCTAGGAGAAGTCGATCTCAGGACCTGATGCCCGACGCCACGACCTTCGATCTGGGTCCGACGAAAGCCTCGATGGGACAACGGCTTCTGTGGGGTCGTGAGTGCTGTCAAGCGCGCGTATCGAGTGTCGACGTCAGTGCCCCGTCGAGGACGACTCGGTCGCTGGTAGCGATAGTGAGGTTTCGACGTAGTGCCTGGGCCACGATCATCCGGTCGAACGGATCGTTGTGAGCCCAGTCGAGTTGGCCGGCCGCCGACGCGTCTGCGGAGTCGATGGCGAGTTCGGTCGCGTTCATCCCGGTCAACCTTTCGGCCCACGTCGACAACAGAATCTTGCCGTCGAAGCGCCCGATTCGAGTCTTGATCGCGATCTCCCATGCCGAGGCCGCCGAGACCACCAGTTCGTTGCTCTGATCGGCGAGTGTGCTCCGCGCGTCGTCGGACATCCTGCTGGAATCGGTGACGAGCCACAGCAGTGCGTTGGTATCGAGAAGGAACGATGTCACGCCGGCGTTTCCCAATCGGACAGTTCTGTCGGGGGCAACGGTTCGTCGAACGATTCCGGTACGACGAGACCACGCAGCTGGCCGAAGACGCGAGGCTTGGGTCGAGTCGGTGTCAGTACCGCGACGGGTCGGCCGTGATTGGTGATCGTGATCGAAACGCCGGTTCGCTCCACCTCGGCCAGAATCGCATTCAGCCGCGTCTTGGCTTCTGTGCTGGTGATCGTCCTCATGTCGCGAGTTTAGACCAGTGCGACTGGTCCGAATAGTGTTGTCGTCGAATTCGACTTCTCGTCGGGTGCGAAATGTGTCACTCGATATACCTCGACGGGTAACGCGGTCGGTGTAACAGCGATGGACGGTCTGTGATCCCCCGGCGAGAGCGGCAAGCGATGCCGAATGCTGTCGCGTCGGTGATGGACGGACGTCGCCGAGTTCTCGCGTCGCTGCTCGCCTTGCTCATGGTGGTGTATCTCGTGGCAGTCTTCGCATCGAGGTTCGATACCAACGGGGCCGGTGCAGTCGGCGAGATGTGGGCCTCGGCAGTGGCCGCAATCGGATTGCTGGCGCTGGCAACTCAGCGGCCCAACCCCGTGCGGCAGGGAATTGCCATCGCGTGTGCAGCGGCGGCACCGGCCCTGACCATGGTCTTCCACGAGTACGTCGAAGGCCAAGTGTGGGCGCTGATACCGGCGATGTTCCTCGCGCTCTACCTGCGGGCGACCTACCGCGTAGTACTGGCTCGGGTGCTGTGCATCGCGCTCGCCGCGCTCTCGACCACAGCGCTGCTGCTCTCTCCGGCCCCGGTGCCGATTCTGTGGGCAATCCTCTACGTGGTGTGCATCCTCGGAGCTGCCGAGATGTTCGGTGCCCTCGGTGCCGACCTCATCGCCGGCGCTCTGCGAGACCCGCTGACGGCCACGTGGAACCGCGCAGGATTCACCTACGCGGCGGCGAACCTCGCTGACGGCGCTGCCCGTCGGTGGGAGAACATCGCAGTCATCGTGTTCGACGTGGACCACTTCAAAGCAGTCAACGACAGACAGGGCCACGCCGCCGGCGACCGCGTACTCACAGAAGTGGCCGAGCGACTGACGAACAAGGCCCCCGCCGGAAGTGTGGTCGCCAGACTCGGCGGTGACGAATTCGCCGTCCTCGTCGCCGGACACGACGCAGAGCAGGTCGACGCTCTCGCCCAGGAACTGATCGAGGGACACCCGGTGGGAGTCACCTACGGAGCGGCGCTCGGTGATCCGAACGCCGACGTCCTCGATTCCTTGCTGCCCCTCGCCGACGCCGACATGTATCGACGAAAGGCACTGCGCCGCAGTGGTTGATGTGTTCGGCCCGGATTTCCCGCAAACGCGCGCGCATTCGCCAGATGCGCGCGAACTAGGCCCGGATCGGTGGCGAATCCGGACGCGTTTCGGAAGTGCGCGCGCGTTTGCGGAACCGGGGCCGAGCGCGCCCATCGGCCCCATCCAGGGGATTGGCACTCTCAACCGCCGAGTGCCAAAATGGAGGCACATTCTCACTCGAAAGGAGTCCGCAGTGACCGTCACCTCTCCCCACTTCGATACACGTGATTCGGACGACGACATGCCACCGAAGTGGTGGAATCGGCGCATTCGTACCCGCGCACAGGTGACCGAATACGCCGTGATGTTCGGTGCGCTGTCGATCGTCTCGTTCTGGGCCGCGGGCCTCGGTATCGCGGCAGGACTGATTGCCGTCGCCTCTGCACTGTGGGCCGATCGCAGCCCCGACCTCTCCGGCCCGCCCGCCGATCGCAGCGACACTGCGCTGGCTATCGGCACCGGAATTCTCGGAATCATCGTCGGCGTGGGATTCGTGGTGATGGTGCTGCCGCACTGGTGATGGAGCGCCTGCCTCGAGGCCGGTCGACCGCAGTGCGGTCGGCCGGTTTCGTCGTTTCGAAGAACATTTCTCATGTATCTGCGACGGAGCGTTGCACCAACCCGTTTTATGTGTGACGCTGTGTTGCGTACACATTGTTCGGACGCAGGCGGAAGGACCACCATGACTGCAGTCGACGACGCACGGACGCTCTACCGAGACAGGCTGCACGCTCTGTCGACGGCATCGGTGCATCAGCACTTCGACGCCTTCCTCGACATCCCCTGGGATGAGCCCGAATACGCGATCGTTCCCAACGATCCACGCTGGGTGCTACCGGACGCGGACCCGCTCGGCCACACCGACTGGTACAAGTCGCTTCCCCTGGACCGACAGATTCACATCGGGATGTACCGCCAGGCCAGCATGGTCAAGGTCGGCCTGCAGTTCGAGCAGATCCTCATCAGCGGACTCATGCAGTACGCCCTCGCGCTGCCCAACGATTCACCCGAATTTCGGTACTCGACGCACGAGGCAACCGAAGAGTGCCACCACACCCAGATGTTTCAGGAACTGGTGAACCGCATCGGCATCGACGTGCCGGGTGGGCCCGCGTGGTTCCGTAAGGTCGTGCCGATGCTCACGGTGTTCGCCGCTCGATCGGCACCGTTCGGATTCTTCGTCGGCGTCCTCGCGGGAGAAGAGCCGATCGACCACATGCAGAAGGGCGTCCTGCGCGCCGGTAGCGTCGGACACCCCTTGGTGCAGCGCGTGATGCAGATTCACATCGCCGAGGAAGCCCGTCACATCGGCTTTGCGCATCAGTACCTCGAGCACAAGGCCCCGCGGCTCGGACGCTTCGAGAAGGCATCGATCTCGATACTCATGCCCGTCATCATGCGACTGCTGTGCGACGTGATCATGAAACCGAGCAAGCAGATGCGACGCGACCTCGACATCCCCGACGAGGTAGTAGACGCCGTCTGGTGGGACAGCGACTCCTCGCGAAAGGCATTGCGCGACACCTTCGGTGACGTCCGAATGCTGGCGGGCGAGCTCGGGCTGATGAACCGCGTGTCCCGACGCGTCTGGCGCGCCCTCGGCATCGACGGACGCCCCTCGCGCTACCGCAGTGAGCCGTCGTTCGGCTGAGCTGATTGTGGGGGGATCGAGCGTTTCCCGATGGTGAGGCTGAGCGCATCGAGTTCGGCCAGCACAGCCGTGGCAGCCCAGATCTGGTTGCGCTTGCTGGCTGTCAGTACCTCGAGCACGCCTGCCTCGGTCAGCCGAGCGAGGGCGCGATAGGTACTCGCATCGGTAGTGCCGGTGATCTGGCCGGCCGTGTCCGCGTTCAAGATCGGGGTGTCGAGCAGGGCGTCGATGATCTTCGCGTCCGCCGAATTGGCGCGGGGTCGCGCGGTGGCGCGCCAGTGTTCGGGAAGTTCGGCCAAGGCCTGGGCCGAGTCCTGGGCGGCGTAACTGGACACGGTCGCCGCGTGCGCGACGTACTCCACGAATCCATCTGCGTCACCGGCGCGGTAGTCGGTCAGTCTGTCGAAGTAGCGGCCTGTGTCCGCAAGCATCACCGATGCCAGAGGGACGGTCACTCGTCCGGTCAACCCGCGTCGACGCAGGATCGCGCTGATCAGAGCGCGGCCGATGCGGCCGTTGCCGTCGGTGAACGGGTGGATGGACTCGAACTGGGCGTGCGCGATCGCGGCCTGAGCGAGTATGGGCAGATCTGTTCGATTGGCAAAGGCGAGCAGATCGGTCATCAATTCGTGGACGAGTTCAGGCGGAGGTGGCACGTACAGGGCGTCGATCGGGGTGTAATCGCTGCCCCCGATCCAGTTCTGCACGTCGCGAACGATGCCCGAATCGCGCGCGGTGTAGAAATCCGGTGCCATCAATAATCTGTGCGCGGTCGTGAGATTGTCACCGGTGATCGGACCTTTGCCTGCGGCGTCGACCATCGCCGCCAATGCATGCACGGCCGCAAGTTGAGATTTCGCCTCGGCGTTGGATTTACCTCCTGCGAACGCCTTGCCGAACGCTCGCCAGCCGGCGTCGATGTGCTCGATCTTCGACGATGCCACCGACTCGCTTCGGAGCAAAAAATCGGACAGAGGAGCCAGGTGCTCGCCGAAACCCGCCTCCAGTCGTGCAACTGCAATGATCGCCTCTTCGTTGGCCCGAGCAACCGAGCCGGACAGATCGCAGTGCGTTTCGCCGATCATGGGTGGAATGGACACTTCGACGTGTTGCAGCGTGCGATCGGCCCGCGAACCTTGACGCCGACTCGGCTTCCAGGCCCGCGACTCGACGCGGTGTGGCGACCAGATCATTGCTGCCCCCATCGTCAGAAAACGCGATCAGTCCGGCCTTAAATATACTTTGATAATATCAAAGTATTCTATGCGGCCGAATGGTTGCGTTTCCCGCCGCTTTCGGTGCTACCGCAGTAAGCCGTCGTTCGGCTGAATCTCGTCGACGACGCTTTCGAGAGGCACCTGCGGGATCGCGATCCCGCGGGATGCTCCGAGGCCCTTGACCTGCAGCCAGATGGTGTCGGCCAGGAACGTCGCAAAATGATCGAGCCCGGTACGTGATTCGGTCTGCCCACTCCAACTGCGCACCGCACCCATGCAACCGGAAACGAGGCCCGCCACCCACGGCCGCACCAGCGACCAGTCGTCGGTGGTCAAGTCTGCGTGCACCAGCGACAGGAACGCGGCGACGCTCACTTCCAACTGCTCGGCCAGTAGAGCGTTGGTCTCCTCGAGGGGCGTGGGCGACTCGGCACTGACATCCTGCTCGACGAATCGCGTCCACGCGGGATGCTCGGCCACCCAGCGCACGTACGTGCTCACCACTCGATGCACCACATCGCGAGGCGTTCCGGTCAACGCGAACGACGTGACCAACGTGGCCGTCAACTCCGAGCAGATGGCCCGCTGAATGGCCGTGTCCAAGTCGGTGCGATCACGAAAATGCCGGTACAGCCCGGTGCGATGCACCCCGGCCTCGGCGGAAATCTGAGCGGTGGTGAGCCGCTCACCAGGAGCGATATCGCGCGCCAGAACCGTCATGGCCGCGTCGATGATATGGCGTCGACGATCGGTGTTGTGCTGTTCCCAACGCCGCTTGCGGCCATCGGACGTCGGGCGGGGGCCACCGTCACTCATGCTGCATGGTCTCACGTCCATATCGGATGAGGACGTCAGTTGCTGCGATTACGAAGCGCGAACAGAACCCCCGCTGCGGCGACCACGGCCACCGCTGCCCCGATGGGCCAGAGAGGGAATCCACTGTCGGTCTCTTCCACGGCGGTTGAGGTTGTTTCGGTTGTGGCCGGCGCTGCGGGTGCTGCCGACGTCGGGGACGATGAGGTGACTTGGAACGGAATGCTGCCGGTGATCGGATGCCCGTCGGCGGAGACCACTCGGTAGCCGATGGTGTACTCGCCGCCGGCACCGAGCCCGTCCAGATCGACGGTCACCGTGCTGCCGTCGACGACGGGATCCGATGCGGCCCAATTCATTCCGTCAGATCCGACGACGGTGACGGTGGCGAAGTTCTGTGAGACGGACTGGTTGAACGTCAGGGTCACCTCGTCCGGCGCGGCGTCGAGCACGGAGTTCTCGGCAGGGTTGCTGGACTGCAGAGTTGCATGCGCAGCTGCTGGGGCGATCGACAGTGCCGTCGCGGTGAGAATGGCGGCTGCGATCACGGCGAGGCGTTTCATCGGGTGCTTTCTTGTTGTGGTCCAGGGTTATTCGTGCGGGGGCTCGCCGGTGACCTTGTGGTCGGCGAAGTTGAGGCCCTCACGAACGAGACGGGCGAGGTGACCGTCGGCCAGGCGGTAGATGACGTTGCGACCGTCGCGTCGGGTCTCGACAAGTCCGGTGAACCGGAGCTTGGCCAGATGCTGACTGACGGCGGTGCGGGAGGTTCCGGTGGCTGTGGTCAGTGCGCTGACGTCCGCGGGGCCTCGGTCGAGTAGCCAGAGGATGTGCAGTCGGGTGGGGTCGGAGAGCATCCGAAAGGTGTCGCTGGCCGTGGCCAGGCGCGCGGAGTCCGGTTCGACGGCATGGTCGAGACTGATGCGCGGTTCCTTCTTCGGTGGCATCGAACGTCGTCTCCCTACGCGGAGGCGACCACCGACATTCGGGAGCGACTCCACAGGCGTGCTGCGGACAGTGCCGCAAGTGTAGCCAAGCCCGTGAGCGCCATCGCCGCGGCGAACAGTCCGAACTGCGCCCCGACCCATCCCGCTATCGGATAGGTGAGCAGAAACGCCGCGTGCGACAGCGAGAACTGCGCCGTGAAGATGGACGTTCGGGTGCTCTCGTCGGATTCACGACGCAGAATCCTCGCCGACGGCGTATTGATCATCGACGTCCCGACGCCCAGCACCGCCCACGTCGTGGCCAGTGCAACCCAGGCGGCCGACCCACCGTTCAGGGTCGTCACGAGTGTTGCTGCGGCAGTTCCCGTCACGGCTACCGCGGCCCCGGTGAGCATGAGGGTGTGATCGCTGATGGATCTGACGGCTCGCGGGATGAACAGTGCGGCCACCATCGAACCGGCACCGTAGAAGCCCAGAGCGATGGCCAGCTGGCTGTTCGATCCTCCGAACAGATCGCGGACGTAGACCACGGAGTTGACCACCACGAGAGCTGTCGCCGCCGCGACCACCGTGTTCAACGCGAGCAGTCCCTGCAGTTCGGGATTTCTGACGAACCTCGCGACGCCTGTTGTCGGTCTTTGGATCTTGGTTGCGACGTGTCTAGGTAGTGCGGTGTTGACCACCAACACCGCGGAGACGACGAACCCCAGAGCTGTGCCGACGAACAGCGTGTGGAAGCCGATGACCGTCAACAATGCAGCGGCGATCAGTGGGCTGAGCAGTGATTCGAGGTCGTAGGCGAGTCGCGAGAGCGTCAACGCGCGGGTGTACTGCTGCGCGTCGGGCACCACGGACGGAATGACGGCCTGGAAGGTGGGAGTGAAGGTGGCCGACGCCGCCTGTAGAACGAAGATGAGTACGTAGACCTGCCACACCTGATCGACGAAGGGCAATGCCAGCGCGGTGAGCGCCCTGACGACGTCGGCGGTAACGAGTACGAGCCGGCGGGGGAGCGTGCTGGTCAGTGACGAAACAATCGGAGCGACAAAAACATACGCGATCATCTTGATCGCGAGAGCGGTGCCGAGCACTGCGCCGGCGGCACTGCCTGCGATGTCGTACGCGAGCAGCCCCAGCGCCACCGTCAACAGTCCGGTGCCCAACAACGCGACGACCTGTGCGGTGAAGAGGCGTCGGAACGCGGGAATGTCGAGCAGCATGGCTTCAACATACACACGTGTGCGCAAGTGCGCACTCATAATGGGTTCGGGTGTCGGGTTCTTCGTGCCCGGTTCACTCGACCAGCCGCACGTGAACGGGCATTTTTCGGTACATTCGGGACACAATCGAGCATCCGGGGGTGGTTCACGGCCGACGCATTTGTGGAGAGTGCGTGCCGAGCCATCAATCAGTTGCCCTCGATGATCGGATACTGGGATCGCTCGCAGCAGAACGTTTTCGCCAATCGGGTCTACGCCGAGTACTACGGCATCGAGCCGTCACGAATGCTCGGCATGCACATCAGCGAACTGTTCGGCGAGACTCTGTACGGGCTGAACTCGCCCTACATAACCGCGGCGCTCGCAGGTGAACAGCAACAGTTCGACCGCACGCTCATCGATGTCCACGGCGCGGTTCGCGTCACGCAGGCCACCTACGTTCCCGACATCGTCGACGACACCGTAGTCGGATTCACCGAATTGGTGGTCGATATCAGCGCCCGTGCCGAAGTGGAACGGCAACGTGACCGAGCGATCCGGCTGTTCCAGATCGCGATGGAGAACGCCCCGATCGGCAAAGCCGTTCTGACAGTGGACGGACGCTGGTTGCAGGTGAACAAGGCCCTGTGCGAACTGTTGGGATACACCGCGGAAGAGTTGCAGCAGAAAACCTTTCGCGACCTCACTCATCCCGACGACATCCCCATCGCGGACGAACACCTTCGCGCGTTGGCAGAAGGAACCCTGACCACCGTCGCGTCGGAGAAGCGGTACGTCCGGAAGGACGGTGCAACCATCTGGGTGCAGCGAAATGCCACACTCGTACGCGACAGCGAAGCCGGCGACGTGATCATCGCGCAGATCCAGGACATCACCGCACGAAAAACAGCCGAAGCCGACCTCGAACGACAAGTGCTGATCGACGACTTGACCGGGCTGGCGAATCGTCGACGATTGATGGCCGAACTGCACTCGCTCAGGGAGTCGGCAGGCGACCGCCCCGTCGGAATACTGTTCGTGGACGTCGACGGCTTCAAGTCCATCAACGACCGATTCGGCCATGCAGTGGGGGACACCGTGCTGCAGGGAATCGGTCGGCGCATCCTCGACAACGTCCGCTCGGACGACGTCGCCTGCCGCATCGGAGGAGACGAATTCGTCGTCCTGCTGCGCAGTGCCCGCTCACTCGAAGGAGTCGAGCGACTGGCCGAACGAGTCGTCGGCCTACTCGCCGGGCCGTACGACATCGCCGGGGCCGCAATCCAGGTGACAGTGAGCGTCGGATGGAGCTGGGAGCCGACCACCAGCCCCGACAACCTTCTCCGCATCGCAGACGAACGAATGTATTCCTCGAAGCGCGCCTGAGATCGGGATCAATGTGGGTTTCAGTCGCTCAGAATGCAACAGAGTCGCATTGATTCGCTGGAGCGGGGCGCACTTCAGAGCCGTGTGGGCCGAGCACCCAGCGGCGACGCAGGGGTAGGCCCGCGGTTCTTACGTGAATCGACTCGATACGCGATGTAGAGATACAGGAAGCCGGTGATGGCACCGCCCAGACACCCTGCCGCAGTGTCGAGAGCCGTCGAACCCGAGTCGACTATCAACTGGATCAGAAGGAAGCCGATACCGACTGCGGGGGCAAGAGCCAGTGCATTGATGTAATCGGCTCGGGTTGCGCCGCACTTCTTGCTCAGAGCCCCGGTCATGACCCACTTGCGAAATGGCTTCTGCATCTCGGCCTCCGGTTTGGTGTGGTCCACTTTGCCCGTTTTCTCCACGGTACCGGATAGTTCGCGTCGCTGACGATGTCGTGGGAGGGTGCAGGTATGCGTGCTCTGGTGTTCCTCGCGGTCCTCGCAATTCTGTACAAGTGGCCTCTGTTCGGAGACAGTCCCGGCCAGTGGTCGGCACTGCTGCAGGGCGTCATGTTCGGCGCGATCATCAGCACCGCGGTGACGCCCGCGGGATGGAAGGCGATCCGACGCATCAAGGGTCGACTCGACGGGTCGTACAGTCCGCCACGGTCCCCGCGGCCATGAAATCGGGTGCAGCTGACCGCGCTCAGCGCGGCTGGCTGCACCGGATTCGATCGAGAGTGGCGACAATTTCGGCGATCACACGATCCATGTCTTCGGTCAGGTCGATCCAGGTGTAGCGAAGGATCGTCCAGCTCTGAATCATTCCGTTCTGCCTGGTCCGATCCCGTTGGAATGCATCGTGATCGGAGTGAAATGCCCAGCCGTCGATTTCGATGGCGACCATCTCGGCGAGGAACGCGATGTCGAGTTCGTAGTCGCCCCATCGATAGTTGACCACCCAGCCGCTGATCTTGCGGGCCCGGAACTCTCCGATCAAGAGTCGCTCTCCCTCGGAGCGGGCACCATTCGCTGCGATCTTCAGTAGCCGCTTCGCTTCGGGAGCACCGGTGCGACCGGGGTTTCGCGCATGGGCTTGCTGCAATCGCCCGAGGTCGGTGTGGCGCTGAAGTGCCCGATCCATGATGTGCGCCTTGCCGATCGAGGCTTCGAGAACAGTGAGTTCGAGAGACGTGACCTGAAGCCCGCGGCGCTCGACGATGTCCTTGCTGTGGATATCGCGGCGGCGGAGTCGGCATCCTTCGGCGCGGCTGCGCCCCTTGCGCGGGGTGGTGACCTCGATGATGTTCGGCATCTCGGCTATCACCCGATGCCAGAAGGCCGCGGCTTCCCCGCTGAGCACAGCGTTCTGCCCCGCACCCCACACCGCGCACCGAATGCGCGCGTCCGCAGTGAACGGGCGGTCGACGACGAAGTACACCGCTCGGTGAATCGTTCGCCACGCACCCGCGCGCACCAAACGGTCCACGGCATCGCCGCTCAGGCCGCAGAACCCCGCCTGCGCGCGAGTGATCACGCCGTCGTGCTGCGCCAACCATTCATCGAGCATGTCCACTTGGACGTTCACTGCGCCGGAGCGGTTCCGCGGAGCGAATCGGGTGCACTGGACCGCGCTCAGCGCGGCTGGCTGCACCGGATTCTGTGTGTTTGAGTTATCTGCATGGATTGGGTCGCCAAAGAGCTTTGCGTCGCAGCGGCCAGTGGTGCGTGTACGGCTGCGGCGCTCATCTGGTCGAGTGCCAACGGTCGGTGGTGGGACCTGACCCTTCCTGCTGTGATCGGCGCAGTGGTCGGACTGATCGTTGGCCTCGTCGCGGTCGCAGGTGGGCATTACGCAGCGCGGACTGCGGTGTTCTGGCCGCCGCGCACTCGCAACCGGTGGAGACATCGATTCGCGCTGTGTTCGGCAGCGGCCGTGATGCTGGTGGTTGGGGGACTGCTCGCCTGGGCCGAGGCGGCATCGGGAAATCCTTCTCTGCACCCGGAGTCGTTGATAATGCTCGCAACACTGACGTCTGTGAGCTATGCATTCGCGTACCTTCTCGCGCCTGCGGATCCAGCGAAGCTGGGGCCCACCGCTTGAACGTCAGACGCTTGCGGTCGGTCGGACTACTGTCATGCCTTGGTAGGCGCGCGGTCGTCGTGTCGGGTCGTACGCAACAAGGGCGGATACGGATGGAAGTCTCGGAGGAACTCGAGGATGCGGAGTAGCGAGTGAGCCCGGAGTTCGATTTCGAGCCGGATCTATCACGCGTCGAAGTGGGCAGTTTTTACGCCCAGCAACCGGAGGCTGTCTGGAACGCGATCACCGATCCGGCAGCGCTCGAGCGGTGGTTGATGCCGTCGACCGGGTACATGGGTGCCATCGTCGGTTCTCACTTCCTGTTGTCCGTTCCGTCGAGTTCGTCGGCCGAAATCGCGTGTGAAGTGTTGGCGACTACTCCCGACAGAGCCATGACCTGGAGCTGGATGGACCTGCGCTCGGTTCGCCCCGTGCGATGGTTCTTGAGCTGGGAGGTCCATTCACATGGGCGTGGTACTCGGCTGCTGTTGACACACAGTGGTTTCGATGTAGACGACAAGCGGCAGGTCATGGCGCGCAACGCATTTGCGCGAGGGTGGAATCAAGTCCTATCGACCAAATTGCCCGACGTCTTGGCTCGACCTCAGTTATAGCCCACCGCTCGCTCGGTCCGCGAAATCCACCTCGGCTCACGAGCAGGTGTCGGGGCCATCGAGCGCCCGGACTATTCCGCAGGCGTAGGCGCGGGAGACCTTCCACGCGTTGTCGAACCGCACGAAGGGAATGGGACCGACCGAATAGGGTTCGAGGCCGCGGAACGATCCTCTTCCGCTTGCATCGACGGTGTCCGGGCCGGTGACTTCGACTGTAGTGAAGTCGATGTGTTGTGGATTCGGCTGCGCACCCCAGGCGCGCGCGAGCGACACGTTGCGTTCGGTGGGACCGTCGAACAGTCGCGCCCGATCCTCCTCCCGTACCGAATAGTTCAGGCTGGCTGCAAGCAAGGCGGTCAACTGCTCGGCGCTGGGAAAGGCATCGGTGACAGGCGGTGGGGGAGCAGCAAACTGCGTCGACCGAACCGATGCGATCGGTAGTCGAGGTTCGTCGACTACGACAGGTGCGCAGGCGCAGCCGAAGACAACCAGGGTGATTGCTCCGAATCCGGCTCTTCTCACCGGAACAGTATGGACCGATGCTTGCCGAGGCCGCCAGCAGCTGACGAAAAAATCGATGGCGGACCGCCGACTCGGCTTGCTACCGTGCCGGCATGCATTTGATCTTCGAATGACGGTCTTCATCGGCGAGTCGAACGTGGGGAACTACCCGCGTTCGACCGTGCCGTCGATTCCGGACCTACCCGGTCCGTCCGTCATTCACGCGCAGTTATGTTGCTGCGCTTATTCTTCGGAGATCTCATGGCATATTCTGCAACTATCCCTGCGCGCGCCGACGCGCAACTCATCGCCTCCGACATCGCAGTCGCCTTCGGCGGCTCACCGGTGTTGACCGGTGTCGACATCGCTGTGACACCCGTATCTCGGTGGGCAATCGTGGGCGAGAACGGACGCGGAAAGTCCACCCTCCTTCACGTCCTGGCCGGACGGTTGACGCCCGACTCGGGAACCGTGTCACGCGTCGGGACCCTCGGTGTTGCCGAGCAAGAGATGGTCACCGCGGACGAACGCACTGTCGGAGAGGTCCTTCGCGAATCCATCGCCGAGTCGATATCGGCGTTGGCGAAGCTGGACTCGGCATCGAACGAATTGACCTCTGGCGGAGCAGAAGCCGAACAGAGGTACACATCAGCGTTGGAGCGCGTCGAGGCTCTCGACGCATGGGACGCCGAGCGGCGACTGGACATTGCGCTCGACGGACTCGGAGCAGTGACCGACAGATGCCGAGTTCTTTCCACACTGTCTGTTGGACAACGTTACCGAGTGCGACTCGCCTGCTTGCTCGGCGGAGATCACGACTTTCTGCTCCTCGACGAACCGACCAATCACCTCGACCGAGCCGGCCTGGACTATCTGACCGGACGGCTTCGAGATCGGGCCGGTGGCGTCGTAGTGGTCAGTCACGACCGAGCTCTTGTCTCCGATGTAGCGCAACAGATTCTGGATCTCGATCCGACTCCGGACGGTCGACCACGCGCCTACGGTGACGGCTATGCCAGCTATCGGGCCGGTCGCGCTGCCGAGCGGATCGCGTGGGAGCAGGAGTACGAACAGCAGTTGGCGATGACCGTCAAGCTCCGCGAGGATCTGAGCAAAGCACAGAACAAGCTGGTCAGCAGCTGGAGGCCGAGCAAAGGTACGAACAAGCATCAACGAGCCACGCGTGCAGGCGGTCTCGTACGAAACGTGCACCGCAGGCAGGAGGACCTGGAATCTCAGCTGCTCCCTGTTCCGGAACCACCTCAACAACTACGGTTTCCGAGGATCGTTGCAAGGCGGGGAACGTTTTTGGTTGCCGAACATGTGATGGTGGAGGGGCGACTGGGTGTGCCTGTATCGCTGACCCTGTCGGCAGGCGTCAAGCAGGTGGTGACGGGGCCGAACGGATCCGGGAAGTCCACACTCCTGTCCGTGCTCGCGGGACACGAGAACCCGACGGCCGGTCAGGTGCGGGCAGCGCACGACGCGCGAGTCGTTCTGCTGCGTCAGGAATCGGCACTACCGCCGGAAAGTCGAGCGGGAGAGTACTTTCGATCGCGCTTCGACGGGACGGTCTCGTTGTCTTCGCTCGGCCTACTGCGGTCACAAGAGATGAACAAGCGGATCGGCGAACTGTCGATGGGTCAACATCGCCGCCTCGACCTCGCACTGGCTCTCGCCCGCCGGCCGAGCGTTCTGCTGCTCGACGAGCCGACCAATCACCTGTCCATCGCGCTGGTCGACGAATTGACCCAAGCCCTCGACGCGACCGATGCCGCGGTGGTGGTGTCCACACACGATCGACAGATGTTGCGAGACACAAATTCCTGGGAAACTCTTGACCTCGAGTGCGGTTGATGTTGTGGAGTGTCGACATGACTATATCGATCGCACCTCCGCACCCGTCGGAAGACGATGTGGACGAACTCGTAGCCCGTGTCGCTGAACTGGAGCGGACCCAACGGACCGAAGACGTGGAGGGTTTTCTTGCGTTGTTCGACGCGGATGCTGTGTGGGTGAGCGCCGCGGGCGTTCGATTGATCGGTCGGCGACAGATCGAGGAATTCACCAGCAGGGTGCTTCCGGGGGCATTCGCAGACGGATCGGTTCGGTACGACGTCGAACACATCCGATTCATCACCGGCGACGTCGTGCTGACAGGGGTCAACCAGGAGTATCTGGATGCTGCCGGACGACCCATGTCGCCCCCGGTCAAAGGACGCCCGAGTTACATCTGGCGCAGGCAGGATGGTGAGTGGTACATCGCCAGTGGTCAAAACACACTTGTCCCGACAGAAGGAACCGACTGATTTTCGTCAGCTACGGGTAAACCTGGAACAAGGAAGCAGCCGACTCACCGTCCCGGGGCCGGCAAGTGTCGATTGTGCGTCAAGGCTATGACTATGACTGGAATTGCAACTGGCGCAACGAGAGTTGCGATGGTGAGAATGATCGATGGCCAGGGTGCGGTGTAATCCCACGTCGCATTCATGACGATCAGCGCAGCGACGAGAGCTGCAGTCTGAGCTCCCACTCGAAGCGCTGTGGCTGCGAACGGGGAACGGACTGCAAATCTCCCGATGATCATCGGGAGATGGTGGCCTTCGTTGACGCGCGACAGTTGTCTCGTCGCGACGGTCATCATCACCGCGCCGAGGACAGCGACCACAAGGCCCAGAAACAACATGCTCAGTACGTTACGCAACTGCCGGGCTCTAGGCTGCCAGGATGGCAACGGCACGCGATCCGCAGCGACGCAGAGTCCCGTCCTGGCTTCGCGAGATCGCAGTCCTCGTCGTCGTTGCGCTGGTGTTGAGCGTTTCTCTGCAGACTTTCGTCGGTCGCGTGTACTTCATACCGTCCGAGTCCATGGAACCGACGCTGCACGGGTGCGCGGGATGTACGGGCGATTGGATCGTTGTGGACAAGATGACCTTTCGCTTCGGTGACCCGGAGCCGGGCGATGTGGTGGTGTTCCGTGCACCGACCTCGTCGTGGAACGTCGGGTACAGCTCCGGGCGGTCGACCGACCCGATAGCGAAGGCGCTACAAGACGCCGGTTCGTGGGCTGGACTGGTTGCACCCGACGAGAACGACCTCGTCAAACGGGTCATCGCCACCGGTGGGCAAACCGTGCAGTGCTGCGATGCGCAAGGTCGCGTCGAGGTGGATGGTCAGCCGCTCGACGAGCCATACGTCGTCATGGACTTCCCGTTCGTCGAGAACACGCTCACCTGCGAGACCACGCCCCAATCCGGACGCTGCTTCGGGCCGGTGACCGTGCCCACCGGAAGTCTCTGGGTGATGGGCGACAACCGCAGCGGTTCAGCCGATTCCAGAGCTCACCGCAAAGACGAACTGGGCGGCACTGTCCCCGGCGGAGATGTCATCGGCAAAGCGCGACTGATCGTGCTGCCGCCGTCGCGGTGGGGCACCATCGAGTCGCCGTCGATTCGGCAACACTGATCAGAATCCGAGATCTCGCTTGCGACGCTCGCGCTCGAGTCGACGTTGTTCCTCAGCGCGCTCTCGGCATTGCCGAAGAAATTCCGCATCGGCATCCGGATTTTGCGCCGCCTGACGACCAGGGCGCGTCTCGTACTCCGGAAACGCAGAATTACTCGCCCGCCGGTTGCCGCCGCCGGAACCTCCCCAGATTCCGCCACCTATCGGACGCCCCGCGAACAACCATGCCAACGAGCCGGCCAACGGGAGAAACACCACCAACAGCAGCCACACGATCTTCGGGAGGAAGCGCACTCCACCGTCGTCGGCCGTGATCACGTCGATCAGACAGAACACCCACAGCAACATCACCAGCAGACCGAGATACGGCATGTGATCCTCCATGTTCAAGACCGTTCGGTCTGATGTACCGAGCATCGTAGCGGGGTTGTCGCGAATTCAACAGTTGTGGCCTCGACATGGTCGTACGGGGCTGTCCCCTCCCATCGGGGTGTGTAGTAGACGGCGCCAAGCTCGTTGGCGGTCGAAATCGGGTGCATCTGACCGCGGTGAGCGCGGTCAGATGCACCCGATTCGGCCTATGGTCGGTTCAGTGCAGCGATCGGTGCCGAGAGTGACGAAGGGTCGAGATCAGAGTGAGTGTCACTGTTCCCAGAAATACCGCCGGGTAGGTGAATTGAACGGCCGCCTCGAAGGCACGGGACCCCTCGAACATGAAGATTCCGATTGCCTTGATGCCGCGGTAGTCGGTGAAGTACCAGGCAATCATGGGCAAAGTGGCCGCTACTGGTGCCAGCCAGCTCCACCACGTGCGGTGTCGATTCGCGTAGTCGAGGGCGACGATGGTCAACGGTATGCACCACACCCAGTGATGCCCCCACGCGAATGGTGAGACCATCGGCGTTGCGAGTCCGCAGATCACCAACGCCAGCAACGTCTTACCCGCTCGGTGAGCCCGCGCAGCTGTCCACAATGCCAGGGCGGTGATGGCTGCGGCACAGAGAAGCCACACCAGGAACGGCGGCGTGTGGCCGGGCCACAACCGCGCCAGTGCGCCGTGGATCGACTGGTTCGCCGGTGATGCCAGTGCCCCGATCCGCTCGGAGTCGACCATGGTCGTGGTCCAGAACTTCCAGGAATCGGAGGGGATGACCAAGAATCCGGCTGCAACGGTGATCGTGAAAGCGGCACCCGCGGTGAACGCCGCACGCCACCGTCTGATAGTCAGCAGGTAGAGCACGAAGAAGGCGGGCGTCAGCTTGAGGCCCGCGGCAATTCCCACACCGGCACCGCGGAGACGACTACCTTCCCCCCGGCTGAGATCGAGCAGAACCAACACGAGCAACAGCAGGTTGATCTGCCCGAGCCAGATGGTCATCCGTACCGGTTCGAGCCATGTGAACGCAATTGCCATCGGTGCGCTGACGAGATACATTCCGCCGCTGCGATACCCGAGAGCACGCCAGCTCAGAACAACCGCGGCGTAGACCAGCAGAACATTGATCACCTGCAGCACGGTCACGGCACTCGTCACGGTGAGCAATGCCAGCGGGGTGAAGAACAAGGCCGCGAACGGCGGGTAGGTGAACGGCAATCCGATGTCGAACAACGCGAACTCGTACAGGGGCTGGCCTTGCAGAACGACGTCGCCGCCGTGTCTGTAGACAATGGTGTCGATTCCGTTGCCGAAAAGACCGAACGGAACCGTCCACCCCAGGAAGAACGCATGCGCTGCGATCGCGATGCACGCTGCAAGTGCCGAACCTGCCAGCCACCACCGACCGAAACGATTCGGTGTGATGTGCGCAGATGAGTCCGGTGCGCCCGGAACGACCTGTGCTCGTGCGTCTCCGGTGATCGATCGTTGCTGAGCGTGCGTGCGCTGTCCAGTTCTGGTCCGTAGCGGCGTGAAGCTGGACGACGTCATGCATGTGACGATAGAACGTGCCGGTTACAACAACGGATTCGACACGGACTGACTGGTCGCTTTATGGTCTCGTCTGCGCGGCGAGCTGAATGCAGACCCTGAATTGGAGCCGCATCCAGACCTTGGACTCGTTTCCAGCGGTCAAAAAGACACTCCGTTGGTATCGGTGATGGTTCGACGAGTTGCGTTTCACGTCAGCAGAATCGGCATTGGCGGCTTTGGGGGGGGCGTGCAACCCGTCGAGTTGGATATTCGGCAGTAGGCACCTCGTCGTATCCTTGGCCGCATGGGCGCAGCGCAGATCGACCTTCGAAGGCCCGCTCTGATCGTTGTCGATGTACAGGCGGGATTCGACGATGCCGAGTTCTGGGGTCCGCGGGACAACCCGTCGTGCGAGGGCAATATCGCTGCCCTCGTTCGCTTGTGGCGGTCCGAGTCATGGCCGGTGGTGTTCGTTCGACACGACTCCGACAACCCTCTGTCTCCGTTGTCACCGAGTAGTTCCGGGCATGCGTTCAAGGACGTTATCGAAGGAAGTCCAGATCTGCTGATCAACAAACGAGTCAATTCGAGCTTCTACGGCACCCCTGATCTCCATGCCTGGCTGGGTGCCGAGGGCATCGACCAGGTCGTCATCTGTGGGATCACGACAAATCATTGCTGCGAGACGACGGCTCGGATGGCCGGAAACCTTGGATACGACACGTACTTCGTCATCGACGCCACACACACCTTCGATCGCGTCGGGCACGACGGAACGACCGTGTCCGCCGCCACCTTGTCGGCCATCACCGCGACGAACCTGCACGGGGAATTCGCAACTGTTGTCATGACAGGAGACCTGCTCTCGGACTGAAGAAGGTGCGCAATGGAAGTGACAGGGCGACTGTCCCCGGACGAGTTCTGGGAACACACGAGCGAACTCGAGAGCCGAGTGCTTTCGGAAGCTCGGCAGGTTCGCGTGTTCGGGCTGAAGGAGTGGATCGGCCCCATCATGATCGGGGACTGGGGATGGGTGGACGACAGGCTCTCATCCGCCGGACTGGTGCACGGCACCCCTGACGGCGACCTGTCCTTGCAGATCAGCACGGTGGTCGGAGATCCTCGGCGGGAGGTGGTTCGAGCGATCGAACGCGCTACCGGAATTTCCCCGAGGGAGCCCGACTACGAGAACCGGCACCGGGCAGTCCGGGACTCGCCCGGGGTCGCTGTGTCGATACCCTGCGACGGCGTGAGCGTCGAGTTCTCGAAGTGGGGTGGACCCGACCGATGGTGGGCCGCCGGCGGGGTCGACGGCGTCTCGATCGTCATCGAAAGTCGAAACTACCCGGTCGAAGATGTCGCTCTGATCGAAACCGATGATGTGAAGCCCTATCTGGAGGGATGGCGAGACTACATGCGACGCGTTCGAGGTGGAATCTAGTCGGTCGTGCGTCTACTTCGATTGTGCACCAACGTGAGTCGAACCAGGTGGGTATCGCGAGGGCGGTCGAACGGCGAGACAGAACTGGCAGAATCGCGGCCCTCGGTACCAACGCCTGCCGACATTCGAGCCGTTTGATACCGTTCGGTATGGCGAATGGGCGGACGGCTGTGGGTCTGGCGGGACCAATCGTGTTGCTGTACCTGGGTTACTTTGCTTCGGTCCCCACCCTCCAGGCGTTCGTTCGCGGGCTGTTCGAGCCGCGGTTGAACTGGGCCGAGATCGGTTGGGGTGGAACGATTGTGTTCGCATTCATGGTCGTTGCAGGACTGGTTGCATGCGTCGCGGCGGTACGGATGCTCGTCGACTCGCCGCGATTTCCCGGAATCGTGGCGACCTCGGGTTCGTCTATCGGCCGAAAGATCGATTTGATTGGTGTCACTCTGATCGGGTGCGCAGTCGTCGTGATCTCGCTGATGGGTGGGGGCCTGACACTCGGATTCTTCGCTCCCATCGTCACTGCGTGGTTGTGCGTCAACACGATTCGAAACTATAGAGCGCTATCCAAGTCCGGCCGAGCTGTAGCGGGACGGTGATCCGTGAACACTGCGCTCGCTCTCGGGCTGATCGTGGGAATTTTCGCGTTCGGCTTCGGCTCGTCAGTCGGGTTGCGAGGCAAAGTTCTCTATCCGGACTACTACGGCAGCGACGTACCGGACCGGGTGAAGACCACCCCACACCTGCGTGCACGGGCGAACAGGCTGTTCGTGATCTGCGGTGTCGCTGCCGCCATTTGGCTGCTGGCTCCGTTGCTTTGGATATTCTCCGACTTCCAGCGCGAAATAACGACGTGGGAGTTGGCCGGGCTGGCAGCCTATGTGTTCGTCGCTGTGGTGATCGGTGGCTACCCGTTCGCCAAAATCAAGACCTTGTGACCATGTCGATTGGTGACTCTTGTTGCCGAAGGCACGTCGCTCGTTCCACGATCACGATCACGAAAACAGCGAGGTTTCGGTTCCTGTGCGTGTCGTCGATTGCGTCATCCGGGCTGTGAGGCGTCGTGCTCCCGTACCTTGTTGTCCGAGAATGTCATTGGGGTTCGAGTAGGGGCACGATGTCAGCGACAGGCATCCGCATCCGATGCAGTCGGAGAAGTTGTCTCGCAGCGCAGTCAATTCTTCGATGCGAGCAGTGAGTTCGTCGCGCCACTGTCGAGATATCCGCGCCCAATCGCGTTTTCCCGGTATGGCCTGTTCCGGCAGTTGGTCGAGCGCATCCTTGATCTTCTCCAGGGACACGCCGAGACGCTGAGCTGTTCTGATGAAGGCGATAACCCGCAGCACGTCGCGCCGGTACTCCCGACGGTTTCCGCTCGTGCGGCGACTGGAAATCAATCCAACCTGTTCGTAGTAGTGCAGGGCCGATACTGCGACCCCGGCACGTTCTGCGACCTGGCCTGGCTTGAGCCATACCGCGTCCGCATCCAGTTGTGTCATGACCTGCCCCTCCGGATTCGCTCACTCGCCTTGACGTCAAGTGCACTTGATGAAGTGCACTGTACATCGCAGTCTTCAGCGAGGTCAGGAGAGACAATTGACGACAACGATCACGAATTGGGCGGACCTACGGTGCCCGTGGTGCTGGATTGGGCATCGACAACTGGGCCGGGCACTCGGCCATCTCGAATCCGGCACGCGGGTCGAGTACAGGAGCTTTCTGCTCGAACCCGCCGGTCCAACTCGCTCCGGCATCACCGTTCGGGAAGCGGCGCTGTCCTCGTGGGGCTTCGACGAAGCACGATGGGCGGCTCACAGCAGGAAGATCGTGGCGGGCGGTACATCGGAATCGCTCACCATCAACATCGACACCGCGTTGGTAGTCGACTCACGCAATGCGCACCGACTGCTGAAGCTGGTGGCGGATCGAGAGTTGAGCAGATTCGAGGCGTGGGATTCCTTGTATTCGAGGCACTTCGAGTTCAACGACGATATCGCGGATTGGACGGTGCTCCGCTCGGTCGGCGAACAGGTGGGCCTGGCGGGCGGCGACATCACGATGCTCGTAGAGACCGACGAGTACTCGGCCGCTGTCGACGACGACATTCGCGATGCGGCCGCGCTCGGCATCAGCTCGATTCCGACTGTTCTTGCCGATTCGGTAAGAATCACTGGTGATCCGAGCGTCGGTCTTGATCGGATCGAAGGCCGCCCGGCGGTTGGCCGATGATCAACACGATGCGCGCCGTTGCGATCGACGAACACGGACCCGCATCGGTGCTGAAGACCAGAACGCTTGCCCGGCCGACTCCGAATCCTGGAGAGGTGTTGGTCAAGGTTCGAGTGGCCGGTGTGCAACTGACCGATGCGGCGATTCGGGAAGGGTGGGTACCGCCGGGCGCGAAGATCGAGTTTCCGCAGATTCTCGGCAACGAATTTGCGGGAACCGTCGAGGCGCTCGGTGCAGATGTCCACCAGTTCGCGGTCGGTGACGACGTCCTGGGATATCGAGTTCTCGGCTGCTACGCGGAGAACGTGAGCGTTCCGACCGACCAGATTGTAGCCAAGCCCTCTCACGTTTCCTGGCGCACGGCGGGGTCGCTGTCCGCGTCGGGTCAGACGGCCCACACCGCCCTGGAACGGTTGGGCGCGCGGGCAGGTGAAACTTTGCTGGTCCATGGGGCAGCGGGTGGGGTGGGTTCGATGGCGGTTCAGTTGGCGCTTCATCGAGGCCTGCGGGTGATTGGCACGGCAAGTCGAGACAACCACCCGTATCTGGAGCAGATGGGCGCAGTCGCAGTAACTTACGGTGAGGGTCAGATCGAACGAATCGTGGCAGCGGCTCCGGAGGGAGTCGATTTGGTGCTCGACGCGGCCGGACATGAGAACCTGGGCACCGCAGTCGATCTGACGTCCGACCGTTCCCGCATTGGAACGATCGTCGACATGGCACTGGCAAAAGAGCTCGAGTGCCAATGGATTTCGAGCGATCGATCGGCCGAGCGTCTGCGCGAACTCGTCGATCTGTGCGCTACCGGACAGTTGCGCGTCACAGTCAGGGCCGCGTACTTGCTCGACGAGGCCGGCCAGGCGCATCGTGACGTCGAGACCGGACACGGGCGCGGCAAGGTCGTGTTGCTCGTCGATGAAGGAAGCTGATGACCGACAGGGTGGACCGTCCTCCGAACCTGCTGTCGGGAGAGCATCGGCCGCTGATTATCGGCCTGCTGGGAACGATGACGTTCATTGCGTTCGAGTCGTTCGCAATCACCACTGCTCTGCCTGTGATCGTCGATGACTTTGGTGCCGATCGCTGGTATTCACTCGCGTATGCCTCGACACTGACCGCAGCTCTGGTGGGGATGACCATTGGGGGAAATTGGGCCGACCGACGCGGTGTCAGGGTCCCGATGGCAGTGGGCGGTACTGCCTTTCTCATCGGGATTGCGCTCTGTGTGGTGGCACCCACGATCGAGCTCTTCGTGGCAGGCCGGCTGCTGCAGGGATTCGGCGGCGGAATCAACTCTGTCGTCCTGTACGTAGTTATTGCACAATGCATCCCAGCCGAGCTGCATTCTCGAACCTTCGGGCTGTTGACGGCTGCGTGGCTTCTACCCGGAATCTCGGGACCGCTGCTCGCCGGTGTACTCGTCGAGTTCGTCGGTTGGCGAACGGTGTTCGCGCTGGCTTTGGTCGGATCCGGGGTGTCCTTGATATTGCTGCTTGTTGCGGTCCGTGGTTCGGTCCAGTTACGTAATGGCACAGCAGTATTCGGAAGTCGAGGAAGATGGGCCATGGTTGCAGCGGCGGGCGTGCTCGCGCTGCACCTCGCCGGTCAGCAAACAGTTCCCATTCTTGTCCTGGGCAGCTTGTGCGCCGTTTCGCTGATCGGGTTGTCGGCAACACGCCTTCTTCCCCAGGGCACGTTCAGGATTCGACCGGGCATTCCTCGAGCGACCGTGCTGCGCGGATTGCTGGGTGCGACCGTTGCGGCAACGGACATCTATCTGCCTCTCTACCTCCAGCGCCAGCTCGGCTACAGTCCCAGTTCGTCCGGCTTGATCGTTGCCCTCGGAGCGATCGGATGGATTTTCGGAGCCTGGCTGCAGGGTAGAAGCTCCGGCGGCGACGGTGGTTCCGCTCTGGTACCGAGAGCGGTAGTGCTGGTGTTCGTCGGTCCTGTCGGCGCGTGGCTGTTCGTCGCCGGAGCGATACCGGTACCTGCGCTGGTGGTCGCATGCATTGTCATGGGAACAGGTATGGGGCTGGCGTACCCGCGAATCACCGCCACTGTTCTGGCGGAGTCGACGGAGGCCGAATACGGTGCCAACAGTTCCGGTTTGCAGATTTCGGAGTCGATGAACCAATCGATCCTGATCGCGGTGTCAGGAGCGGTGTTGTCGCTCGCGATCGCGCACGAGTTCCTGATCGCCTACACGCTGATTGCTGGTGTCGGCGGTGCCGCCGTTCTCGTTGCGCGTCGACCCGCCTCGAACCTGAGACGGAGTCACTGCTGACGCGTCGTCGAATACTGCCCGAGCGTGGGCAATTCGTTGCTGATTGTGTTCGGTCCATTCGACGAGAGCTTGGATGGTTCCCAGCAACGTTCGGCCCAGGTCCGAGAGTCGGTATTCGACGCGCGGAGGAATTTCGGGGTACATGCGCCGGTCGATCAAGCCGTCGCGCTCGAGGTTGCGCAGAGTCACGGTCAACATGCGAGTGCTGATCCCGTCGATCTCTCGTCGAAGTTCGCCGAATCGAAAGGTTTGCTCGTCCAACAACGCGATCACCAGAAGGGACCACTTGTCGGCGACACGATCGAGAATCTGCCTGACGCCACAGTCCTCGCGGGCATCCCATTGGTACGCGTCACGGCCATCGCGGCAACATCCGTCGGCCACCTGGTCACTTCCCTGCGGGGAACCGACTGACTCCAAAGTGCCTTCTTGTGTCATGCACTCATGATGACCCAGGCTGCAGTCGGTTACAAGAAGTAACCAACTGATGTTTTGTCACCGAGGAGAGTGTTGTGACCGAATCCGAATCAGCAATCGAAGGCCATGTGTCGCTGCTGCCGGGCCGTGCGTGGGTCGTACTGAGTGTCGTGACCGGAGCGTTGTTCCTCGAAGGGATCGACATCGCGATGCTGAACGTGGCAGTGCCCAGCATTGCTGCCGATATCGGCCTCGGCACCGGTTCGGCCCACTGGGTGATCAGCGCCTATGTGCTCGCGTACGCGGGGTTCATGATTCTGGGTGGTCGCGCCGCCGACGTCCTCGGACGACGACGGGTGTTCTTGACGGCTCTTGCCGTGTTCGCGGCTTTCTCTGCAATCGGTGGGTTGGCGCAAGAATCATGGTTGTTGATCGTGGTCCGGTTCATCACCGGCGCAACTGCCGGTTTCATGACACCCGCTGGATTCAGTCTCCTTACCACGACATTTCCAGAAGGAGCGCTGCGCAACAAGGCCCTTGCCATCTACGGAGCTATCGGGGCCTCCGGATTTCTCCTCGGAGTGTTCGCCGGAGGCTTGCTCACGTCACTGGACTGGCGGCTGGTCTTCTTCGCCCCGGCTTTCCTGGGGCTCGGATTCCTCGTTGCAGGAGGGCTTTTCATCGTGCGCGACGCAGAAGAGACCGAAGATCGAGCCCGCGAATCGTTCGATTTTGTTGGAGGCGCGACGCTCACTGCAACGATGGTCAGCCTGGTGTACGGGATTGTCACCGTAGGAGAGAACGTGTCCAACGTACTGGGGCTCAGTGCATTCGGTGCCGCCGCTCTACTCGGGTGCGCCTTCGTCGCCATCGAGAGGCGAGCGGAAAACCCGTTGATCCCCGCAGGAGTGCTGACAGCCGGACTGCTGCCGTGGGCAACGTCGGTGGGATTGCTGTTCATCGGAGCCTTCTTCGCATGGCAATTCGTCCTGACGCTGTATCTCCAAGAATTGTTGGGTTGGACTCCGCTGCAGACAGGCACTGCATTCGCGGCGATGGGGATCGAGTTGGTCGTTGCACCGTTCCTGACACCGAAGTTGGTCGCCCGATTCGGCAACGTTGCAGTGATGCTTGCCGGACTCGGGGCGGTGGCACTCGGGTTCGTTCTGACCCTCCGGTTGGATCAGGGCTCGGGATTCGGCGACCTGCTGCCATCGCTGCTCCTGCTGGGCTTGGCATTCGCATTCATCTACGGCCCGCTGACTGCTGCTGCAGTAGAAGGCGTCAGCGATGACAAGCATGGATTGGCGGGTGGAGTTGTATACACCGGATTCCAATTCGGTGCTGCCCTGGGCGTCTCGATCGTGACGGTAGTGCTCGTCGGCGGAAGTCTCGGCGAGCCGTCGGTCGAGGACTACCAGCGTGCATTGATCGTCCCCGCCGTGGCAGCAGGACTCGCCCTGAGCATCGGAATACTGCTGTTCGTTCGTCAGCGAACGAGCGTGGGTCAGGACGCGGATTGACGTGCATCGGTGGCCGAGTCGCGACGGGCGATAGCTTCGGTGATATCGGCAATGGCCTCGCGGATGCCTACGCCGTACGAATCGTCCGGAAGGTCCTGGAGCGACGCATGATGGCATCGAACTCGGTTGTCGGTAAGGGCATTTGCAGCATCGAGAGCCCGAGTATTCCATGCCAAGGGATGCAGCTGTTGTCCAGGTAGTCTCGACCTTCGAGCGCACATCGATACGGAGTCCCGATATGACGATCGAGAAACACGACCTCCACGAACTTCCCGAGACTGCAGCGTGGCGGCACCGCGGATTGCGCGACGGCTTCGAGGTGGCGTACTTCGCTTCGAACCCTGCGGACGGCACGACTCGTATCTGGGGTAGCAGTGTCGCGGTGGAAGGATCCACGAGCTATGCAGTGTCCTATCGCGTGATCGTCGACGAACAGTGGGCAACGCGTGAGGCCACTGTCGAAACGCGGACCCGCCACGCGACGTGGAGCACTGACATCGCTCGTGACGAGAACGGCACGTGGTTCGTCGACGGTGAAGTGCGCACTGATCTGGCTGCATGCGTAGACATCGATCTCGAAGCTTCTGTCGTCACCAACACCATTCCAGTCCATAGACTCTGGGCAGAACCCGGTTCGCACGAGGTGCGCGCGGTGTATGTGCGCGCCACTGCGAACGTGGTCGAAGTGCTCGACCAGAGGTATGACATCCCCGCGACCGCCACATCACCGTTCTCGCTCGGCTACACCGCCCCGCAGTTCGACTTCTCCGCAGATCTTCGTTATGACGCTTCAGGACTCATCGTCGAGTACCCGGAGCTCGCCGTCCGAATGGACTGAGTCGGCTCACACGTCGAACAGCAGTCCAGGCCGTGTCGAGCCTGAGTCTTGCCGAAATAATATGCGGCAGAAAGCGTGTGGCAGAACCGCGAACGGCCAGTTGTCGGATGATCTGTGTGTCCGACGGCCTGGTCAACCTGTTGGACTGATTCTGAGCCATACGTTCGATGACGTGCAGAGCCACCAGCTGGTGCGTATCGAGCGCACTGTGGCCGTTGTCGATTCCGAGCAGAATCGAACCGGGGATCGAAGCGTGGGCGCGCTCGGCTATCGGTCGGGGAGTGCGTAGATCGCGACTTCCGGTGATGATCACCGTCGGCCACCGGAATCTCGAAAGATGCGCGGGAATGTCGAATGGCTCCTTGGAGAACGGTGGGTATTTGGCTGCAGCAGAAATGAATTGAGTTGCCGGATCGAACGGGCCACCGTCGGGCGGGGGTGCGTAGTTCAGTTCGGTGAACGCGATGCCGGCGACCGGCCCGAACTCCATCCAGAAACGCGTCGCGACCTCGTCTTCGATTTCGCTTCTTCCGAGATTCGACACGAAGGCCCAGGTTCGCTGCGCTTTTCCGGACGTCGCCTGCTTCAGAAATCGTTGCAGCAGTGCGGGTCCGCCGAATTCATAGGTGAGTCGCGCAACGTCGCTCGCGTCGTCCTTGGTGTGGGTACCCCCGGCGATCAGATCGCGCAGTAGCCGCGCACTGGACTCGGTGTCGGGGTGCTGTCCGTCCCAAAGCAGTGATCGCGCGTGTGACCGAACCGCATGGTGATCGTGCGCCGACAGCACTGTCGAATCGAGGATCATCCCGGCTACCGAGTGTGGGTGCTCGATACCGAAGCCACACGCGAGGTATGTACCGTACGAAGAGCCGTACAGCACTGCAGCATCGATGTTCTCGTGCTCGAGCACAGCTGCGATATCGCCGATCACCGCTGAGATCGTGATCGCTGCACGCGGAAGATCGTGTCCGGTGGTGTCGGCGCGGGAAAGGCCGATTCCCCGATGCTCGATCATGACGACGTCCAACCCACGTGCGGTTGCGCGCCGACGGAAGCGTCGATAGGGGAGAACCGAGGCCAACCCTGGTCCTCCAGGGAGAACGACGACAGGCCGGGGTGACGGCGGTCCGGTGCGGGTGTATGCCAGATCGAATTCAGGGCAGTTCGTGGTCGCTGGGCGGCGGAGACTGCGAAGCCCGGGACTTGTCGATGCAAGTCTGCGTAGTTTGTCTTGGTCTCTTGTCACTGCACTGCCTTGGCCAACAATTCTGAGAAGTGCTGTGCGAGCAATATTCTGCCGCGCTCGATGGTCATCGGGGATCCAGGAGTCAACGCTTCGAGGGTCAGGCCGACGGTCAACGCAATGGCAGTCTCGTTTGCATCGTCGATCATGTCGTCGGCCACGAGACCCTCGTTGGCGAAGTTCCGCAACCATCGGCGCATGTGCTGGTGCGACCGGCGTGCCGCAGCGGTAAGGAGTTGCTGGCTCGCCACGGATGGAGTTGGACCCAAGGCAGTGGAATAGTAGGCGAACCACAGACCCAGCGCTCCGGGCTTGTCAAGGTCGGCCGGCAGGAACTGCCTGACCATGTCGGCGATCCGTGCATCGATTGGTGCTGTCGAATCGAGCACGATCGAATCGTCTATCACCGCGTCGACCCGACGCTCGACGATCGCATCGAACAGATCCCTCTGTGTCGGAAAGTAGTGTCGCAGAGTTCCGATTCCCACACCTGCTTCGTGCGCAGCAGCTCGGACGGTGACTGCCTCGAGACCGTCACGGTCTGCCAGGGAACTTGCAGCCAAAAGAATGGCGTCCCGTCGGCTACTCCGTCTACTGTCAGGCACAGAACCCAAATTAGCACAACGTACTAGGACGATGTACCAGTAGTGGCGACCGTGGGCAGAGAAAGCAGGACGAATGTGAACGAGGTGACAGTTCGACGGGCACGCATCGGCGACGTGGATGATCTCGTCGAGTTGCGTACCGAAATGTTTCGATCGATGGGCAGCGCCACTGGCGGCGAACGTTGGCGTGCAAATGCATTCGACTGGTTCGTCGACCGATTGGACGATGCGGACTACGGCATTTTTGCCGTCGAACACGACGGTGTCATCAAAGCATGCGCCATGGGTGCCGTTCGCGACGCGGCACCCTCGCCGCTCTCGCCGAATGGGCGTGACGTCTTGATCAGCAACATATGCACTGCGCCCGACGCCCGAGGTCAGGGATTCGGTGGCAGAGCGTTCGATGCGGTGATGGACTGGGCTCGTCAGACTGGGATTGCGCGGGTGGAGTTGATGGCGACGCACTCCGGGCGCGGAATCTATGAGCGGAGCGGATTCACTGCCAACGCCTTTCCTGCTATGCGGGCGAGGTTGTGACTGCTCCGCAGTGGCGTGCTCAAGTGCCCTGGGCGGCACTTTTTCGCACCACTGCCGAAGACACTGGCCCGTCGTAGCGAGCGATCGGCCGGATGATCTTGCTGTCGTGCGACTGCTCGACGATGTTGGCGCACCACCCCACCATCCGACTGCACGCGAAAGTGGGTGTGAACATCGACCGAGGAATTCCGCAGAGCTCCATCACGACGCCTGCGTAGTACTCCACATTGGCGTACAGCTTGCGGTCCGGCTTGAGATCCGCGAGCGCAGCAGCGATGACCTTCTCGACCTGCACGGCCTTGTCGATCAGGTCACCGCCCAACTCCTGTGCCGTATCGCGAAGCATCACCGATCGGGGATCGTCGGTTCGGTACACCGGATGTCCGAATCCCATGATGCGTTCGCCTGCAGTAATTTTCGCTCGTGCCCACGCGTCTGCAGAATCGACGTCGGCAATCTCGTCCAGCCCGTCGAGGGCACGATCCGGGGCGCCTCCGTGCAGCGGTCCGGCAAAGGCACCGATCGCAGCGCACACTGCCGATGCGATGTCCGACCCCGTCGACGCCACGACTCGCGCCGTGAAGGTCGACGCATTGAACCCGTGATCGATCGTGGCGGAGAGGTATCGGTCGATCGCTCGGGCGTGGTCGGCCTCGGGTACCTGCCCGGTGATCATGTACAACCAGTTCTGAGCCGTCGTCAGATCATCGCGTGGATCGATGGGTTCCTTGCCGGCCCGAATCCTGTGTACGGCAGCCAGAATGGTCGGCGTCATCGCGCACAGACGCAGGGCGGTCGCACGTTTGTCCGATTCCGAAGACTCGTACAGCGGCACAGCACCTGCTATTCCCGACAACACCGTCCGCAGTGCGAAGAGTGGTTGCTCGGGACCCGACAACGCCACCGTCTTCACGTCCGCTGCGACGTCCTTCGGCATCATGCGCAGCGGGGCCACCGTACGCAGGAACTCGGCGCGCTCGGCGTCGCTCGGCAGCCGGCCTTCGACCATCAAGAACCAGGCGTCTTCGAACGTGCCCGTCAGGACCAGGTCGATCGCCGAGTACTGGCGGTAGTGATAGAAACCCTCGTCGCCTCGTACATCTCCGATCGATGTGGTGGTGACGACGACGTTGTGGAGCCCTCGTGGGGCGTCGAGAACGGTCATGGCTGCACTCCTTTGCGCTGGTCAACCCCTACGATCCGCGTTAGTGTTGATTCTTGTCAATGTTGATCGAGTCAATGTGAAAGGTGGACATGACGCACGCCGACGGTCGAAACATGCTCACCACCGTGCAGGCCGCCGCACGGCTGGGCGTCAAGCCGGAAACGGTGTACGCCTACGTCAGCCGTGGTCTGTTGACCAGTACTCGACTTCCCGGAGTGCGGGGGAGCGTGTTCGACGTGGACGAGGTGGAATCTCTCGCCGGACGCGATACCGCTAGGCGCACCGATATCGGTGCCGTGGAAAGAATTCGGACTCGGATCACGCTGATCGACGACGGGCATCTCTACTATCGGGGGCGTGATGCCGTCGAGCTCAGCTCACGCACTTTGGAATCGGTTGCACATTTCGTGTGGACAGGTGAGCTGGTGGACGGAACCCAGTTCGTCGCCGATCCCGTTGTGGTACAACGATGCCGAGATGCACTGGGGCTGATGGCACCGGACTGCCGGTCCATCGATCGGATCCGCATCGCCGTCGACATTGCCTCCACCTACCGACCGATGCGATTCGACACCGGGTCCACATCCGTTGTCCGCGAGGCAGGGCAGCTGCTGGTGACGGTCGCAGCAGCCCTCGGTTGTGGTTCCTCTGAGCTTCCGATCGCCGAATCGGTCTGGGAGGCAATCACGTCCGACGAGTCCGATCCGAACGGTCTTGTGGTGCTGCAAGCTGCGCTCGTCCTGATGGCCGATCACGGTCTGGCCGCGTCGACGCTCGGAGTTCGGGTTGCTGCGAGCACCCGAGCGAATCTGTACTCCATAGTCTCGGCGGGGCTCGGCTGTATCGACGGCCCCCTGCACGGCTCCGCCGCCGATCCCGTGTACCGGTTCCTGACGACGGCGATCGCCGATCCGATAGGCGCTCTCGCAACACATTTGAGGTCGGGAGAGCGGGTGCCCGGCTTCGGGCACGTCATCTACACCGACCGAGACCCGCGTGCCGAGGAACTACTGCGATTGCTTCGGGACCCAGCTCACGGTGCGGACCTCGTGGTGGTCGCTGCTGCGGACGTCATCATCGAGGAGGTGGGGAACAGATTCGATACGTTTCCCAACTCGGATTTCGCTCTTGCCACATTCACCCTCGCCTACGGGCTCAGAGCTGACACGCCGGAAACGGTGTTCGCCCTCGCCCGAATTGTCGGGTGGACCGCACACGCCCTCGAAGAGTACGACGAAGCGCCCCTGCGCTTTCGGGTTCCCGGCATCTACACGGGAACTCGGCCGGGAACCTACTGAGGCGTCGGGCAATCCAGTAATGCGAACGCTGCGAGTAGTTGGCGACGCGCGGCGGTGATCTCGGCTGTGTTGCCGGCCAGGTGGTGCAGTAGAGCGCGCTGAAAGATGCCGTCGAGAAGGATGTACGCGGAGGCCTTGTCGAGTGCAGGCGTGGTGCCGCGAAGTTCGCAGTACCGAGCCACCACTCGCCAGATCATGTCTTCGCGACGCTCCTCGATCTCGAGCACGTCGCTGCGGAACGAACCGTCGAACAGGGCCTGATTGCGGAGGTCGTACCAGAGACGGTGAATTCCGGCGTCCGCGGCCAGCGTGGCGAAATACTTCTCCTCGAAGTCCGCGTACAAGCCGGCGGCGTCCACCGCGTTGGCCACCACCTCGTCGTAACGAGTGACACAGATGGCCTCGTACTGGCGGACGGCGTGCGTGATCAGGTCGAGTTTGTCGGTGAAGTAGTAGTGGAGCACGCCGTGCGAGTACTCGGAATTCTGCGCGATCTCCCGCAGGGACGTGCGCGCATAACCCAATTCGGCCAATGTGTGCAGCGTCGCCTCGGCCAGCTCGGTCCGCTTGGACTCGAACTTGTTGCGGGCGCGCTCCTCGATACGCGCGCGCGGATCAGCGGTTTGGGTCATGGTCCGTGTCCTTTCCGCGCGTGGTCGTCACCTCAGTGTATGCCCGACGGCCGATCGAGGAACCTCGGCGTCGGCCAAATCCTGGGCAGTTGTCCAGAAAAAACTTGACGTCTGTACAAATTCTACCCTAGTGTGATCCACGGCACACGTCAGCAGGGCGGATGTTCCCTACGTCCCCTCCGGTGCCCGGAGTCTCAACCCATCTCGGTCCGCCGTGCGGACGGGCCGATCACGAGAGGACTTTTCATGCCAACCGACAAGCGCGTCGTCGTCTACGGAGCGTCGGGATACACCGGCCGACTGATCTGTGAATACCTGCGCGAGTACAACATCCCGTTCCTGGCCGCCGGACGCGACGAAGGCCGAGTCAAGGGCATCGTCGACGTGGTTCCCGGAATCGAGACCGTCGAGTACGACGTAGTCGAGGTCGACCACACCGCAGCGGCTCTCGCCGAAGCCTTCCGGGGCGCCGAGATCGTCCTCAACACGGTCGGACCGTTCTCGCGATACGGCCACGAAGTTGCGCAGGCGTGCATCGAGATCGGTGCGCACTACACCGACACCACGGGTGAGCAGGACTGGATGATCGACGCCGAGGCGAAGTACGGTGCCGAGTTCGCATCCCGAAACCTCGTACTCACACCAGGTTTGGCACAGATGTACAGCATCGGTGAAATCGCTGCGAACATCTGCCTCGAGACGCCGGGGCTGGACACACTCGACATCGAGGTGTTCTGGAAGGGACACCCGACGGTCGCGTCGACGAACACGATCCTCACCAACGCTGCGTTCTCCAAGGCCTACTACCTGGAGCAGAACGAGTACGTCGAATGGCCGGACGACGGCGTCATGCAGGTGGTTGTGCCCGGCCAGCACGACCTGGGCCTGGCTCTTCCCTGGGGTGGGACATCCCATCCGGTGTGGTTCAAGAACGATCCGCGCGTAGCGAATGCTCGGGCCCTGGGCGGTGTGATCAACAAGCCTCTGATGCTGGCAGTGCCTCAAATCATCTCTGCCGCAATGGCTCAGATGGAGGGCAAGTCCGATGCGGAGAAGTACGAGATCATCGACACGGTGTCGTCGTCGGTGCGCAGCGAGACGCCCCCACGGGAGAACCCGCGCATCAACACCTCACTCGACTCGGTCTACGCGTCGGGACCACTCGGTCGCGTGCACACCGTGATTCACGGCAACTGCAACTACAAGCAGACCGCACTGCTCAACGCCTACGCGGCGGCGCATCTGCTGCAGGGACCGCCGAAGAAGGTCGGATTCGCCTCGAGTTGCCAGGCATTCGGACATCGGGAACTGCTCGGCGTGCTCCGCGCGTTCGGACTGGTGCTCGAACCCATCGTCACTGCACACAGCTGAGGACAGGGCCGATGCGGCTGTCCGACTACCTCGACAAAGGTGTGTCACTGGGCCGAGACGCACCCTGTCTCACCATCGGTGACACCACCCGAAACTACGGCCAGGTGTACGACGACACAGTGGCCATCGCCGCTGCGTTGCAGCACAACGGGATCGAAGCAGGTGACCGGGTCGCCGTGCTCTCCGCCAACGACCCGCTGGCGTTGACCTGTGTATTCGCGATCTCGCGGGCAGGGGCGGTGTGGTGCCCCATCAATCCACGCAACGAAGCAGACGAGAACCGTCAACTGTTCGAGCTCTTCGGCTGCCGATTCCTGTTCTTCCAGAAAGCCTTCGCCGATGTCGTCGGTCGCATTCGCGAGCAGCTTCCTCGGCTGGAATGGCTCGTCTGCCTGGACGGCGACGTGCCGGGAGCGCTCTCGTACGACAGCTGGCTCGTCGAACACGGCTCCGATTCTGTTGCGGAGAGACGACCGGCGGACGGGTTGTGCATGATCGCCGGCACCGGCGGTACGACCGGAAAACCCAAGGGGGTGAGGCTGACCGAGGAGAACATGATGACCTCCACGGCAACGGCACTCATGAGCTACCCCTTCGGGGATCGACCCAGATACCTGGCTCTCGCGCCGCTGACTCATTCTGCGGGCGTGCTGACGTTTCCCATCCTCAGTCTGGGCGGACACGTCGTTGTCATGGGTGCTCCCGACGTCGGGAAATTCCTGTCGCTCATAGAACAACACGGGATCACCCACGCGTTTCTGCCGCCGACGGTGATCTACGGCGTGCTCGATCATCCGGATCTCGACGTCACGGATCTGTCGTCGCTGCGGTGCCTCTGGTACGGGGCCGCGCCGATGTCGCCGACTCGACTGGAAGAGGCGCTGACCCGCATCGGGCCGGTTCTCGGACAGCTCTTCGGGCAGACCGAGGCACCGAACATGATCGCAACACTCGCTCCGGCCGATCACTTCCGCAGCGACGGATCGATCGCCACCGAGCGACTGAGTTCGGCAGGCAAGCCGACTCCGCTGACAACGGTGGCGATCATGAACGACGACGGTGGACTGGTCGAGCGCGGCGAGCGCGGCGAAATCGTCGTTCGCGGTCCCCTCGTGATGCAGGGCTATCACGAGAATCCCGACGCCACAGTCGAAGTCGGTGCATACGGGTGGCACCACACCGGTGACATCGGGTACCTCGACGACGACGGCTACCTGTACGTGGTCGATCGTGCCAAGGACATGATCATCACGGGCGGGTTCAACGTCTACTCGGCCGAGGTGGAACAGGCCCTGCTGTCGCATCCGTCGGTGAGGGAATGCGCCGTCGTCGGCCTGCCCGACGATAAGTGGGGCGAACGAGTCACTGCGGCAGTTCTGTTACGGCCCGGCCGTGACGCGTCCGACGAGGAACTGATCACCCACGTGAAGGCGCGAATCGGAAGCATCAAGGCACCCAAACAGATTCAGATCTGGACCGACCTTCCCCGCTCGAAAGTGGGAAAGATCCTCAAAACCGAAGTACGCAGCACCATGTCTCACTCATCATCGAAGGGAAGCACATCATGACCGAGTTCGAGGGCAAGCGAGTATTCGTGACCGGATCCGGAGCCGGCATCGGAAAAGCCATCTCTCAGATGTTCATCGAGCGCGGCGCTCGTGTCGTCGTCAGCGACATCGACGAAGGCGCAGCAGCGAAGACGGCCGAGGAGATCGGTGCCGCCGGCATCGCGAACTGCGATGTGTCCGAGGAGAGTCAGGTGCAGAGTGCGGTGGCGCAGGCCGTGGAGATTCTCGGTGGACTCGACATCGTCGTCAACAATGCGGGAATCGAAGTGTCGTCGCCGCTGCTCCAGCAATCGACGGAGAGCTTCGACAAGATCTACGCCGTCAACGTCAAGGGCACGTTCCTGGTGATGAAGGCCGCGATCGGTGCACTGGTCGAGTCCAAGGGAAACATCGTCAACATCGCCTCTCTCGCCGGGGTGGGCGGCACCGCATTGCTCGGGTCCTACTGTGCCACAAAGGCTGCAGTCATCCAGCTCACGCGCGTCGCTGCCATCGAGATGCGCGCATCGGGAGTGCGGGTGAACGCCGTCTGCCCCGGATTCGCCGATACCGCAATGGTCGATCGATTGGTCCCGGACTTCGAAGCAGCGACCCAGATCCCGTTCGGTGACCTCGTCAAAGCCAAGCAGGGACGGCTGGGAACACCGGAGGACATCGCGGAAGTGACGCTGTTCCTCGCCTCCGACCGGGCGTCATGGATCACCGGAAGCCATTACATCCTGGACGGAGGTTTGTCTGCGTCGCTCGTCTAGGTTCGAGGGTGCCCCGTCGTCAGCCGAGGGCGACGGGGAGCAATCCCCGGGGCGTCTCGGACGCGATGTCGACAAGCGCATCGTCCAGCTTGGGATACTGGAACTCGAAACCACTGCCTGTCAACACATGTGGCTCCACCCATCGGCTCTTCAGCACCAGTTCGGCCTCCGTTCTAATCACCCGTGCACCGAACTGGAGCAGCCACGCCGGTGTCGGTAGACCGTGACTGCGGCCGAGAACATTCCTGACCTGCTGCATCATGTCCTCGTTGGTTACCGGGAAGGGAGTAGCAACGTTGACCGGCCCGGAGATACCAGTGTTGTCGTAGAGATGATCGAGGGCACGAGCGACATCGGCGACATGAACCCAACTGAACATCTGGCCACCGTCGCCCATCTTTCCGCCGAGCCCCACTCTGGCCAGGTCGATGATGGGGTTGATGGCTCCGCCGCCTGCGCCCAGCACGATCGACATACGTAGCGCCACTTTGCGAACGGCCACATCGGCGTCGAACAGCTCACGCTCCCAAGCGCGGGCGACCTCGACGGAGAATCCCGACCCGATGTCGCCGGATCGTTCGTCCATCGGCCTGTCGCGCGAATCGCGATAGATAGTGCCGGTGCTGGCGTTGACCCACAATCGAGGTGCGTTTTCTACGTCGGCGATGGCACGGCCGAGTTGCGCCGTCGTCTGGATGCGCGATGACATGATCTCGTCCGCGTTCGTCTTGTTGTAGCGACAGCTCACCGAGCGGCCCGCGAGATTGACGACCAGATCGGAACCGTCGAGTACATCGACGAGGCTGCGATGATCGGACCACGTTGCATCGCTGGATGTTCCGCGTCCGACGGTCCTGACGCGAATACCGCGATCTTCGTAGGAGCGACGCAGGTACCGCCCGATGTAGCCGGAGGCACCGCACAGGACGACGGTCGATGGTGAATCACTCATTGTTCGAGCCCTTCTGGGGACGTCATTCGTCTCAACAGGCCGGCCACGTCGGTGACCAGCCCCCGCGCCACCGGGAGGCGAGCGAGGCGTACGGCTTTGGCCACCACCGGCACGAGCCCGTCGACCAAGGTGCGGGTGCGCGCCTGGTTGTCCGAAGAATCGGTGACCCAATGGAGGGTGACACCCATGTAGATCATCCAGAGCAGCTGTGGCAGAACATCCTTCAGAGAGGCCGGAACCTTCTGTTTCGACGTCTCCAGGGTGATTTGCATGAGGTCGATGGCCATGGACCTGGCGTCGGACGATTCCTCCGAGAACGGACTGGAACTGGACCGGGTGGGCAACGCCAACTGCAGGAAGGATCCACCGAAGGCGTGATACGGCTCCATCACGTCCAAACCGGAATGCAGAACGGCAGCAAGGTTTTCGGACAGTGATCCGCCGTCGACGAGGACGTGGAGCGCACGCTCGCGATGATCGCGCTGAATCACGATGTACAACTCGTTGACCAGTTCGTCCTTGCCGGCGAAGTAGTAGTACGCATTCCCGAGAGAGATGCCCGCTTCGTCGGCGATACGACGCATCGTGGTTGCTTGAAACCCTTCCTCGCGAAAGAGGCGTAGAGCTACCTCGACCACCTTGTCGCGAGTCTCGGACGTGCGAGCCATCGATTCACCTCAATTCTGAACGTGTTCAAAATTGACCGTAGACCTAAATTTGAACATGTTCAAGGTCTCGCAAGCGGGTCGCAGCGGGAGGTGCTCAGTCGTAGACCCGGCCGCGTGTGCCACCGGGGCGTAATGTCGCACTCGGCGGGCTTTAGGGTGCACGCATGGTCTATTGGGCGATGTCACAGGTCGATTCGGCGGCTGTAGTCGTGATTCGAGACGGTTATGTCGACGGCGACGATGCCGCGTTCGGAGAGGTTGTCGATACTGCGTTGTCATCGCTCATGGAGCGGCCAGCGGCTGCCGTCTGGGCGACATTGAGCGCGACGCACGTCCAGGTACCCGAGTTCGGTGACGTGTCCAAGTCTCGCATGGACCTTATTGCAGACGTGAAGCGAAGAATCCGCGACGAGGAGAACCGTCGGCGAGCCAGTGGATCGGTGCCGTCGAGCAATCTGCATGAGACGCGACCAGGATCGGTGCGCGAGCAGTGGGCCCGCATCGCGACATGGCTGCACGAGCGTTTTCCGGAGAACTCGATCTCGGGGGCCGAAGCCGAATCGATCGAACAGGCGATATCCGCGACTGGGCAGAAGTGGCCTGCGGAGCTTGTCGAGTTCTTCGAGCTGGTCGACGGCGATACCTCAGGGCCCGCATTCGTCGCGATCTTGCCCAGCTACCAATTCCTGACTCTCGACGCGATGGTCGAGGAGCGAGCAGAGATGATTCAGATCTGGGCCGACGTGTGGAGCTCACGTGGGTTGGAAGTGCCGCCTTGCGCGGGGGAAATGTCATTCACCTTCGCTCCTGCCTTCGTTCCGTTTGCAGGCATGGACGGCAACTTCTTGTTCGTCGACACCCGTCCCGGCGAGCTGTATGGATGCGTTTCCGAATTCGACAAGTCGGGATCTGACGAACGCGGTCCACGTTGGCTGTCGATCAGCGCCATGCTGAGAGATCTGGCAGACAGTCTCACTCAGAACAAGGAGTTCGACGAGTGTTGGCAGTGGTCCATCGAGGGCGCTGCCCTTCAATGGGATTGGAGCCGCGCGAACTCTGTTGCGCGGGACATTCGGCGTGCGCTTCGCTCCGGCCGCAGCTGGTGAATTCACGATCTCGACGCCGGTCCGATTTCGGGAGAGCGCCGCGGAACCTTTGCGTATGGTCCCTGGTATGAATCGAGAACCCGTCGTGGCAAGTCGGCACGTCAGCCAAGTTATTGGGTGTACACCGGATCAGGTCTACGAGTTCGCAGCGAATCCTGCGAATTTGCCCCAATGGGCAGCAGGATTGGCGAACAGCCCCGTGACCATCGACGGTGATCGGCTTCTCGCTGAATCGCCGATGGGGCAGGTGACAGTACGTTTCGTGCCACACAATGACCTGGGCGTCCTCGATCATGACGTGACGCTGCCGTCAGGGACGATTGTGAACAATCCCGTAAGGGTGCTGAGCCATCCGAATGGCGCGGAAATTCTGTTCACGGTCCGCCAGATCGAGCTCAGCGACGAAGAATTCGAGCGCGACCTCGGTATGGTGGCCGAAGACCTGAGACGACTCAAAGACGTGTTGGAAGCTCACTGACCACTCGCGTTCATCAACATGGAGATGTACGCGTCCAACCGGTCCTCCACAACTCCTGGCGTCAAGTCGACACGGCCCGCTTCGCGCCACGGGGCAGCCCACGACTGCACCTCCTCGGAGCACGCTAGTGCATCGCGCACGCGCCAATACTGCCGCGTCCGAGTGCTTTCGGAGAGTACGCCCCCGGCCTCTTCGTATGCAGAGGCGAACCGCGGTCCCCACTGTGGCCCGTGCAGTAGAGCAAGATTGGTCGAGCAGTGCGCTACATCGAGGTCCGTTGGCCCCCACGATGCCCCCGCCCAGTCGACAACTCCGGTGATGCTGGGCGCGGCGTTCTGCGATACGTCGAACAGAACGTTCCCGGGTTGGAAGTCGCGATGCAGAACTCGTCCGTCGTATGTCGGTACAGGCCCGCGTAGTACGTCGATCGCGGCGGCCCATACTTCCGCGTCGGCTCGTGCGGGCACCACGACGGTATCGGCAGTCGTCATTGCCTGATACTCACGGGGCCTGGGCTCGGCCTTCACGGCATGAATCTCGACGAGTTGCCGAGCTAGGAGGGGGACCCGATCGTCCACGCCCGCGTCGGCGAGAACCGTCGAACCTGGGAGATGGGTCATCAGGAGCGAGGGATACTCGCAATGAGTGGCTGTGGAATCGAATGTCACTAGTTCGGGGACCGGTACGGCTGACCCCGAAAGCGTTGTCAAAGCGGTGCTTTCCCGCTCCAAGGAGTCCTCTGCGTGCTGCAAATTGGCTGGATCTGTATAGGTACGCAACACGAGGTTCCGGCTGAATCCATCGGCGGTCCAGATGGTCAGCTTTCGCATCTCTGCGGTGATGCCGCCGGACAGTGTTTCGGATTCGATGATTCGTTCACCGGCGTTCAGGTGTCGACTCACCCATGCACGAGTAGACGGACCCACTGCCGAGGGTGGTTCGGGTTCGGTCACCACGTCACTGCATCAGACGATCCGACCATGTGCAAGGTTGTTTTCCTGACGGGAAGGCAACGAATCGATATGGCACGGAATGAACGTCAGCGAACCACTCCGAGGATCGCGCCCGCTACTGTCGCTCCCGTGAGGTGGTAGCTCGCGGTCACGACTCCGAAGACGAATGGTTGCGGAGTATGGGGCGTCAGCGCGTTGGTCAATGATGCTGCAGCGGAGGCTGATCCAACGCCGAGTCCGACGAGCACGCCCGATGTCACGGCGTCGGCGTCGATGACATCGATAACGAGAGCGATCACGATGGTTGTCACCGCCGAGCAACAGAGCGGAACCACATAGTAGGACAACGGGAATCGGCCTCCCGTCTGCGCCCGCTCATGCCCGATCGAACGATCCCACGCGCGCCCGAACAGGGGGCCGAACCAGAGCGCGCCGAGGGCGTAGTACACAACCGCCGCCACGGCTACATACAGCCAGTTCACGACACCGTCCTTCGGCCCGGTTGAGTCGCTCGGTCGACAACGGTCCAAGAAGTGGTGGTCATGATGTGATCGTCTCGAGACTGGAGGCCGGTTGTATTGCAGAATTGCGACATGCAAGAAAGGCAGGTCGCGTCCAAGCCCATCGACGTTCACGAACGATCCGGCGTCATGGCTCCTTCTCTTCTTCGTCGCTTTGACGCAACCTGGCACGAACCGGCTGCAGAGGTTCGAGATGTCGTCGACGCGTACTGGAGTGTGCGATGGGAATTGGCCGCGGACGAAATCATCGAGCAGCGAGTCCTCGAGTTTCCGGCAGTCACGATCAGTGTGGAGACCGGTGCAGTGCCTGCGCCGTTCATGCTCACCAATGTTCAGCGCAGGGCGTGGTCCCGGACGATCGAAGGTCGAGGCTTCGTGTTCGCCGTCAGACTGCGTCCAGCTGGACTGGCTGTCGTGTCCAGCCTCGATCCCACGAGACTTCAGGCGACGCAACCGATCACGAGAGATCTCGATGACCGTCTATTCGGCATGCTCGGCGCCGTCTCCGGGCATGACTCGGCTGCCGACCATGCTCTTCGGGCAGATTCGGTGATCACCGAGATGCTGGCGAAACGACCACCCACTCCCGAACACCGTCTCGCGAACGCCGCAGTCGACGCACTGGCACAAGGGTCCGTCAGGAAATCCGGGCAATCCGTGGCAGCAATACTCGGGGTCAGCGAACGTGCCGTGCAGAGGGCACTGCGATCGACACTCGGGATGGGTCCCAAAGCAGTCGCCCGACGGGTTCGACTACAGGAAGTGCTGCAAAGACTCTCGCTCCCCGATGCCGACGCTGCCCACATTGCTGCGGACCTCGGCTACGTCGATCAAGCTCATCTGATCAACGACTTCCGCGGCGTCGCCGGAATTACACCGGGCGCGTACCTCCGTGAGCTCGCTGCACTTGCCCGCGCCTGAGTGAGGTTGTTTCAAAGGTCTTCTGCACATCGATACTTCAGCCTTCGTTGCCCTGTCGAATACCGGTTATTCGGAATCGACCGGCGCGCCGGCGTCCAGGGGTGACCGTATCTGCGTAATGGAGTATTCGCTGCACTGCGCGCATCGGGTGAGCAGATCATGTGTGCACGAGACGACGTGCGCGAGGAAGCGCTCGGCATGGTCGAGTTGGGCTTGTTGCCGTCGTATTCGCGTCAGTTGTTTTTCGATGACTGCTGTTCGTTCGGGCTCGTCTCGATGGAGTATCAGCCGAATATCGGCCAAGCTGATTCCAACGCCTTGACAGGCTCGCAACACCTGTAATCGTCGTACATGTTCCTCGCTGTAGTCGCGGTGGCCCGACGGTAGGCGCTCGGGCACAACAACACCGGCGTCATCCCAATGTCTCAAGACATGGGTCGGAACGTCGATCTCCCGCGCAACCTCTCCGATCTTCACCCGTCGATGCTCTCACGTTGACTTCAGGTCTACCTTAAGTTTTAAGGTCATCGTCATGACGACCGACAGATTCGATCTACCGGAGCCGATCTTCGTGTCCGTGGGCGGCGATCTGGTAGCGACCTACGAGCTGACCCCCGAGGTGGACGCGCCATCCGCGGACGTCGTGTTCTGCCATGGAACTCCTTGGTCGGCGCAGGTTTGGGCGCAGGCCGCTCGCCAACTCAGCGTTGGGCATCGGGTCTACCTGTGGGACATGCCCGGATACGGCCGCTCCGCGCGGGGATCTCAGGTGCGGACCGACCTGGCTACTCAGATGTCACGGTTCGCGAAGTTGCTCGACCACTGGAAGCTGGAACGGCCCTTCGTCGTCGCGCACGATATCGGCGGCGCAGTCGCCCTGGGAGCCCACCTGATACACGGACGCGACTACGGCAGTTTGTTCCTGTGGGACGTGGTGACCCTGGACCCGTGGGGATCTCCCTTCTTCCGGCTCGTTTCGGAGCACAGGGACGTGTTCGCCGCGTTGCCGGCTCCCCTGCACGCAGCACTGGTGTCCGAATACATTGCAGGAGCAGCACATCAGCGGCTGGACCGAGACATCGTGGCGACGTTGACCGAACCCTGGATATCCGACGAGGGGCAGCCTGCCTTCTACCGACAGATCGCCGAACTGCGGCCCGAGCACACGAGACCGATCGTCGACGCAATTCCCCGAGTCCGCTGCGACACCTCCATCGGATGGGGTCGACAGGACCCCTGGATTCCCGTCGAACAGGCACATCGACTGCGGGAGTTGTTGCCGGGGGAATCGTCTGTGATCACAGTTCCGGATGTGGGGCACCTGAGTCCGCTCGAAGCTCCATCACGCGTCCAACAGGCCTTGGATGTGTGGTTGGGAACTTCCGAGCAACTGTTGTAGCTGTGCTTGGTGGATACTGGGCTCCGTGGTGCTGAGACGAATGGGAACGTCCCTTATCGGAGGTCGAGGGGCCCAGTGGGTTCGTGAGCTGAACGCGCGACACCCATGGAGTCACAACGACTACTTTCACAGCTGGATTCTGGCGAATCTGCCGGACCGGCGTGGCCGTGCGCTCGATATGGGTTGCGGACGGGGTGGCCTGGTGCGAGCCTTGTCTCCTCATTTCGATCACATCGTCGGGGCCGACGCCGATGGGGAGATGCGCCGAATCGCAGAGGCAACTTCTGCCGCTGTGGACAACGTGTCCATCACCGATCGCCAACTCGACTCCTGGGCAGACGATTCGATCGATCTCGTGACCATGGTGGCAGTGCTGCACCACCTCGATATCGACGACGCACTGCGTCACGTCGAACGAATTCTTGCGCCGGGCGGGCGTGCGCTCATCGTCGGGCTTGCACCACCGCGAAGCGTACGAGACTTGCTGTGGGATTCGGTCTCCATCGTGACCAATCCCCTGATCGGTTTTCTGCACCACCCATGGCCGAGCCCGGTGCCAGCGCCGCCTCCACCGTTCCCGGTCAAGGACCCCGTGGTGAGCTTCGACGAGATCGAGGACTTGGTCGACCAGTGGCTACCGGGTGCGATGATGCGACACCGCATAGGTTTTCGCCACACCATCGAGTGGACGAAGCCGCCGCGGTAGTCACACCCACGGTGCTCGGCGTTCCCACCACGGCATCGTCCTGGACTTGTCGACTTCGACGGTCACGTCGCGATACCGCTGATCCAATCGAGCTACTGCCGCGCGTAATTGGTGGGCATGCCGTCCCTCGCGGCGCATGAGTCGTTCCAATGCATCGCGCGGTCCATCGCCATAGAAGTGGGCGTCGCATGCGGGGCAGCCGGTGAAGCCGGCCAAGATCGGCACCCGATCATCGAGCGTTGATCTGTGCTTGCCATCGACGCGTTCTTCGAGATACTCAATTCGTCGACGCCACTGCACCAGATAGTGCAGGGCCCAACCGTCGCTACGGGCCTTGCGCGGCCTGTGGGGGTTCATCGAACGAACGGGGGCGTTGCCCTCTCGTGCAGAATTATCATCATGTGCGCCATGTCGGAGGCGGGCCGGTGAGTGCTTCGGTTTGGTGGAGTGGACGATACCGCAGTATCGGTACTTTCAGAAGACGAGTGGGTACAGCATCGGGATGTCGGTCCCGGGGAAGGGCGAGTACGTGTGGGAAGTAGACAGCCCGGGCACACTGCAGTTGCCGTCGGGCAGCGTAGTTCGTGGACGTGCCTTGCGTGACCCGATGCCTGACGGACCTTCGCCAGATCTCGGGGTCTACCTGCAGGGCAAGGATCCCGGCGGGTTCGACTGGGACAGTCGATGGGTTCGCTGGCCGGATTTCTGGCTCCCGTCCAGCTCGACGGAGCTCGAGGTCGTATTGCGAGAAGCATTGCGCCGCTCTGCAACCGAGAGAGTCGAGATCGCGTGTACCGGCGGAGTGGGGCGAACGGGCACAGCGCTGGCGTGTCTCGTGGCGCTCGACGGTACGACCGGCAGAGCGGCCGCCGACTACGTTCGCCGTAACTACTCGCATCGCGCCATGGAGACGCCCTGGCAGAAGCGCTTTGCGAAGACATTCGCGAAACCAGCCTCTCTGCTCTGAGCAGAATTGCCGACCCGTCATGGATTCGAGGCCTAGGCTCCGATCATGGGCGAGGTCATACGAATCGACGAACGTCGAGCAGCGCGCGCCGTGGAACCGTTGTGGCGTGAGGTGGTCGGCCGACGGTTGCGCGAGCGCAGACATGCCCGCGGCGACACTCTGGCCGACACCGCTGCCCGCGCCGGCATTGCACCGCAATACCTTTCGGAGCTCGAACGCGGCCGCAAGGATCCGTCGAGCGAAATCCTCGCGGCCGTCGTCGGTGCACTGGGCACGTCGATGGCGGAGATATCAGGCCTGGCGCATCACGACCTGTCACGCGGCGACGCGACGTTGATGGCGGCCTGACGCCCTTCGAGTACCTGATCGACGACGCCGTACTCACGGGCAGCCGGTGCCGTCAACACCAGATCGCGGTCGGTGTCGTGGCGGAGTTTCTCGACGTCGCGTCCCGTGTGCTTCGCGAGAATTGCTTCCATCTCGGCCCGGACGCGCACGACTTCATCGGCAGCCAGAATCAGATCGGGGATGGTGCCGCGTCCCTGCGCAGCCGGCTGATGCAACACCACCCTGCTGTGGGTCAGTGCGGAGCGTCGCCCCGGTGCTCCCGCCGCGAGCAGCACCGCACCTGCCGCAACGGCTTGCCCCACACATGTTGTGGCGACGGGTGATCCGATGAACTGCATCGTGTCGTAGATTGCGAGCATGGCAGCGGTATCACCGCCCTCGCAGTTGATGTACATCGAGATTTCCTGGTCGGGGGCGTCGGCCTCCAAGTGCAGTAGCTGCGCGATCATCGCGTTGGCGACTCCTGCGTCGATACCGGTACCGAGGTAGACGATGCGCTCACTGAGCAAGTGCGAATAGACGTCGACGACGCGTTCGCCGCGCGAATCTCGCGTGATGACATTGGGGATCGTGTACGTACTCATCGCGCCAACTCCATTCCGAACGACACCCGTCGCGCAGGCATGACCTGATCGAACGAGTCGACGATCGCGTCGACGAACCCGTACTCGCGGGCAGCCTCCGCGGTGAACCAGCGATCGTGCAGAGAGTCGTCGAAAATTTGCTCGCGTGTCTGCCCGGTGTCGTCGGCGATGAGACCGAGCACCGTATCTCGGGTATGCCGCAGATCGTTGGCCTGTACTTCCACTTCGACAGCCGACCCACCGATGCCGGCTGACCCCTGATGCATCAGTATTCGCGAATGCGGCAGGGCATACCGCTTTCCGCGCGTGCCCGACGACAGTAGGAATTGGCCGGCGCTGCAGGCCAATCCGAGTGCGAGCGTAGACACGTCGCAGGGGACGAGTCGCATCACGTCGCGGATGGCGAGCATCGCAGGAACCGAACCTCCCGGTGAGTGAATCCACAGGGCGATGTCGGCGGAGGAATTCTCGGCCGCCAACGTCAGCAGATGAGTGGTGAGGACGGTGCCGTTGTCGTCGTCGAGGGCACCGTCGAGCACGAGAACCCGATGACGGAGAAGTTGGTTGCGGAGTTCGGGCGGGAACATTCGAGGCGATTCGCTCATGATTCGAGTGTGAATCCGAATACGGTTGCACGCCAGTGGTTCTGCTGTGGGCAGTGAGTCTGCTTACAGCTTCGTTGTGCCCAGGGTGACAATGGTGAGATGACTGCACTCGAGTTCTCCGAATCCATTGTCGTCGCTGCGTCGGTCGACGACGTGTACGCCGTTGTCTCCGACGTCACCCGAACGGGCGAATGGAGCCCGATCTGCCAGGAGTGCTGGTGGAACGAACCCGACGGCGGTGGCGTCGGATCGACGTTCACCGGCCGCAACGTGGTGCCGGGTCGTACGTGGGAGACCGTGTCGACGGTTGCTGCAGCCGAACCCGGCCGTGAATTCGCGTGGGTGGTGGGCGACAACTTCGTTCGCTGGGGCTACACCCTCGAGTCGGTGGACGGTGGCACACGCCTAACCGAGAACTGGAACTTCCTGCCCGACGGCATCGCCCACTTCCACCGCAAGTTCGGCGACGACGCGCAGAAGGAAATCGACACTCGTAGCCAGGCAGCACTCGATGGCATCCCGCGCACCCTGGCGGCAATCAAGCGAATCGTGGAAGCCGAGGCCTGACCGCGGGGGGTCGGCGAGGCAAACGCGCTCGCATTCGTCAGAAGTGAGCAGAATCGTGGGCGAATCCGCGCGCGACTGGCAAACGCGCTCGCGTTTGCGAAAGCCGCCGCCCTCGGTACCACCCGGATTCTGTCGGTTCGGTTCACCATCGGTGGCCAGGCGATACGTGGGCGCATCGGCCTTATGGGGGTCGGGCGAAAGCCCTCGTCAGAGCAAGTGACACCACTAGGCCTTGACGTGACACCATTGTGGTGTCACTCTTGATGCATGGAACTCGGGCAGTACGTCAACGACCTCCAACGCCGGTTGGTCGAGTCGGCAGCAACCGGAGACGAGAACACTCGCGCCGCTGCTGAACGACTCGTCGACGGGATGGATGCGGCAACGCGTCTGGTGATGCTCGACGTGCTGTCGGCCGCGGTCGGTGACATCAACCGCGACCTTGCCCCTGGTTCCGTGGACATCAGGCTCCGCGGACGTGAGATCGACTTCGTCGTGGCGGCACCCGAAGCGGGGCCGGATGATATCGAACAGCACTCTCCCGCTGTCGATCTCGATGACACGAGCACATCCCGCACCACTCTTCGGCTGCCGGACGCGCTCAAATCACGGGTGGACGAGGCCGCGGCATCGGACGGGATGTCGGTGAACACCTGGTTGGTGCGAGCCGTCGCTGCTGCACTCCAACCCAAACAACGCCGTGCCGCGCAACGCACGGTTCGCACCGGCGACAATTTCGCCGGCTGGGCGCGCTGATCGTCCGGTCTATCAACGCTTTTCAGTAACTCTGCGCCGAGCAGAGTGTCACAACCATGCCCATAGGAGGCTTCGCCATGCCCGAATTCGCTACCCTGTCGCCGATAGACCTGGCCATCGATCTGCAGGTCGGGAGCATCGAAGTCGTTGCGTCTGAACGTGTCGACACGCTCGTCACCATCGCGCCCACCAATGCGTCGAAAGCTGTCGACCGCAAGGGGGCAGAGAACACCAAGGTCGACTTCGACGGTCGACGGCTCACCGTAATCGGCCCCAAGGCGCGCATCAGCTTCTTCGGACCGACAGAGTCCGTCGAGTTGAAAGTCGAATTGCCGCAGGGATCTCGACTCACTGCGGAGATTGCAGCCGGCAGCCTACGCACCAAGGGCGATCTCGGTGCCGTGCGGATCAAGAGTTCGATGGGGCCGGTCGAACTCGACACCACCGGGGACCTGTGGGTGCGGGCGGGCCACGGCAACGCGACCGTCGGCACTGTGTTGGGCAATCTGGACATGACCGCCGACCATGGGCAGATTCGGATCGGCACCGTCGTCGGTGATGCGGCACTCAAGGCGTCGCACGGCTCGATCATGGTGCGGGAGTCGGGCACCGATCTCGACGCCAAGCTCTCTTACGGTGATCTCGATGTCGAGAGATCACTCGGGGGAGTGAGTGCGAAGACCGCCTACGGCAGCATCACCGTCCACGAAGTCAGTAGTGGTGCAATCCAAGTCGAGAGCGGATACGGCCAGATCACCCTGGGTGTGCGACGCGGCGTGCCCGCGTGGCTCGATCTGTCGTCGAAAGACGGGCACGTTCGCAACGAACTCACGCCCGAAAGCGCACCGGACGAAACAGAAGAAAGCGTGACTGTTCGTGCTCGAACGCGCTACGGCGACATCGCCATCCGTCATACACCGCACAGCTGAAAGCGAAGGCACAGTCAATGAGAACATCCGCAATCGATGTCCGCGGACTGCGAAAGTCCTATGGCAACAAACGTGTACTCGACGGCGTCGACCTCACCGTCGACGCCGGCACAGTCACCGCCCTGCTCGGCTCGAACGGGGCAGGCAAGACCACGGTGGTCCATATTCTGTCCACTCTCGTTCGGCCGGAAAGCGGTTCGGTAACAGTAGCTGGCTGCGACGTCGTCCGTGATCCTGACGGCGTACGTGCAGCAATCGGTCTCACTGGCCAGTTCTCGGCGGTGGACAACCTCCTGACCGGTGAGGAGAACCTGATGCTGATGGCCAGACTGCGTCATCTCGGGTCACGCTCCAAGCCGCGCGTCGCAGAACTGCTCGAGCAGTTCGACCTCGTCGAGGTCGGTCGAAAGCCGTTGTCCACGTACTCGGGTGGTATGCGCCGACGGCTCGATCTTGCAATGACTCTCGTCGCACCGCCACGCGTCATCTTCCTCGACGAGCCGACCACCGGTCTCGACCCACGGAGCCGACGCACCATGTGGGACATCGTCCGATCCCTCGTGGCCGACGGCACCACGGTGCTGCTCACGACCCAATACCTCGACGAGGCAGACGAACTCGCCGACAGAATAGCCGTGCTGAACGACGGCCGGATCGTCGCCGACGGCACCCCGGACGAGCTGAAACGTCGCATGCCCGGCGGTCACATCCGTCTTCGATTCGCCGACGCAGCAGCGCTCGGCAACGCAACCAGAGCCTTCGACGGCGCGGTGGTCGACACTGACGGCCTGGCGCTGTCGGTACCCACCGACGGAAGCGTCGACACCCTGCAGACCGTGTTGACCCGGCTCGATACGGCGGGCGTTGCAGCCGAGGATCTGAGCATTCACACCCCTGATCTCGACGACGTGTTCATGGCACTGACAGGCCGGACCGACAGCAAGGAGGCGTCATGACCACAGCGATGACGTACACAGTGGGCGACTCGATCACGATGCTGCGCCGAAGTCTTCTGCACATCGTGCGGTATCCAGGTCTGACGATATTCGTCATCGGAGCACCGGTGGTGTTCCTGATGTTGTTCGTCTTCGTGTTCGGAGGGACGCTCGGGGCAGGGCTTCCTGGTGTGAACCCGGAAGGTGGACGGGCCGCTTATCTGCCGTACGTGATGCCGGGCATCCTCGCCATGACGATCGCAGGCACCGCCGGTGGGACGGCGACCACCGTCGCAATGGACATGACCGAAGGCATCACCGCGCGGTTCCGAACGATGGCGATCTCGCGGGCTGCGGTTCTCGCCGGCCACGTGCTCGGCAATACCGTGCAGGCCGTTCTCGGAGTGGTGGTCGTACTGGCAGTGGGACTCGCCGTGGGATTTCGACCGAATGCAGGCTTGCTGGAATGGATCTCGGCGGTGGTAATGGTGGTACTCATCGCGTTTGCCATCAGTTGGCTGGCCGTGGCGATGGGAATGGCGTCGAAGTCGGTCGAGACCGCGAGCAATTTGCCGATGTTGTTGCTGCTGTTGCCGTTTCTGGGCAGCGGGTTCGTCCCGACCGACACGATGCCGTCGGGACTGCGATGGTTCGCCGACTACCAACCGTTCACACCGTTCGTCGAAACCCTGCGTGGACTGTTGACAGGGGAGCCGCTGGGCTCGAATCTGCCACTCGCACTGGGATGGTGCGCGGTGATCACGGTGATCGGGTATGCCTGGTCGATGGCGATCTACGAGAAGAAGTCGGTGCGCTGAGGCCGTCGGACATCGGAGGTTGGGTGTTGGCGTCGCAAACGCGCGCGCATTCGTCAGGTGCGCGCGATTCAGCAAGCGAACAGGTGGCCAATTCGCGAGCGTCTGGCAAACGCGCGCGCGTTTGCGGGCCGGGGGTTGGACGCGCGATCGGGGTAGACGGTGCGGCGCCGCCACTCACACCACCGCCGCGGGTCTGCTCGACGCGACGGCCGGCGTCGGGGTGTGCTCCGAAGACAGACGCGTGAGGATCTCGACCGCCGAGGTGATGTCGGGAAGCGAGCGGGTGAAGGGTATGCGCTGTCGATCGTCGAAGGCGTAGCCCGTTCCGAATCTGAGTCCGGGTGCCAGCAGTAGTCCCTGCGACTGGGCGTCGGCGACGAGATCGCTGGATCGAATTCCGTCGGGTAGAGAACACCACAACGCCAGACCACCGTTCGGTACTCGAAAGTGCCAGTCCGGCAGATGATCACGCATCAATGCGACGGTGTGGTCTCGGGCGATTATCGACGCCTCAGCGCGTACCCGACGGACCTCGTCGTATCGGCTCAGTAATTCGGTAGCGGCCAGCTGATCGAGTATGGAGACCGAAAGTTGGCGTCGCGCATAGGTTGCAGCGATTCTCGCCACCAGACCTGCCTCGGCCCGAACCCAGCCGACCCGCAACCCTCCCCACACCGTCTTGCTCGTGGACCCGATCGTCACCGTCGCCACATCCGGGGTTGCCGCCCCAAAGGGTTCGATGTCGGGTGACCCGTCGAGAGACAGGTCCGCTGCTACCTCGTCGACGATGGTCAGTACGGCATGGCGATGCATGGTGGCGGACAGCTGCCGGCGAGTGCGAAGGGGGAGTCGCGCACCGGATGGATTGGAGAAGTCGGGCATGAAATACGCAAGCGTAGGTGCACTCTGGCGTGCGGCCCTGTCTGCTGCAGCCACGAACTCGTCGGTGTTGTCGGGATCGATCGGCACCGGGATGCAACGACCACCGAGAGAGTGAACGAGTTCGACGACACCCGGATACGTGGGGTGCTCCACCAACACGCGGGCCCCGGGCTCGGTGAACGTGGCCAACACCGCGTGGATGGCGTCGGTGGCACCGGAGGTGATGAGGATGTTGTCTGCGGTGGTCGGTACGCCACGCCCTCGGTAGTACGCGGCAATGGATTCGCGGAGCTCGAACAGGCCGGACGGGGCATATCCGCCCAAGGTGAAACGGTCTCGAATCTTCTCTGCCGCAACACCGTACGCCTCGGACAGCAGGGGCGAGGCGGAGGGCGATGCGTTGACGAATTCCAGATTCGCAGTCTCACGGTCGCCGGCCAGCGAACCCCACGACGGCATCGAACCCGTCGGGGAAACGAAGGTGCCGGAGCCTCGCTGGGCGCTGATCCACCCACCCTCGCGCAGATGTCGGTACGCCGATGCCACCGTCACCCGACTGACGTCCAAGCTGATCGACAGCGCGCGCTCCGCAGGCAGTCGCGTCTGGGCCGAGACCTCACCGTTCTCGATGAGCCGACGCAGTTCGTCGGCGATCTCGAGGTAGAGAGGACCACCGGATCGGTTCCGCAACGTCGATGGGTCGATCCGTGCGGCCAGATCCGGGGCCGAGATCGCAGAAGCGTCGAACGAGTCCATGCATGCCACTCTCGCATACTGGACTGCGCAATTCCGGGTGAAAGCAGTCCATTGTTGGTCCATGATCGCAATTGGAGCTGTATTGGTCCTGTCCGTCATGGGCGCAGGGTGGACTGTGGTCGCACTGCGCGAAGGTGGAAGAAGCGCGCCCGCCGGGCCGCCGCGGAGTCGAATCGACGTCGACTGATCCGTCTGTACTTCGACAAACGCGCGCGCATTCGTCAGAGGCGTTCGGATTCGCCATCGATCCGGGCCTAGTTCGCGCGCACCTGGCAAACGCGCGCGCATTTGCGGGATCCGGGGGCGGCGGGATCCGGGGGCGGCTGCGGGATCCGCGGGCGTATGGGAGCGAGGGGGTGGAGAGCAGTGGAGCAGGGGAGTGCTGTGGACGTCGAGGTCAGTTGTCGCCGGTGATGGAATCGATGAACGGCGTCAACAGCAGCGCGATGTCGTCTGCGGCAGCGGCGATGTCGTCGGGCGGCTCGGGGATGTAGCTCAGGGCCAAGCGCACGATTGCCTTGCTGGCGATGTCGGCGTGTCGTGGACTCGCACCGACCCAGCCGTGTTGGAGTGTTTCTGCGAGACGGTCGCCCGCACGCTCGATGAGCACGGCACTGTCGGTGGTGATGAGTCGGAGCAGATCCTCTGGCGCGTCGTCGCCGTGCAGCGATCGCACAAGCGGATCGAGCACGCTCAATTCGAAGAACGCGGAGAAGCCCTGCTGCAGTGCTGCACGAGCATCATTGGGATGTTGGTACAACGCAGAACCGCACAGGTCCACGAACATGTCCGTCAGCCTGATCGCGTATCCCTGTGCGACTCCGCGCCGCGAACCGAACTCGTTGTACAGGCTCTGTCGGCTCAAGCCCGCGGCCTTGGCGATGTGACTCATGGTGACGGTGCGCCAGGTGCGCGCGTGCAACAGTTCACGCAGGGCATCGAGCGCGGTGTCGCGTGCGAGGGTGGAGGCAGCCACGCGGTATCGACCGGGGGTCGACGTCTGTTCGGCTGCGGGCATGAGCACGACTCTATCGAACGACGGCCTGTGGACCGTCCAACCAGGCCTCCGTCAATTGATCACGTTGGACGGGACTACCGGTCGCGATCGCCGCCCTGACCTGCCTGATGTCCTTCGGGTATCCCACTCCGATTGCCCCGACGAGTCGGCCGTCACGCAGCGCGCATGCGGTGAAGCGACGGTCGGCGATGCTGCCGCGGGCAATGACGTACTCGTCGTCGGGGCCGGTCCAACCCGCGAACTGGAGGTTGACGCCGTGTTGGGTGGACCAACCCCACGGGACATCGAGATCGCCGGGCTCTACGCCCATCATCGAACGGGCGGCCCGGGCGGCCTGATCCAACGCGCCGTTCCAGTGTTCGCTGCGATACGTCCCGCCGAGGATTCGATTGGGTACCTCTGCCACGTCGCCCGCCGCGTACACGTTCGGTGTCGAGGTGCGCATCCCCGCGTCGACCAGAACGCCGGATCCGATCTCGAGGCCCATGTCTGCGCCGAGTTCGACGTTGGGCACCGAGCCGACGGAGACCAGCACCGTGCCGGCCGACCACGAACGACCGTCCGCTGCGGTCACGAGAGTTGTTCCGTCACGTTGCTCGGTGAAGTCGGTGACGGCGACGTCGCTGTGGAACGCGATTCCGTTGTCTGCGTGCAGGTCGACGTACATCTGCGAGATCGCGGCCGGAGCGATCCGGTTGAGCGGTGCCGCTGCTGCTTCGAGGACGGTGACCTCTGCGCCGAGAGACCGAGCAGCCGCGGCCGCCTCGCATCCGATCAGTCCACCGCCGATCACCAGGAGTGATCCGGTGCGCAGAATGTCGGCGTGCAAGGGCTCGACATCGGCGACACCGCGGAGGGTGAACACGTGGCACGGCAGATCGAGTTGCCGTGCCCGAGAACCGGTTGCCAGCAACAGCGCGTCGTACGGAACCGGGTCGCCGGCGTCGAGCAGCACAGTCGAATCGGCGACGCCGACAGCCGTGACACCCGAGCGAACGTCGACGCCGTCGATGGCCGACCCGAGCTGGACTTGCTCGATCGACTTGGTTCCGGTCAGCAACTCCTTGGACACCGTCGGTCGTCGGTACGGCGCAGCCTGTTCACTCCCGATCATCGTGATGGACCCGGTGAAACCCTCTGCGCGTAGTACTTTGGCCGCGGTGTATCCGGTGGCACCCGATCCGATGATCGCGATCGCGTGCGGAGCGGACGTACTCACCCGCGTTCGACCTCGACCATCTCGAAATCGGCCTTGGCAGCGCCACAGTCGGGGCACGACCAGTCGTCGGGAATATCGTCCCAGCGAGTGCCGGGTTCGATCCCGTCCTCGGGCCAGCCCAGTTCCTCGTCGTACTCGAATCCACACTGAACGCAGCGGTAGAGCTTCATGCCTTACTCCTGAAGTCGATCTTCTCGCGGACACCGCAGTCTGGACACGGCCACTCGTCGGGTACCTCGGACCATGCGGTGCCGGCCGGGAAGCCCTCGCGCGGAGCGCCGTTGGTCTCGTCGTAGACGAACTCGCACACCGGGCACTCGAAGGCGGCCATCACTTGGCTCCGTGCCGGGCGAGGATCTTCTCCCGCTTGGACGGCTGGATGTTGACCTTCGTGATGTCACCGTCGTAGTGGTCGAGAACGCGGTGGTCCATCACCTTGCGCCACACCGGCGGGAAGTACGCCAGCGAGATCATGCTCGCGTATCCGCTGGGCAGATTGGGTGCCCCGTCCATGCTGCGCAAGGTCTGGTAGCGGCGGGTGGGGTTGGCATGGTGATCACTGTGTCGCTGAAGGTGATACAGGAAGATGTTGGTCACGATGTGATCGGAGTTCCAGCTGTGTTCCGGAGTGCACCGCTCGTAGCGGCCGTTCTCCTTCTTCTGACGCTGCAGTCCGTAGTGCTCGAGGTAGTTGACCGTTTCCAGCAGTGAGAATCCGTAGATGGCCTGAATCACCAGGAACGGCAACACGATCGGACCGAACACCGCGACGAGCACCGCGTAGAGAACCACGGACATCAGCCACGCGTTGAGCACGTCGTTCTGAATGCTCCACGTGCTCTTGCCCAATCGCTCCATGCGCGTCTTCTCGAGCTCCCACGACGACTTCAGGCTGCCCCAGACGCTGCGAGGGAGAAAGGCCCAGAAGCTCTCGCCGAACTTCGAGCTCGCCGGATCCTCGGGGGTGGCGACGCGAACATGGTGACCGCGATTGTGCTCGATGTAGAAGTGGCCGTAGAACGTCTGTGCCAGTGTGATTTTCGACAGCCAACGCTCCAGGCTGTCTTTCTTGTGACCGAGCTCGTGCGCAGTGTTGATGCCGACGCCGCCCATCACGCCGATGCTGATCGCCAGACCGATCTTGGAGATCAGCCCCAGCCCTCCGTCTGTCCCGAGCCAGGACAGGTTGTCGGCCGACCAGAGGTAGCAGGCGAACACCAAGCTCGCCAGCTGGAACGGAATGTAGGCGTACGTGCAGTAGCGGTAGTACTTGTCTTCTTCGAGTGCCTTCATCGCCTCGTCGGGCGGGTTGTCGCCGTCGGGACCGAAGAACCGATCGAGAATCGGGAGCAATCCGTAGACCAGCAGCGCGCCGATCCACCACCACACCGGAGACACAGCGTTCCAGCCGAGCTGGTTGAAAGCCCAGACCAGGCCGGTCGCCAGGAACACCGCCGTCGGCGGAATCAGGCCCATCAGCCAGAGGTATCGCTTGCGGTCGTGCCACGCGTCGACCGGCGCCTGCGCCTGATCGTCGACATTCGATGCGGTCATCGTCACTCCTTGTGTAAGGCCGATCACTATGGATTGGACAATACACGGAATTTGTCATCGTGTTGGACAAATTGAGAAATTTGTACAAACGGGTGCAGCGCTGTGGCTGCGCCCACAGCACCACCGTTCGGACAGATCCAGCTGCTACCTTCCGTCTCGTTGTGGCCGGTCACAAACGGCCGCAGCACTCGTAGGTCCGTCTGTATCCCGTCGGGGGTACTTCACAACAGGAGTAGCTATGGACGTATTCATCGCCAAGATCATCGCCGAGGTCATCATCCAGCTGATCAGCAGCGGAAGTGCCGAGAGCGGCACCACCGCGGTGAGCGCACTCCTCGGATCCTGACGTCGACGGCTGCGCCGGTCGTGCACCGGCGCAGCCCGCCCGAGAGTCGTGTCGCGGTGAGAGGACGTCGTTTGTAGTCTTAGCCGCAACGAAAGGGCACCCATCCAGCCATGAGCTACGACAACGACTACCCGTACGGCGACCATCGCAGCTCTCGTAGTCGCAGCAGGCGTCGTCGTTCCAAGAAGAAGACCGGTCGACGCATCCTGCTCGGTGTCGGTGTGTTCGTCGTCGTTGCGCTCGGACTCGGTGCCTGGCTCGCCTACACGGCCAATACCGCGTACACCTACCTCAATCAGGCTCGCGACTACGCCCAGGCAGCGAAAACTGCACTGCTGGCAGGGGATACGCAGAAGGCCGAGACCTCCGTGGACGACGCGGTGCGTACCTCGACCCAGGCGAAGGACGCCACCGATTCGCTGATCTGGAAGGCCGCCGCCGCGATTCCGTACGTGGGCCAACCGCTGGACGTCGTCTCGCAGATCACCGACGTCGTCAACGGGCTGACCGTGGACGTGCTGACGCCGTCGGTCGAGGTGGGGGCCACACTCGATCCGAGTCAGCTGCGCGGTCCCGACGGTGCCATCGACATCGCCGCCCTGCGCGACGCCTCGCCCGCGCTGTCTCAGGCAGCGGCTGCGGCGGACGTACTGAACGCGCAATCCCGGGCGATCGAAGAACCGACGTTCGTCGCGCAGGTCGGCGACGCTCGGATTCAATTGCAGGATCAGACGCACGAGCTGACGACCCTGTTGACCAACACCGACATCGCCGCCAAGGTGCTCCCCGCGATGCTCGGTGCCGACGGCCCCCGCAATTACTTCATGGCCTTCCAGACTCTCTCGGAATCTCGCGGAACAGGTGGATTGATCGGCGGATTCGGCATCGTGCGCGCGGTCGACGGCAAGGTCGCGGTCGACTCGCTGGCCAGCAATGCCGAGCTCCGAATTCCCTACGACCCAATCGATCTCGGGCCGGACTTCTTCAACTTCTACGAGAGCCGCTTTCAACCCACCCAGAACTGGCAGAACAGCAACGTCAGCCCGCACTTCCCGTACGCGGGTCAGATCTGGCAGTCGATGTGGGAGCAGGAGACAGGAGAACGTGTCGACGGCGCTCTGGCCACCGATCCCGTTGCCCTCGGCTACATCCTCGACGTCGTCGGCCCCATCACGATGGGCGACGGCGAGGTGATCGACGGATCCAACGTCGTGCAGATAACGCAGTCCGACGCCTACTTCCGCTTCGAGGACGACAATGCCGCGCGCAAGACCTACCTCCAGGACATCGCCGCCCGGGTAGTCGCGAAGATGCAGGGCAACATCGGATCTCCCAGTGCGCTGCTCGAAGCACTCGGCAAAGCCACCAGCGAAGGCCACATCGCCGTGTGGAGCGCGGACCCGGCACTGCAAGCGATCCTGGGTCCGACCAAGATCGGCCACGAAGTTCCCGACAGCCCCGACCCGTACGCCGCGGTGGTGGTGAACAACGGTGCAGGCGGCAAGCTCGACTACTACCTGCAGCGCAAGGTCACCTATTCCGCGCAGTCCTGCGACGGCCCGACTCGGACCACCCGCGTCGTCGCCGAGATCACCAACAATGCCGCACAGCAGGACTACACCACCTACATCGCCGGCCGACAGAACGACTCCACCCGGTACGACGGACCTCCGGGAACCAATCGATCGGTGGTGGCGCTGTACGCAACTCAGGGCGCAACGTTGACGAATGCCACCATCAACGGAACTCCCCTGTTCCTGCTGACTGCTGCCGAGCGTGGCCATCCGGTGTTCTACGTGCCGGTCGTCATCGAGCCGGGACAGACCAAGACCATCGAGTACAACCTCGTCGAACCGACCGTGGCCGGCGAGGCGCAGGCACCGGTTCAGCCGCAATCGGTCCCGGCAGCGACCGAAGTGGACTTCCCCGACTGCAACTGATTCCCCGCGTCACCCGTAGGGCAGAATCCCCGGCGTGCGAAGAACTCGACTGTGGATCGCCGGGGCACTCGGGTTGGCGCTCGCCGCCGCGCTCGTGGCAGGGCCACTGAAGAAGCCGGTGCTGACGGTCCGCAACGCGCACTGCTTCGGGTGGAGCGTCAACGACACCGGGCCACGGTTGGTGACGCTGGGAGACTCTATGGCGCAAGGTAATTCACGCGTCGACTGGGGAATTCACGGCAACACGTCGTGGTATTCGTACCTCGTGTGCGGAGACAATGCTCCCGCGGCCGACGGCGGCAACTTGGGAATCAACGGCGCGACGACGACGCAGATCCTCGCCCGAACCGACGACGCGCTGGCAGCGAACCCGGACATCCTCGTTGTCAACGGCGGCACCAACGACCTCGCCAGATCGGTACCGCTGCCCCGGATCATCGACAACCTACGCGCGATTTTGGACCGGGCCCACGAGGTCGGCACGGTCGTGATCGCCACGGTGCCGTCGTCGCGCAAGGTCAGCGCCGACGATCTGAACGACGAAATTCGAGCACTGGCCGCCGAGCGCGGCATACCCGTCGCCGAATTCGCGCCACTGCTCGATCGGCCCGGAGCCACCTTCGACGGCGTGCACCCCACCTCGAGCACCGCTGCAGCCATGGCGGCCGAGGTTGCTGCAGCGGTCGGCGCATCGATGCCGTAGCCGTGCTGATTCTCGGGCGAGCTGCTAGATTCGCCCGATATGCACCGAATGTCGGGGAGGTATTCGGTGGAATTGTAGAAAGCTGGCAATCGATGACCACACGTCGTCAAGACGCGTGCATCGATATCTCGTCGACGATGGCCGTTCAGGATCTCGCCCGAACGGTCGTCGACACCGCCGAACGTAGTTTCGGTCGATGGGGCATCGAGTATCTGGGACCGGACGGCACCCGCCTCTGGTTCGGAGTGCACCGTCTCGTATTGGGGAGAAAACGCGACACGGTGATGCGGTTCATCGTCACCGTCGACGCCGATTTCGATGGCGCACAGGCGCGTTCGCAGATCGAGCAGTTCGTTCGCAACCCGGCATCGGGCACGTTCGTGCCCATCGGCCCGCGACAACTGCGCGGGTACCCGACTTATCTCGCGTATCTGCGTGCGATGAGGACGGCGGTACTCGCTGCGGATCCGGGGGCACACGTGACGATGGTGCCCGAAGTGCGGACCTGAGCGTTCGGAAGCGTGCGAAGAACGCGGAATGCCGCCTCGCGGAGTCGATAGTGAACGCTCAGGTGCGGGCCGCCTGTGGATAACCCGCAACTATCCACAGGTTTCGAAAACGGCACTGGCGCAGTCGTCGTCGATCGTTCACCGTATCGGTATGGGGGTACACACGGCGGTCGATCTGATGGCTCGGGGGATGAGCCGCAGCACCATCACGCGCAGAACTGCCTCCGGGCAACTGATTCGAGTGCTGCCTGGAATCTATGCGAAAAACGAGCCCGACTACCTGGACCTGTGCACGGCGGTGACTCTGTGGAAGCCCGACGCTGTGCTGAGCCATCTGACCGCGGCGTGGGTGTGGGGATTGGTCGAGGAGGAGCCGCCGCAGGTCACGGCGACAGTGCCGCCCTCGGCCAGGCAGCAGGCACCGTCGTGGGTGAAGATCCATCGACGACGCCTCCCCGACTCGGACCGTTGCCGAGGTCTTCCGGTGGTGACGTTGGCGCAGGTGTTCGTCGACGTGGCGGCAACTCTGACGGGTGAGGAGTTGGAGAGGTTCTTCGACACGGCAATCGCGCGGCCGGCTCTGCGGCGTCGGATCGCGACGGTCTGCGAGCAATCTCGCGGGATGCACGGCATGAAAGCCGTACGGAGACAACTGCGTCTGTGCTGCCTCGGCACTCGATCCGAGGCCGAGCGAGTGGTGGCACGGGCACTGTCCGCTCGGCATTTCTTCATGGAGATCAATGCGCGGGTAGGGCCGTATTTCGGCGACCTCGTGGACTTTCGGGCTCGGGTGATCGTGGAGATCGACGGACGCGAGTTCCATACGTCCGGCCAGGCCTTCGACAGCGATCGTCGCCGCCAGAATCGGCTGGTCCTGGAGGGGTGGTTGGTTCTGCGCTACTCGGCTGTGCAGGCGATGGGCGATACGCGACGCGTGGTGGACGAGATCATCGAGGTGGTCAGGCGACGTCGACGTTCGATCGATGCCGTCGGCCGGGCATTGCCGCGGACCTGAGCGTTCGGAAGCGTGCGAAGAACGCGGAATGCCGTCGAATGCAGTCGATAGTGAACGCTGAGGTTCGTGATCAGAGGCGGCCCTGTTGGATCGCAACGACGACGAGAGCGATCACGGCAATCGTGAGGATTGCTAAGAGCGCCAAATGAATTGGATCGGTCGAACCCGGTGGTCGAACCCCGTTCGGACCCCTTTTCTGGAGCATGTCACAGACTGTAGGTCACTTTCTCGGATTGTGCACAGGGTAGGTGGTATAAACCGAGAGCTAGCCTTCAGAAATTCGCACATGTGTTCGATCGAGAGTAAGGTCGGGCTCGGCGGAGTTGGGAGGGAAGCCCGGCTCCGCCGCCCAAATTTGGTAGGCCCAGTGAAGTGGACGGTGATCCGATGGACGACGTACTGCGCAAGGTCGAGGAACTGAAGGCGTTGGTCGTCGAGCTCGAGGCCCTGGACCGACAACGCGTCGGACTGGGGGATCGACTGGTGGATCTGGAGCATTTCTTTCGCAGAGCCGGGTGCCCCGAACTGTCCCAGCAAGCCCTCGATGCGTTCATGGTGACCTACGCGGGCCGAGTGTTCGAGTTGGCCGACGGTATGCGGGGATAGGCGCAAGTTTTCCAGTTTGCGGACCAGGTGGTTTCGTCTGTGGTTGACTTGTCCATCCGCGTCGTGACCCTCAGGAAAGCTGCTCGAGACCTGTGAACAGTCTTCGCCAATGGTGGTCGCTCCCGGTCGACTACGGGTGGAACGTTGCGTATGCACGGTCCCAGCAAGCACTGCACGTCACCCGGATTCTCATCGGGATCTTCTGCTTCTTCTACGCGGCGGCTGCGGTGATCGCCCTGACGATCCCGGGTCTCGCAGACAGCGGCCCGGGGCAATGGGCGTTGTGGTCGACCATCGTCACAACGCCTCCGCTGGGGTTGGCCTGGCTGATCGGCGGCTGGCCGAGCTGGCGCATGTCGATCGCATTCGTGATGTACGCCGATATCGTGCTCGCCGCAGTACTCCTCACCCTCGACGAGTCGTCCGAGATGCTGCCGATGGCCGCACTGTTCACGGTGATGGGCAGCTACGTCGTGGGTTTCCACGGCCCCAAGGTGTTCACCGCTCATCACCTCTTCGCCTTCGTCACCCTTGCCGCCCTATACGTCTCGGCCATGGTCGAGGAACCGGCGCAGCGTCTGCAGACCAATCTCTACCTCGTGATGCTGATCCTGGTGATGTTCTCGGCCCCGCTGATCTGCCACTCGTTTCTGATGCTGTTGCGCCGCGACGCCACCGGCGCGTTCTACGACCCGCTCACCGGACTGCAGAACCGCCGGGGATTCGACGCGGCGATCGGCAACCTCGATTTTCGATCCGGGATCGAGACAGTGGTGGCCGCCGTGGTGATCGACATCGACAACTTCAAGGCCGTCAACGATCGATACGGCCACGAGCACGGAGACACGGTCATTCGCCTCACCGCGAACCGCATTCTCGATGTGTTCCCGGCGCCGGCCGTCACGGTTCGACTCGGCGGCGAAGAATTCGCGATCGTCTGCCTGGGCGAAGTCGACTCGGTGATCGATCGATCCGAGGAACTGCGAATCCGCCTGTGCGACGCGACCGACCGGTCCCCCTTGACGGCATCGATAGGCGTCGCCCACATGGTTGTCGAGGCGCGGGACATCGTAGGGGACGTCGATGTGCTGCTCGGCCGAGCCGATCGAGCCATGTATCGGGCCAAGCGGATCGGCGGCAACCGCGTCACGGAGTACGAAGACGGGGAGCCGTCCGTCCACCCGGTCGACGAACGGCAATGAACGACGGCGTCGACCGAGTTCCGCGATGGAACCGGTCGACGCCGCCGATCGAGGTGCGAACTGCTACGCCACCTCTGCCGCAATCGCGGACCGGGTGCCGATGTCGAAGACCGGGTCGGTCAGGTGCACGTCGAGAGTGTTGCCCGGACCGGCGATGATCGCGTTCAGCACCGAGGTGAACGCGCCACAGTTCTGGAACTGCGGAATCGTATACGTGCCCTTCACGTGTGCATCGGCCTGGTTGTTCTGAATCAGGTCGATCGCATCGAGCGAACCGGACAGGTTGGCGGTGGTCTCGGCGGTGACACAGTTGCTACCCGCCGGGATCAGATCGACCGCGGCCGATCCGGCCGACCCGGTGTCGATGCCCAACGGCTTCACCGAATCGATGCGGATCTTGAAGCTCTGCGCGACGTCGAGGTCCAACGTCGGTGCCTCGTCCGGTCCACCGCGGACGATGGTGCCGGAGACCGGCGTCGCGTCGACGATCGAGATCGTGAAGTTGGCCAGCGTCGCCGGTCCGAGTTTCAGGTCGGCCGATGCCTGCGGGAGTGCGAGTGTTCCGGTCACCGTGCCTCCGACCAGATCGACGTCCGTGGCGAGGTCGGTGGTGGGAAACACCACCGGCTGGCCGGTCTTGGCGATGATCGTCGTCGTGTCGGCCTGAAACGTGATGGGAAGCGTGTCGGCAGCGTTCGCCGGGGCGGCGACGAGCGTGCCCAGGGCGATGCTCGACGCCAATGCCGTCATCGTGACGACAGTCTTGTTGCGGATCTTCACGTGTTCTCCTTGTCGAGAATGGGTGGTGCGGAACGAGATGGGACGGGAGGAGTCAGGACAGGGTGAAGGCGGGGTTGGGCTGGACCGACAGGCTGTTGACGGTGCAGTTGCCGGACATCGGCTGGTTCGTCGCGGTGAGCGTGTTGGTCATGTTGTCGAACGATCCGGCCAGCGTGGCGGGCCCGCAGTTGTAGCCGACCAACGAGAAGCCCACGTTCGAGACCTCTCCGGTGGTGGCGCTGGTGGGGGTGAGAGTCCAGGGCAGGTTCTTCAGCTGGGGCAGGCCGCACAGACGGTTGGAACCGCTGATCTGGGCGTCGGTGATCGATGCCGAGGAGCCGTCGGCACTGGTGGTGCCGGACAGTGAGATGGAACAACTCACCGGCACTCCGAACGAAGCGGGTGTGCTCACGACGATCGTGCCGGGTGCCGTGAAAGCGGTGCCGGCAGGGGAGATGGTGGCGGCACCGGCGCTGGCGGCACCGAGTGTCGCTCCGGTGATGGCAAGAGCGGCAATTGCGGCGGAGAGCGTGCGTGAGCGGGTCGGCGGGTTGAGCGTCATCGATCGATCCTCCAAGTCGGAAAGCGGCTTCGGGCCCCCGCGAGGGTCCGGCGGTGCCGGTGTTCCGGCAACCGGGAGGGACGTTAGGGCGACGAAACTTCTGCAGAAATTGCTTCGAGGCAAGTCTGTGACAAGTCACAATCCGGTCGGTATGTTTGTTGTATGCAATGGTAACGGAATCCGGCGGACGTCTCGGAAATGCACTGCGACATCGGCTTTCGGACCGCTTTCGTGGCGACCGTGGGCCTTTCGTTCCGAGGGGTAGAGGCGGCCCCGTTGTTACCGTTGCGTTATACAAAGTTACCCAAACGAGATAGTTGTGATTGCGTCGATGACACCTCCGACGGCGAGCATGGGAGAAGCGAAGAGAAGAGCATGCTCGACAGGTTTGGAAATGGATGTGCCCCCGCGTGACGGGGGTCCTTTTTTCGTGTCAAACTTCAGGTGTGACGTTCGCGCTGGCCGAAGCAGGATCTGCAGTCGACACGGACACGGGAGAGCTGACGGTGCATCCGTATTTCGCCCCGGTCTGTCGACTGGACAACGGCGCGCTCGCAGCGATCGAAGTTCAACTTCGCGGTCCCGAGAACGGTCCGCTCGCCTCGGCCGACGCGCTCAAGCGTGCAGCCAGAGCAATGGACGCCAAGCGCGAACTCGACGCTCTCGCGTGGGGAGTGGCTCGAATCAACCAGTCGGTGCGGTTGCCGATGCTCGTCTCCATGGACGTCGACTCCCTGGCCGCACTCGATTCCGCCACCGAAGAACAATTGCGCCGAGACATCGTGGTCGTCACCGAAGCGGCACTCGTCGACAGTCCGGCCCGCACCCTCGCAGCGATCGACAAGGCCAGGCGCGACGGCAAAGTGGTGGCCGTCGACGACGTCGGTCGTCGGCCGCAGTCGATGACTCTCCTGCCGCTCATCGAACCCGACGTGATCATCCTCGCCGGATCGATGGTGACCCGGCGCCCCGATCTCGCCACTGCTCGCACCGCCCATGCCGTCTCGGCTCAGGTCGAACGAACCGGAGCGGTGGTGGTGGCCAGCGGAGTCGACACTGCACTCCATCGCACCCGCGCACTCGGACTCGGAGCGACCTACGGGGTGGGCGAGTTGTATCCGGCGGCGGAAACGACGGAGGAGCTTCCTGCCGACGCGGCCGAGGTGATGCCCCCGTTCCCGACCTGGAGCACACCTGCTGTCGCCGCCGAATCACCGTACGCCATCGCGTCCGCAGGCAAGACCGCCACCCGCAGCACCAAGCGTCTGCTGGTGGCGATGAGTACGTCTCTGGAGATGCAGGCCGCGGCCGCTGGTCCGGAAACGTTGGTGCTCGGCACTTTTCAGCGGGCGGAGCACTTCACCGCGACCACCCGTGGGCGGTGGGTCTCGATGGCCGAGCAAATCTCGTACGCAGGCGTCTACGGCGTGGGCATGGGATACGTGCAAGAGGGCGGCATCATGCACGCGCCCCTCGATCCGACGGATCCGCTCGTGGAGGAGTGGAACGTGGTGGTGCTCGGCCCGCACTTCTGTGGGGTGCTCGCAGCGATCGATCTGCACCGCGGCGAGGTCGACGCCGACCGCGAGTTCGATTACGTGATGTCGTACGATCGCGCAACCGTAGTGCGTTGTGCCCGAGCAATTCTGGCGCGCTTCTGAGCCCTTCGCCGAGGGTGACGAACGACGATGTTTCGGGTAGCCGCGTCAGGGCATACGGCACTCAAGCGATTGTGTAGTCCGGACTGCTCCATCGCCTAGGCCCCGCACGTTGAAAAAACAGCGTGTGGGGCCAAACCTTTTCGGCTACCCAGCCGATGCCCAACGCACGTGGTCGAGTGCCACCTCGCGAAGTTTGCGATTGGTGCGTTGCGACTGCTCGGCAAGCATGTCGAATGCCGCCTGCGGCCCGATGCGATGCAACGACATCAAGATCCCTTTGGCCTGCTCGATGGGTGCACGGTTGTCGAGAGCCTTCTGCACATCGTTCGGCTCGAAGCTGCGAAGAGCCTGACCTGCATCCATGCGCACTATTGTCACCCGAGGCGGAACGCCCCAGGTCAGACACTCGCAGACGCGCCGAAAACGCGTCGAACAGAGCTGTTGGCGTGACCTGATTCGTAGCGATCCGTTACTGTCCCGTGATCAGGCGGCAGGGTTGGCCAGCGGACGCCCGATGAGAAACTCGAGTGTGCGGTACGCGTCCGTGCGACGGCCGTTGCTCGCGTTGTCGTGATACGCAGCACCGGCGACAACCACTCCCACCGGAATGCGACCCGATTCGATATCGCGAGCCGTCTGCTCGGCGCAGTCCCGCAGCACCGGGCAGTCGGCGCACAAGCGCCATGCCCGCTCTGCTCGCTTGCGTCCGTGGCGGGGAAGTTGCTGCGAGTCGTAGGCATCCATATCGTCGATGCACGCACCCTTGAGGCGCCAGACCTGGTCATCCGTCATCGTCGTGATCCGTTTCGCGTCGTGCCGATCGTTCCACGACCTTTGTTCCCCGTCACGTGGTACTCGAAACACAAGTCCGAGTGAAAAATTCACCGGACTCGAGCGAAAAGCCCGGAGGCTCGGATCGGGGGTATTACCGCTTCGGCTACAGGAGAGCGGCGAACCGGGGTGCCGCGACGAGATCCCGGGGACGGGTGGCCCCCTGGACCCGCATCATCAGTCGGATTCGATCCTGCACGAACAACAGCTGCGCCTCGAGAGGACTGCGCATGATCTGTGCGTCGAACCTGTCGCCGAACGACGGGCCAGCGCTCGATACCAGAAGTGTCATGTCGATGTCTCCTGTCGGGTGGGTGAATCAGCCGATATCGGCGAGGATCCGGTGAATCGCGTTGATGCCATGATCGTTTCGGTCGATCCCGGTGTCGATCCCGGTGTCGATCACAGTGGCTTCCGGCCACGGCAGATCGTTGCGCGCCATCGCGTCGTACACGTCGGGTGAAGCGTCGGATGGACCCGGAGGGCGGGACTCGATGCGATCGAGTGCTATCCGTTCGGGCGCTCGGCACACGTACTCGCGCAGGTCGGTATGAGCTAGGGTTGCGAGTGTCCGCACACGCCTGCGTTCTTCCGGATCGGTCCACGACGCGTCGAGGATCACCGACCTGCCCATCGCGACGAATTCGCGGGCCCGACGGAGGAGTTCCGCGTACGTATGGGTGGTGACGCTGTGCGTGTATAGCCCGCTTCGGATATCGGCAGGACGGCGGTCGTGGGGGTCCAGGCCGGCGAGTTCCTTGCGAACGACGTCGCTGGAGAGCACCAGGGCACCGGTCTGCTTCGACAGCGCTGCTGCCAAGGTGCTCTTTCCGGTCCCGGGCAATCCGCCGATCAGTGTGACGGTGACCGACGAGGACTGCAGATGCGCGAGAGCGAGCCGCAGGTGGGCACGAGCGTCGTCCTTCGATGTGGTGTGGCCCTGGCCGAACCGTATGCACGCCACTTTGGCGCGAACGAGCGCTCGGTAGGCAATGTAGTGGTCGATCAGTGACCGTGGGGGACTGTCGGCAGCCGCCTCCACATACGAGTCGAGGAAGAACCGAGCGGCGTCCGGTCTACCCAGGTACTCGAGATCCATTGCCAAACAGGCAACGTCGTCGATTCCGTCGATGAAGCGCAAGTGATCGTCGAAGTCCAGACAGTCGAGAATTCGGGGTCCGTCGGGCAGGCAGAAGATGTCGTCGGCCAGGAGATCACCGTGACCGTCGACCACCCTTCCCTGAGCAATTCGGTGCTCGAACAGATGCGACCGTCCGCTGATGAAGTTCGACGCCAACCCGGCGATTTTCTCGATGAGATCCGTGTCGACGACGCCGATTGCGACCGTGCGCATTTCGTCGATATTGTCCTGCCAGCGTTGCGCAATTGCCGTTCGATGCCCCTCGTGGTCGATGCGGGCGCTCCTCGGCCCGCTTCGGTGGGCGGATGCGATGACCCTCGCGACTGCGTTCAGGTCGCTCGAGAGATTCTCGCCGGCGAGTGCGCGGGTCGACAGCCTGGTGGAATCGGGGAGTCGACGCATCTTCAGCAGTGGCTCGGCCGGACCACCTGCGAGGTCGGTGAGTTCCGCGATCCCGAGGTAGACGTCCGGTGCGAACCGGGAGTTCAAAGTGAATTCGCGATCGCATGCGACCCAACGTGAATCGACCGAGCGAAAGTCCAGGAAGTCGGTGCGGATGGGCTTCTTCATCTTGTAGGCAACATCGCCCACCATGAAGACATAAGCGCTGTGCGTCTCTCGGACCGTAGCCGGCATCGGCGGATCAGGGTCGATCGAACGAACACTGGTGGAATCGGCGACTGCGGTCATGAAGCGTCCTCGGATCGGCATTCGGTGAACGAGCCGATGTGGCCTCGAAATCACGACGCTACGGCGGCCGGCGGCGTATGGCTGGGGACCTTGTGCACCAGTGTCGATGACCAAAGGTTCGCATTCGGGCGAGAAGGGACTTTCGTCGACATGCCCGTTACCGATGGCACCTGCAGGCGTTGACCGTCACGCAATAGCGTCGTTCTCATGCTCGAGCCGACAGCACGACAATGGATTTCCTACAACCTGGGTGGAACGCTGCCCGCGGACTTGAATCCGTGGGTGCACCACGATCTCTTGGGACGGGGATCTGCTGTTCGGCACGTCCTGCGTTTCACGATCCCACTCGTTCCGCTACTGCTGCTGTTCCTTCTCTTTCCCGGACCGGTGTGGTTGCCGCTGCTGATGATGTCCCTGATTCTGCTTCCGGTGCTCTACTTCGCACTGGGTCTGATGAATGTGTACCGAGGATTTCGCCTACGGCAACACGGCATGGCGGACGACCCCGCGGAACGGAAACGCGAAGGCACCGAGGAGAAGCGCCGCGAGTACGAGGCACGCTTCGGGCGCGAATAGAGCGCCGATCAGCCGAGGAACAGCACGTCGACGACGACGTAGCCGGCGACCACGAAGACCAGGTAAGCGAAGAGTCGCTGCAGGCGGGCGGTATCGACGCGGGTGCCGAAGTGTCCGGCCAGTAGCGAACCGGCGATCGCCGTGCCCGCGAATGCGGCGGTGACGGCCCAGTCGATGCTCGTTCCGCTCAGGTGCGAGAAGAGGCCTGCAGCGGAGTTGGCGACGATGATGACCAACGAGGTACCGACCGCGACCGACATCTCGATACCCAGCATCAGCACCAGAACCGGAATGATGAGGAACCCTCCTCCCACGCCGAACAGTCCGGTCACGAAGCCTACGGCCAGTCCTGCCGGGATGGATCGCGGGGCGCATCGCCTCCAGTTGATCCCGGATCCCGATGTCCTACAGGCTGTTCCGGTGTCGCTCCGTTCGGCGAGCATGCGTGCACCAGCGGCCACCATCACCGCTGCGAACCCGAGCAACAGCGCTGTGTCCGGAAGCAGGCGACCCACGGCGCTCCCGGCGAAGGTGGCAGGAATCCCGGTCGCCGCGAACACGCCGGCCAGACGCCATTCGACCTTCCGTGCCCGCAGTTTCGGTAGCACCCCGACGGCCGAGGCAGCGCCGACGACGATCAGCGAGACGGCGACCGCCTCGGTGGGCGACATTCCCAGCGCGAACACCAACACCGGAACGGCCAGGATCGAGCCGCCGCCACCGAGAAGTCCGAGCAGGATGCCGATCACCACGCCGAATCCCAGCGCCAGTGTCAACGTCATCGTGGGTCCACCCCTATCAGCTGTTCTTCGTTGGATACCCCAGGGGGTACTTGACATACCCTAGGGGGTATTGCACACTGTGTCTACCACCCAGCGAAACTCGCCCGGAGACTTCTCAGACGGAGGAACCCATGATCCTCGAGCAGTACTACCTCGAATGTCTTTCCCACGCTTCGTACCTGATCGGAGATCAGAGCACGGGGCGCGCGATCGTCGTCGATCCGCGTCGCGACATCGCTGAGTATCTCGACGACGCCGCGAAGTACGGACTCACCATCGAAGGGGTCGTCAACACGCACTTTCACGCCGACTTCGTCTCGGGCCACCTCGAACTGGTCGACGCGACCGGTGCCTGGATCGGCTTCGGCGAGGCCGCCGAGACCGACTACCCGATCCGGCGACTGCGCGACGGGGAGCGGTTGTCCCTCGGCGACGTCGAACTCGAGATCCTCTCGACGCCAGGTCACACCTGGGAGTCGATCTCGGTGCTGGTGCGGGAGCGTCCCGGTGTCACGCCCACCGCGGTCCTGACCGGTGATTCCCTCTTCATCGGGGATGTCGGACGTCCTGACCTGGTCAATCTCGGGGACGGGTCCACCGCCGATCTCGCCCGTGCAATGTATTCGACGATCCACGAGAAGCTGCTGACGCTGCCCGACGAGGTCACCGTCATGCCCGCTCACGGTGCCGGCTCGTCCTGTGGAAAGAACCTGTCCTCCGAGCTCACCTCCACCATCGGTGAGCAGCGCGCGAGCAACCCGTCGGTGCAGCCGATGAGTGCGGACGCCTTCGTGGCACTCGTCACCGAAGGCCAGCCGGCAGCGCCGTCGTACTTCTCCGCCGATGCCGCCATGAACAAGCGTATACACCCGCTCCTTCCGCAGGGCCGGACAGTTCCTGAGCTGACACCCGAAGCGATGAGGGCCGAACTCGCCGCCGGCACAAGGGTGCTCGACGCAAGAAGTGTGGACGATTTCGCGGCCGCTCATCTACGCGGATCGGTCAACGTGGGATTCGACGGTCGCTTCGCCGAGACCGGCGGCATGGTCGCGGAGGTCGGTGGTCGCATCGTGCTCATCGCCTATCCGGGCGAAGAGCAGGAGGCAGCACTGCGGCTGGCCCGAATCGGATCCGACAACGTGACCGGTTACCTCGGAATCGGCCGTGACGGTGTGTTTCCAGCCGAGCTGGCGACCTTGGTCGAGACGGCACCGCGCACCACGGTCGAGCAGCTCGACGCGATGCTCGCCGCGGACGAGGTGACACTCATCGACATTCGCAACCCGGGTGAGCGCGACTTCGGCACGATACCGGGAGCGATCCCGATCCCGCTGGCCCAGTTGCGAACTCGACTCGATCAGGTGCCGACCGGCAAACCGATCGTGATGCACTGCGCCGGAGGATGGCGCTCGAGCGTGGCTGCGTCGCTGCTGCGTGCTCAGGGATTCGACGACGTCTCGGACCTGCTGGGCGGCTACAACGCCTGGGCCGACGCGCACGTTCCGGCCTGACTTCCGACCGACTCGTACCAGGAGGATTCTCATGTGTTACCCCGTCACCTGCAAGAAATGCCACAAGACCGGCTGGGGCGGTTGCGGCAAACATGTCGACTCCGTCATGCGGACGGTTGCGGCATCCGATCGTTGCACCTGCAGCGAGGATTCGACGCCACCCACGAAGGAGCGTCGAAGCATGCGGTCGTTGTTCGGTCGCTGAGCGTCCGGCAACTCACCGGTCGGTGGGGACGATGATCGCTGGGATGTCGACGGCGTGGAGAACGGCCATGGACGTCGATCCGAGAAGCAACGACGCCATACCGCCCCGTCCGCGGCTACCCATCACCACCAGTTGCGCACGCTCGCACTCTCGGGCGATTTCGCGAACAGGCTGATCGCGCGCCACTACACGTCGGATCGTCACATCGGGATAGTCGTCCGCGAGGCCTGCGAGGGCCTCGGCAAGCGAAACATTGGCGGCTACTTCGTCTTCCCACCAATCCACGATGAGATCGCGCGTCAGGGTGCTGCCCCGATCGGCGTCCTTCCATGCGTGAACCGCGACGAGATCGACGCCGCGCAACGATGCTTCCTCGAGCGCGAGGGCTACGGCGGGTTGGCTGTTCGGTGTGCAGTCGACACCGACCACGACCGGGCCGTCCCGGTCCGAGTCCGACTTGACCACGACCACCGGGTACCGGGAGTGCGTCACCACCGCGGTGCTGACCGATCCGAGCAGGGTGTCGGCCACCTCACTGCGGTCCCTCGCGCCGACAACGATCATCTCCGGACGCCGCGCGGTATCGGTCAGAACGGCTGCAGCCGAACCGTGTTCGCGTCGAGTATCGACGTGCGTTCGAGTCGGCCCGGCACCTTCGTGCACGACGCCCACCGCGTCGGCCAGAATTCGGTCGGCGGCTGCGTCTCGGTCGCCGAGAGCGTCGGTCAGCACATCGAGCGCCTCGAGGGGCGTGTGAGGCACGATCGAGGTTGCCGTCACCAATTCGATCGATGCCTGGCGGCGCGCTGCCTCGAACGCGGCCCATCGCACTGCGTCGAGCGATGCCTCGGATCCGTCCACGCCCACAACTATTCTGGCCGATTCGACCATGTGATTTCCTGTTCTCTGATTTCTCGACACTGCACGTTCACCTCCATGTTGGCCAGCGCCGGGTCGCGTGGACAGGGGCTGAAGTCACCGGAAACCGGGACGAAGTCACGACGAACGCTCCGAGTGGACATGGCATCGACGTACCAGGACCTTGTACCCCCGATTCGGGGCAGTCCGGCCGTGTGCCGCACCGGTCGGGAACGCGCATGCTCGGTTCGAACCCCGAGTTTCGAGGGCTCTGCAACCGAAACGAGTACTTGTGACGAACGAAAAGCAAGAAAACCCAGCATCCACTGCAACACTGACCCACACGGTCTTTCGCGCCGACGGCTTCAGCTGTCCCTCGTGCGTGGCGAAGGTCGAGAAGCAGGTCGGCCGACTCGCGGGTGTAGATAAGGTCCAGGTGCACTTCGCCTCGGCCCGCATCGAGGTCGACCACAACGCGGACATCACCACCGTCGGTGACATCGTCGCTGCTGTAGCGAAGGCCGGTTTCACCGCGCGTCCGTCGGCGTTGTGACCACGTTCAAGCGATGGGCACTGAGCCAGTGGGCAATTCCCACGGCCGCCGGTGCGCTCATCGCCCTGTCGTTGCTGCTCGATCACGTCTTCGACGCGACACTCGATCCGATTCTTCTCGACCACTGGTGGATCGATACCGGCGATGACCCGAGCGTGGATTCATCGATCACGCTGGCCAGCGTCTTCATGCTCGCCGCGGCTGTCCTCGCGGGCTACCGGATCGCGATCGCAGCCTATCGGGCTCTGATGGTCAAACATGTGGCCATCGACCTCCTGGTGTCGATCGCGGCAGTAGGCGCGATCGTCATCGGAAATTTCTGGGAGGCCGCAGCAGTCACCTTTCTGTTCGCCATCGGTCATGCTCTCGAAGCCGCCACGCTCGACAAGACGCGTTCTGCGCTGAGCGAATTGGTTGCCGTCGCACCGGACTTCGCCATCGTCGTTCGTGACGGTGAGCAGCAGCAGATTTCGGCATCCGAGGTTCGGATGGGCGAGCGGGTTCTGGTGAAGAACGGCTCCAAAGTTCCGGTGGACGGACTCGTCGTCGCCGGTACGGGAGTGATCGACGAGGCGTCGATCACCGGTGAGTCCATCCCGGTCGAGAAGACCGAATCGGACCGAGTGTTCGCCGGCACGGTGTCCCGTGGCGGCTTCCTGCAGGTCGAGGCCACCGGTGTCGGTACCGACACGACACTGGCGCGCATCGTCCATCGCGTCGAAGAAGCACAGGATGCGAAGGCCAAGACACAAGCGTTCATCGACCGGTTCTCCACCTGGTACACCCCGGCCGTCATGGTTCTGGCAATCACGGCTGGAATCGTCTCCGGCGACATAGTGCTGGGATTGACTCTGCTGGTCATCGGTTGCCCTGGTGCGCTGGTCATTTCGATTCCGGTCGCAATCGTGTCCGGCATCGGAAGGGCCGCTCGCAACGGCATCCTCATCAAGGGCGGCGAGTTCCTCGAAACGTCGGCCAAGATCTCGGCCGTCGCGGTGGACAAGACCGGAACGCTGACCGAAGGCCATCCACAGCTGACCGATATCGCCGTCCTGGCGGACGGCCTCGGGCGTGGCGATGTACTCCGGTGGGCAGCGTCCGCGGAGCTGGGCTCCGAACATCCTCTGGCGCAGACAATTCTCGATGCCGCTCGACACGAGGGGGTGTCGCCTGTCGGTACCCCTGGCGAAGTGACCCCGGTGCCGGGCAAGGGAATCGCGACCCGATTCGACGGCACGCGCATCCTGGTCGGAAACGACGCGCTGTTGGCGCAGTACCGCATTGCCGACGATCGCGGCGCTGCAGCAGCGGCAGCCGAGTTCGCCGGTCAGGGCAAGACGCCCATGATCGTGGTGGTGGACGGGTCCGTCGTCGGTGTTGTCGCAGTGGCAGATCGAATCCGACCCAAGGCTGCCGAGATGGTTCGGCAACTGCACTCTGCCGGCGTCGAGAAGGTCGTCATGCTGACCGGCGACACCCGTCTGGTTGCCGCGGCAGTGGGCTCGGCGACGGGCATCGACGAGATCCACGCGGGACTTCTCCCGGAAGACAAGCTCAACGCGGTGTCGGAGCTGCAACGCAGGGGTCACACGGTTGCGATGGTGGGCGACGGCGTCAACGACGCTCCAGCTCTCGCAACAGCCGATATCGGAGTGGCCATGGGTGCCGCCGGTTCGGCGGTGGCAGTCGAAACAGCGGACATAGCCCTCATGGGCGACGATCTGCTCAAGCTGCCGGAATCCATCCTGCTGGCCAAACGAACCGTTGCCGTCATGCGCCAGAACATCGCAATTGCACTGTTCACAGTCGCAGTGCTGCTGGCAGGCGTCTTCTTCGGCGGCGTGACGATGTCGATCGGCATGCTGGTCCACGAGGGTTCGGTTCTGGTCGTGATCGCCAACGCCATGCGGTTGCTACAGAGGTCGCCGACATCACCCACGGCCGTAGAAGACGACCTGACCACCACATCAACGGAAACACAAGAGAACAGGATTTTTCAATGAGCACAGATCAATTCACCATCGAAGGCAATGTGGCCCACTACACGATCGAGGACATCGCCCGGGCCAACCCGGACTTCCGCAAGGTGTTGTGGACCGGCAAGTACGCGCAGATCGTGTTGATGACGATTCCGGTCGGCGGCGAAATCGGGGACGAGGTACACGAAACCACCGACCAGATACTGAATTTCGTTGCCGGTACCGGAGAAGCAGTGCTGAACGGCCAGTCGCATCGCGTCGAAGCCGGCGATCTGTGTGCCGTCGCTGCGGGTGCCCAACACAACTTCAGGAACACCGGTGACGAGCCGCTCGTCCTCTACACCGTGTACGGCCCGCCGGAACATGCAGCAGGCGCGTCCTATGCAACCAAGGTCGATGCCGATGCGGCCGAGTCGGCCGGCCACGACGAGCCCCCGCGCGTCTGATCCGCCCGCATTCGATCAAGGGCTTTGTGCCCTAGAGATATTGGACGATCATCGGTCAAGCTGGAACGATGATATCGACAACGCGGATGGCCACCGAACGCAACCGACGATGGCCGTGGCTCGGTGCAGTCTGCGGAGGAGTGTCGATCAACGCCTTCGGCGGAGCGATCGGATTGGCCTCGGGTGCAATCGATCTGAGCCCCGATGTACAGGCCAGTCTGCCCATGTCCAGCACCGCGCTCGCTGCACTCGTGCTGGTGCTCGTCGTCGGTATTCCGATGGGGCTCGCTGCGGTGTCTGCCTTCGCCGGCGGCGGAAGGTCGGGTCCGATGGCTCACATCGCCGGTGTGCTGTTGGTTGCCTGGATCGTCGTGCAACCGGCGGTGACCGGTGAGACGAGTTGGTTGCAAGGATCGTTCGGGGTACTGGGATTCGTCATTGCGATCCGCGGATGGCGGATGACGGTGGCTGCGGGTAAGTCCGCATACCTCATTTCGGAGGAGACATGAGAATACTTGTCTCCACCGCCGGTCGCCACGGCGCGACTGCGACACTCGGACAAGAAATGGCGTTGGTGTTCGCGCATGGCTGTGCGCACGTCGATGTGCGCACACCGGATTCCGTACTCGAAGTGGATGACTAAGACGCTCTGGTGATCGGCAGTGCCGTCTACGGCAATCGATGGATTCCGATGGTCAACGACCTGGTCGCACGGTTGTCCGACAAGCCGCATCCGCCCGTATGGCTGTTCTCGTGCGGACCGTTGCATTCGTTGGACAGGCCCGTCAACGACACGTCCGATGCGGCGCGAGCAACTGCGGCCTTGAATGCATTCTCGCACTGCACATTTCCTGGCAAGCTCGATGTGGCGGAGCTGTCGCACGGTGAGCAGTTGGTGTTCGCCTCGTCCGGTGCCGCCGAAGGGGACTTCCGCGACTGGATTCGAGTATGCAACTGGGCACGAGACATACTGGCTTGCCTCGCCTCAGTGGACCACGAGAACAGGGCAGTGCGATGAGTGCACGAGCGACTGCCCGATCGATCCGAGGAGCGGCCCGGTAATCGGTCCCAAGCCGCGGCTTCCGACGACAACCAGCTGCGCCGACGCCGAGGCGCGAACGAGCGCGTGCTCCGCAGAGGACTCGATGCAGTGCAGGTGCACTGTGACATCGGTGAACCTGGAAGCGGCGGGCGCGATCCTCTTCGCGAGCCGGTCGAGCGGTGGCCGGTCATGGCCGGCATTCGGGCCACGGTGGTGCGAATCGAGATGGATTGCTGTCAGTGGAAGTCCGAGCGTGTGGGCGAACCAGAACGCTCCGTCGATCGCCCTGGTGCAGGACTCCGAATCGTCGACGCCCACCACCACGGCAGGCCTCCTGCTCGCGGCAGCGGAGTGAGGTCGCCAGACGACAACCGGGCAGTCCGACTCCGCAACGATACGGGTTGACTTGTAACCGAACAGGACATCGCTGAGTGGGCCTGATCGATGCCCGCCGATGACCGCCAGATCGGCGGTCATCGAGACCGAGCCGAGGAACCTGGCGATGGGCGAGCCGGACAGAATCGAGTCGACCACGACATCGGGATCGACGCCGTGAATTTCGGCGCGGGCCGAGCGCAGGAGTCGACGGCCCGCTACGCGATTCTCCGAATCGTACTTCTCGCGATCGGTATCGGCATGCGAGAGGTGTTGCTGCAGAGCATGAACAAGCCGAATTCGGGCGTTCGTGACATGGGCAAGATCGGCCGCCCACCTGCTCGCACCTCGGGATGCGTCGGATCCGTCGATGCCGACGGCAATGTCACCCAAGCCGGTCCGTGACCAGAATCGGCGCTGTGTGTGTTCGGCCTCGGTCATCGTGACCGCATCGCGGACGGGCAGACATGCTCGTGGATCTCCGATGCCAACTGCGCCACGGATTCGGTGAGGACGGTGTTCGCCTCGATCATCTCCTGCAGCAGTGCCGTATTCGAGAGAGTGTGCACTGCAACCTCGCTGCTCACCGAGTCGGCACGCTTCGCCGAGATCAGCAGAATCGCGCCCTGGAGTCCTGCGATCATGGAGAGGAAGAGGTTGAGCAGAATGAAGGGGTACGGATCGAAGCCGTCGCTCTTGTTGTATACGGCCCAGAGCGCCATCAGTCCCAGGAAGAAGAAGACGAACGGCCATGAGCCCATTCCGTTTCTGACGTAGTCCGCAGCTCGTTCACCGGTGGTCAGTGCGTCGCCGGTACGGACGCCCGGGTGTTTGCGCCACAGACTCATGGGCCGCAGGTGTTCGGTTCGTGATGGGTAGCAGCGGTCATGAGCATCAGTGTGTCCCGCGCGGACGGTGCGCACCAGGGACGAAAGACCACGATGGGCGGGAACTTCGCCCGCCAACCGACAAACCGGGATCTGTCCTCGCTCCTCGGTGACTTCCGGCCCTACATCCGAGTATGCAGTAGTCGCCATGATCGACATCAGTGCATCGCTCGAGCGTCGAGAACGGCACGGTTTGCACAGTTGGAGGAACTCACCATGAAAGCTGCAGTCGTCACCGAGTTCGGCGGGCCTCTGGTCGTCAAGGACATCCCGATCCCGACACCCGCACCCGAGCAGGTGCTCGTGAAGATGGAGACATGCGGGGTGTGCCACACCGATATCCATGCGGCGCAGGGTGATTGGCCTGCGAAGCCGACTCTTCCGTTCGTTCCGGGACACGAGGGCATCGGCGTGATCGAGGCAGTGGGATCGCAGGTCGATGCGAGTCGAATCGGCGAACGCGTTGCGATCGCGTGGCTCGGGTCTGCATGCGGGGAATGCGATCACTGCGTGTCCGGATGGGAGACGCTGTGCGAGAAGCAGCAGAACAGCGGCTACTCCATCGACGGCGCGTACGCCGAATACGCAGTGGCACATGCGCGATACGTCGTTCGCGTTCCCGACAGCATCTCCTCGTTCGATGCAGCCCCGTTGACGTGTGCCGGCGTCACCACCTACAAGGCCGTGAAGGTCGGCGGGGTAGCACCGGCTCAACGCGTTGCGATATTCGGTGTCGGTGGATTGGGACACATGGCCGTGCAGTACGCCAAGATCGCCGGCGGATTCGTCACTGCAGTGGACATCGAGGACGACAAGCTCGAACTTGCTCGTGAACTCGGTGCCGATCACACCGTCAACTCGTCGAAGGTCGATCCCGTCGAGGAGATCAAGGCACTCGGCGGAGCCGATGTGGCCATCGTGTTGGCCGTCATCCCGAGCGTGTTCGATCAGGCCTTCCGTTCGCTTCGCCGCGGCGGCCGACTGGTGTGCGTCTCGATGCCCGCTCACGGTGTGTTCCCGGTCCCGATCTTCGAGACGGTCGTCGGCGGAATCTCCGTCCTCGGTTCGATCGTCGGTACCCGAAAGGACCTTCGTGAAGTGTTCGCACTGCACGAGGCCGGGCGGACCACGGTATCTGCGGTCTCGCGCAAGTTGGACGAAGTGAACGAGTGCTTCGACGACCTCATGGGTGGCCGCGTCACCGCTCGCCAGGTCTTCGAGTTCTGAACTCGACATCGTCGGTCACTGCGGGGCTGACCGCGGTGTTCCCTTCGGCCGAACGATTCGCCGTTCGGTGAGGCCGTAAGGTCGGGGTGGGCAGGCGCATACCCGAAAGGTATGTGTGCCCACAACGGAGTGAGCAGTGATGAACACCGACGAACACGAAGACGATCTCAGGTCGAGCCTGGCCGACCTGAGTAAACTGTCCATGACCAATCTGTCTCTGTCCGACACCCTCTCTCACGTAGCGGAATTCGCTGTTCGGGCCATTCCCGGTGCGGACGGTGCCGGATTGACGCTGCTGCATCCTGGCCGCCCCGACACGATTGTCGCGAGTGCAGATTTCGTCCGCGTCGTCGACGACATCCAGTATGGACTCGGCCAGGGCCCCTGCATCACGGCAGCTGCCGAGGGCATCACCGTTCGATCGGGTTCACTCGAAACCGATCCGCAGTGGCCGGAGTTCGGTCCGAAGGTCGGTCGGTTGGGAGTGCACAGCGTGTTGTCTCTGCCGCTGATCACCGCAGGCGGTGTGCTCGGCGCGATGAATGTCTACGCGCACCGGCCCGACGCGTTCGATGCCCGCGCTGCCGAGTTGGGCGAACTGTTCGCGGTACCGGCTGCGATCTCGGTGCAGAACGCGCGCGCACTGGCCAGTGCTGCCCGGCTCACCGAGCAACTGGAGAGGGCACTGAACAGTCGGGCGGTGATAGACCAGGCGATCGGGGTGCTGATCAGCCGAAGTGGATGCACCGGCACCGAAGGGTACGACAAACTCCGATCACTGAGCCAGAGCGAACACAAGAAGGTCGCAGTGGTCGCTGAGTCCATCGTGGGCGAGGCGATGAAGGCAGCCCGCTCCCGTTCGCGCAGATAAGGGCGTAGCGTTCAGGTCGCACGCGCATTCCGAGGAATCGAGTCCGACTTTTCCTCGCGCTGGCATATCCACCCGGGCACGACGTTGCGGGTGAATCGGAAGAATCGAACAGGCGATCGGGCCGCACCTGGATTCTCGATGGAACTTCAGCCTCGATTACTGGACGATCTTGCGACGCTGACCGAATCACTGGACAACTCGACCGTCGATCTCGCGCGCTTGGCGAGGCAGTTGGCAGCCGACATCGATGTGGCCGTCTCGGCTGTCGTCTCGATCACCCTGACCCTGATCGTCGACGGTGAACGGTTCGACGTTTCGATAGCGACGAGCCGCCCGCATCAGGGGGTCGTTGCATCGTCGCTCGAATTCACCCTCGCGGGTCTTCCGGATTCGCCTTCGGCCAGACAACTGCTGATCCTGTCCGGTACAGCCGGAGCACTTGTCGACTTCGCAGCGGATGTGGGCTTCGCGCTCGGGCTATCGGAGGGTTCGGCTGTGCTGGACCGACATCTGGTCCGCAGCGGCGGAACCGACTTCGTACCCGCCGACCCGCGCCTTCTTGCCGATGTGAGCGAGGTGAATCAGGCAATCGGTGTTCTCGTTGCAAGCGGCCGCACGGTTGCCGAAGCGCGTACCGAATTGGGCAGACTCGCCGAGCGATCGAATCGGTCTACTGTCGCCGAGGCCGGCCGCACCCTGCGCGATGCCCGCGGCTGGTTTCCGCCTCGGCTACCGTGAATTTCCGCGGCCGATCGACTGCTCAGCGAAAGCGATGGGCAATGACGCTGCGCGGCAACCCCAATGGGCTGGGATACGCGACCAGTACTCGGTTTCCATCCGGGTCACAGCCGTCGACGTAGCTGACGCCGCCCTCACTGTGCGCGAACGTCGACGGATACCACTCCCGGAGCCGAGCACCCATTTCGTTGAGCGACTCCATGCGCTGGGCAGACCACATGATCTCGTTGACGCCGAGAGCTCCTATCGGTCGCTGCACGGACATCGGATCCGCGTGCAGGTAGATCTCAAAACCGTTTCGGGCCAATAGAAGAGCTGCGTCCTCCTCCTTGATCGAGACGGTGAACTCGAACACCGAACAGTAGAAGTCGATCGATCGCGACAGTTCTCGTACTCGAATCAAAGCGGATGCGACTGCCACCGTGGCGATATGCGATGGGATCGCCCCGGTGGTGCCCGGACTAGAGATGATCCCTCGAATGAACCACAAGCACTGGGCAGTGGGCATGTTCGGCACATTGCGAGCTGACAGAACCGAGAAGCAGTCCGACGAAGCCGCCGTGACCGCGGCTTCCGACAACGAGAATCTCGGCGTCATGGCTGGCTTCGAGTAGAACCTTCGCCGCAGAACCCTGCCTCGCCAGCTGTTTCAGACCTGCGGGGAGATCGGGGCCGAATGCAGCAGCCGTAGCCTCGGCGAGAATCGTCTCGGCGTTCTTCGCGGGCTCGACCTCGATCACATAGCCGGTGTCCATGTACGGCTGGTACTGCCAGACATGGATTGCTTCCAGCGTGGTCGACAAGGCAGCGGCCAAATGCTGCGCACGTTGCAGGGCAAGGATCGAGGAAGGTGATCCATCGACCCCCACCACAATCGGGCGGCCGGTCGGCTCGGTAGCGGTCATGAAGATCGGCCTTTCTCGGGTGAGGGCACCAGTCGTTCGGTGAGGATTCCGCTGATGTCTTCGGCCCATCGGGCAACATCTGCGGGTGATCTGCTGTCGCCGTCCGCAGCCTTGATCAGCCGAACGACCGCACGCTCGAAGCGTGACAACTTCGAGTGGTCCAGTTTGCCTCCGAACACACGATGCTCGATCGCCCAGGCGGCTTTCGTCTCCTTCGGCTGAGTTTCGGCCGGGGTACTGCCGTCCACCGGGCCGCTCGAGAACAGCCACACCGGCATGGTCTCCAGTTCGGCCTGTTCCCTGGCGATCAGTGAGCGTGCGTCTCGGAGCCATCGGCCCATGTAGACGCCGCTGCCGATGATCGCGGCGTCGTACTCGACAATGCTGTCGACGTCGGAGGCATCACGAACATCGATCGTCGTCGCGCCGTCGACGCTGGACAGTTCGTGCGAGAGGTTCGAGCCCAGCCACCGCCCGATCTCTCGGGTGGCACCGTGGCGGCTCGCTGTTGCTATCAGGATTCGCATGTGGACGTCCTGTCAGTGTTGGTTCGGGTTCGGTTGAATCGCAATGCAAGGCCATCCATCTGTGTCAGGTACTGCACTCGATCCAAGTCGCCGCGCGCATATCGCGCGGCGAACAGTTCTTCCAACGTGTTGGGTCCGGCACTGTCGAGTGAAGGAACGAGAATCATGCCGGGTGGTCCTTGTCGTGGAGGGAGACTGCTCGATGATCACTCTGCGCTGCGGGTCCGCCGCCGAGTAGGGACTTACGACCCACAGGGACGGCCGAAGGTGATCGACATATCGGGTCCGCGGCATGGACTCCGAACGCGCTCCACTCGAGTTCGTAGAAAAGGACCTTCGGCAGCGGTGCGGGGGCATCCGACCGTGGCCCGGAGGCAGTCACAACACGCACGCTGGTGGCGTGCGCAGATCCGACGGTCTGCCGCACCCGGCTACGAGGAGACCTGTTGACCATGGACCTGAAGCACATCACTCGCGTAGTTCTCTTCACGGCAGTGAGTAGCTGACATGCGCATCGTCATTGCTGTCGGCGGAAACGCGTTGCTTCGTTGCGACGAGCGCTCCGATACCGCCGAACAACTCGCGCATGTTCGTTCCGCGGCAATCGCTCTCGCGCCCATCGTTCGCGAACACGAGGTCGTCATCTGTCTCGGCAACGGACCTCACGTGGATCCACGTGCACCGGAAAGCAGCTTGCACGCGGCATTGGTGCACCCTTACCCGCTGGATGCAGTCGGAGCTCAGAGCCAAGGCATGATCGGTTACTGGCTGTCGCAGGCATTGCGCAACGCGGGCATCGTGAAACCGATCGTCAACCTGACCACGCAGGTACTCGTCGACTCGGACGATGTGGCGTTTTCCGATCCGACCACGTTCGTCGGGGCCGTCTACACCGAGTCCGAGGCCCGCGCCGCAGTGGACGAGCACGGTTGGTCCATCGCTCCCGACGGCACAGGGTGGCGTCGAACAGTACCGTCGCCCAGTCCGATTCGCGTGATCGAGCAGGAATCGATCACGCGCTTGGTCCAGGCCGGCTCCGTCGTACTCTGTGGCGGCGGCGGCGGCGGCGGTGCCCCTGTCGTCGAGGCAGCGACTGGACAGCTGCGCGGAGTGGATGCGGTCATCGACAAGGACCTGACCGCGACGCTGATCGCCCTCGATTGCGACGCCGATCGTCTGCTGATTCTCACCGATGTGCCCGCTGTCGTCGATCACTTCGGAACCGCGCAGGCGGAGCCGCTGGGCAACGTCTACGTCGACGAACTCGACCCCACCGCCTTCGCGGCGGAGTCGATGGGCCCGAAAGTGCAGGCCTGCAGCACCTTCGCCTGGGCGACCGGGCACTTCGCATCCATCGGCGCCCTCGACGATGCACAGAACGTGCTCGACGGGATATCGGGCACAACGGTTCTCGACCGTCGAACCGAGGACATCGCGGCCGGACGGCGTGCAGTATGAGCCAGGCGGAACGCCGATGACCGTCCTCGTTCGGACAACAGACGGCCGCAACCTCGAAGTACTCGACACCGGCCCCGCGGACGCCTTTCCGCTCGTCTACCACCATGGCACACCGCAGGGCGCGGTGCCTTTCCCGACCCTCGAACGTGCTGCTGCAGCTCAAGGATTGCGGGTCGTCTCCTACTCGCGGCCAGGGTACGGAGCGTCGTCTCCGCGCCCGAACGGTGCCACCACTGCCCAGGTCGCCGACGACGCCGTCGACACCGCGGCGGTGCTCGACTACCTCGGGATCGATGAGTTCCTAACGATCGGCTGGTCCGGCGGGGGACCGCGCGCACTGGCGTGTGCTGCGATGCTGCCAGGACGCTGCCTGGCCGCTGCCTGCTGTGTCGGGATCGCGCCGGCCGCTGAGTACGACGGTGACATTCGCGATGGGATGGCCGAAGAGAACATCGACGAGTACACGGCCGTCTTCGCCGGTGTCGAGGCACTGGAAACGTTCCTCGATGTCAGAAAGGGTTTCTTCGGTGTCACGCCGGACCAGGTGGCGGCAGGATTGGGAGCATTGGCTCCGCCGGTCGACCGTGCTGCACTGACCGACGAATTGACGAATTATCTCGCCGCGTCGGTCAACGCCGCCGGCCGTCAAGGCATCGTCGGGTGGCGTGACGACGACCTGACCCACACGCGCCCATGGGGTTTCGATACGAGCCGCATCACGACTCCGGTGTCGATCTGGCAGGGCAGCCTCGACACGATGGTGCCGTTCGCGCACGCTCGATGGCTGGCGGCGAATGTTGCCGGCGCGCAGGCGCATCTGATCGAGGGAGAGGGACATATATCTCTCATGAGTCAGCTCCCGGCCATCCTGAAGGACCTTCGGGGGTTGGGCGGGTCGGTTCGACCGCGGTGACGGCTGGCTCGACTCACGTGTAGATGGCTCCCATCCATATCGTCGTCACAGGTATTCCTTTGTCGCAGTCGTTCTGTTGCGGGCTGCGCTGGGCACGACGGTGACAGGACACGACGCGCGTGCCATCACCGAGCGGCTGGTGGAGCCGAGCATCATTCCGGCGAATCCTCCGCGACCGTGACTGCCCAGCACCAGTAACTGGGCGCTCTGCGCGTGGTCCAACAGTGCGTGGACCGGACGGTCTCTGACCGCCACATGGCGCAGCGCCACCGTCGGATGACGGCGGGCGCAATCGTCGACGGCCCTTGCCAATACGTCGTCTGCTTCGGGGCGGTGGACTGCCCATTCGAGGCCGGGAACCGACATCCCTATCGACAGATCGGAATCGGCCCATGCGTGCACTGCGGTGACCGGAGCGCTTCGCACTTCGGCCTCCTCGAACGCCCACTCAACCGCGGCCATGGCGGCCGAGGTTCCATCGACTCCGACCACGACCGGTTCGGACTGTGTGTAGCCACCCGTCGGCCACGCATGTACGACCGTGACCGGGCAGTGCGAATGTGTGCTCAGGGCAACGCTGACCGAACCCAACGACATGCGTTGTGCCGCACCGAGTCCGCGCGTCCCGATCACGACCATCCGCGACGTCTCGGACATCTCGAGCAGGGTGGCGGCGGCGGGCCGGTCCGACAGAACTACGTCGACGGCGATGGTCGACACGACCGACCCCCTCGGCTGAGCCATCGACATCGCCTCGTCCAGAATGCGATTCGTCTCGAACCTCAGATGCGCGGATGTCCGTTCGGGCAGGGCATCGAGACCCGTGAGAACCGTCGGGACGGCCGAGACGATCGTCAGGTCGGAGCCGTGCAGTTCGGCATCGAGCACGGCCCACCGGACAGCGTCCAGAGACGCGGCTGAGCCGTCGACTCCGACGACGGTGTGGGAAATGCCCATCTGTTGTGTCCCTTCATGGCGGTGTCAGAGCTCCATCAGACGCTTCGGACCGGCATCCGCGCACCAGGACAACTACACCGACGGCAGGGACTTTCGACTCCACTTTCGATGACCAAAGGTGAAGCTCCCTCGCCCGTGGGTCCGTAGTGTTGGGGGAGATGCGCCCATCGAGGACGCGGGTGAGGGGTTGGACGTGGTCACAGTGTTTCTGGTCGACGATCACGAGATCGTGCGTCGAGGTCTGATCGATCTCATCGACTCCGACCCCGATCTCTCCGTGATCGGTGAAGCCGGAAGTTGCGCACAGGCACTCGCTCGTATTCCCGCTTTGCGGCCGGACGTCGCCGTTCTCGATGTTCGACTGCCCGACGGCAACGGCATCGAGCTGTGCCGCGAATTGCTCGACCGACTCCCCGATCTCAAATGCATGATGCTGACCTCGTTCACCGAGGATCAAGCCATGCTCGACGCGATCCTGGCCGGCGCGAGCGGATACGTCGTCAAGGACATCACCGGTATGGAGTTGACCCGCGCGATCAAGGACGTCGGCTCTGGTCGGTCGCTGTTGGACAATCGCGCGGCGGCAGCGCTGATGGACAAGCTGCGGGCGGGCACGGCCGCTCCCGGACCGATCGACCACCTCACCGGGCAGGAACGGACACTGCTCGACCTTCTGGGGGAGGGACTGACGAATCGGCAGATCGCCGCTCGAATGTTCTTGGCGGAGAAGACAGTGAAGAACTACGTCTCCCGGTTGCTCGCCAAGCTCGGGATGGAGCGCCGCACCCAGGCAGCGGTGTACGCGTCGAGGCTGGCCGAAACGCATCCGCGAACGCAATCCGGGCCGTCGGATGGATGATCACCGCGCATCGGGTCTCCCGCAGCTCCGACTCGGTGAACTGCTGGCCGAGGTACAGGACCGAATCGGGCGCATCGCGGATGCGCGCGTGCAGGCGGACGGCCTGCTCGACGCGATGTTCGTCATCACCTCCGGCCTCGACCTGGAGGTGACGTTGCGGTCGATCGTGGAGTCGGCAGTCAACCTCGTCGGTGCCCGGTACGGGGCCCTCGGTGTCCGAGGCGACGGTCACGGTCTGAAAGCGTTCATCCATCACGGTATGGACGAGGAGGTACGCGAAGCCATCGGCCACCTGCCCACCGGCCGAGGTGTGCTGGGTCTGCTGATCGATCAACCCCATGTCCTGAGACTCGACGACCTCTCGGCACATCCGGAGGCGGTGGGCTTTCCGCCGAACCATCCGCCGATGAAATCTTTCCTCGGCGTACCCATTCGAGTGCGCGACGAGGTGTTCGGAAACCTGTACCTCACCGAGAAGAAGGACGGAGGCCAGTTCACCGAGGACGACGAGGTGGTGACGCGCGCTCTCGCCTCGGCAGCCGGAATCGCGATCGAGAACGCACACCTGTACGAGGAGTCGCGGATCCGTCAATCGTGGATGGAAGCGATGCGGGACATCGGGACCGAACTGCTGGCCGGGAGCGATATCGACGAAGTCCTGCACATGGTGTCGAGACGAGCATTGCATCTGACCGGGGCCGACAGTGCGTTCATCGCTGTTCCCGCCGACGCGGCTCCGAACTCGGAGACGGTCTCTCGGTTGGTCATCTCGGTCGCCGAGGGGCACGACGCAGACGCTCTGGTGGGTTCACTCATCCCGATCGAAGGGTCGAGTTCCGGTGCGGCATATCGTCTTCGGACCGCTACCCGCAAGGAGGAGCTGGATTACCGGCCCAACGAGCACGTGGCGAACACCTTCGGCCCGGCGCTGATCTCGCCGCTACGGGTCGCCGACGGCGTGCGAGGCGTCCTGGTGACGCTGCGCCGAAAGGGCGCACCGGTCTTCAACGACTCCCAACTCGATCTCATTTCCAGCTTCGCCGACCAGGCCGCGCTCGTCATGCAGATGGCCGACACCACACGGCGAATGCACGAGCTGGACGTCCTCGCGGACCGTGATCGGATCGCCCGGGACCTCCACGATCACGTCATCCAACGGATCTTCGCGGCCGGATTGTCGCTGCAGAGCACGTTGCAGAAGACCGAGCTCGACGATATTCGTCAGCGTCTGGCTCGCACCATCGACGATCTGCAGGACACCGTCCAGGACATCCGTACGACGATCTTCGACCTGCAGAGCGCGACGCACTCGACCACTCGTCTACGGCAGCGCGTCAACGGAGCCGTCCTCGAACTCACCGAAAGCGTTCCCATTCGCGCCGTGGTTCGCATGTTCGGGCCCCTGTCGGTCATCGACAGTTCCCTCGCCGACCACGCCGTCGCCGTCATTCGTGAAGCAGTGAGCAACGTCGTCCATCACGCTCGGGCCGAGACCGTCAATGTCACCCTGGCGGTCGGAGACGATCTCCGCATCGAGGTCTCCGACGACGGAATCGGATTGGACGAGAACATCACTCGTAGTGGACTGGCGAACCTCGAGGCGCGGGCAGTCGATTGCGGTGGCACGATGACTCTCAGGCCGTCCGCAGCCGAAGCAGGTGGCACCGAGCTGATCTGGTCGGCACCGCTGCCCTGACGGCGGACGACCTTGGTCACTCGTTCCGATGACCTCGGACTGCTGTGTCAGGTGTGCCTGCGCTCGTAGCGTTCTCGTTGTAGACGCGCACCATCGAGAGGCATCTGATGAACACTTCACATTCCACCGGACCGGTCACGGTCGGTATCGACGGATCGGAGACCGCACTCGATGCGGTCCGGTTCGCCGTGCAGGAAGCACGCGGGCGGGGCACGTCACTTCGCTTGGTCCACGTGATCGACAGACACGCAATGGCCGAAACGGTATACGGAGCGCCGGATATCGACGGTGACTACGCCCGTGCGGCGTTGAATCGCGCAGCGGACGTCGCTGCCGCGACCGATCCGGCGGTTGCTGTGGAAACGGCCGTTCTACAGGGTCGGCCCGAATCGGTGATGTCGACCGAAGCCGGATCTGCGTCCCTGCTGGTACTGGGGACCACCACCGGCAGTGCAGTGGCCGCCTGGGTACTCGGATCGATGGTCGGTGCCGTGGTCGAAGCATCGCCCCACCCCGTGGCGATCGTCCGGCACTTCGACGCGCAAGGGCACGGCCCGGTAGTCGCAGCGCTGGGTGATTCCGAAGTATCGGCGACCGATGTCGTTGTGAATCAAGCATTCCGCGAGGCATCGATACGAGGGACCAGCGTGCTGGCCGTGCATACCCAGGCTGTGTCCTCCATTCTCGCGTCCGCTCTCAGTGGTCCGGGCGACGGGCTTCATCCCGAATCGGCAATGGATGTTCGACTCGAACCCTTCGGCGCGGACTACCCGGACATTCGCGTGGCGTCGGTGTACGCCGAGGCCGACTCGGGATCGGAGCTGGTCGCCATGTCCGAGACAGCCCAACTGATGGTGGTCGGTCACGAACGAGACCGAGTGCCGGGACGAACACTGACCGCCGTACTGCGGCATGCCCATTGCCCCGTCCTCGTCGTCCCGCACGCATGAGTACCACGAGGCAGTCTCCGATCGTCGTCGGTGTCGACGGCTCCGGCTCGTCGCTCGACGCAGTCGGATGGGCCGCGCATGCGGCCGAGTTGCGTGGGCTACCGGTGAAGCTGGTATCCGCCTACCAAGTCAAAGCCCTGTACACGAGTTTCGTCGCGCTGCCCACTCACATCGGCTCCGAGGAGCACACAGCCGCAGAGTCGATCCTGGCCTGGGCGACGCTGGTTGCTCGACGCTCGGTGAAGAACCCGGACGCGCTCACCATCATGAGCGAATCGATTGTGGGACCGACCATTCAAGCCATGCTCGATCAGAGCTCGAATGCGTCGATGATGGTGGTCGGCTCGCGCGGCAACGGCGAATACTTCGCCGAACTGCTCGGCTCGGTGAGCACCGCAGTGGCGGTTCAAGCACACTGCCCGGTCGTCATCGTGCCGGGAAGCGTCGAGTTGGATTCGTCACGAGGCCCTGTGGTCCTCGGAATCGACGGGTCGCCGCACAACCAGAAGGCTGTTCGGTTGGCATTCGACGAAGCCTCACTACGGGGAACAGAATTGGTTGCAGTCCACGTGTCGACGGACGAACTGATCTCGTCGCCCGACGCGTCCGAGACCGACAGATCCGACGCTATCGTGTCGAACGGTCGAACCGTGTTGGCAGAGAGCCTGTCCGGCTGGAGCGAGCAGTATCCGGACGTAGTGGTTCAGCAAAAGGTGTTGCGCGGCAACGTGGTCGAGAAGATTCTCGAGGTATCACCGCGGGCGCAGGCCGTCGTCGTCGGTTCGACCGGCCGCAACGGTTTCAGCGACCGACTTCTCGGATCCACGGTGCGTTCGCTGGCCCACCGCGTCGACTGTCCGTTGATCATCGCCCGCGGGTAGCGAACGTCCTACGGTTGTGGACCCGCTTGTCGATCCCGACGACGAGCGACAGCACGACGGCCACCGCACCGATCAGCAGCCACGAATCGATGCCGATCGGTGCGGTACCGAACAACGCGTTCATGGCCGGAAGATACGTGAGCGCGATCTGGCCGGCTGTTTGGGTGAGCACCCCGACAACGATCCACCGGTTGGTGAACAGACCGAGCTGCCAAGCCGAACGTGTCAGTGATCGACAGCTGAACAGGTAGGCGATCTCGGCAGCGACGAACATGTTGAGCGCGACAGTGCGTGCCTCGTCGAGGCCGGCCCCGCGGCTCTGCTCCCACTCGAAGATCGCCCAGGCACCGACCACGAGCACGGTCGACACCAACAGAATCCGCACCATCAGGGCCCGCGTCAGCAGCGGCTCGTCGGGTCGGCGCGGCAACCTCGACATGATCCCGGGCTCTTTGGGCTCGAACGCCAACATCAGGCCCAATGCGACGGCAGTGGTCATGTTGATCCACAGAATTTGGGTGGGCAGGATCGGCAGAGCGGTGCCGAACACGATCGCGACCAGGATGACGAGGCCCTCGGCAAGATTGGTGGGCAGCGTCCACGCAATGAACTTCGTCAGGTTGTCGAACACACCACGGCCTTCTTCCACCGCGGCCTCGATGGTGGAGAAGTCGTCCTCGGTCAGCACGACATCGGCCGCATCCTTGGCCACCTCGGTTCCGCTGTGGCCCATCGCGACCCCGATGTTCGCCCGGCGCAGTGCAGGCGCATCGTTGACGCCGTCACCGGTCATGGCGACAACGTGGCCGCGCGACTGCAGGGACTCGACCAGCTGAAGCTTCTGTTCGGGGCTGGCCCTGGCGAAGACGACCGCACGATCTACCGCGTCCGGATAGTCGTCCGCGCTCAATGACGACAGATCGGATCCGGTCAGCACCGACCCGTCTGCGTCACCTCGATCCAGCAAACCGACCTGCTGGGCAATGACGGTCGCGGTTACGGCGTGGTCACCGGTGATCATCTTGACGGAGATCCCGGCGGAGCGGCAGGCCTGTACAGCGGACGTCGCGGCCTCACGGGGCGGGTCCATCATGGCTTCGAGGCCCGTGAACACGAGCGTCCCCGGCAGGCCGTCCACCGTGAAATCCACTGCCGCTCCGGCGGTTGTGCGCGCAGTCGCCAACACGCGGAGTCCGCGTCCTGCGAGGTCTTCGGCTGCCTCGGATATCCGATGACGATCGATCGGACGCAGCCGGCCTTCGGAATCCATCATCGTCTCGCTCATGTCGCTGACGCGCTCCACGGCCCCCTTGACGAGGGCGAACCCGTGCTCGTCGCTGCTGGAACGATGGAGCGTGGCCATGAACTGCCGGTCCGAGCTGAACGGAATACTCCCCGATCGCGGATGGCCATCGAGGAAGCTCGGGGTGTCGATATCGGCCTTGATCGCAGCCACGATCATCGCGGCTTCCGTCGGATCTCCGACAATCGTCCACTCATCGTCGATCTCTCGCAGCGACGCGTCGTTGCACACGGCACCGGTGAGAAGTGACCACCGCAGTGCGTCGTTGTGGTCCACGGAAACGAGATCACCGTCCTCCGTCAGGTCACCGACAGGCTCGTATCCCGAACCGGTGACCACGACTTCGCCGTCGATCGTCCACAGAGCCCGCACCGTCATCTGATTCTGGGTCAACGTGCCGGTCTTGTCGGAACAGATGACCGTGGTGCTGCCCAGGGTTTCGACAGCGGGCAGCTGCCGGATGACAGCACCATGCCGCGCCATCCGGGAGACCCCGATGGCCAGGGTGATCGTCACTGCTGCGGGCAAGCCCTCGGGAATCGCGCCGACGGCGAGTGCGACTGCGGCGACGAAAGTTTCGACGGTGTCCTGGCCTCGGAGCAGTCCGACTCCGAAGGTGACAGCGGCCAGCCCGAGAATCGCGAACGTCAGGATCCTGCCGAACTCGGCGAGTTTGGCAGTCAGCGGTGTGGCCAGTGGCCGAGCTGACCCGACGAGACGGTGAATGCCACCGAGTTCGGTATCGGACGCGGTGGCGACGGTGAGGCCGGTCCCCGTTCCTGCCGTGACGAGGGTGCCGGAATAGCCCATGTTGGATCGGTCGGCGAGCAGGGTCGACGGCGGCACTGCTGCAGTGCCTTTGGCGGAGGGTTCGGACTCACCGGTCAGGGTGGACTCGTCGACCTCCAAGCCGATCGTATGCACCAGCCTGAGATCGGCAGGGACCTTGTCTCCGGCTTCCAATCGCACCAGGTCGCCCGGCACCACGTCCTCGGACGACAGGGAGTGCACCTCCCCGTCGCGCACCACCCGCGCCGGAGTTCGGGCCATCGATCGAAGAGATTCCAGCGCCGAACCGGCCTTGGACTCCTGAACGAACTCGATCGCTGCGTTGAGCACCACGACAGCGAAAATGACTGCGGAGTCGACGTATTCGGCCAGCCCCGCTGTGATCGTGCCGGCGACGATCAGAACGTAGATCAGCGGATTGTGGAACTGACCGAGCAGGCGTCGGGGCCATCCGGGGCCGGCTCTGGCCGGGAGGACGTTGGGTCCGAACCGGAGAGTTCGTCGGGCCACCTCGTCCACGCTCAGACCGCGATCGAGGCTCGAAGCGACAGAGGCCACCACCTCGTCGACGGACAGAGCGTGGCGTTCCCCAGTGTCTCCGCCCACGAGTGTCACGACCACCGCCACTGCCGAATCTCCGGGAGGTCCTCGAAATGCTCTCGGATGTAGGCGTCGTGGCGTGCGAGTTGGTCCTGGCAGTGCTGCCGCAGTTGCTCGGCACCGGCCGGCGCAGTGCGCGCTCGGTCGAGTGCTGCGAGCGTGAGGTGATAGCGACTGATCTTGTTGAGCACCACCATGTCGAACGGTGTTGTCGTGGTGCCCTGTTCGATGAATCCGCGAACGTGGAACCGTTGGGCGTCGGGTCGGCCGTGCACCAGTTGGTGTACCGCACGGGGATAGCCGTGGAACGCGAAGACCACGTCGACCGAGGCGGTGAACAGTTCCACGAACTGCTCGTCGGAGAATCCGTGCGGATGATCGACGACGGGGAGCAGCGCCATCAGATCGATCACGTTGACCACGCGAACCCTGAGCTCGGGAGTCCACGTAAGCAACAATTCTGCTGCAGCGAGGGTTTCCTCGGTCGGCACGTCGCCGGCACACGCCAGAACTATCTCGGGGTCCTCGTCGGTATCGGCCACTTCGGTGCCGGCCCAGTCCCAGCGGGACGCACCAGCCGCGGCATGCGCCCGCGCCTCGGGAAGCGTCAGATACTGCGGGTGATTCTGCTTGTCCACCACCAGAACGTTGACGTGGCCTCGACTGCGGAAGCAATGATCGGCAACGGCGAGCAGAGTGTTGGAGTCCGGTGGTAGCCACACGCGCACCACATCCGGCGCCAGCGGAATCACCGCGTCGATCAGTCCAGGGCCCTGATGGCTGAATCCGTTGTGGTCGTTGCGCCAACACGTGCTGGTGAGCAACACGTTGAGCGACGCGACGGGAGCCCGCCACGCGAGTGTGGCCGCATGCTGGAGCCATTTGGTGTGCTGGATCAGCATCGACACGCTCACCATGGCGAAGGCCTCGTAGCTCGCGAACAGGCCGTGTCGACCCGACAGCAGGTACGCCTCGAGCCAGCCCTCGCACAGGTGCTCACTGAGCACCTCCATCACGCGGCCGTCGGGACCGAGGTTGTCGTCGAACTCGGTGGTCGGCAACTGCCAGCATCTGTCGGTGGCCTCGAACACGGCCTGCAGGCGGTTGCTCGCGGTCTCGTCGGGACAGAACAGACGAAAGTTACCGCCGCCGTTGGGCTGTGCGTTGTCGAGGTAGATATCGCGCATCATCTCCCCGAGCACCGTGGTCGTCTCGTGCGACGTGCGCCCCGGGGACTCGACGGTGAGCGCATAGTTCTCGAGGTCTCGAATGACCAAGGGCTGCAACAGCACACCGCCGTTGGCGTACGGAGTGGCCCCGAGACGTTCGGTGCCCGACGGTGCGAGCTCGCGAACGGCCGCCACCGGGGCACCGTTGTCGTCGAACAACGATCGGGGATCGTAGGAGAGCAGCCACTTCTCGAGCAGATCCAGATGTGCTGGGTTCTCGCGGACGCCCGACAGCGGCACCTGGTGCGCCCAGTGGGTGCCCTCGATGAGTTTGCCGTCCACCTCGTGCGGTCCGGTCCAGCCCTTGGGAGTGCGGAGAACGATGGCGGGCCATTCGATATCGTGCTGTGGCTCGCCGTTCCGGGCGGCGTGCTGGATTCTCTCGATCGTCTCGTGGGCGCGGGTGAGGGCGCTTTCGAGAGCCGGGAACACCTCTCGTGGATCGTCGCCTTCGACGAACAGTGGTGCCCACCCCTGGCCGCTGAGGTAGTCCGCGATCGATTGATCGGTGCTGCGTCCGAGAACCGTCGGTCCGGAAATCTTCCCGTCGTTCAGGTGCAGGATGGGCAACACGGCACCGTCGCGAATCGGATTGAGAAAGGCCGGGATCTTCCACGAACCGGACAGGGGACCGGTTTCGGCCTCACCGTCCCCGACGACACAGGCGACGATCAGATCGGGATTGTCGAACGCTGCACCGGCGGCGTGGACGAGGGCGTAGCCCAGCTCGCCGCCCTCGTGAATGCTGCCCGGAGTCTGGACACTCACGTGGCTAGGAATGCCACCTGGAGTGGAGAATTGACGACACAGACGCTGGACGCCGTCGTTGTCGAGCGAGATGTCCGGGTAGATCTTGCTGTAGGTGCCCTCGAGGTAGGTGTTCGCCACCAACGCCGGACCGCCGTGGCCCGGACCGGTGACGTACAGCCAGTCCGAATGGGTTCGACGAATCACGCGATTGAGGAGGGTGTAGATCATCGACAGGCCGGGACTCGTGCCCCAGTGCCCGAGCAGCCTCGGCTTGATGTGTTCCGCCTCCAGAGGCCGACGCAGCAATACGTTGTCCTGCAGATAGATCTGCGCCACCGTCAGATAGTTCGCCGCGGCCCAATACCGTAGGTCGGCGTCCAGTTCCTCGGAGTTGTAGGTGGTTTCGGTGGTGGACGCGGTCATCGGTTCGTGGGTACGACGACGACGGGAACATCCACCGAATGCAGCACCGCACGTGAGGTGGAACCGAGGAGCATCGACGCGAATCCGCCCCGACCGCGGCTTCCCACAACGATCAACTGCGCTGTCTCGGAAGCGCGGACCAGTTCACGAACCGGCCTGTCCTGAACCACCACACGGTGGATGGTGACGTCCGGGTAGTCCTCCGACCATCCGGCCAGGCTCTCCGCCAACGACGTCTTCTCGGCGAGTTCGGAATCGACCCACGGACCTTCGTCGTCGCGCGTCAACACGCTGCCCAGCTCGAGGTCGCTCCAAGCGTGCACCGCGACGAGGTCGACGCCTCGCAGTGACGCTTCCTTCAGAGCGAAGCCGATGGCGGGTTGGCTGTTTGAGGTGCAATCCACGCCGACGACAACCGGACCGTCGCTGATGATGTTGGATTTGATCACTGCCACAGGGCATGTCGCATGCGAGACGACCGCGGTGCTGACCGATCCGATCAATCCACCGGTGAACTCGCCGAGACCTCTCGACCCGACGACGATCATGGCGGGCGCGACGTCGAAATGCGTCAGGTTCCGTGCGGCAGAGCCATGTTCGAGACGAGTATCGAGAATCAGTGAATTGCCTGCTGCGGCCTTGTGTGCAACATCGACCGCGGCGGTCAGCACGCGCTTGGCCTCGACATCGGGGTCCGAGAACGAACCGATCCGAAGACTGATGGCATCCCCGTAGGTTCCCGGCGCAAACAGAGACGACGTGACCAACTCGAGCGGAGCGTGGCGTCGAACAGCCTCGCGTGTTGCCCAGCGGACCGCGTCGAGCGATGTGGCAGATCCGTCGACTCCGACGACTACCCGGCTCGATGCATTCATGACGAATTCCCGTCCATTGACTTACGTGTGCAGATACACAGCGAGCATGGCCCGAATCGGACCGCCACAGACAGAGGCGGAAGTCCTTCGGTGCGGGGCGGAAGTCCCTGCCGGCTACCCCTAGGGGGTATGACTTGCTATCGTCGGTGACATGCACTCAGTGATCCGACGCAGACGCCCGGGCGTTGCCTCGGCGACCGGATTGCTGATCGCACTGACGATCTTCGGGGTGCTGCTGATGCACTCGGTGACACCGACCGCGTCAGCAAGCAACGAACACGCCGCCATGGCGTCGGCGACCCACCACGAGGATCCGGTGCAGGTTGCGACCGGTGAACACGACTGCCCGTCGGCACATCAGATGATGCATCCGTGCGCGGGAACCACGGTGTCGTGGGCTGCGCTGACGGTCCCAGCGACAACCGTCGATGTCGTCCACTCGCAGATGTCGGAGGACGGTATCGGTGGTCGCACCGACTCCATCTCGGAGCGTGCGCCGCCGTGGACCCTCTGGGAGCTGGACAGATCGGTGACCTTGCGAGTGTGACAGGGAGCCCGGTGGACGCACGACCACCGGCGGATCGCCGTACCCAGATCCCTGTATTTCGCACTTGTTCAAGGAGATTCACATGCGTACAACACTCGTCGCTTCGCTGGCTGCCGCCACCGTGAGCGCATTCCTTCTCGCCGGCTGCAGCAGCGACGACTCGTCGATGGACGGCCATTCGATGGGCTCGCCGAACTCGTCGTCGGCGTCATCGGACCAGGCCGACGCGTCCGCAGAATTCAACGATGCGGACGTGATGTTCGCTCGGATGATGTACCCGCATCATGCGCAGGCGGTCGAGATGGCGGCAATGGTCGATGGCCGCACCGAAAATTCGGACGTCGTGGCCTTGGCGTCGGCGATCGAAGCCGCGCAGCAACCGGAGATGGACCGGATGACGGCCTGGCTCGCCGAATGGGGTCAGCCCGCACCCTCGTCCGACATGGGTGAGATGGGCGGAATGGACCACAGCTCGGGCATGGGCATGATGACCCAACAGGACATGGACGCGTTGAGTGCGGCCACCGGTGCCGAGTTCGACCGCCAATGGTTGACGATGATGATCGAGCACCACGAGGGCGCAATCGAGATGGCGAACATCGAGATCGCCGACGGCTCGAACCCCGACGCGCAGGAGATGGCGCGCACGATCGTGGCCTCACAGCAGCAGGAGATCGACACCATGCAGGCGTTGCTCGGCTGATCTGCACAGACACCGAAGGCCGCACCCTCTCATCGGGGGTGCGGCCTTCGGCCGTGCCGGGACGATTCGGCGTCGTCAACGGCTCAGTGCACAGGTCGGCCGGTCACCGCGTCGGGGGAGAGGTCGAGTCGACGGAGTAGCTGCGCGTTGGCGGCGACGACGATCGTCGACAGTGACATCAGGACGGCACCGATCGACATGGGGAGCACGAAGCCGACCGGCGCCAGAACTCCGGCAGCGAGCGGAACCGATATCAGGTTGTATCCCGCTGCCCACCACAGGTTTTGCTTCATCTTGCGGTACGAGGCCCGGGAGAGTTCGATCACCGACAGCACGGACCGCGGGTCGTCGCTGGCCAGGATGACTCCGGCCGACGCGATCGCGACATCGGTACCGGCTCCGATCGCGATACCCACATCGGCCTGCGCCAGCGCCGGGGCGTCGTTGACCCCGTCGCCGACCATCGCGACGGTGCGCCCCTCCTGTTGCAGGGTCGCCACAGTGTGCGACTTGTCCGCCGGTTTCACTCCTGCGAAGTACCGGTCCACACCGAGTTCGGTGGCAACGGATTTCGCGACGGCTTCGGCGTCTCCGGTGATCATCACCACCGTGATTCCTCGGGCGTGGAGTGCGTCTATCGCAGTGCGTGATTCGGGTCGAATCTCGTCGGCGAGGGCGAGCGCTCCGATGACGGTGTCGCCGGCGAGGACATGCAGGATGATCGCCCCGCCCTCGCGCCATCGATCGGCGACAGAGAGTTCGGTTGCGTGTTCCTGCTTCAGTAGTGCAGGCCCGCCGACCTGGATGTGGAGTCCGTCGACGTCGGCGGACACCCCGATCGCCGGGGACGATCGGAAGTCGGTGGCCGCAGGAACGGTCAGCTCTCGGTGTCTCGCAGCGGCGACGATGGCGCGCGCCAACGGGTGCTCGGAGTCGGCTTCCGCGGCTGCAGCCAGCGCCAGGACGTCGTCGGGGCTGCGGCCGGCGGTCACCTCGATCGCGGTGACGGTGGGTTCGCCTTTGGTGAGGGTGCCGGTCTTGTCGAACAGCACGGTGTCTACCGTCCTCATGGTTTCGAGTGCGAGCCGGTCCTTGACGAGCACGCCGCCGCGGGCGGCTCGTTCGGTGGCGATGGACACGACCAGCGGGATCGCCAAACCGAGTGCGTGCGGGCAGGCGATGACCAGCACCGTGATCGTGCGGACAACGGCGTCGTCGGGCATCCCGAACAGTGTCCACGCGGCGGCGGTGAGGCCGGCCGATCCGAGGGCGAACCAGAACAACCATCCCGCTGCGGTGTCGGCAATGCGTTGAGCTCGCGACGTCGAGTTCTGGGCGTCGGCAACCAACCGGCCGATTCCGGCGAGTGCGGTGTCCTCCCCGATGGCGGTGACCTGTACGCGAAGACCGGAATCGCTGGCCACTGTTCCCGCGACGACCTGATCGCCTTCACGGCGACGGACCGTCTTCGATTCACCGGTGATCATCGATTCGTCCATGCTCGCCGAGCCGGCGACGACAGTGCCGTCGGCGGGCACCCGTCCTCCGGGACGGACGACGACGACATCGCCGAGTCGGAGCTGGTCCGGGGATACCTGCACGACATCGTCGTTCTCGACGCGTTCAGCGGTGTCGGGCAGCAGTGCTGCCAGAGAATCCAGCGCGGATGTGGTCTGCGCCAGCGATCGCATTTCGATCCAGTGCCCGAGCAGCATGATCACGATCAGCAGGGCCAGCTCCCACCAGAAGTCGAGCTGATGATCGAGGATTCCCAGGCTTGCACCCATCGATGCACCGAACGCGACGGTGATCGCCAGTGCGATGAGGAGCATCATGCCCGGAGCGCGCGAACGGATTTCGCTCACTGCGCCGGTGAGGAACGGCCAGCCGCCCCAGGCAAACATCACGGTGCCCAGCACCGGGGAGATCCAGGCGATCCATTGCTCGTCGGGCAGTGAGTATCCGACGAGCATCGCGAACATGTCGGACGCGAGGACGACGGGGACGGCAAGCACGACCATGATGGCGAACAGGCGTCGGAACATCCCGACGTGATCGCCGTGCCCAGCATGGTCGCTGTGTCCTTGGTGGCCTTCGTGTTCCGAATGTGTCGAGTGTTCCGTGTGCGTGTGCGTGTGGGTCATCGTGCTGGTCCTTCCCGCTGACGAGTTCGGCGGCTACGAATGGTGTGAACTGGAGGGATCCGCGACGGCCGAATAGCCGGCCTGTCGGACCGCGGCGATGACGTCTGACTCGTGGAGCGCCGGCGTACCGACCACGGTCAGTGTCCCACTGGCGGCGGACACGACCATGGACTCCACCTCGGCGAGCTCGCCGACCTCTTCGGTGATCGACGCTTCGCAGTGGCCGCAGGTCATGCCGGTGACTCGATAGTTGCTGGTGAACAGTTCCATTTCTCCGCCTTTGCTCGCATACCCCCAGGGGGTACCTCGGGTGACGGCTCGAACATACCCCCTCTGGGTATGCTTGGAAAGGGGCGGGCCGAATCGAATTCTGCTCGAGTAGGCTGCGATATCGGAGAGTCCTTCTCTGCGGGTCCGTCCGAGGGAGAGCGTTCACATGGCACGTCCACGGGTATTGGTCATCGGCGGGGGATTCGGTGGGCTCCACGCGGCCCGTCGCCTACGCGGTGAGGACGTCGACGTCACCGTGCTCGAACGCGGCACCTCCCACGTCTTCCAACCGCTGCTCTATCAGTGCGCCACCGGTCTGGTGTCCGAGGGATCGATCGCCAGCCCACTGCGACACCTGCTGCGCAAGCAGAAGAACGTGCATGTGGCACTGGGCGAAGCGACGTCCGTGACCCCTCATGTCGACGGCTCGGCGGGTGACGGCGGAGTGGTGACAGCGAGTCGGTTCGACGGCTCGACGTTCGAGCTGCCCTACGACTACCTCGTCGTCGCCGTCGGAATGCAGCAGGCCTATCACGGCCACGACGAATACGTGCAGTGGGCACCGGGAATGAAGACCCTCGACGATGCCCTCGCGATCAGGCGAAAGCTGATCTCGGCCTTCGAGATGGCCGAATCCCTGCCCACCGCCGACGAACGCCGACCCTGGCTCACGTTCGCTGTGGCAGGGGGAGGTCCGACCGGAGTCGAATTGGCCGGGCAGATAAGAGAACTCGCCACCAGGGCATTGGCGAAAGAGTTCGACGCGATCCACCCGTCGGAAGCGCGAGTGCTGCTCTTCCACGGCGGCGACCGCGTACTCGAATCGTTCCCCGATTCCCTGACGAAAAAAGCGCAGCGCACCCTCGACGCGGTAGGCGTGGAAACCCATCTCGGAGTTCACGTCACCGACGTCACGGCCACCGACGTCGAGGTGACGGCCAAGGCCGAACCCAAGACCGTCACTCGCTACGACACCCACACCGTGCTGTGGACCGCAGGCGTCGAAGCCGTACCGTTCGTGAAGCAACTCGCCGACGCGATGGGTGTGGAGCAGGATCGATCGGGACGTATCGCCGTGCAGCCGGACCTGTCGATTCCGGGACACCGCAACGTCTTCGTCGTCGGAGACATCATGTCGCTGAACAAGCTTGCGGGAGTAGCCGAAGTGGCGATGCAGGGCGGCCGAGCGGCGGGTGCGGCGATCGCAGCAGACCTGTCCGGTTCTGCGCGAGAGGATTTCAAGTATCGAGACCTCGGCACCGCGGCCTACATCGCGCGCGGTCACGCACTGGTACAGGCCGGGCCGCTACGGATGTCCGGATTCCTCGGCTGGGTCTCGTGGGGCGTCATCCACATCGCGTTCCTGGCCGGCAACCGCAATCGCGTCGGGACGCTGATCAACTGGGCCGCAACCCTGGCCACCGGCACCCGACGCGAACGGGCCATCACCTACGGCGACCCGGAAACGGCGCGTAAGCCGTACAACTGAGCGCACCCCACTGTTCAGTAGCGTCGCCGATCTGCGGGAATCCGCGATCGGTCGACGATAGTGAACGGTCAGGTGCGGATCAGCCGATGCCGGGGATGAAACCGGGGTAGACGAAATGCCCGGGCCCGCCGCCGGGCAACAGCTGACCCGTCGAACCCGGATAGTTCATGTTCAACGGAATCAGCTTGTGCGGGTTGCCGTTCGAGTCGGCCTGCCAGCACTCGAGCAACACGCCATGGAAACCGGTGCACACGATGCGAGTGCTGTTGCCGTAGGGCGAGGTCAGTCTGTTCTTGCTGACGAAGGGGTTCCAGTAGTCCGGGTCCTGAGGAGTGAGGAAGCCGGTGACATCCTGTGGGGCCGTCGGACTCGGATACGGCGGCGGAGTGGGCCATTCGTCGGCGGCGGCCGTTCCCATTCCGAGAGCGGCGGCACCTGCAATGACGCACGCGATGACGGCTGTGCGACGAAACATCTCGATCGACTCCTTCGCTGGGGCTGGCACCCAATAGACCACAGACACCCGTTCCGAGGGAATACCTCTACGTTGAAGACATGATCGCGGATCGGTACGGGCCAGTTGTGGCAACGGTATGCGGTGGATTCGTTGCCGGATACTCGATTCGCGAATCGCTCGGCCAGGACTTGTTCCACATCGAGTCCTCGGGCAAGTGGTACGGGGCATTCGTCACCGCGCAGTGGGCGGGCACCCTCGCGGTGATGGCCGCTGTGGTCGTGCTCGCGGTAGTTCATCGCCGACGCCCCCGGGTGTCGTCTGCAGTGGCTGCCGTGCTCGGGGCGGCAGTGATTGCGCTGCCGTCGTTCGCACCGATCGCGTCCAACCAAGCGGTGACGACCAACGCCCTCGGCGCGGGCGTTCTGGTCGGCATCTGCGGATTCGTCGCCGGTGGACGCAGACTTCCGTCTGCAGGCATCGCGGTCGGGCTGCTGGCTCGATGTTGTTCTACCACGCGATCTCTGCACTACGCGGACCGCGTGAGGGACGGTGGATGGACAATTTGGCACCGCAGCACGTCGAATCGACCGTCCCTCTACTTCTCCTGCTCGCAACCACTGTTGTGCTGCTCGTGGCCGTCCGGCGCGCACCCGTGGGCCGATTCGAATCCTCCGACGCGGTGGCCGCTCTCGTGCTGGGATTCGTCTGTCTGACGGCCTATGCCTACCTCGGCAACACGACGTCGACGGTGACCATGTGGATGTTCGCCGTCGCGATCGTGGTCCTCCTTACCTACGCCGTCGCGTTCGACCTCGGTGGCCGCGACGGCCGATACATGATGCTGGGGTTGGCGATCGCGGCGTCCGGGGTCAATTCGCTGGGATGGTCGGACGCGTCGTGGTGGGTGCTGCCGATCTCTGCGTCGCTGTTCGTTGCGGCGGTAGGGGTGGGCCTGCGCCGAGACCTGTCGACCCCCGCGCTCGTGCTGCTGGCCGTGGTCACGGCCACGGGTCTGCTTCCGATCGGCGACAGTGCGGTCAATGTCGTTGGAACCGTTGCCTATTGCACTCTGTATCCCGTCGCCCTCGGCCTGGCCGTCGGGTCGATGCAACCCACCCGCACGGTGGCGTCGAGCATCGGTCCGCTGATTCCGTTCGCGCTGACGCTGTTCTGGGTGTCGGCTCCGGTGCCGCCGCGGGAATTCGGATGGACGGACGGCACGCCCGACGACTATGTGCGGCCCATCGTCTGGCTGTATTCGCCGCTGCCCGTGGGTGTGGTGACCGCGATGATCGTCATCGTGGGTTGCCTTGTCGTCATTCGACACGACGACCGCGAGCATCACGATCGAGTCTCGGATTCGTCCGGTCCATAACTTACCGGTCGGTTGCTCGAGGTAACGTCACCTCATCTTCGGCCGATGTAGAGACTCGACCGGTGTAACTCGACGAAAAGGTGAAACAGCGTGCCACGATCTCGACGACACGGCTTCCGGCGAATCGGTTCGGCTACGGCCGTCGCCCTCGCAGTGGCGATTCTTCCGACCGCGCTGATGACGCCCGTCGCGTCCGCAGACGAACTGCCTGCGGCCACGACGCAGTCGAGCAACGGATCGCGGATCGAATCGGTGAACACTCTCGACAACCGCCAGGTTCAGCTCCAGGTGTTCTCGGCGTCGATGAACCGCACCATTCCGGTGACGGTGCAGAAGCCGGCCGACGACAGCGTGTCCCGCCCGGTGCTCTACCTGCTCAACGGCGCAGGCGGCGGCGAGGATGCCGCATCGTGGCAGTCGCAGACCGACGCCGAGGCCTTCCTCTCGGACAAGAACGCGTACATCGTGACTCCGCAGAAGGGCAAGTGGTCGTACTACACCGACTGGATCCAGGACGATCCGAAGCTCGGCAGCAACAAGTGGAGCACCTTCCTCGGTGAAGAACTGCCCCCGCTGATCGACGCCCAGTTCGACACCAACGGCCGCCAGTCGCTCGCAGCACTGTCCATGACGGGCACCTCGGTTCTCAACATCGCGATCAAGTACCCGGGCAAGTTCACCGGCGTCGCTGCGTACAGCGGCTGCGCTCAGACCTCCGACCCCATCGGTCAGCAGTTCGTCAAGCTCGTCGTCGAGACCTACGGCGGCGGCAACGTCGAGAACATGTGGGGACCGCTCGACGGCCCCGTATGGCGCGAGAACGATCCGCTGCTGAACGCCGAGAAGCTCCGCGGAACGCAGATCTACATGAGCACCGGCAGCGGCCTGCCCGGTGCACCGAACGACACCTACGCCAACCCGCGTCTGAAGAACGACCCGGCGACGCTCGCCAATCAGGTCATCGTCGGCGGCGGCATCGAAGTTGCCACCAACTTCTGCACCTCGAATCTGGCCAAGCGCCTCGACCAGCTCGGAATCCCGGCCACGGTCGACTTCCGCCCGATCGGAAACCACTCGTGGGGCTACTGGCAGGACGACCTGCACAACTCCTGGCCGTTCCTGGCCGGATCGCTCGGCATCTGATCCTCGTAACACCGAACAACGGCCACTTGCACCTCGCGTGCGGGTGGCCGTTCTTCGTTCTCCGGGGCGGTGGATCGGTGTGGAAATCGAACGTATGATCGAACGATGGCACGGCGCGCGCAACCTCGACCGGCGTCTGCCGTGCGGCCGTTCAAGCTGCTCCGACCACCGCTGAAGGTCTGGATCGACCTCAACATCCTCTACCCGCTTCCGCCGCACCACTCGTCGAAGTTCAACCCCGAGGGATTCGATGTGCGACGCGTGGTGCCGGGAGATCTGGTCGAATGGTCCATCACCGTCGACGGGGATTGGCTCGGTCGCGTCACGTACGAGTTGATGTCACGAGACCGAAGCGAAACCGTCACGCACTGGGTGCCCAGCCGGGCACTCAAGCCGCTGTAGAGACGAGAGAAGCCCCGCCTCGAACGGGAGGCGGGGCTTTTTCGTGCAATTGCCGTCAGAAGCTGTGCTTGCGGGCCTTCTTGGCGAGCTTGCGGGTGGTGCGCTTCGACGGCACGAACAGGTGCGCAGCGCTGTTGCGACGGTTGCGTCGACGGATCAGCACGAAGGCGACAGCACCGGCAACGGCTGCGATGGCGGCGATGACGGGAGTACCGACCTTCGCGGCCTCGGCCACATCCTCGCTGTCGATGTTGCGAACCTTGTTCTTCACGTCGTCGGCGACGGCGGAGGCCTTGTCGGCTGCCTTGTCGGCGACCTGGGAGGCCTTCTCCTTCACGTCGTCGGCATCGACGTTGCCGACCTTGTCCTTGACGGTGTCCTTGACGTCTTCGGCCACGTCGGCCGCCTTGTCGGCGACGTCGGAGGCGGCATGCTTGGCCTCCTTGGCTGCGCCGGCCGCGGAGTCGGCGACATTCTCGGCGACGTCGGAAGCCTTGTCGGCGGCCTGGTGGGTGTTGGCCTTGGCCTGGTCGGTGGCACCTTCGGCGCGAAGACTGTCGTCACCGGTTGCCTCGCCGGCCTTCTCCTTCGCAGTCCCGGCCAGTTCCTCTGCCTTGTGCTGAGCCTTGTCGATGAAGTCGGCCATCGGTGCGTACCTCTTTCGTGTAGGTCGTCTCCGGACATCCGGAGCTGGGGGCGTCGCGGACGACGCCGATAAGTATGAGTCGATCCAGCTGCTCCGAAACATACGTCGAGCAGGAGTGTGATGGGTCACTATCGATGGTCGGGCTATACGGGTCGGGGCGTCCGCAGCGCGGCGGTGACCAGTTCGACGAGGGTGTCGATGTACGGGGTGAAGGTGTCATCGGTCGGTTCGGCACTCGAGCTGCAGCTCAGAGCCCACTCCTGGGCGAAGATATTGGCGGCACCGATGATCGCGAGAATGACCAGACGATAGTTTCTGTCGGGCAGTTCTCCTCGTGCTGCGGCGGCAGTTGTCAGGGAACCGAACATCTCGACGATGACGTCTCGCTGATTCATGCGCCACAGCTCGATATCGGTACTGACTCCGACCACCTCGACGTAGCAGACCCGAGCCGACATCCGGGTGCGACACGTGACGCCGAGGTACGCCCGGATCGCGGCGTCGATCGACGCCACCGCCGATTGCTGACCGTCGTCCGACAGTGCGTCTCGCGCAGCGCGCTCGCCGTCCTGATTCAAGGTGGTGACGATCTTCTTGAGCAGCTCCGTCCGGCTTCCGATCTCGCGATAGAAGTGACGGGTCGACACGTTCGATTCCGAGCACAACATGCCGATCGTCGTCGCGGCGTATCCGTGCGTGCCGAACAGACCGATCCCGGTATCCATCAGACGGGTAATACGTTCGGAGGAACGCTCCTGTGGGGATCTGCCTGCGTACTTCCGATCGGGCATGGGTCCGAGCGTACTGATCGAACTCGCCCACGTCGGGTGATGTCACAGAACGGAACGGACCGCTCCCGAGCTCACCACGTGCGTCGACGCGTCCGCAGTCGCTTCGACCACGTCGAGCGCACCGGCTTGTACGCGCCGGCCAGAGAGCGTCGGTCGAAGTCCATGCCTGCGCCGCGTGAAGTGAACAGGACGAGGGCGATGACTCCTGCGGCCCCGACCACCACAGGAGTCATCGGGCGCTGCTTCCAATGGGACGTGTGCGGTTCATGAGAGTTCCTGTCTTCGGTGTACCAAAAGACTGGCATTGACATCACCATTCGTCAATGGCACATTATGTGATGTAAGTCGCGGTGCCGCTGCTCCCGGCGCGAACCTCGATGGAGTTCGGCAAGACAGCGAGGTGCGACGTGAAGAAGAGTCCAGGCCAGTGGCCCGAGATCGGCAGTTCGATCGAAGACGACTTCAAGGACGTGCTCATCATCGGAGCCGGTATCTCGGGGGTCGGCGCGGCATATCGCCTGCAGCAGATGGCGCCCGAAATGACCTACGCCGTTCTCGAAGGGCGCGAGCGAGCAGGTGGCACGTGGGACCTGTTCCGCTACCCGGGTATTCGTTCCGACAGTGACATCTTCACCTTCGCATTTCCGCACACTCCGTGGCAGGGCGACACCCTGCTGGCTCACGGCGAAGACATCCGCAACTACATCGTCGACACCGTCGAATCCAACGGCATCGACGAGCACACGCATTTCTCGACCATGGTCACCGCGGCGAACTGGGACTCGTCGACGGATCTGTGGACCGTCGACACCGTGTCCAACGGCGTGCCGAAGCGCTACCGCAGCCGATTCGTGTTCCTGTGCACCGGCTACTTCGACTATGCGGGCGGATACTCTCCCGACATACCCGGACTGGACGACTTCGCCGGACAGGTCGTGCATCCGCAGCAGTGGCCGGAGGGCCTCGACCACTCCGGCAAGAAGGTCGTCGTGATCGGAAGTGGTGCAACCGCAATCACGTTGGTGCCATCGTTGGCTGCCGATGCGGCATCGGTGACGATGCTCCAGCGTTCACCGACCTACATCGCGTCACTGCCGATGACCGATCCGTTCACCACGATCACCAAGCGACTACTGCCGGACACGCTCGCCCACAGCGCACTTCGCTGGCGCAACGCCCTGCTGATGGTCGGTTCCTACCAGCTCTGCCGCCGCGCACCGAAGACGGCCCGCAAGGTCTTTCGCGCGATGACGAAGGCTCAGCTGCCACGCGGGTACGACGTCGACACGCACTTCAACCCGACCTACGACCCCTGGGACCAGCGACTGTGCGTCGTGCCCGACGGCGATCTCTTCAAGGCCATTCGCTCCGGTCGCGCGACCGTGGTGACCGACAAGATCGCCGAGATCACCGCCGATGGGATTCGGTTGGAATCGGGTGACGAGATCCCGGCCGACATCATCGTCACCGCAACGGGATTGAAGCTGCAGGCGTTCGGCGGTATCGAGTTGTCGTTGGACGGCGCGCGCGTCGAAGTGCACGACAAGTTCGTCTACAAGGGCCACATGCTCGAGGACGTACCCAACGTGGCCTGGTCCATCGGGTACACGAACGCATCGTGGACGCTCAAGGCCGACATGACCGCGCAAGCCGTGGCGAAACTGTTGATTCACATGAGATCTCGCGGTCATACCCGCGCGATTCCGAACCGGCAGGACAAGAAGCTGACCGCCCGACCGGTCGTGGATCTCGCGTCCGGATATGTCACCAGGTCGCTCGACCAGTTGCCGAAATCGGGAACCGAACGCCCGTGGTCCGTACGCCAGAACTATATTCTCGATCGAATCGACGCTCGATTCGACGACCTCACCGAATCCATGACGTTCGGACGGACCGTGCCGAGCCAGGTGGCCGGTCCCGAGGCAGTAGACGTTTTCACGGCGTAGACGACAGAGAGTGGACTGCAGTGACTTTCGATATCGATGGCCGGGCTCTCGCGCACACGATCCGAGGGGAGGGGCCGACGTTGGTACTCATCCACGGCATCGTGCACCGGCAGCATGCGTGGGACAGCGTCGTCGACGCACTGTCGCGCCATCGGCGAGTGGTGACCGTCGACCTGCCCGGACACGGTGATTCGCCCGAACTGCCCACCGAGGACTTCGATCTCGGTCCATGGATCGTCGTCGAACTCGAGCGATTCCTCGAGCAGATCTCGGTGGACGGAGAAAAGCCGCACGTGGCCGGCAATTCTCTCGGCGGCTATTTCGCCCTCGAACTCGCGGCCCGAGGGTCGGTGGCCTCTGCCACCGCACTGTCGCCTGCCGGTTTCTTTCGCGGACACTGGGATCAGACGCGGGCACTGCTCGTCTTTCGCTTGCTGAGGGCGTTGTCCCGACTGATCGGTCCGATCGCGCCTGCCGTCATGAAGAGCGTCGTCGGTCGTACGATCGCGAACTCGGTCTTCTATGCCAAGCCGTGGCGAGTTCCGGCGGCCACGGCCACGATCGACGCGTCGAGCATCACCACCAACAGGGCGATCGACGCGGCTGGTAATGCAGTGCCGCGCTTCAGCGTTCCGGTCGACGAGAGTGTCCCCGTCACCGTCGCATGGGGCCGTCGAGACTGGGTGCTGCCGGTGTATCAGGCACCGCTGGTACAGCAGACCTTTCCGCAGGCGGACGTCACGACCTATGCGGGGCTGGGGCACGTGCCGATGACGGACGACCCGGAACTGGTTGCCTCCATTCTGTTGAACGGTTCGCGGGCAGTCGCGCAGCGGGCGTGACCGCAGCGACGAAGGTGGACGGGCGCAGTCATCGGTGGCGTGATCACCGGATCACGCGGCGTCGTGAGCTGCTCGACGGCACTTTGGCAGCGATCCGCAGGCATGGGCACGCCGTTGGGCTGGACGAGATCGCGATGGAGAACGGCGTCTCGAAAACTGTTCTCTACAAGCACTTCACCGACAAGAAGGGCTTGACCGACGCCGCGATGGAACGGTACATCGAGACGGTGCTGGTGCCGCGGATTCACGAAGCACTCTCCGAGGATCTCGACGAGTATCAACTCACCCGTGCAGTGATCGCGGCATACGTCACGACGGTAGCCACGGATCCCGAGATCTACATCTACGTCCATGCCAACAACTCCGCAGCGAACAATCGCGAGATCATCACCGCGTCGGAGCAACTGATCGCGGACGTGCTCAGCGCGGTGACCGCCGACAGGCTGCGAACTCGGGATTTCTCGACGGCAGGAGCAATGCCGATCGCCTTCGCCATGATCGGCGCGGTTCGATTGGCATCACATTGGTGGATCTACGACCGGACCATGTCGGCCGACGAACTCGTCGACTACCTGACCATGATGGTGTGGGGCGGTATCGCGGGTATCGCACGCGCCCAGGGCTCGGTCGGACGATTCGCGGCGGAACCTCACCCGTTGGTCGAGGCGAAAGAGGATCGGTCGCTCGCGATCTCGCTCGCGACTTCCGGTCACCGACCGCCGGACGACCCGAAAGTCGGAGGCAAGCCGATCGGGCCCGAACCCAGTCCATAGCTCGCGATGACTGCCTTGTGATCGGTCGGCCACGGCAGCGGTGAGGAGACGAAGTTGTCGGCCGTCGATTCTTCGACCCGCTGATTGCGGACGATCGATCCGCGTGGGCCCACGATGCCTGCCGATGTCAGCGTCAGCTGCGGTGACGGGCGAGCGAAGATGTAGTCGATTCGGTCTCGCTCGTCCGCTTCCGGTGTCCACGTGAGTGACGACACCGAGGCATCGGGATTGTCTGTAGGCCAGGTGAATCCGGGATGAGTGACCGGATCGGGGTACAGGTGTCGGTAGGCGTCGACAAAGCCTGCATCCTTCAGTCGCTGGGTGGAACCCCACGGCAGTACCACTCCGTTGTGGTCGAACAGATCCTTGGTTGCCGGGGTCCAGTCGAGTGTCGACGGTTCGTTGAAATCGCCACCGAGAATGACGGCCCGACCTTTGGCCTGTTCCAGCGCGGCGTCGGCGATGAACTCGGCGATCTCGGTCGGACGTCCGGACTCGTCGTTGATCTGGGTGACCGCCGCTACGTCGGTGACCGGGCCGGTCGGTATCTTGTCCCAGCCGTACTCGGAGAACCGGCCGGGTTCGGGCACTCCGGCCCCGTAGCCGCGCGGCAGGTAGGTTGCGTACCACTGGTACTGGAGGTGGGCGGCGTACACGGCGATGGGCACACCGCCCGGCGCGATCACTGCCTTGGTCATGTACTCGAACAAGCCGGTTTCCTGGATCGGATACAGGGACAGCACGGCGGTGTCTTCGCTGGGTGCCGAATAGAACTTCAACCCCAGCCTTTCCAGGATGACTACCAGATCCGCTGCGGCGGTGCGAGCTTCGGAGAGCAGTACCACCGATGCGCCGGTCGATTGGATGATGCCGGCAACCAGTTCGAGACCGTTGTCGATCCTGGTCCCGTTGAGCCAGGTGTTGATTGCCAGCACTCGCAACTCCGTCGGTGAAGGTTGCGCGAACGCGAGACCCGCACCGGACGAACCGAGCGTGACCAAGCCCGCCGCCAGGCCGAGGCCTTTCAAAGCGCTGCGTCGTGAAATCGGATCCATGTAAACCCCCAGGAGCATTGTCGAACATCGACGGTCGAATCGATTGTCGACGTCGACAAGGATCGGTGGAACGCCGTAGCCGATTGTTCAACGAGCGGTCACGCGTTCGGGGTCAGAACGACGCCGAATATTTCGCAAAACTTAGAGTTTCTCGTACTCGGCCCGCCCGCCCGAACTACCCGTGGAACGAACCTAGTCCGGTAGCACGATGTTTCTCGCGGCCACCGCTGCGGCCACTTCTTCCGGGAGAATGTTTTTGAACAGGAACAGGTCTCGACCCAACACCCACTCCGGTGCGAGTGCGGCCGAGTAGCGCTCGAAGTAACCGAGCTGCTTGCCGAACAGCACCAGTTCCTCCGGAGTCGCGACGCCCCAGCGTCTGCCGGTCTCGACGAGAGATGCGACCAGCTTGCTCAGATCGAGTCGGGCGGCTCCACGGCCCAGAATCGGCTCGAAGAGCTTCCTCAGTTGAAACCCGATCAATTTGTCGCCCAATGTAGTTCCCTCGGTGACCCCGAGCATGCGGATGCGCCTCGCAGCTTCGGTGTAGTTGCCGTCGAACAGCGACGCACGAAACATCTCACGCAGTACGATGCGCCACTCCTCGGGCAATTCGCCGACGATCCCGAAGTCGAGGAATCCCACGCGACCGTCGTCCAGCGCCCACAGATTGCCCGCGTGCACATCGCCGTGGAACGGGCCATGCAGCACAACGGCTTCCAACCAGACTTTCACACCACGACGAAGCTGCAGCTCGGAGTCGATCCCGGCAAGTTCACTCGTCGTTATTCGGCCGACCGGAGTGCCGCGAACTAGCTCCATGCAGATCACGCGCGGACCGCAATGGCTCCAGTAGATCTCCGGAACCATGACGCCCGCATTGTCGCCGAAGACATGCACGTTGTTGCGGAAGTTCTGCTGCCGCAGTGCCTCGGCGGCACCGTTCAATTCGTGAGCCGTCAGATCGTTGAGCTCGCGGACGATCACCGTCGCGTTGGCGATACGAAAGAACTCGAAGAACCGCTCCAACAGCGATGCGCCTGCGAACGCCACCCGAAGATCGACGCGCATACGACGCCTGATTTCCGGACGCTGCACCTTCACGACGGCGTCTCGTCCGTCGCGCAACACACAGGCGTGGACCTGAGCCACCGAGGCAGCCGAGAGCGGTACGTCGTCGAACGAGTCGAAGAGGTCCTCGATCCTGCCGCCCAAGTCGCGCTCGACCACCCGCCGAGCTTTGTGCGCCGGAACGGGAGGAACCCCGTCGAGCAACCGCAGACAGGCGTCGGCAAGCACCGGAGGGAAGACCCCGGGCGACGACGCCATCAGCTGACCCAGTTTGACGAAAGTGGGCCCCAACGCCTCGAATCCCTTGACGAGTCCCTCGGCCAGGGCGACCGAGAAGCGTCGACGCTTTCGCACCCAGGACACCGGCCAGCGAAGGACGGCTATCCCCGTGGCTGCGGCGAGGACGACGGTGATCATGACCGCGCGCGCCAACTCTTCGAGACCGAACCGGGTGAGGTCGGAACAGTGCACTTCGAGTGCCTCGGGCGGAGGACCTTCGGAGTACGGACCGACGAACGGTGTGTCGTGGTCGCTATCGTCCGGCACTGGGATTGGTGACGTCACTGGTCAACCACCTGCCGTCCTCCTGCCGTTCGAGTGTCATGATCACCGCATTCACCGCCTGACGCGGTTCGGTGACCGTGGCATTCGATGCCGTCTGATCGATGATCACCAATACTTCCACCCGATCGAGGGTCGTGGATTTCGCAGCGATATCGAGGATCTGCGCGGACGACGTCGCACCGGCTTCGACGAGAGTCGCCTGCAGATCGCTGCTGGTCTCGACAAATGTATCAGCCAATGAACCTGTGGCACCGGATAATACGTCGTCGACATAGGTGTCGAACGTATCCGCGCTGTAGGTGAACAGGGTGATGGCAAATGTGCGAGCAGTGTCGACGGCCTCGGAGCGGGACGTGTCCACCGAGCGTCGGTTTTCGAGCTGATACACGAACAGGCCGGCAACGGCAAGCACGGCGAACAACAGGACGGCGAGAACCGACGTGGTGACCGACGGCCGCCGACGCGTCGGCGAGGAAAGTTCCGGTTCGGCTCGGCCTTCCGCGGATTCGGCGTCGAGTGTTGCGCCGTCCGGTGTTTCGGCGTCGTCGTTCGTCTTCAGGTCCGACATCGTCGAGCTCCTTCGTGGTGAGACTTGAATGGGTGGGGCAGGTCAGCCGCCTGTCGTGCGCTCTTGTCCGGTGGCCCCAGGAGGAGGACCTCCGGTGTCGTCGCCGGGTGGACGCGGGACGTTCTGCGCCCCGCGCACCTGCAGCCCTGGGTCGGTGCTGTTGCAGTACATGTACTTCAACGGCGGTGCCATGGCATCGATGGACGGCGACACCGTCGGGTTGAGGTAGTCGCAGGTGGGCCGCGGATAGGGATCCGCGACGACGTTCAGTTGGTTGTCGCGCCCTGCGAGTCCGAACGCGCCTGCACCGGCAGACATGGCGGGGAACAGCGCCTCGATCGCGGGTGTGCGTAGCCGGGCGGCTCGGGCGATCCGCGCCAGGTTCTTCAGCAGGTCTCCGCCCGCGTTGCGGTTCTCCGCGATGGCCGTCCCGGCGGAATCGAGTCGGGCCGGTGTGTCGTCGAGCAGAGCCCTGACCTCTGCATCCGAGGCTGCCAACTGATCCGCCAGCGATCTGCCGCCGATCGCCAGCCTGGTGATGTCGAGCTCGATGTCGGACACCGTCCGAAGCAGCGTCCGGCCGGTCCGAATCAGCGTGATCGTCTCGGGAAGAACCGAATCGAGTCCGGTCAGCAATGCCCCGCCGCCGTCGATGATCGCCTGCAGCTGCGCGGTGCCTCCTGCCGTCGCGGCGTCGAGTTCGTCGATGATCGACGACAGCTGCGTAGGGTCGATCTGACTCACGAGATCGGTGACACCGACGAGCATCGTCGCGAACGGCACCGGGGTACTCGTCCGATTCCGTTCCACCACATCGCCGTCGACCAGATATGGGGCGTCGTTCGACTCGGGACGGAAGTCGACGTATTGCTCGCCTGCCGCCGACAGAGCCGCTACGACGACGGTGCTGTCGGCCGGAACGAGATGTCCGGCGGCGATGTCCAGCGATGCCTCGACGCCGTCCGCGGTGATGTCGACCGAGGCGACTCGACCGATGCGCAGTCCGCGTAGTGAGACGTCGCCGTTCGCCTGCAACCCGCCGGAGTCGGAGAGCCGCAGCGTGATTCGGTAGTCCTGTGCGAACGGATCGATGCGCAGCGCACCGATGGTCAGGTAGGCCGCTCCCACGGCAAGAACCAGCGCGAGTGCAGTGTTCGAGACGAGGACCCGGTGCCTGTGGGCCCAGCTGCGCAGCGTCATCGGCCCGTCCCGTCCGAATTCGGTGTACCGGTCGGAGTCGGCTGCTCGATGGTGGGTGCCGGAGTCAGGCCCTGCCCGGTGACGCGCCCGTACACGCGGTTCAGGGTGTCGGTGAGGCTCCCGACGAAGTCCTCGCCGTCCTGGGCACCCGGCCAGTGGCTCGACGGGTCGTCGAGCGCAGCCAGACTCAGCCACGACAGCCGGACGTAGATCGCGATGGAATTGCCCTTGGTGTTCGATGTCAGCTTCGGGGCGAGTTGCTCGAGCTGCTTCATCGTCGCGTCGAGGTCGTCTCCGATCGCCGCTACGTCCGCGAAAGTCTGCTCGGTCCCGACGAGCAACTCACGCAACGCCGAACCCGCTTCGTCGGTGAAGATACCGAGCTTGTCGGCAGCGCCGCCGGCGGCAATGAGGACATCGATGATGCCCGCGCTGTTGTCGGCCAGGGTGCGCGTGAGTTCGGGGAGCTGCTGCGCGATTGCGTCGATCGCCTCGGTGCGGGTGCCCAGAACCGAGCTGAGCTCCTGCGTCCTACTGAGCATCGAATCGATCTCTGCCGTGCGCTGATTCAGATCCGCTACGGTTGCGGTGAGCTCTGTGATGATGTTCGACGCGTCGCCGCTGTGCCCCGCCGTAGCCGTGTCCAGTTCTCCGATGATGGTCTGCAGTCGGTTCACACCACCTCCGTTGACGACCATCGACGCCGAGGCGAGCAGTTCCTCGACACTTGCCCCCGCCGACGTAGACGCCACATCGATGGTCGAGCCGGGCTGCAGACGCGCGGTGCCGGGCTGCGCGATCGACGATGTCGACGACAGCGAGACGAACACATCGCCGAGTGGGGTCGCCTGTCGAAGTTCGGCGCGAACGTCGGCCGGAAGTACCACGCCCGAGCGGATACTCATCGACACGACGGCCGTGTAGTTCGACGCGTCGATCTGCTCCACCTGCCCCACGTCGACTCCGCCGAGTTTGACCTTCGCCTGCTGCGGCAGGTTGAGGGCATCGGTGAAGACGGCGTCGATGCGGTACGAATCGGAGCCGACACCCGGACTCGGTAGGGGTAGGTCCTCGAGAGTGGTGCTGCACCCGGCCAGCAACGCGGCGGCGGCAAGGGTGGTGAGCGACTTCGTCCACGACGTCATGGTCGGCTCAGCCCCAGCAGTGCAGCCGAGATTCCGAAGTCCGGCCCGAAATCGTAGACACGCCCGGTGCGGCAGCCCTCCGACTTCAGTTGGATTCGCTGACAGAACTGGTTGACCAACTCCGTGTCGAACAGCGTTCTGTCGGTGAGGAAGTGCACACGCAGTGCTCGCGACACCGGGTCCGTCGCGTTCTCCAGATTGCGAAAGAGTGTCGGTGCCGTGTCGATGGTCTCGGAGAGTTCGCGGCCGTGATCGGTCAGCCCGGAGACGGCCGTCTGCAGATCCGCGAACAGAGTCGGGAACGCGGACCGGTTGGTCTCGATCAGACCGGCGAGTTGACTCGCGATCCGATTGACCTGTGCAACGGTATCGCCCAGCGCGACCGACTGATCACCGGCTTCGCCGAACACCTGCGCCATGTCGGCGGAGAAGTCGCGAATCTGCGTATCGTTCTCGGCCGCAACGCGGCTCAGATCACTGACCGAGGAGATCAGGCGAGTCAACGAATCCTCGTTGTCGACTCCGACCGCGAGCGCTGCGGACAGGTCGTCGAGGGTGGTGCGAATCCTGCCGCCGTTCCCCGTCAAACCCTCGTCCGCCAGTGCCAACAGATCCGCGACGGGACGATTGCCGTCGCTGCTGTCTGCGAGAGTGGTCGATAGTTCGGTGACAGCGGCGAGCACCCTGTCGATCTCCACGGGGACATGCGTTCTGGCCAGCGGCACGTGAGCCCCGTCCTCGACGACAGGCCCGGAGCCCGAGTACGGCGGCGTCAGCTCGACGTGCCGGTCGGTCACCACCGACGTCGAGATCGTCGCCACTTCGAGATCGGCAGGTAACTGCACCGACCGGTCGACGGTCATGGTGATCCGAACATGTGGACCCTGGGCGTCGATGGTGTCGACCGTTCCCACCGCCATACCCAGCACCGAGACCTCGTTTCCCTCGTAGAGTCCGGCAGCATTGTTCAGATCTGCGGTGATCGTGATGGTTCCGCCGGTGGCGTCGGATATCGATCGAGGCAGGCCACAGCCCGCGCCCAACATCAACACCACTGCGCACGCGGCTCCGGTGATACGAATCCTGGTTCTCATCGGCATCCCTGCACTACATCGGCGGCGCACAGCCAGTTGTCCGGGAGCAGCGACCACGGAGTGGCGATGTCGACGTACGGACCGTTGCCGGAGGCGTTCGTCAGCTGTCGTACTGCAATCGGCAGTCCTTCGTAGACTCGTCGCAGTGTGTCGTCGTTGTTCGCCAAACCTCGGCTCAGTGCTGTCAATTCCGTGATCAACGGGTCTATCGCAGCTCTGTTCTCGGCGAACACGGCATCGAGTCGAGCGGTGAGCGCGTCGGTGGTCACGATGAGGTTCGCCACTGTTTCTCGCTGCGAGACAATGGCTCCCGACACCGCTGCGCCTTGTCCCAGCATTGCCATCAAAGCAGTGCTGTTCTCCGACAACCGTCCGGTCACCTGGTCGGCGTTCTCGAGCAACGCGGCTATCTGGTCCCGACGATCGGCGATGACCCTCGACAGCGCCGAGATGCTCTCCAAGGCCTGACCCGTCAGTTCGGGGGTGCCCTCGAGTTGATCGGCCAGCGTGGTCAGTGACTCACGCATCGCCCCGGCGTCGATCTGCTCGATCACCGGGGTTCCCGTCTCGATGGTCTTCTGCAGATCGAAGGGAACTCGGCTGTGCGACAGAGCGATCGGGTCCTCGCCGAGCGGGGTTGCACCGTCGGGCGAGAGTGAGACGTAGCGCGAACCCAGGATGGTGGACAAGGTGATCTCGGCCGTGGTCTCCGAGCCCAGGCTCACGGACTCGTCCACCTGGAGTTCGACCACGACGTGATCACCTGCCAATGAAAGTGCGTCGACCTTGCCCGAAGACACACCTGCAATGCGTACGTCGTCGCCCACTCGCAGCCCGGCGGCCTGAGCGAACAGGACGGCGACCGTGCGTGTTCCGACTCCGGCGTGTTGGTAGGCGATCACCGTTGCGAAGACCAGGACGATCACCGAGATTCCTGCGATACCGCGCCAGAAGTCCGCGCCCATGGTGGGCGGTGACAACCGAAAACGTCCGAGTCGAAGCTTCATTCGAGACATACCTCCGAATGCTGATTGCCGCCGATCTGGCTGAAGATTCCTGGTGGGAGGAGCACACCGGCGAAGCTCACATCCAGATTGCAGGCGTACATGTTGATGAAGCTGCCGTTCTCCGTGATGCGTGAGAACGAAGCCAGCAGCGCGGGCAGAACTCCGATCGACGTCCGTAGCTGTGCGCCGTCGCCGTTGACGAGATCTGTTACGTCTGCGAGCCGGTCGATGGTGCCCGCGAGCGACGGCCGCAGATCATCGACCATCTCGGCGACGGGACCGGCGGTGTCCCCCAGAGTGCGCACGGTGTTGGTCAACGGCCCTGCCTGTGCGTTGAGATCGGTCATCAATCGCTCCGTGGACTCGATCAAGGTGGTCGTCTCTGCACCGCGATCGGCGAGCCCGGCGAGTACTTCCCCGAGGTTGGTCACGATCAGCCCGAGTATCTCGTCCTTCTCGGCGAATTCTGTTGCCAATGCGGTGCTTTGAACGATGAGACTGCTGATCGAGACGCCGTCGCCCTGCAAGGTCGCCACGATCGACTCCGAAAGTGAGTTGACCTGCTCGGGATCGAGCACGCTGAAGAGCGGTTGAAAGCCGTTCAGAAGAGCTGAGACATCGAACGACGGCTCGGTGCGATCGGTTCCGATGGTGGTGCCGGGATCGACGGTCCTGCCTCGTTCCCCGGTGGTGTCCAATGCCAGGTACCGCTGACCGATCAGGTTCTGATATTTGATCGAGACGATCGTGTTCTCGAACACGGTCTGGTCCTGCTCGAGGACGAAACGTGTTCGAGCCGTGTGCCCGTCGAGCGAGACGTCCTCCACTTTGCCCACCCGAACACCTGCGATGCGGACGTCGTCACCGCTCTGTAGCCCGGACGCATCCTCGAACAGTGCCGAGTATGTGTTCGTCTCGCCTGCGACCGATCGTCCGAGTGTGGTCCAGATGAGGGAGGTGACGGCAATGGCACAGACCATGAAGATGCCGAACCCGATGAGTGGCCTGCGGATCGACGTCATCGCGCACCGACCGGATCGGCGTCGACGGCGATGGTCTGGCCGCGCAGCAGCGGCCCGAGCAGGATCACCGATGTCGTATCGGCGGGCCTACCCAAAACTTCGCCGATGACCGACTTCTCCTGGTCGCTGCCGACGGGTCCGATGTTGCCCGGCGAGTAGACGATTCCTTCGGCCGACGCTCCCGTGCTGCCGGTCGTGACAGTGCGACCACCAGACGCCCCCGGTGCCGTGGTGCAACTGGCTCCAGCCATGTCGCCGTAACGCGGGCAGTCTTCGCGGGTGTACGGAGTGAAGGGGGTGGCGGTGATGTCGATCGACCAGATCAGTCGGCCGTTGGGGCCTGTGAACGCCTTGTTGAATCCTTCCAGCGTCTGCCCGAATGCGCGCACGCCTGCGGGAAGGTCGTCGCCGTTGACGGCCAATGCGCCCATCACGGGATCGAGGTCTCGAACCAGTGAGATGGCACCCGAGAGGTTGGGGGCCAACGCTGCGTCCAGACCCGACGTGGCACCCGCGGCACTCGTCAGGAACGCGGCCAGCTGAGCACGTTTGTCGACGAGTGTCGCGGCGGGAACCAACGAGCTCTCCAAGGTGTCCAGCAGCTGCGGTGCAGTTCTGCTCAGGCTGCCGATGGAGGCGTCGAGCAGGTCGATATCCGCTGTCAGATCGGGGATCTCGGCGCGCAGCGTCGTGAGGTACCTGCTGGCTGTCGAGATGGACGTGCCGATGGATTCTCCGCGGCCGTCGAGGGAATCGGCCAAGGTAGTCAGGACCGAACTCGACTTCTCCGGGTCGATCGCCGTCAGCACATTGCGCAGGCTCGTCATCGCGGTCTGCAGTTCGAGTGTTTCCCGAGAAGAATCACCGGTGATGATCGATCCCGATTCGATCCCGCTGCCCGGGCCGGTGTCCACCAACTCGATCGAGGAGACCGCGAAGATGTTGCTGGGAACGACCCGCGCGGTGACGGTGTTCGGGATCGTCTCGGCGCGTGCAGGATGCAACCGAATGGTCACCGTCGTCGTTCCCGCAACGCGGTCGACGCCTGCGACAGCACCGACCAGCACGCCTCGGAACTTCACGTCCGCGTTCTGCGGGAGGCCGTCACCGAGCGAGGGGAGCATCGCGACGACATCGACTGTATCGCGCCAGATTCCGGTGTAGCGCGCGAGCAGAGCGCCGGCGATCGCGCTCATCGTCAGGAGCACACACAGGCCTCGAAGCACGAGCGTGGACAACGTGGGTGACCTACCTCCGACATCGAACATGCGCGCCCCTATCCCGAGATCCGAATGCCGGGATCGGATCCCCACATCGCCAGTGTCATCAGAGTGTTGGCGAAGATGACGACGATGATGCTGGTGCGGATGGCCTTGCCCGCCGCAACACCGACACCCTCGGGCCCACCGGAGGCGTAATAGCCGTAGTAGCACTGAATGATCGTCGTGAGGAGCACGAACACAACGGCTTTGGATACCGAGTAGAGCACGTCCTGGACGGAGAGGAACGAATGGAAGTAGTGCAGGTAGGTGCCGGCCGACTGGCCGCTCTGGACACCGACCACGATCTGGGCCGTCAGATAGCTCGCGCTCAAACCGAGCACGTAGAGGGGCAGAATCGCAATGACGGCGGCCATCATTCGGGTGCTGACGAGGTAGGCGAGGGGATCTATGGCAAGTGATTCGAGCGCATCGATCTCTTCGCCTATGCGCATGGAGCCCAGTTGCGCGGTGAAGCGGCAGCCGGCCTGCGCGGCGAAGCCGATCGCCGCGATCAGCGGTGCCAGTTCACGGGTGGTTCCGAAGGCGGACACTGCACCGGTCAGTGGGCCCATACCCAGGAGATTCAGGGCGGTGTATCCCTCTATCCCGACGGTTGCTCCGGCGAATGCCCCGAGCAGAACGATGACGCCGATGGTGCCGCCGCCGACGACGATGGCACCGTTGCCCCAGCTGACGTCCGACAGCAGTCGCCACAGCTCCGGTCGATATCGCCGCAGCGTGTAGGGCATCGAGGCCACGGATCGGCCGAGGAAGGTCGCCTGGTGACCCATGGTGGCCAGCGCGCGGGTCGGGCCTGCAACAGCGGTTTTGGCCGTGGCGACGACCGGCCGGACCAATGGCGGTGTGTACCGGGAGGCCATGTCAGATCAACCGCGCAGGGAAGACGATGGTGTAGAGCTGAGTGAAGAGCACGTTGACCGCGAAGAGCAGGATCACCGAACTGACCACGGCGGCATTGACCGAATTGGCCACACCGCCCGGGCCACCCCTGGTGTTCAATCCCTTGTCGCAGGCCACGATTGCGACGATCGCGCCGAACACGAGCGATTTGATCAGTGCGAGTACCAGATCGCCGATGGTGGCGAACGACGCGAAGGTGCCCAGATAGCTGCCCGGTGTGCCGGATTGAACGAAGACATTGAACATGTAGCCGGTAATGAATCCGACGAAACACACGCTTCCGCAGAGCAGGACACTGACCAGCATCGCTGCCGCCAAGCGCGGCACCACCAGGCGCTGCAGGGGCGAGATCGCCATGACTTCCATGGCGTCGATCTCGTCCCTGATGGTGCGCGAGCCCAAGTCTGCGCAGACCGCGGATCCGACCGCGCCGGCCAGGAGCAGTGCGGTCACCAGTGGCGCACCCTGTCGGATGATTCCGAGTCCGTTGGCGGCCCCGGCGAAAGACGTGGCACCTACCTGACCGGCGATGGCACCGACCTGGACCGAGACGATGACGCCGAAGGGGATGGCCACGAGCAACGTCGGGATGACGGAAGTGTTTGCCATGAAGGCGCATTGACGGATGAACTCGGCGAAGGGAAAACGGCGGTGTGCGATGTCCGAGGTCAGCGATCGACCGGCCTTGACGCCCATCGACATCTGACGTCCGAAGGTGGAGACGGCGACAACAGGGTGTCGCCGCAGGTAGTTCGAGGCCGTACGGCCGATCCCCGTGGACATCAGCGGTCGAACACCGCACGAATCGGCTCGGCGGCGGGTATCGACTGGCACGCCAACCGGACCCCGTGCCCGAGTTCGTACTCGTCCAGTGTCTCGTTCGCGAGCATCGTCACCGACCCCGCCGTCAAGGTGTAAGCGCAGCCGCCGCAGGTGCCTTCACGGCAGACGTACGGCGGATCGAGTCCGAGCTCGAGCAGGCGGTCGAGTAGCTTGGTGTCTGTATTCCACTCGAATTCGGTTGCCGTCCCATCGATCTCGACCTCGGCGGTAACGAAGTCCGCAGTCGATCCGGACGTGGCCGGGGATTCGCTGGGCTGAAATGGGTTCGACTCGAAGGAAGCGAACAGCTCGCGGTGGGTACGGCGAACCGTCACGCCGGTGCCCGCGAGCCATTCTTCCGCGACGTTCATGTACGGCGGCGGACCACAGAGGAAGGCCTCGCAGTTGTCGGTCACCTGGGCCCCCATCGAGGCCAGTCCTGCTGCAGTGGGGAGTCCCGATTCCGAGGTGAACCAGTGGTGGACGTCGAGTCGATCGGGGAACCGAGACTGCAACTCTGCCAACTGTTCCGCGAAGATCACCGACTCGCGGTCCTGGTTCGCGTAGACGAGGGTCATCCGGTTGCCGTGTCGGAACAAGGCGGTCTTGATGATCGACAGCATCGGGGTGATTCCGCTGCCCGCGGCCATCAGCACGAAGTCGGAGTCCCAGCTCTGTGGACCGAACATGCCCGACGGTGCCAGCGCGTTCAGTTTCATCCCGCGAATTGCGTTCTCGTGCAGCCACTGTGACGCGAGTCCGTTCGGGATCCGCTTGACGGTGACGGTCGGCTGGGTATCGCGGACCGGGGAGCTCGAGAACGAGTAGCAGCGCGCCAGGGATCCCTCGTCCGAGCAAGGGATTTCGAGGGTGAGGAACTGCCCCGCTTCGTACGAGAACTGCGTGGCCAGGTGTTCGGGGACGGTGAAAGTCAGCGAGATCGCGTCCTCGGTCTCGTGCGCGACCTGGTCGATCTCGAGTGCGACGATCCTGGTCGCGGTGTCGTCCTCGCGTGCTGCGAGGTTTGCCGGTGGTCGGCTTCCGAACATCGTCACCAGCTGCTCCTCAGGGCTCGAAGTGTGTCGGTCGTCACTGTTGCACACTTCGCCACTAATTAATAGGCCATTGACAAATGGCGAATAGGGAGTGAAGGTGACGTCGTGAGTTCAACCACAGATGTTGCCTTCGTGCCCACCGGTATCGCAGCCGTCGGGTCACCGCGAGCCCGAGTGGCAGCCTTCGCCACTCGATGGTCCCTGCGGCCTCTGACCAGCGCCCTACCGACGAACCGCAGAGGTATCAGGGTCTCCCGACGCATCGTCGCCGCATCGATGAACCTGTTCGGTCCCGTTCCGAGAGGAACGTCCGTGGACCTCGTTGCAGACGGTTCCGTCCGCGGCGAATGGGTCCGCGCAGCCGGTGTGACACCGGGGGAGCGCGTGATTCTCTACCTCCACGGCAGCGCGTACGTCATCTGCTCGGCCCGCACGCATCGTGGGCTGACCGCGAGGTTGTCGAGGTCCACCGGCCTGCCGGTGTTCACGGTGGACTACCGGCTGGCACCGGAACATCCGTTTCCCGCAGCGGCCGACGACATCGAATCGGCCTACCGCCGGCTCCTCGAACAGGGGTACCGCGCAAAGAACATCGTCATCGCGGGAGACTCGGCAGGCGGCCACCTCGCCGCAGACCTGATCATCGAGAACGACCGAACCGGGACGCCGCAGCCGGGTGCAGTGGTGCTGTTCTCGCCGTTGATCGATCTCGACTTCGAGCTCTCGGCGCAGACCGAGCGAATCCGCAAGGACCCGATGATCTCTGCGGCATCGGCGCGAGCACTCGTAAAGCTCTACACCGACGGCAACGCGGCCGACCTTCCGCGGCTGCGGCTCGACCTCGCCCTCGTGCGAGACCTGCCACCCACGTTGATCCAGGTGGGTGGAGCCGAGATGCTGCGCGCCGACGCGCGGCACCTGCACTCGATGATCGACATGGCCGGCGGCAGCAGCGAACTCGAGATCTGGCCCGATCAGATGCACGTGTTCCAAGCTCTCCCGAGGTTGATACCCGAGGCCGAACTCGCGCTCGAGCGTGCAGCCGAGTTCATCGCCCATACGCTCGACAACCAAGTCGTACAGGATGATTCGAAGGAACAGGTGAGCTGATGAGGACCAAGGCCGGAAAACCCTCGTACGGGTCGAGAGCGGTGGTGACCGGCGCAGGTAGCGGCATCGGCCGCGCCTTCGCACTCGAACTGGCCCGCCGCGGAGGCGTCGTCATGTGCGCCGACATCTCACTGCCCAGAGCGCAGGAGACGGTCGCCATGATCCACGCACTCGGCGCCGAGGGATACGCCGTCGAGTGCGATGTGTCGATTCGTGAGAACGTCGAGGAGCTTGCGCTCCGTGCTGCCGTCGAATTCGACGGACCGACGACTGTGGTGATCAACAACGCCGGAGTCGGGATCGGCGGAAAGCACGTCGGAGAAGTCGGTTTCGAGGATTGGAACTGGGCTCTGGGGATCAACCTGTGGGGCGTGATCCACGGCTGCGAGGTGTTCACCCCTGGGCTGCGTGCCGCAGGCGAGGGCGGGATCATCAACGTCGCCTCCGCCGCGGGCTTCGCCGCCGCACCGTTGATGGGGCCGTACAACGTGGGTAAGGCCGCGGTGATGTCGCTGTCGGAAACGATGGCCGCGGAGCTGTCGGGTACCGGTGTGCGCGTGTCGGTCCTGTGCCCGACGTTCGTCAAGACCAACGTGGCCGTCGACGGCCGAATCACGTCGAGTTCATCACGGTTGGCCGAGTTCGCGATGCGCTGGACCGGACGTTCACCCGACAAGATCGCGATCAGAACCCTCGACGCATTCGACCGGGGTCGGCTGTACGTGGTGCCCCAGTTCGACGCCAAAGCCGTCTGGCGGTTCAAGAGACTGCTGCCTGCGGTGTACGTGCGAGTACTCGGATTGTTGAACCGCGTGATGCCCGCCGAACAGGTACCCGCGAAGACCGAAACACTCACTTCCACAACCTCAGGAGCCTGACATGGCAATGGATTTCGACGACATGCTGACCAAGATCAAGGACCGTCAATGGGCGCTGGCCGATATCGATTGGGACGGACCGGGTGCCGAGACGATCAGCCCTGAGCTGCACGCCAAGCTCAAGCCTTTCATGTCCGATCTCATGTGGATCGAGAACGTGGGAGCACGGGGTTTCGCAGCGATGGCGCTGAAGGCACCGACCGAGACGCTGGCCGAGATCTATCGCTACTTCCACGCGGAGGAGCAGAAGCATGCCAACGCCGAGCTCGCTCTCATGCGACGTTGGGGCATGCTCGACGGCGACGAGATGCCCGAGCCCAACATCAACGTCAAGCTCGTCATCGACTGGCTCGACAAGCATTCCGACGGGCTGTCGCTGGCCGTGTTGGGGACCGTCATACCGATGCTCGAGGTGGCGCTGGACGGCGCACTGGTGAAGTTCATCATGGACGAGATCAACGATCCGGTGTGTCAGGCAGTCTTCAAGAAGATCAACTCCGACGAATCACGCCATCTGGCAGTCGATTTCGCCGTCATAGAACTGCTCGGACATTCACGGATGCGCAAGATTCTGGTCGACACCGTCGGTGCGTGGATGAACCCGGCCCTCATCGTCGGAACGCTTCGCTACATCCCGCTGCTGAACAAGATGCGCGACAACATCGTCGAGATGGGCGTCGACGAAGAGCGGCTGTACACCGCGATGAAGCGGTTCAAGAGTGTCGGCGAACGCAGTCCTCAGGCGCTCCGGGTGCCGATGTATCGAATCGTGCAGTGGCACGGCAGCATCGTGATCAATCGCAAGCACCCGTATCACCTCCTGGCGGACGGACTGGTGAAGCTCACTCGCCGGTACCCGAGCAAGACCCTCAATTCCGAGCCCACCTGGGCAAAGGAACTGACCTACGAGCCCGTCGCATGAACGGATTCGATGTGCGTGAAGGTGTGTTGGACGCGGTGATCGTCGGTGCAGGATTCGCCGGAATCGGTACCGCCATTCGATTGCGCAACAGTGGAATCGAGGATTTCGTCATCCTCGAACGCGGTAGCGCGGTCGGTGGAACCTGGCGAGACAACACCTACCCGGGCGCAGCCTGCGACATCCCGTCCCGGTTGTACTCGTACAGCTTCGCGCCCAATCCGAACTGGTCGCACACCTACTCCGGTAGCGGTGAGATTCTCGACTACATCCACACGATGGTGGACGAGTTCGATATCGAGTCGCGTATTCGATTCGGACACAACGTAGTCGACATCATCTGGAACGAGGCGTCCGGGCATTGGCACCTGAGCATCGACGGGCGCGCCGATGTTCGAGCGCGCACGGTGGTGATGGCGTCGGGTCCGCTCGCCAATGCCAGCCTGCCGAACATTCGCGGCATCGACACCTACGAGGGGCACAAGATCCACAGTGCGCGGTGGGATCACGACTTCGACTTCGCCGGCAAGAAGATCGCCGTCGTCGGAACCGGAGCCAGCGCAGTGCAGATCGTTCCCGAACTTGTGAAGATCGCCGATACGGTCAAGGTGTTCCAACGCACCCCGGGTTGGACGTTGCCCAGAATGAATCGAAAGACGCAGCCGGGCACCAAGCGTCGATACGCGCGATACCCGCAGACACAGACGCTGGCACGTTCGCTGTGGTTCTGGGGACACGAGTCCGTCGCACTCGGTGTCGTCTGGAAGACCCCGTTGACCCGGATTGTCGAACTCGTCGGTCGAGTGCATCTGCGTCGTCAGGTGCGCGATCCCTGGCTGCGGCGGCAACTGACACCTCGCTTCCGGGCCGGGTGCAAGAGGCTGCTGATGACGAGCGACTACTACCCGGCGCTGCAGAAGCCGAACTGCACGCTGGTGACGTGGCCGATCGCGACGCTCTCACCCAAGGGAATTCGCACCGTGGAAGGCGTCGAGCATCAGTTCGACGCGATCGTGTTCGCCACCGGATTCGACGTCTCGAACACCGGGACCCCCATACCGATCACCGGACGCGACAGCCGTGTGCTGGCCGACGAATGGAGCGCAGGGGCCAAGGCGTACAAGAGCATTGCCGTGTCCGGCTACCCGAACATGTACTTCACTTTCGGCCCGAACTCCGGTCCCGGCCACAGTTCGGCACTGGTGTACATGGAGGCTCAGATCGACTACATCGTCGAGGCGATCTCCCTGGTGCTCGACGGCGATCTGCACAGCTGCGACGTTCGGCAGGACGTGCAGGATTCCTACAACGCCGAACTGCAGCGCAAGCTCGGCAAGACCACATGGAATTCCGGCTGCAGCAGTTGGTACCTCACCGAGGACGGCTTCAACGCCACCATGTTCCCCGGGTTCGCGACGCAGTACGTCAACCAACTCCGACGCGTCGAGCCCGGCGATTACACCACCATCCCGCGCGGCGTCGGCCTCGATTTCGAGCCCACCCCGGCCGTCGCACACTCCTGAAGACACGAAGGAATCAGAGAATGGGCATTCTCCCGAAGAATCCGGCCGAGGTGCACAAGCTGCCGAGCGCGCATCCCGTGCGATGACGTACCGACCCGGCTCCCTCTTTCGTCGCGTGATCGGTGTATATCCTGTGGGTCGACGCGCGGCGGAGGTAGGGAGCTCGGTGGAGTATCGAATCGACGACTTGGCCCGGGAGGCCAAGACGACCACTCGCAACGTGCGGGCGTACCAGGAACGCGGACTGTTGCCGCCGCCCACGCTCCGAGGACGAGTCGGCATCTACGGCGACGACCATCTGACGCGGCTGAAGATGATCGATTCGCTGCTGCAGCGCGGTTTCACCTCGGCGCACATCGCCGATTTCCTCTCGGGCTGGGAGCAGGGCAAAGACCTGAGTGAAATCTTGGGCCTTCAGGAAATCGTGACCCGTAAATGGTCGTCGGGCGAGACCACGGTCATTCCCGTCGAACTGATCGCTCAATTTCTCGGCGAGGACAACGACCACATCGTCGCGCGACTGATCGAAGCGAAGCTGATCAGAATCGACGGCGACCAGTGCGAGATTCTCGACCCCACTCTCCTCGAAGTCTTCGTCGATCTGAGCCAGTACGGCTTCACCCTCGAACAACTGCTCGACCAACACGAGAGAACCGCGTCGAAGATGAACGCCATCGCCGAGTCGATGGTGGGGAGCGTGACCGACCACTTGATCAGCCAGCACGGTCCGGGTTGGCTGCCGAAGTCGGGGGAGGTGGCCGAGACCACCGAGATGTTCGAGAAGATGCGCAGTCTGGCGATGAAATCTGCGCAAGCAGAGTTGGCCCGTGCCCTCGATCGCGTCCAGGAACAGGCGCTGAGCGACTACCTGTCTCAGACACTGTCCAGGCAGAACGACCAGTAGCGGTTTGAAGACTGCGACAATCGGACATACCTGGCTCCCGACAGCCGAACGGCGGCTGACCGCCTAAGGGGGCACCATGAGATTCGTGACATTGATCGTTCTCGTCTGGCTGATAGTCGGCGCATTCGCGTCGTACCAGCGTGGAGACTTCGAGAGCACACCCGAGAACTGCGCAGGCGCGGGCACCATCGCCCTCACCGTCGTCGCAGGACCGCTCAACTACTTCGGCGTCAATCCCGAGGTCTCCGACTGCAACGTCACAGTGCCTCAGCCGAGCGAGTGATCTGAGTCGCTGATCGCGCGCCCGCGGTGCACCTTCCCTAACCTGGTGAGGTGTTCCGCGGACGGTTGCTGCTGTTTCTCGCCTTCGCGATTCCTGTTGTCCTGGTGTCTGCGATCGGTGTCGGCGGCTACGTCGCGTTCACCAAGGCTCGCGTCGATCCACTGACCACGGCCGACGCCATCGTCGTACTGGGCGGCGAACACGACGGCCGCGAGGCATACGGAATCTCGCTCGCCGAGCAGGGTCTGGCGAAGACGGTGGTGCTCTCCGATCCCTACGGGTCCGGTGACTCGACGATGAAGAAGGCGTGCGAAGCATCCTCGCAGAAGTTCGAGGTGCTGTGCATTCCACCCGTTCCGTCGACCACGCGGGGAGAGGCGATCTTCACCCAGGAACTCGCCCGCGAACGGGGCTGGAACCACGTCATCGTCGTCACCTGGCGCTACCACCTACCGCGCGCCCGCTACATCTTCGATCAATGCTTCGACGGCACCGTCACCATGCGTCCGACGCCACGCACCTACGACTTCTCGCTCGTCGAGTGGGAATTCACCTACCTTTATCAGATCGCGGGATTCGTCAAGGCCGGAGTGCAAGGGCCGTGCGAGGACTCGACGAGCGACTGACGGATCCGAGTCAGAAGATCTTGTGATAGAGCGTGATGCCGGACTTCCACGCCAGGAAGCCGAACATCACCGCGGCGACACCGCCCACCACATTCGCAGCGAAGAACGTTGCAGCGCTGCGATACTGCTGGGTTCGAGTGAGCCGGAGCGTAGCCAGCACCACCGTGGCCATCGGAGCCACCGACGCCAGAAATCCGACGCCCACCAGCGAACGAAACCGGTCCGGGGGATCGAGAGCGAACACCAATCCCAACGCCGCGCACGCCACCAGATTGAGTGCGGACAACCGTCGCCGAGACCTGATCGCGTGCGCGAACACGAACTGCCCGAGCGCAGCGAGTCCGCCACCGGCGGCCACCAGGAGCATCGTCGTCATCGTGTGCTGCCCGGCCTGGGCCTGGTGATCGCCGCACCGAGTGCCATTGCCACGAGCGCCACCACCGGTGTGGCCAGCAGGTAGACAACCGAATTCCAGGCACCGCGATGCGTCACGGCGTGGAATGCGTACAGGCTGAACGTGGTGAACCCGCACGCCAGCCCGAACACTCCTGCTCGGGCAACCGGAGCCGGACGACCCCACAGGTATCCCAACGCCGCACCGACGACGAGACATCCGAACACGTTGACTCCGAACGTGCTCACCAGCAGCCACCTCGGCGATGCCCGCCACGTCCAGACCTCGTACCGCAACGCCGCACCGACCGCGCCGCCGACCGTGACGGCAACATATTCGCCGACCGAACGACGGCGAGATCCGCGACGGTTCACGTCAATGCTGTCCCTCGATCACCGAAGCGAGCCTAACGGGAGTCGGGCCACTCGGCTGAGTGGAAGAAAGTCTGCCAGGGTGCGCCGAGGTAAAGTCTTCGTGTGACTGCGGACGACACGGGCCTCGGGCCCCAGCACTTCGATGTGATTGTGGAATGGCGTGATCAGGACGTGGTTCTTGCAGTGTCCGGTGAACTGGATCTGGTGACCGCTCCTGATCTGTCCGAGTCGGTTGCTCTCGTGCTCGAGAAATCGCCGACGGCTGTGGTGATCGACCTCAGCGATGTGGGATTTCTCGCCTCCGCGGGCATGTCTCTGTTGGCGTCGACGCATCAGCAGCTCGGCGGCGAGGCCGGGTTTGCGGTGGTCGCGGATGGTCCGGCCACCGGTCGTCCCCTCACTCTCGTCGGTTTGGACGAGGTGTTCGGAATCTATGCAACGGTCGACGAAGCATTCGTTGCAATTCATGCGGGTAGATCCTGAACTTTTGGGTAGACGGGATTCATGATGGCGACTCTCTTCGGAGGTGACGACTCACGTACCGACAGTTCGATCTCGACGGCAGGTGCGCGAATGGAAGAACTGCTGTTCACCGGCGAACCTGCCGATGCGGATCGAGCGTCGGAGCTTCGTCGTGAGCTCGGTGACTGGTTGGGCACTGTGGGCGTCGACCCCGATCGTGCATACGACGTGGTGCTGGCCACGTACGAGGCGATAGCGAACAGCGTCGAGCACGCGTATCGAGACCACACCGATCGCGGAACACTCGACATTCGGGTTTCGTGTGCCGCGGAGGGTCGAATAGAAGTGAAGGTGACCGATCGCGGGGACTGGGCATCGCACAACTCCGATCCCAACCGCGGGCGAGGGGTGCCGCTCATGCGGGCGTTGGCCGACAGCGCCGCCGTCACCTCGGACCAGAACGGTACGACCGTGCACATGATCTGGGACGCGATCTAGACCGACCCTTCCATCCGGCACACTGGTGCCATGGTCGACGTGCAGATCGCTACCGCAGAGAGGAAGAAGATCACGGTCCCGAATCTGCGCGTGCTGTGGCAATTCGTCCGGCCGCACCGTCGGACCCTTGTCCTGGGCCTGACACTCGGCCTGATCGGCACCGGGGCAGCGCTGGCGACGCCGATGGTCGCCAAAGGAGTGCTCGACGGCCTCGGCACCGACGCATCCCTGATCCAGCCGGTGCTGATCCTGGTGGGTCTGCTGGTTGTCGGTTCGCTGGTGCTGTATCTGCAATGGATCGTGCTGGGGGTCCTCGCCGAACGCGTGGTCCTGGACGCCCGTAAATCCATCGTGCGCAAGTACTTCGGTGCCACGGTGGGAAGTCTGGGAACTCGGCCCACCGGAGAACTCGTCACCCGGGTCACCTCCGATACCGTTCTGCTCCGCGAGGCCACGTCGAATGCGTTGGTGGCCATAGTCAACAGTGTGGTCGGCCTCGTCGGCGCACTGATTCTCATGGCCGTGCTCGATCTGGTGCTGCTCGGCGCGATCGCCTCGGCCATCATTGCGATCGCGGTGCTGTTCGCGCGCCTGATGCCTCCGATCGCCGTCGCGCAGCGGCAATCCCAGGAAGCGGTGGGCCGCCTCGGCGGAATTCTCGACGGCACGCTGCGGGCCATTCGTACCGTCAAGTCCAGCAGGGCCGAGGCCCGCGAATCGGAGCGAGTCATCTCCGAGGCGCGAATCTCCGCCCAGCACAGCGTCCGGGCGGTCAAGATCTCCGCGTTGGCATGGACGTTCGCCGGGGGCGGAGTACAGCTGGCGATCATCGGAATCCTCGGTCTCGGCGGCTATCGCGTCAGTACCGGGGCATTGGCCGTGTCCAGCCTGATCGCGTTTCTGCTGTACGCATTCCAGGTGATGGGACCGGTGTCCACGCTGGCCACGAACATCACCGCACTGCAGGCCGGAATGGCCGCGGCTGCCCGTATTCGCCAGATCGACGATCTGGTCACCGAAAAAGGTGAGACGGGTTCGACGCGGTCGGCGAAGAGCGAAGCGCCCGCTCCGGCTCTCGAATTCCGCAGCGTCACAGCCCGATACGCACCGGGTAGGGAGCCGGCCGTGCGCGGAATCGACCTCGAGGTGCCCGCGCGTGGACACACCGCGATCGTCGGACCGTCGGGAGCGGGCAAGACCAGCGTCTTTTCCTTGATCCTGCGCTTCCTGACGCCCGAGGCCGGCGAGATCAGGCTCGGCGGAATTCCGTACGACGAGCTGACCATCGACGAGGTGCGAGCCCGGTTGTCCTACGTGGAGCAGGAGACGCCGGTGCTCCCCGGCTCGATCCGCGAGAACCTACTGTTCAGCCATCCCGAGGCCGGCGAAGCCGACATCTGGGCGGCGCTCGAGTCGGTGCATCTGGACTCGGCGATCCGCGCGCTGGACGAAGGACTGGACACCGACCTGATCGGATCGACCGTCTCCGGTGGACAGCGTCAACGAATTGCGTTGGCCAGGGCCATCGTTCGACGTCCGGAAATTCTCCTGCTCGACGAGGCAACCGCTCAGGTCGACGGCCGCACCGAGGCGGCAATCCACGAGGTGATCCGATCGATCGCGATCGACTCCGCTGTGGTGACCATCGCGCACAGGTTGTCCACCGTGCTCGACGCCGACACGATCCTCGTGATGGAGGACGGAGTGGTCCGCGCCAGGGGCACGCACTCCGAGCTCATGAACACCGACTCGCTCTACCGAGAATTGGTGGCCGCGTTGCGAATCGGTGACAACACGGCGCTGACGAAGCCCGGCTGACGACCTCTGCCGGTGCCTAGCGCCCGGAGTCGGATTCGGTTTCCGTGGTGCTGCTTTCGTCGTCCGAATCATCCGAATCATCCGAATCGTCCGCGGAGGTGGTGGTGGTCGTCCGGTCCGAGGACGGGGTTCGGCGCGGGCTTCGCGTCGTGGTCTCGGGCCGATCCGGAGTGGTCGTCGTGGGGCGAGCGGTGGTGGGTACCGCGACCTGCCAGGTGGGTGACGGCGGGACGATGACGATCGTCGAGGCCGGCGTCGACTCGACCGAACTCAGGCTGTCCGACTTCAGAGCGGGCGGACGAACCGTCTGGCTCGTGTCGTCGAACGCGCCACCGAGCGCGCCGATGGTCAAGCCCACGGCGACTGCCAGGCCGGCGCTCGCCACTGCTGCCGACGCGATGACCTTGTCGCGCATGCACAGACCCTAACGCCGTGGCCGGACCCGGATGGTCGGCAATGATGCGAGAACGTTACCTCAGCGAGCGGCTCGGTGAGAGATGGACGTTCACTGCGTCGACAACCGCAGAACCTGGGGGAGCGTCTCCGCGATCAACTCCCCGGCCTCCTCGTACACCGAGTGATCGCGCCGATACGGATCGCCGATGTCGAGTGTGTCGACACGGTGCACCGCCCGTGCGTCGGCCAGGGTCGCGATGGAGTGCGCGCCCGACGCGGCGGCGAGACCGGCCGCCTCGAGCAGCGTGAAGGTGCGACGCATCTGCCGCGGTGCAAGCGCCAGGACGGCATCGCGATGTGCCGCCGTCATCGTCAGAACGAGATCGGCGTCGGCAGCGATCGCGGGCGTGAGGCGTCGGGCAACAAAACCGTCCGGGTCACCGCCGAGCTGCGTCAGCACCGTCGCTGCCGTCGGGTCCATGGCGTGTCCGGTCAAGCCCTGCGTTCCGGCGCTGCTCGCGGTCAGCTCGAACCCACCTTCACGCGCGAATGCGGCAGCAAGTCGCTCGGCTGTGGGCGATCGGCAGATGTTCCCGGTGCAGACGAACAGAACGCGCATGGGCGCAACTGTAGTGCTGTGGTCGGGTGCTGCACTGTGCACCACGGGACGCGCTACAGTGAGCCATTGGCAGGGGGATCGAGACTTGTTCGTGACAATGAGTCTCGGCGTGTGTTCACGGGGAAGTCGACCGAAGGCGGGTAATGACCGAAGTTCTCGGTGTGTCGGTGGGGGCCAGTGCAGTGCGCATGGCTCGTCCCGACGCGCGCCCTCAGGATCCGGGTCGCCTCGATTTCCACCACGACACCGTCGACGCCTACTGGGACCGCGCGGAGGAACTGGCCGCCGAATCGATCGGCGTCGTGCTCTCGCAGCCGGGCGACGGTGGACCGGTGCAAGCGACAGGTGTCGCGTACCGGGACCAGCAGCAGTTCGGCGAGATCCAGCAGGCGATGGCGAGTCAGCGGCTCTACAACTACCGGCTGGTTCCCGAGGCGCGAGCAGCGTTGCAGTACCTCGAGGCGTCGGGAGAGCTGGGACACTTCGGCACCATCGCTCTCTACGATCTCGGCAGCTCCGGATTGACGATCAGCGTCATCGACCGCGGTACCGGGCAGGTTCTGCTCGCCGAGCGCACCATCGACATCAGCGGTGACGATTTCGATCGCCTCATCTCGGACAATCAGCTCGCCAAGCAGGGCGTCGACATTGCCGACAATCAGGAACTGAGCGAGTTCACCGCACGGTGCCGCGTGGCCAAGGAGCAGCTGTCGACCAGCGGCGCGGTGTGCCTACCCGGTGACGGCGGCGTGATCCTGATCTCGCGCGAGGCGTTCGAGTCCCTGGTGACCGTTCCCATCGAGTACTCGGCGCGGTTGGTGCGTGACGTGATCGGTCGTTCACCCAAGCACGTCGACGCTCTCTTCCTCATCGGCGGCGGAGCGCGCATTCCGCTGGTCGAATCGATTCTCAGTGCGTGGATCGGCCTCCCCGTCGTCACCCCGGCGAACCCGGAATCGGTGGCCGCACGCGGCGCAGCGCTGCTCGCGACCCCGGTGGCCGATGCACCACGTCAACCGAACCCGCAGCCGGGCGTTCGGCAGTCTCCGTCCGGTCCCGCATCGTTGACCGGGGCTCCGGATTGGTTGAGCCCCGAGCCCACTGCCGACAAGCCCGCCGATTCCAAGCGCAAGGTGCGGGGCGCAGTGCTCGTCGCAGGTGGCCTCGTTGCCGTCGCTGCGCTCGGGTTGTCCCTCGGGTACGGCGGCAGTTCCACGGAACCGACGAGTGCACCGGCGGAGACGAGTACGCCTGCCACCGCCGATCCCACAACGCCGAGGACGAGCGCGCCGCCCACCACCGCGCCGCCGACCACCACCGTTCCGCCGACCACCGAGGCCGCTCAGGCCCCGGCCCGCACCTACTCCGAGCCGGAATACGTGCCGCCCGTCGCACCCGCGCCCGCGCCCGCCCCGCCGCCGCTGATACCCGGCCTGCCACAGATTCAGCTGCCGCAGATCCAGCTGCCCCCGCCACCGGTGATCGAGTTGCCCCGCTTCTAGACACCCGAGGTCAGGGCAGCTGCAACTCCGCGAGAACCGCCAGGTGATCGCTCTCCGGGATCGCCACGGGCTCGACCGACCGGGCGCGGACGTTCTCACTCGTCACCACATGGTCCAAACGCGCGAGCGGACGCTCCGACGGGAACGTGCGGAACAGTCCCGCGCCCGCCCCGTCTGCCGCGTCGGAGAACGGGGACGACGCCAACGTGCGGAACTGCCGATGGTCGTTGGTGGCGTTGAAATCGCCCGCGACGAGCACGGTGCCCTGGTAGGTGTCCATGATCGACCGCATCCGGGCCAGGTCGGCGTCCCACTCGGTGGTGTGGCGCGGCGTGGCAGGAGACATCGCGTGGAACGAGACGACGGTCAGATCCTGCCCGTCGACGGTGGTTTTCGCCTGGACCGGTACGAATCCGAAGTTGTCGAGGCGGGTGCCGTCGGTCAACGGGGTGCGGCTCCACAGCCCGGTGCCATCGGCCACCGGCAGTGCAGCGGTGAAGGAGAACGGTAGTAGGTCGTCGATACCCGCGGCCTGGAGATCGGTCACTTCCTCCGGGGTCAGTTCCTGTACCGCGAGAATGTCGACGTCATTGCTGCGCACCGCGTCGACGATGGACTCGGCGTCTGCGTCGCCGTGCGCGACGTTGATCGTCAGGACCGACAGTTCAGGGCCGGTGTTGTCCGGGCCGTCGGCGAGGAACATCGGCACCTGGACGCCGACGACGGCGACGGTGAGCAGTACTGCGACTGCCGACCCGATGCGGGAGCGCGCTGCGGCGAACAGGATCACGGCGATGATCGAGGCGACACCGAGATACGGTGCCCCGACGACGAACGCAACAAAAGTGATCTCCGTCACACCAATCTGGCGAACGAGGAACATTCCGAATACGACAGCGAGCAGAGCCCAGCCGATGACCAGCGCTGCGCTGGACGCGAAACGGCGCATCGCGCTCGTGCCTCCTATTGCGTGCCCGAGTTGGGCGTGGATGTGTCAGGTGTTGTCTACACTCGGCATGTGCCCAGCTCAGAGCCTCTATGCAAGTGCCATCACGAACAAGCTGCGCACCAGCATTACCGGCGCGGAACCGACTGCTCGCTCTGTGATTGCCCCCGTTACCGGGGGCGGATGTCGTTGTTGTCGAGATGGTGGCCCAGAAAATAGTTTGCCCGGGCAAAAACAATCCTACCGTCCGATCGAGTGCGAAGAACAAACCGATTCGTTAGGATTAGGGGCCTGGATACAGGCAATACGGACAAATGCGGCTCGGGGACCGTCCGACATTCGATCCGGTAGGAGAGGCTTCATGTCGAACGATGCAGTGCTGGACAGGCTCGGGACCAGCCTACGAGTCCTCGAACTCGACCCCATCAGTTACCGGCCACACCCGATACACAATCACGACCGCATCTGGACCGAAACCAATTGCTACGTCGACCTGTGGATCGAAGTTCTGCACTCCTTCGGTGCCGATCCCACTCCTGCGCTCGCCTTCGTGCTGAGCGCGGGATGCGACGGGCGACAGTGGGACTTCGTGAAGATCGCGCCCGAGGACCTCCGCGCCCTGTACGGCATCGGCGTCGCTGAGATGAACGTGTGGCGTCCTGTACTCGAGCACGTCGTCGAAGGCCTGGAAGACGGCATCCACGTCACCGTGGAGGTCGACGGCTTCTGGCTGCCCGACACCGCGGGGACCAGTTACCGCAATCAGCACACCAAGACCACCATCGTGCCGAACCTCGTCGATCGCGAGGGCAAGGTGATGGGGTACTTCCACAATCGCGGCTACTTCGAGCTCACCGGAGCCGATTTCGACGGGATCTTCAATCTCGCTCCGGAACCGCATGCCGAGGTGTTGCTGCCGTACGTCGAGCAGATCAAAGTGGACTCCACCGTGCTCGACGCCGGTTTCGAGGATCGTGATCTCGATGTCGCTCGCGCACACCTGGCCCGCCGCGCTCCGGGCAATCCGGTCGATGCACTGGCCCGCCGCGTCATCGCCGACATCCCGCTCGTGCAGACCGCGGGTCCCGACGCATTCCACCTGTGGTCGTTCGGCCTGCTCCGCCAATTCGGTGCAACGGCAGAACTCGCGGCCAACTACGTGCACTACCTCGAAGGCAGAGGCGTGACGGGTGCCGCCGCGGCCACTCCGTATTTCCTCGACGCGGCCTCCGGTGCCAAGGCCGTTCAGTTCCGGATGGCCCGCGCCGCACGTGGCCGGGATGTGGTGCTCGACGAGCCGCTGATCGAGATGAGCAAGAACTGGACGGCGGCCATGGACATCGTTGCAGGTGCATTGGGCACGTGATCGATCTGCTCGACGGCGCTCGGTGGCGGCTGGCCCGAACCGACGCCGGTTCCGTTCTCGCCCCCGGCGACCTACCGGACGAGCTCGACTGGATCGACGCGGTGGTGCCGGGCACGGTTGCCACCGCGCTGGGGCACGCACTCGCAGTGAATCCGGACGACCACGACTGGTGGTTCGTCGCCGACGTCTCCACCGGCGGCCATCGCCGGGTGCGAGCGAGATTCGGTGGCATCGCGACCCGTGCTCAGATCTGGATCGATGGTATTCATCGCAGGACCGTGACCTCGATGTTCGTTCCCGAGACTCTCGATCTGTCGGACTGTGGTGACACCGTCACCATCGCCGTCCACATCGAATCGCTGGCAGCACATCTGAAGTCTCGACGCCCCCGCGGTCGGTGGCGATCGTCGCTGATCGCTGCCCAAGGGCTGCGACACGAGCGGACGACCATGCTCGGACGCGCACCCGTGTACGGGCCCCTTCCGGTACCCGTCGGACTTTGGCGCCCGGTGTCGATGACGGTGATCCCCGAGGTTCGTCGCGTCGCCCTGTCGACGACGGTATCCGGTACGGACGGCATCGTCGCACTGCGCGCCGACCTGGATGCTCCGGGGGTGGCTCGAATCATGATCGACGACAGGGCCTTCGAGCTCGGAACCGTCGAGCGTATCGACTCGGCGGTGACGCTGCCCGACGTCGAACTCTGGTGGCCCCACACACACGGCCGACCGCGAACGTATCGCGTCGCGCTCGAGGTGGACGGCACCCTGCATTCCATGGGCGTCGTCGGGTTTCGTACGGTGGATCTGGACCGTACGGCCGGCGGCGCAGTACTGACGGTCAACGGCGAGAGCGTCTTCTGCCGCGGAGGAACGTGGACCCCGCTGGACCCGGTGCGGTTGTGGTCGCCGGAGCCCGATCTGCGGGCGGCGCTCGAGCAGTTCCGATCGGCGGGCCTGAACATGGTGCGCGTCGTCGGCACCCTGGTGTACGAGCAGCCCGAATTCTGGTCCCTGTGCGCAGAATTGGGCATCATGGTGTGGCAGGACGTCATGTTCGGCACCATCGACCCGCCCACCGATGACACGTACACCGCAGCGGTCACCCGCGAGCTCGGCGCATTCGCAGACGCCGTCTCGGCCAACCCGGCCCTGGTTGTCGTCAGTGGCGGAAGTGAGACTCAGCAGCAACCCACGATGTTGGGGATTGCAGCCGACGATCAACGAATGGTGATGCTGGACAGCATTATTCCCGAATTCCTCGCCGATCGTGTACCCGGAGTCGCATACGTGACATCGAGCCCGTCCAGTGCTCAGGGCGAGTTGCACACGCATGTGGGCGACGGCATCGCGCACTATTTCGGGGTGGGCGGCTACCTCCGACCATTGTCCGATATCCGCACTGCCGGAGTGCGTTTCGCGGCAGAGTGCCTGGCCTTCGCAGTCCCCCCGGAACGGGCGCAGGTGGAGAAATTCTTCGGGTCCGCGGCCGTCGCCGGTCACCACCCGGACTGGAAGGCCGCGATCCCACGTGACCGCGGCTCGTCCTGGGATTTCGAGGACGTGCGAGATCACTACGTACGCCAGATCTTCGGCGTCGACCCCCACCTGATTCGGCGCGACGACGCAGAACTGTACCTCGATTACGGTAGGGCGGCGATCGTCGAAGCGTTCACCGAAGCGTTCGGCCATTGGCGTCGAGCATCCTCGGGGTGCGCCGGAGCCCTCGTGCTGACGCTACGAGACACCGTGCCCGGCGCAGGCTGGGGCATCGTCGATACCGCCGGCGTGCCCAAGGCTCCCTTCTACGCGTTGGCTCGGGCAAGCGCCCCGGTGGCACTGCTGTTGTCCGACAACGGACTCGACGGCTATTCGGTGGAGCTGGTCAACGACGGACCGGCGCGCTCGGGCACTATCCGAGTGGTGTTGCACGCTTCTCGCGGCAGCCACGAGTTCGAGCGCACGGTGAACGCCCCGGCGAACGGGTCCATCGCACTGACGGTGGATTCCATCGTCGGCACCTTCACCGACGTCAACCACGCCTACCGCTTCGGCAGTCGAACCTACTCAGCCGTCACGGCCGCGTTCCTGGACGACAGCGGCGTGGAGGTGACGCGAACCACCGCGCTCGTCGGCGCGCAGACCCGTCAGAACACGGTGGGATTGACCGCAAGTGTCACCGAAACAGGTTCTGGAACATGGGAATTGACTGTCCGGTCCGACTGGCCGGCGCAGTACGTCTGCGTCGACATCGACGGCTTCGAGGTGTCCGACTCGTGGTTCCACCTGGCACCGAACGAACCTCGTACGCTGACTCTCGTGAGCCGAGGGCCAGCCGCGCCGCGCGGCCACGTTCGAGCACTGAATTCGATCGAGCGGGCCTCGGTGGCACCGCGGCCGTGAGCAGCCTGGGTCGTGAGCAGAAATTCGTAGTGGGCTACGAAGTTTCGTGCACGTGCCGCTAGCGGCTCGTGCTGAGTTTGCCTCGGGCATAGCCGATTCCGGCCGCCCCGACACTGGCGACCACGGCCATCGCACCCCACGCGCGTGCCGGGTTGCCGCGCGCAGCGGCGCTGGTCTCCCGGCCGACTGCGCGAGGCAGGATCTTGGCGGTGTAGGCCCGCTCCGAGGACAGTGCGTCCTCGGCCCCGATCAACCGGGCGATGGCGGCCTTGGACACGCCCTCGGCGTAGCTGCGCGTGATGAGGTAGCGCGGTCGAGTGCGGTCTGCGCTGACCGTGTGATCGACGACGATCGAGGGATCGAACACGATCTGCGCGTCCGGATGCGTCTGGCGCAGTCGGATGCACAGCTCCGTCTCCTCGCAGCCGAGCGGGACGCGTCCGATCCGGCCGATGCCGGAGACGAATCCGCCGAGTGCGACGACGGGCTCACGGCGGAACGACATGTTCGCGCCCATGAGATTGCGGACCTGAGCGGTTTCCGTTGGCTGCCCGCGGTAGGTGCACCCGACGACCCAATCGAGTTCGCCGGGTTCACCCACTACCTCGGCCGGTAAGAAGGCCGGACGCTTGTCCGGCCATACCGGGTATGCAGAGCCCCCAACGGCGTACACGGCATCGTCCGAGTAATGGGACAGAATGGCTCCGAGCCACTCTGTGGTGCGCGGTGAGGCGTCGTCGTCCAAGAAGACGACGATCTCACCGGTTGCAAGATCGAGCGAGGTGTTGCGCGCTCCGGAGAGGCCGCGAGGGTGGTTGTTCTCCACCACGTTCACGGTCCGGTGCAGCGGCGAGAACTCGTCGCGTGCACGTGCGGCCAGTTGCGCATTGTGATCGATGACGATGATCAGTTCGTCGGCAGGCACATCCTGATCGAGGACGGCCGATACGGCGGCCCGGAGTTCGGACCATCGAGCCAACGTGTACGCGCAGATGACAACCGAGGAAGTCGGCAGACTCACGCCGTCTTCTCGCGGAGTTCGAGAACCTCGTTGTACGACTCCAGAGCCTCGAACTCGAGGTCCATGTCGGTACGGGCGTCGATCGACTCTCGCAACGGACGGGCGATGGACTTGCGGGCGATCTTGCGTGCCCGCATGCGCTCGGTCATCAGGGTGCGTAGCACCCGGAAGCCGTCGGAGAAGGTGCGCAGATTGCTCTGGCCGTAGATGCGGGCCAGCTCGACGCTCGGCACTTCCTCGATGCGCACGGACGCCTCGGCGAAGCGGCAGTTGATGATGGTCTCGATCTCGAAACCGTCGCCCCAGAGCATCATGCCCTCGGCACCCGGCTGATCGACGACGGGCAGGTCCAGGACCGGCACCAGATCGCGCCAGAAGGCGTTGTAGCCGTAGCAGAGATCCGAGAAGCGAGTTCCGAAGAGCGTGTTGGCCACGAGGTGCAGGCCACCGTTGCCGGCGCGGCGCAGCGGCGTGATGTCGTGGCTTCCGCCACCCTCGCAGAACCGGCTGCCCTTGGCGAAGTCGGCACCGGCGATCAAGGCGTCGACGAAGCGCGGGATCTCGGCAGCATCGGCGGAACCGTCGGCGTCGAACATGACGATGATGTCACCGGTAGCGGCCTCGAAGCCGCAGGCGAGCGCGTTGCCCTTGCCCTTGCGGGTCTGCTTGATGATGCGAATGTCACCGCGGATCTCGCGTGCCGCGTCGATGGTGCCGTCGACGGATCCACCGTCGACCAGCACGAGCTCGTAGTCGTGAGAGAGCAGGGGGAGGACGTGGCGAAGGTTCGCGGCCTCGTTGAGCGTCGGGATGACGACACTGACGCGGGGATTCTGACGATTCAACATATCCATTCCACATGGGTCGAGTGCGATGGGCAGATGTCTCCGAACTCCGTGAATCGACCCCCGCCGCATCCACAGACAGTGTCCTGACGTTCGTTCCGAAGCGTAAGAACCTGTTTCCTTTGACTGAAAGCAAGCTTAAAAGAAGCTACGAGTTTGTCAAGCCGCAAACAAACCAACTGGGAGATTGTTTGGAGATTCACGTCATAGTTTGTGACACCGTCAACGAGACTGGTACTGGTAAACGATCGTGTCGGGGTCCTGATACCGCACCGACCACGCCGAGTTGGTCGAGAGCCACTGCCGGAAACGGGCGACCTCATCGTCGGCAACGAACCCGTAGTACTGCATCGCCTCGAGCGACTGACGGGTGAGGACCATGTATGTCGGTGTGTCGCTGACCGACGCGTTGTAGTCGATCTCGCCGAGCTTCTCGGGCGTCGGGAAGCCTTCCATGTACTCGGGGCCCAGCGCGTAGAGCGGGACGTCCCAGTACTCGTTCGCCTCGGTCAAGCGTCCGTAGTCCGACGTCGACCGGGCCGGGTAGCCCGAGGAATACAGCATCGTGATCGAGGTGCCGGACGGCGACTGCGCGGCCATCGCTCGGGCGTCGTCGATCTGCTGCCGATGTTCGAGCACGATCGGCCACAGGCCGAAGTAGCTCTGCAAGCCCAGCACGGCACAGCTGATGGCACCTGCCGTGGCGACCGCAACCGAGGTCCGGGCGGTGATCCTGCGGGCCCGGGACGGACGATCCTGGGACGGCTTCCGATCGAACAGGGCCAGGAACAACGGCGTGATCAGCAGCACGCAGCCGGGAATCGCGTACAGGTACACCCGGAAGATCGCCTCACCGCCGTAGCTCTGGCCGGCGAGCAGCATGATCGAGCCGAACGCCATCACCATCGGAGCCCAGAACGTCTTCTTGGTGCGCCAGGCGTAGATCGCCGAGACGAACGCCAACACGAACACCCCGCCGGACAGTGCGCGGCAGACCAGAGACGTGATCTGTTTGCCGAGCACGCCCTCCTCCTCGACGTTGCTCGCGGCGTTCTGGACGGGGTCGAACCCCTGGAAGAGTCCGTACGGTGCCACGATCGGCAGTCGCGGATACAGGTATCCCAGCAAGATGATGCCGAGCGGAATCATCAACCACCACGGCTTGGCTCGTCGCGTCACCAGCAGTACGCCGGTGACGGCCATCAGCCAGTAGGGCGTCAGCTGGTGCGTGGGGACCAGTGCCGCGAACGGAACGATCGACACGTAGGCCGCTGACCGGGTGAGTGACGAGGACATCAACAGCGCCAGGAAGCCGACGGCGAGCAGGACGGCCCACGCCTGCGGTGAGTAGTAGTCCTGGCCCACCCAGTTGATGACCTCGGCGAGCATGGCCGCGGTGATCGCCGCGCGTTTGTCGAACTTCATGACCCGCGCCAGTCCGTAGACGGCCGCCGCGAGCACCACGTGGATCATCGGCGCGAACACGTGCGCCAGAGACAGGGTGTCGTATCCGGTGACGTGTTGGAACCAGGCCGAGACGAGGAAGAAACTGGGCCACTCGCTGTAGATGTCGACGCCGCTCGGAGCCAGCCGGTTCAGATCGAGCACGAACTCGGTGACGGCGACGTGCTTGTAGGTCCAGTCGTAGATCGGAGCGGAGGTGACGAGGGTGACGGTGAATCGCTGCACCACGATGGCCAGGCCGATGGCGACCAGCATGGTGCGCAACTGGTGACGCCGCAACGCGATCAGGAACGCCGCCATGATCAGAACCATGCACAGCACCAATCCTGGGCCGGTTCCGGCGGTCAACAGTCCGAACTGCGAGTACGTCGCGCGCTCCAGACCCGGCAACAGCGGCAGCCACAGGAAGAACGCCAACGCCAGAATCAAGCCGGCAACGTTGCGTCGCAGCGTCTCTCGGTCGGTCAGCACGAACTTCAACGAGGCCAGGGCGGACGTTCGCGACGACGGAGAGACGACCTCACGTGCGCGCGATATCCACACCGGCAGATCAGGACGGCCGTGCTTGCGGTACCAGAGCACCGACGACCCGATCAGGGCCACACACAGCCACAACGTCCACATCCGGGGCGACCAGCGGTATCCCCACATCGCCACCGACACCATCAGTGTCACCACCGAGATGCTCAGAATCGGCAGGGCAGCAGGAACCGCGGTGCGTGGGATGCGCACCCACGACAGGATGGCAGCGCCGGGTCCGAAGAACAGCAGGACCGTGAGCAGCACGACGCGAACCAGCGTCGGCAGCGCGATCATCGAGGCCAGGCCGGACAGTGCGGCGAGAACGCTGATGTCGGAGTAGCGCAATCGGCTACCCGCGCGCCGCCGCGTGCCTGCAGCGGAGTCGGTGGTGCCGACGGGCCAGTCGACGGTCCAGTCGGACGGGACGAACAGCTTGTGCCGGAGATCCGCGATGGACCGGTATCCGGAATCAGTCGAGGACAGGTTCACGGCTCACCCCCGCCAGAGGAGTGCGCTCGCGACCTTCGCGCCTGCTGCGCCGGATGGCCGCAGGGCCCTTGGCGATGGACAGCAATTCCATCCGGCCGATGCCGTCGGGCAGGTCGGCGGCGAGATCGTCGGGAGGGGAGGCGACCTTGCTCATCTTGGCGGACAACCGAATCGCACTGCCGAGTCGGCGGACGGCCACCGTGGCGGCCAGCGTCGCCGACCTGCGGTCGGTGGCGACGGTGTACAGCCACGCGCCGAGTCCGAGCCCGTACCCGCGCGCCTGCACCGCCAACGCCTCGGAGTCGGCGCGGTGGCGGTGCCACACGATGGCCGCAGGCTCGTACACCAGCTTGTCGCCGGCCATCAGAACCCGGAAGAACATGTCGAGGTCCTCACCGCCGTTGGTCGGGGATCCCACCCCCAGTGCCTCGTCGAAGCCGCCCAGATCGAACATCCGTCCGCGGTCGACCGCGAAATTGGCTCCGGTTCCGTACATCCCGACCTGGAACGGAAACAGCGGAACGTCGGCCGGTGGTTTCTTCAGGTCGTAGACCCGAGGCGTCACCGAACTCGCCCACCCGACGCGGCGATCGAAGTACGCCTGCGCCTGAGTCCTGATCTCCCCACTCGGCACGATGCCGGACACACACGTCACCCGATCGGCCCGCCCGAAGCCGCGCGCGATGCTCCGCAACCACCTGGCGTCGACGGCGACGTCGTCGTCGGTGAAGGCGACGATGTCGTGCCGCGCTGCCCGTAACCCGGTGTTCCTGGCCCTCGACAGACCCGCCGTCGGCTCGGACACGACGCGCACGCGGGGGTCGCCCAGCCCGCGAACGTACCGTTGCGTGGCATCGGTCGGGGACGCGTTGTCGACGACGACCACCTCGAAGTCGGGGTAGTCCAGAGCGGACACCGACGCAAGCGCTCCCTTCAGATGGTCGACTCGGTCGCGAGTGCAGATCACCACGGTGATCGGCGGCAGTGCCCGATCGGTGTCGGGCAGCGCGTCGGGCATCGGAACCTGCGCGAGCGACATGGCCGCCGCGCGTACATCGGCTGACGCCACCGCTCCGTCGACGACATCGAGCTCGACGAAGCCGAGCGGGTCGAGTCCGCGTCGGATCAACAGCCGGGCACGGCGGTAACCGTCGGAATCGTCGAGGTCGAGAGACTCCGGCAGATCCAGCTCCAGGTCGATGTCACCGATCCACACGGCACCGTCCCACTCGGGAGACTGGAGTCTGGGGAGTGCGGGAGGTAACACGGGGAGGGTCCTTTCGGGGTTACACGTACGGGCAGGTACAGCGGAGTCTCAGTCGGCGCGATACCGCACCCAGTCGACCGTCATGGTCGCCGGGAACGGCGTGGAGTTGTCGGTGGGACCGGGCCAGTCGCCGGCAACGGCGACGTTGAACAGCAGGAAGAACGGCTTGTCGAAGACCCAGTAGTCGTCGCCGCCGATCAGGTCGTCCGGAGTGACGGTGGCCAAGGTGGTGCCGTCGATGCCGGTGGTCACGCGCCCCGGTGAGCGTTCGACCCAGTAGGTGTGGAAGTTCTCGGACAGCGGCTCCGGGGGAATCCCGCCCGCGTCCACCTTCTGGCTCGTCAACGAATCGGGCTGGGGGGCATGAATTCCGGTGTGGTACTGATCGGCCTGGTTCAGCGTCTCCATGATGTCGATCTCGCCGGACAGCGGCCAGCCGACGGAGTCCAGGTCGGTACCGAGCATCCAGAACGCCGGATGCAGTCCGGCTCCGGCGGGCATCTTGATCCGAGCTTCGATGCGGCCGTAGGTGAACTCGAACTTGTCCTTGGTGGTCACTCGGGCCGAGGTGTATCCGTCACCGTTGCGCATGGCCTTGATGACCATGTTGCCCTCGCCGTCGAGAGACGAGTTCTCGGTCGAATCGGTGTAGTCCTGCTTCTCGTTGTTGCCCCAGCCGGTCCGGCCGACATCGTGACTCCAACGGTCGTTCGCCACCGCGTCGCCCGCCGTGCCCGAGAAGTCGTCGTAGACGGTGAATCCGGGCTTGGCGGCTGCCGTGTTGGACGCCGACGTCGTCGACCTCGCGTCGACGGTGCCCTGCGCGGTGGAGTCGGGATCGATGTCGGCTCCGTCCGAGCGGTGAGAAAGCCCGTACACGGTGCCGGCGACGACCAGACCCAGCACGACGAGGAACGCCAGAACGGAAGGCCAGCGCCGTCGTGGAGGCTCGACGATGAGTCCGGTTCCGGGAAGCCGCGAAACCTCGACGGTCCCCGCTCCGGACTCTCGGCTGGACGCGGAGTGACGACTCACGCGGTCTCGTCGACGTTCTTCGGCACTCGCGTCGCGTTGAACTGCGAGACCGACAGTACGACTATGCCCACGAGCAGTGCATAGGTGGCGATGCGTTCCATGGTGCCGATGCCGAGACCGAACTCGTGACCGCTCATGTAGGCGAAGTATCCGGCCAGGCCGACGGCACCGAGTGTGGTCACCACGATGCGGATGGGGCGTCGCAGACTCCGGTGCCCGCCGGCGATGACGAGGCCGAAGTTGCCGAAGACGAAGAACGCGGTGGCACCGAACGAATGGATCGGGTAGTTGACGCCCTGGTTGATCACGCCGGCGGTGATGGCACCCGCGCCTGCGACGAGGAAGAACGACGCAGCCCTACCGTCGATCCGGCGGACGATGTACCAGGATCCGCCCACCGCCGCGATCGCCACACCGAACAGCACCATCGAGGCGTTGAGCAGGACGTAGAGCTGGCTGCACGGCCAGTTGCCGGTTGGCCCACAGAAGGGAACGCCGAGCTCGCTGATGTAGTTGTTCCGGTAGCTGTAGAGCCCGCGCCACGTGGCCGAGACGATGTACTCGACGAGGACGAACTGCACCACCGACAACCCGGCCCAACGAGCGACATGGGCGACGAAACCCGATCGCACCGGTGCAGACGTCGTGGGCGCGATGGAACTCGAAGTGGGACGCTTCGCTTCGGTGGTCATGCAGTCTTCTCCTGAGGGGCCAGCAATGTGAGGGGGTTCGCTGCTACGAGATCGAGTGCGGCTTGCACGGTGTGACTGTCGAAAACATTGTCGTGGAACGACGCCGAGACGAACACGACCGAACCGATGGTCTCCATCGTGATCATCACCGACTCCGGTTGGCCCGGATCGGCGATCACGAAGAAGGCGCGGTCGGCCGGCTCGGCAACCCAGGAGACCTGCTCGAGCTGCCTGACTCTACCGAGATCGGAGTACATGAGCTGGATCTTCGGTTCCATTGGGACCTTGTCGCCGAACACCCCGGAGACGGCTTTGTGTTCACGCTTGTACTTGATGGTGCTGATCGTCGCCGATGCAATCGGACGACCCTTGGCGATGGCACCGGACAGTGCCCCGTGCACCTCCCCGGCCGAGGTGGGATCGAGGTCGGAGAACCGGATTCCGGCAGCGAAGTTGCCGAGCACGACCGTCGACGGCGGAAGATAGCGGCGGCAATCGAAGAGAAACGCTGCGGACCGATCGAGCGAAAACGACGTGCGCGCGAACGCCGCGGCCACGGCCGCGCACATCACCGAGCTGACGCTCGCGCCCGGCAGGTGGGTTTCCCGCCACCGCCGGATCGCATCGGTGGTACCCGACTGCGTCACCGCGGTGGCCACCGCAGCGGACGGAGCCCACGGCCGAAATGCCGTCGTCGACGCGGTGTCGGGTGCGGTGGCCATGGTCTTGGATTCGGGGTTCGTGCCGGGACGGACGCGGTCGTAGATCGTGTCGACGACTTTCCTGGGATTGCGAACGACCCAGCGCAGCAGTGCTTTTCGAAGAGGATGACCGTCGACGGGACTGTCTGCCCACGCCGGAAGCGGGGCGTCGGGACGTGCGTCGGCCAAATACGCGAACAGGTCGACCGGTAACAGCGCGTCGCCGAGACCGTGATTGAGATCGAGGAACAGGTAGCGACCGGCCAGACGAATACGAAGAGGAATTCCAGGCACGGACGCGTGCGAGAACTCGGTGAGCTCCTTGGTCAACTGCTCGTGGCCGACGGCGGTTCCCTCGGCGATGTGCTCGACTACCCGCTCCGGCTCGTAGACCCAGCCCACCGAAGACTGGTCGGCGCGCAGGCCCAGCCGCGTGGCAGGACCGATCGAGGCCAGTGCGAGCACCCGGCTCTGCACCCGTGCGAGATCGCCGAAGTCCGCGGGTCCCAGCACGGTCACGATGCGCGAATCGGACCGAAGCATGTCCAACGAACTGGCGCGATAGGTCTGAGTCATGGTGCCGTCCTGTGTTGGGCGTGGACCGGAATACGACGCGGTGACGGTTCGTCGAGCTGCGGTGGACCGTCCTGTGGGTCGCGGCGAGGCTCGTCACGGTGTCGGGGTTGGGCGTGTCGGGGTTCGCCGCGGCGAGGCTCTCGATGACGCGATCGCGGTGGACGGGCGTCGCTGTCGTCGATCGGCCGGCGGGGGCCGGGGGAGCCCGACGGGCCCTGGTCGTCACCGGACTCACCGTTGCTGCCTGCGGACAGCTCACGAATCCACCGCACGAGCGGCACGATCAGGACGACGGCACCGAACGCCTCGGCCGCGAGGTAAGCCCAGCCGACGGCCGCGATGCCCATCGACGACGACAACGCCACCGAGCCGCCGATGATGATCGAGGTGGCCACCACCTGCACGATCACGGCGAGTCGCATGCGTCGACGGACGCGAGCCAAACCGTCGTACAGGGAACCGACGACGGAGAGCGGGATGGTCAGCGCGGCCAGCTGCACGATGATGGTGCCCTGATCGCGATAGCCCTGGCCGATCAATCCGAGACCGAACGGCGCAACGAACGCCAGGAAGATCGACCCACCCACCGCGACGATGCACACGAGGCTCATGAACCGCTTCGTCAGGCGGTGGAACTGTTCGGGGTGGGCGGCGACCTCGGCGACGTACGGTCCGATCAGCACGCTGATCAGAATGTACAGAGCGCTGACGATCGACCAGGTGAGCGAGAAGTAGGCGTTCTGCTCGGCACCGAGGGTGGCGACGACGATCATCGGCACGAGCAGCGGAGCGAGGGATCCCAGCGCGGTGATGCCGTATGCCGAGCCGAAGTAGGCCCACATCTCGCGCCTGGGCGGCAGGTCCGGCTTGCCGGCGTACCGCTGTTCGGTGCGGACGTTCTTCATGATCGCGCGCAGGACGAAGATCGACGCCACGATTGCGGGGACTGCCCAGGCCGAGATGATCGAGGTACTGCGCTCGGTCGAGAACAGCGCCAACAGCAACACGAACTTGAGGACGGCGTGGAAGACGTTCTTGGCGGCCGCCCAGCGTGCGACGCCCAGGCCGGACGAGGTCTGATCCTGCAGCGCGAACACCGCGAGCACCGCGACGAAGAACGGGAACGACACGATTTCAGCGGTGTTGGTGAACATCTCGTCCACCGGCGCAACAAGCAGGAAGCCGCCGCCGAGCACGAACGCGAACGCAGTGACAGTGAGGTAGCCGCGCACGATGAACGACATAGCCAACCGGCCCGAGATCGGGAGGAATCGCTCGTACATCGAACCGAGGCTCAGATTGGACAGCGTCGAGAGCATCACCGCGGAGGTGATGACCGCCGACGCGCTGCCCACCTCGGCCACGGGATAGAGCCGACCGGCCGCAGCCCAGAACAGCAGGCCGAGTGCGCCGGTGATGGCCGTCGAGAGCATCAGGGCCATCGAGTTGAGCGCGAGGTTACGATCGGAGGCCTTCGAACCCGGTCCGGTCTCGGGTGCCGGTCGTTCGACGACGTCGGCGACCGGAGAAACGTCGACCGAGTGCACGGGATCGTGCCGCGGCACGGTCGGCACCGGCATCGTCGGGCTGTTCATCAGACCCAGGTCGAACCGAGCCGGTTCGACCGGATACCACCGAAGCTGTTCGAGCTGTTCGTGCTTGGGCGGCAGGATCCGGGGAGCGCGGTGCTTCACAATCGAACCTTCCCCACCGGCACGGGAGGCGACGGTGCGGCGATCTCGATATCGAAGGCAGCGGAGGCGGCCATCACCAGCTCGGCTCGCACGTTCTCTCGGAGATCGCGACCGTAGAGCGAGTGATCACCGGACGCGAAGGAGGTGACGGTCGGTACGGACGATCGGCGCTGGAGCCGGCGCATTCCCTCCGGGCCCCGATTGGTCTCGAACCAGGCGGTATCGCTGGGGGAGAGCAGAACTCGCGTCTGCACCCGACGGTCGCTGAGAATGCGCAGCGAGATCTCGGGAACCTGGATCAAGCCGCGTCGCCCTAGCCAGATCCACAGCGCGTACGGAATCCGCGGCTGCAGTGCATTCTTGGTCCGCACACCCCAGTGGTGCAGACGGTCGAGTGCGCGGGCCTTCAGCCCGGTTTCCTCGATGTGCATCGAGGAACGCTTGACGAATTCGAGACGACGAGTGGTCCAGTCCAGGGTGTTGAGCAGCACTGCAGCGCGAACCCCCAGTTCCCGGGCTGCGAAGCTGGAATACCACGAGCCGGAGCACATTCCGGCCACCAGGACGTTGTCCGGGGTGGTCCCCGACTGCTGGACGGCGGTGAGGGCGTCCTCGTTGCCCTCGTCGCTGTAGAGCCGGGTCAACTCCCCATCGCCGACGCTGCCGCTTTCGCCGGTACCGCGCCGATCGAAGCGCACCGTGGAGACCCCGAACCGGGGCAGGAGCCGGGCCAGTTCCACCCACATGCGCACCGGGCCGACGCGATGCTCGTTGGCGGTGGGGTACAGCACCACGGTCGGTCCGCCTGCCCGGCATCGATCCGAGGTTGACCGAATCGCGAAAAGCTGCTGCGCGCCGAGGTATTCGATGTTCTCGTGGATTCCGTCGACCACGAACGCCGAGCGACGCTGCAGCTCGATTTCGCTCGAGGGCTCGACGGGGAACTTCGATGCCGTCCACGTCGCGAGGTATGCGATGTCGGCCGTCGGGATGATGACCTCGAAGTCACTCGGCTCGAGGAAGTCGTCGTGAGCGGTCAACGTGTGCTCCTGAGCCGAGAGTGTCTCGACGAGCTTGCGAACCGGCTTCGTATCGCCTCGCTCGGCGCGCGTGGCGACCAGCACCGGCGCGTCGGTTGTCGTCTTCGCGGCGTCGAGCGCGGAGAAGTCCGCAGCCGAATCGGGATGCAGCACAGCGCCGATGATCGACACCCTGGGATCGGTGTCGGAGTCGGTGGTGACGCTCACCGAATACAGCGCGCGCTGCTCGTGCAGATACGACCGTCCTTTGACGACCGGATCCCACAGCGTCATCGCGGTGAGCGGCCCGCACTCGGCGGCGACCGAACACGCCAGCAAGGCACCGACGCGCAGACCGACGAGGCCGACCTCGCTCACCCCGCAACCGCGAACATAGTCGACGGCCTCGACGATGCTCCGCCGCCAGTGTTCGACCGCGCCGGGCCGATCCTGATCACCCCACGAATCGCCGGTGCCGCGGTAGTCGAACCGCAGCACCAGAAGTCCCTGCGCACTGAGCTTCTGCGCGAGCAGGGTCATGCCGCGATACGAATCGACCTGCTCCTTGCCGAGCGGCGGGCACAGGACGACACCGCCGCGCGCCCGACCGCCGGACGGCACATGGACGGTGCCGAACAGCGGCGCGTCGGACGGGCCGAACCACGTCGGGTACTTGCCGCCCGCCGTACGCGAAGAGGACTCGGCGGGAACTGAGCCGATGCGCCGGGGAGCGGTGCGGGAACTGTTCACAGATTTGGTCCTTCGTGTACACGCGGGTGAAGCGGTATCGATCAGTTGCGCAGTGCGGCAGGCCAGCTCGATCGATCGAGACCGTGGGTGCGGAGCATCGCCAGTGCGATGCGTTCCATGCCGAACCCGACGCATGCGCTGTGGGCGGGTTCGCCGTCGACGGTCTCGATGCCGAAGGTGTGCCCGAAGTGATCACGGTGGCAGTTGCACGAGACGACCGCGGTGCCCTCGTCGAGATCTCCGTAGAGCTTGACGACCAGTTCGGTCTTGAGGTTCTCGTTGCGCTGGTTCGCCGCGAGCATGCGTCCGGCGCGACCGAAGAAGGGGTCGTTGGCGATGACCGCCTCGGCTTCCAGTCCCAGATCTGCCAGTACCTGCAGACCGCGCGGTACCCAGCGTTCGCGGTGCGCGATCGCATCGTCGGGGGTGCCCACTCGAACGAACTCGTGCATCCGAAATGCCTGCATCCGAGCCGGATCCACCGCGGGCTCGTGCCGGAAGCAGTAGCCGTAGATGTCCATCAGCGTGCCCTCTTCGGGCAGTGTGCCGGTGAGCATCGAGTAGGACGGATGGCACGCAGCCGAGACCAGCATGGTGCCCGCGGACTGGAGGAAGTGATCCCAGTCCTTACCGTCGGAGCGCTCGGCCAACAACGCCGCGTGTTCTTTGTTGTCGCCCTCGAACGTGTTGATGGCACCGGTGAGGTTGGGGAACGACGCGATGTAGTCGGTGCGCTCGAACGCTTCCCGGGGGAAGACCGGAGCGAACCGGAACCTGGTGGCCTGACGACCGTGTTCGGCAACCCCGGCCTCGGTGACTCGGGCGTCGACGAACTCGATGATGTCCTCGAATTCGCCACTGCGCCCGTACAATCCGGGAATAGAGCTGGGTACCAGCAGGCCGGCGTCGATGAGCTCGGCGCGGAATGCTGCTCGGGCGGAGTCGAGTTCGCTGATCTCTGTCTCCGGTGCGGAGTGCGTAGTAGTCATCACTTGCCCTTGTAGACGAGGGAGAGCTGGGCGTTGTGCCCCAGAATGCGTTCGTTGCTGACCATGATCGCGGACCCGTGCGCATCACGAAGATGACGGCCGATGCTCATCTCGCCGCCCTGTCGGTAGCCGGAGATGCCACAGATCTGCAGTGCCCTGCCGACGATGTCGATGACGAGCGTCGACGCGGTGACCTTGACGTTGTTGATCTTGAGCGCGAAACCGATGGCTCCGAGCTCGGCGGGGCTGTCGGCGACCGCCTCGAACTTGGCTGCGGCACCGAACACCGTGTCCACCAACTGCTCGTGCACCACCATCAGCTCCGCGAGACGCAGCGCGCTCGGCGGCGGCGTTCCCGGAGTCTTGCGTGCGGCCTTCTGTACCGACTTGCGGGCCTTGGTGACCGCCGCGTCGGCGATGCCGAGCCACGCAGATCCCCACAGCACGTGCGCCACCGGAAGCATGGTCTGAGCGGAGATGTCGCCGTAGTTGTCGCCCAGGATGTTCGACGTCGTCGTGCGCGCGTCCAGCATGAAGCCCGGGCTGCAGGTGCCACGGAAGCCGAGGGTGTCCCAGGTTCCGGTCTTGACCAGCGTCACGTCGGGCTTCTCGCACACCACGAGCACCTGATCGCTCGGCGGGCTGTCGACGCTGCGCCGCGCCGTCGCCAACACGATCTGTGCGTACTCGCCGTAGGAGATGACCGGTGCGTTCTTGCTGAGCGTGATCTGCTCGCCGTCGTACTCGACCGCGCAACTGCTCGAGCGGACGTCGCCGCCGATGTTGATCTCGGTGGTGGCGGACGCCACCAGTATGCGATCGGTCACGATGCGACGCTGCAGGTCGGCCATGGCGTCGGACTTGCCGTGACGGACGATGCTGAGCACCTGCGACTGGTGCATCACGAAGATCATCGCCGTCGATGCGCACTCGGCACCGAGGGCACGCGAGATCCGGGCTATGTCGGTCAGTGTTGCCCCGCCGCCGCCGAACTCCCGCGGAATTCCGACCCCGAGCAGGCCGGCGTCGCGCAGCGCATCCACCGATTCGGTGGGAAAACGGGCATCGCGGTCGACCTCGTCGGCGTAGGTCCGCAGTACGGCCAGCACGTCGGTGATCGACTGGTCGATCGAGCTCTCGTAGACGGTGGTCATGGCCTCAGTCCGTCAGCTGGGCGATGGCCGCGGCGATCGCGTTGATGCTGCCGAACGTCGACTTCTGCAGCATGGTGTCGGGGAATTCGACGTCGAACTCGTCCTCGAGCGCGATCATCACGTTGACGCTGGCGTGCGAGGTGAGGCCGCTGTCGTAGAGATCGGCAGCTTCGTCGATGCCCTCCACGGGGACCGGCAGCTTTCCGAACTTCTCCAGAACGGTTCGCACTCGAACCACGTCGTGAGCATTGAGCGTCTGCATCGAAACCTCCACCGATCGCGTTAACCACGAGACCGGACGGCCTCGTCGTCGACTCAGGGTCGGCTGGCTGTGCGCCTTTTCGACCCAAAGTCTCCCCAGACCCTCTTAAACAATATCGTAGATTGTTTAGTAGCGTTACCGGGATGCCCGCATCGGGCATCTCGACCGCCGTACACTTCGAGTGGAGCGGGGGCTCGTACGGGCGCCGGATCGGGCGTCGAAACACAATCTGCGAAGGACTGTCTGGTCGATGGGTGGAGTCTGCGGGGTGTCAGTGGGTACCGGTGCCGTGCGCATCGCGTACATCGCCGACGGCCGCCGCGTCGAGGACTCCATCGACGCAGAGGGCGCACACGACCTGCTGCCCGGCAAGCTCGTCGACCTCGGGCCCTTCGAGGACATAGTTCTCGCCGGATGGGACACCGCAGCGGTGACGGCGCTGCTGGAGACCCTCGGCGACGGCACCGTGCCGAAGGCTCGCATGGTCGAGGAGTCCCGCGCCCTGCTCGCCTACGCCCGCACCGTTCCGGAACTGGCCGACAAGGACTACGTCCTGGTCGTGGACCTGGGCAAGAAGGGCCTCTCGGCCACTGCACTCGATGTTGCCGGCGAGTACGTCGAGTGGACCGCGCGCACCGTCGACATCAGCGGCGACCGCTTCGACGAAGTGGTCCGAGGCATCGTGATGGCGAAGGGGATTCTGCCGGCTCCGGTCGGACCCGAGGGCGATCAGGAGTACCAGGCCTTCTTCCGTGAGCTCAAGGAGCTGGTGAGCTCGTCGGTGGGCGTCAGGGCACCCAACCGCGGCCCGATGTTGCTCAGCCGAAAGGAATTCGAGCGAGAGATCACCCCGCTCGTCTCCGACGCTTTGGACTGGGCCTCCAAGGAGGCTCCCGATGCAGTACTGCTGATCGGCGGCGGTGCAGGCATCCCCGCAGTGCGCACCATCATCGAAGACAAGTGGAACGTTCCCGTCCATGTGCCCGACGCACCTGCGATGGCCATCGCCAAAGGCGCTGCCCTCGACGAGAGACCCACCGAAGCCGCCCTCGACCTCGATGTGGGAATCATCACCGTCCCGGACGACGCGTCGGAACTGCTCGATGCACCCGAGATACTCGCCGCTCCCGACACACTCGATGCACCGGAGACAACCGGCCTCGACACCGTCGAGGACTGGATGGTCGACGACCTGACCGTCGACCAACTCGCGACCGAGGATCTGACGATCCCGTCGACCACCTTCGAGACCGACCTCGTCGAACCCGCGCTGCTGCAGCCCGAGGTGCTCGAACCCCAGGCGCTCGAACCCGCGGTCCTCGAGCCTCAGGTACCCGAGCCCGGCGTCGTCGCCGAGCCGGTTCGCCGCGGCCCGCGCACCTGGTCGATTCGTGATGCTTCCGTACTCGCCGCCGTGAGTCTGCTGGTTGTTGCCGTGGTGGGACTGGTGTTCACCCGGGGAAACACGCCGCCACCCACTCCGCTGATCGACCAGCAGATCCCCTTCGATTCCACGTTCGCCGCGGCGCTTTCTGCCGCCGCGGGTCCGGCCGACGCGGCCGTTCCGGATCCCGCCGAGTTGCCCGTCCTGGGGCCCGTTCGATTGTCCGACGCAGACCTGTACGAGCGTGTGTTCAGCTACGACGGCGAGTTGTACCAACCGGTCGTCGATTCGGAACTGCCGGAATAGACCGGAGGTCCGGTTCGCGCGGGCCGGCTAGGGAGCGGGACCGGTTCCCTCACGCCCGGGTGCGCCCACCTCCGGGGCGCGCTCCCCGCCGATTCGGCCGAGGCGGTAGCCTGGCGCTCTGGACGAGCTGAATCGCGTCCGAAGACTTTTGCCGATCGAAGTGAGGCCGAACACCGTGACTGTGCTGCTTGGGGTGTCCATGGGGACCCGAGCCGTGCGCACGGCGCAGCCCCGAGCCGAGCAGTTCGGGGCACCCGCCTCCGACCCTTCCGGCCTGGTCACCGACATCGACCGGCCTCTGTTCTTCCGCAACGAACTCATCGACAGCGTCGGCGGAGACCTTCCGCATCTGGCCGCCGAATCGATCGGTGCCGCAGCCGAAACCGAGCCCGAACTCGCCACCGGCGTCGCCTATCGTGACCCCCGTCAGGCCGACGCCCTGCGCGCTGCCCTCACCGGTGCGCATCTGCACAACTATCACCTGGTCCACGAGGTGGAAGCTGTCGTCGAGTACCTGGCAGCGACGGGCGAAGCCCGCAACTGCAGTTCGGTCGCCCTGTTCGACCTCGGCAGTTCCGGACTGACCGTCAGCGTCGTGGACCTGGTGCAGCGCACTGTCATCGCCTCGCAGCGATCCGGCGAGTACAGCGGAGATCTGCTCGACGCGTACGTCCGCAACAATCAGCTCCAGCGCCTCGACAAGAACCCGACCGATCCCGACATGCCGCTGTTCGAGAAGCGCTGCCGAATCGCCAAGGAACGCCTGTCCACTCAGGACGCGGTGTGTCTGCCGGATGCGAGCGGCATGATCCTGCTCTCCCGTGAGAACTTCGAGCTGCTCATCACCGACCTACTCGACGAGGCCATCGAGTTCGCGCGTGAGGTGATGATCGGGGCCAACGTTCCGATCGACGCCGTCGTACTGATCGGCGGCGGCGCACGCATGCCTATCGTGCAGAAACGCGTCGGGCCGCTGCTCGAACTGCCGTCGATCGTGCCGACCGAGCCCGAGACCGTTGCCGCACGTGGAGCGGCACTGACTGCGCGACCGCATTCGCGCACGCGAACCGGAACACGACGAGCACCGGACGCCGGCGGGCCGGCGGAGTCCGCTGCGTCGATCGCATCCACGTCGCAGGTTCGCTCGGAACCCGTGTCGCCTCCGGTACCGCTTCCGCTGCCTGCGCCGGTCCGACCGGTTCCGGCTCGCACGGAATCTCAGCACGCCGCCCCGCCCGTACCTGTCCAGGCTCCTGCGGTAGCGCGACCTGTGCCCGCCCGTCCCTGGATCGCGGCGGCACCGATCAGCGAGGGCTCGAAGGCTCAGGACACGGTTGCCGAGCCCACCGGCACGGCGGGAGAGTTCGCTTCCTCGAGATTCACCGACTCATCCGACTCCGGTGCAGTCGATTCGGTTCCGGAGACGTCACCGGTAGTGGAAGATGTTCTCGACGACCACGTGCAGGGGGTGCGGGTCGACGGGGAGGTCGTTGCGTTGAGCGCGAACACGGGGGATTCGTCTGCCGAGAGTTCTGCTGCCCGGTCCGAGGCAGCCGACGACGGCAAGCCCGTTCCGTTCCAGCTGAAGAACGTCTACTGGCTCGACGCCGATTACGACGACGACGACGGCGAGGACGATCGCACCCGGGCCCGGCGCAAGCTTCGCACCGGAGGTGTTCTCGCGCTCGGTCTTGCGTTGGTGGTCGGCCTTTCCGCGTTCATGCTCACCCAACAGAACACACCGCAGGTGGTCGACACCTCGGTCAGTCGCAGCCAGACCGAAGCTCCTGCTGTCACCACCACGGTGGCTCCCACACCGGTGATACCCGCTCCTGTCCTGCCGCCGCCCGCGCCTGCACCGACCACGACCGTCGAACCGACCACGGTGCCGCCGGAGACCGAGGTCTACCAGGAGCCATGGACGCCGGAGCCGACTACGGCCACGGCCGAGCCTGCTCCGCCGCCGCCCGTCGAGACCGTTCCTCCGACGACGCAGCAGCCGCCTCCGCTGATCCCGGGTTTCCCGGACTTCACGTTGCCGGTGTTCCCGCCGGTTGCTCCTCCCGCTCCCTGATCGAACTCACTTGTCCGCGTGTGTGTTTCGCGGTCGGATGTGCTCGAAGATGAGGATGGTCTCGGTGGCGGCCACGGCAGGGTCGGCGCTGAGATTCTCGACGACGAAGTCACGAAGGGTGGCGGTGTCGACGGTCGCCACATGCACCAGGAAGTCGTCCGCACCGGCAATGAAGTAGATGTTCAGCGTCTCCTTCCGCGATGCGATCTTCGATCCGAATTCGCTGATGCGCCGTCGAGCATCCGCTTGCAGCCGAACCGAGATCATGGCCTGGATGCCCTGTCCGAGAGCCTCGGGATCTATCTCGGCGTGAAAGCCGCGGATGACGCCACGTTCGACGAGGGCACGAACTCGGGCCAGCGCGGTGGATGGAGCTACACCGGCCGCGGCAGCGAGTGCGTTGTTGGGTGTTCGGGCGTCGCGGCGGAGCTCGTCGAGCAGGATGTGGTCGATTCGGTCCAGTGGGATCGGCCGAACATCGTTCGGCTGGGACCCTTTGCTACCCGTCTCGAACGAACTATTGCTCACCATTTTCGGAGTGTACAGAATTATATTCACTTCCGTTGCGGCTATTTCGTAGATAATTCATAGTTGGCCTACACGGATGGAGCCCCGGCTTCACGCCACCCACTACCGAGGAGGCCGCCATGAAGATCGGAATTCCACGCGAGATCAAGAACCACGAATACCGGGTGGCCATCACCCCGGCGGGCGTGCACGAACTGGTCTCGCGAGGACACGAAGTGATCATCGAAACCGAGGCAGGGTCCGGATCGTCGTTCACCGACACCGACTACAAAGCCGCAGGCGCACAGATCCTCACCGATGTCGACGAGGTCTGGGAGTCGGCCGACCTCCTGCTCAAGGTCAAAGAACCTATCGCCGAGGAGTATTCGCGGCTACGCAAGGGGCAGGTGCTGTTCACCTACCTGCATCTCGCCGCATCCAAGGAATGCACCGATGCGCTGCTGGAGTCGGGCACCACAGCCATTGCATACGAAACCGTCACTGCCGCAGACGGTTCGCTTCCGCTGCTCGCTCCGATGAGCGAAGTTGCCGGACGCCTCGCCCCGCAGGCCGGTGCCTACCACCTGATGTCGAGTGAAGGCGGCCGCGGAGTTCTGATGGGCGGAGTACCCGGAGTGCGCCCCGCCAATGTTGTGGTGATCGGAGCCGGCGTCTCCGGAAGGAACGCCACCGCAATAGCTTTCGGCATGCACGCCGACGTCACCGTGCTCGATCTCGACGTGAAGGCGCTACGCGCCATCGACGATCAGTACCGCGGGGCTGTCAAGACGCTGGTATCGAACGCCTACGAGCTCGAACAGGCCGTTCTCGCAGCGGATCTCGTCATCGGCGCAGTGCTGGTGCCCGGTGCCAAGGCACCGAAGCTGGTGTCCAACAGCTTGGTTCAGCGCATGAAGCCGGGTTCGGTTCTGGTCGACATCGCCATCGATCAGGGCGGCTGCTTCGAGGATTCGCACGCCACCACCCATGCCGATCCCACGTACAAGGTGCACGAGTCGGTGTTCTACTGCGTCGCCAACATGCCCGGTGCCGTTCCGCGCACCTCCACCTACGCGCTCACCAACGCGACCCTGCCGTACGTCGTCGCACTCGCCGACAAGGGTTGGGAAGCCGCATGCGAGGCGGACTCGGGTCTCAAAGCCGGCCTGAGCACGCACAACGGTGCCCTGCTCTCGGAGACCGTCGCGGCTGCATTCGCCTGAGGAGCGGCTGCGCCGCACGTGCATAGAAACTCGTAGCAGGGGTCGAGTTTCCGCTCACGTGCGGCGAAGCTGCTCTAAGCGCTGTGGCGGCCGGAGCGCCGGGTTCTGCGGGTGGCTACCGCGGCCCGGCGCTCTGCTCGGTTAGAGGTTCCTGTGACGTTGATCGGACGTGCGAGCAGTACGGCGATGGCCGTGGTCAGCGGAACCGACAACGCCAGCGCCACACCGCCCACCGCGGAGCGGACGATCTCGATCGCCACCGAATCGCCGGTGAGCACGTCCTGGATGGACCGGTCGGCGACGCTGAAGAGCAGCAGCAGCGGCAGCGCGCCACCGGCGTAGGCGAGCACGAGCGTGTAGACCGTGCTGGCGATGTGGTCACGCCCCACCCGCATCGTGGCGGTGAAAATCTCCCGTCGCGATGCCGTCTCGTCCACCGAGGCGAGCTCGAAGGCCGCCGACGCCTGAGTGATCGTCACGTCGTTGAGCACTCCGAGCGAGCCGATGATGAAGCCGGCCAACAGCAGACCGGTGACGCTGACGTTGCCGATGTACGTCTGCACGGCGGTGTTCTGTTCCTCGGACAACCCGGTCAGGTGGGTCATGCGGATGGCGACGTAGGACAGCACCGCCGCCACCGCCATCGAGGTGAGAGTGCCCAACAGCGCCGAGCTGGTGCGCAGATTCACCCCGTGAGCCAGATACAGCACGGCGTAGAGGATGATCGCTCCGGCGACGAGGGCGACCGGAATGGCGGGTGCACCGTCGAGCAGGGCGGGCAGCATGAATACCACCAGCACGGCGAACGCGATGAGCAGGCCCACCAGTGCGCGGAATCCCCGCCAGCGGGCGACGACACAGATGACCACGGCGAACACACCGACGATCAGTGCCAGCGGCAGCCCGCGGGAGTAGTCGTTGAAGGAGTAGCGGACCCCACCGGCGGGGTCGGTCTGCACAACCAGCCGGATGTCCTCGCCTGCGCTCAAAGTCGGTTGGCCGGGCCCCGGCGCGATCTCGAGTACCGTCCGCTTGCCTGCGTCCTCACCGGTGGTGATATCCACGATGCTGCGCTGACATTCGTACGAGTCGTTGACCGCAGGCGTCGGGTCGCCGGTGAACGCTCGGCCTGCGTCGGGACTGCCGCAGGGCCCGATGCTCTGCGAGGTGATGGTGCCGGCCTCGGTGGACACCGCACCTCCGCCGGAGGTCTGGAACGGCAGCGGGATATCGATGCTCTGCTGGCTGGGCCACAGAGCGATGGCACCGCCGATCACGGCGATCGCAATGGCAACCAAGAGTCCGACGACGACCTTGGCCGCTACCGGCCCCAACGGCACCGGTGTGTCGCTGTGGCCGTGCCCGTGACCATGCCCCACATGAGATCCGAGGCTCGGCTTGTTGCCGTCGGGAGGATTGCCGTGTGATTCCACGGTGCCAGGCTAGTGGCCGATGCGAGGAGCTCGGTGGCGGGGAGCAGGGGGGGCGTCCCCCGCCACCACCTGACCGACCCGGGGGGGAGGGGTACGACCAGGGCTCGCGGGCACCGAAGTGCCGTCCGCCAATGTACAGATCATTCGTCGTTCAGGCGTGATCGCCCCGATGTTTTGTGCATCACTTTCAACTACTTTTCGGTAACTTGGCGTCTCACTGCTTGTACGACGCGAGGAAGTTACCGAACCTCTCGATCGCCACGGCCAGATCCCGTGCCCACGGCAGCGTCACGATGCGGACGTGATCGTGGCCGGGCCAGTTGAATCCGGTGCCCTGAACCACCAGGATCTTCTCCTGCAGCAGCAGATCCTGGACGAGCTTCTCGTCGTCGTAGATCTCGTGCACTTCGGGATCGAGTCGCGGGAACGCGTACAGCGCACCCCGTGGCTTGACGCACGAGACGCCGTGGATCGCGTTGAGCTTCTCCCACGCGACGTCGCGCTGCTCGAGCAGGCGGCCGCCGGGCAGGATCAGATCCTCGATGCTCTGATATCCGCCGAGAGCGACCTGAATGGCATGTTGCGCTGGCACATTGGGGCACAGCCGCGTCGACGCGAGAAGGTCGATGCCCTCGATGAAACCTGCGGCGTGCGCCTTCGGTCCGGTGATCGCCAGCCATCCGGCGCGGTAACCGGCCACTCGATACGCCTTGGACAGTCCGTTGTACGTCAGGCAGAGAAGATCGGGAGCCAGGCTCGCCAGCGAGGTGTGCTCTGCGTCGTCGTAGAGGATCCGGTCGTAGATCTCGTCCGCGAGCAGCAGCAGCTGATGCTTGCGCGCGAGGTCGACGATGCCCTGCAGCACCTCCTTCGAGTACACCGCGCCGGTCGGGTTGTTGGGGTTGATCACCAGCAGTGCGACGGTCTTCGGGGTGATCTTGGACTCGATGTCGGCCAGGTCGGGATTCCACCCGTTCTCCTCGTCGCACATGTAGTGCACGGCCTTGCCGCCGGACAGCGTCGTCATCGCCGTCCACAGCGGGTAGTCCGGGGCCGGGATCAACACCTCGTCACCGTCGTCGAGCAACGCCTGCATCGTCATCGTGATGAGCTCGGACACCCCGTTGCCGAGGTAGATGTCGTCGACGTCGAGCTCCGGGAAGCCCGGTTCGAGTTCGTAGCGCGTCACGATGGCGCGGCGGGCCGACAGGATGCCCTTGGACTCCGAATACCCCTGGGCCACCGGCAGCGCCGCGATCATGTCCCGCACGATCACATCGGGAGCTTCGAATCCGAACGGTGCCGGATTGCCGATGTTGAGCTTGAGGATGCGGTGCCCCTCGGCCTCGAGGCGGGCGGCGTGGGCGTGTACCGGTCCGCGGATCTCGTACAGCACGTTCTGCAGCTTGGTCGACTGCTGCAACGTGCGGTAACGCGGCTGGGAATGGATCTGCGGAGTGGTCACCCGTCACATCGTGCCAGGTGGGCGGTATCGGTTTCCACAAGGTTGTTTCGCGCGGGGTTGTTTCGCGCGCGAACGTGCGGTCAACCGTGAGCCGGATCGGGTCGACCGGACCACCACGGTGCTGCGGCGGTCGGATCGAGGCCGACCAGGCTGTTCAGCTCGTCGAACAGCTCGAGTTCTCTCGCCTCGTCGTAGGACTCGTCCGAGGATGCAGTCCGACGGTCGATCTCGACGTAGTCTCCACGCGGCCCGGTCGCCAATGCGAGGGTGGCCAGGTTCCGGCCCGACAGCTCGGGCGTGGACACTCCGGGCAGCGGTCGCAGGATCGGCATCACCCGCTTCCACGCGAATTGGGCGACGGTACCGCGATACCTCGCGAGCTCGGTCCCCGGCATCATTCCGGGATCGAAACAGATGGGGACGACAGATTTCGGTGCGCGTCGCGCAAGCTCGTGGGTGTGGTGCAGCAACGCGAGTTTGCTCGTGGAGTACGCGACGCCACCGCCGATCCCGCGGATGGTGGCCAATCGTCCAGCCGATGCCCATTGCGGCGCGGGCACCATCGCGTACGAGCGTCGAAATTGTCCGTAGTGCGTGCCGGATCCGACGTGCACGACTGTCGTCTCGTGCACGTGCGGCGACAGCATTCCCAGAAGCAGATGTGGCGCAAGCACATTGACGGCGAACGTCAGCTCGTATCCGTCCGAACTTCGTGCCGAGGTGTCCACCGTCTGAATCCCGGCAGCCAATACGACTGCGTGCAGTGGCCCACTGACCTGCTCGGCCGCGGCGCGTACCGAGTCCAGGCTCGACTGGTCGCAGACGACGTACGTCTGGCCGGGAATCGCTCTTTCGAGTTCGGCCAGCCGTCGGTTGGACCGTGCGGTGAGTATTAGGGGGTGACGTTCGGCCAGGCGCAATGCTGCCTGCATGCCGAGGCCGGAGGTTGCACCGGTGATCAGAATAGGTCTGTCAGTTGATGTCATATTGGCACACTATGACATTATTGCGCGCAGTGTCGAGAGGTGGTGTACTCGAATGGTGTCTGCGCCCGCCTCCCGACGTCAGCTCCGCACGCGAGATCGGCTGGCGTCCGCGGCAGTGCGACTGTTCGCGGAGCAGGGCTACGACAACACCACCGTTGCGCAGATCGCAGACGGGGCCGACCTGTCCGCCCGCTCGTTCTTTCGCTACTTCGCAGACAAAGATGCGGTGCTGTTCTCCGGAGAAACTGCGTTGCTCGATGCGGTGGCGCGGGTCGTCGAGGATTACGCCGACGATCTCGGGTCACTGATGCACGATGCGCTGCACGCCGCTGCGGACGCGCTCGACCTCGACCGGGACGGCTTCGTGGTGCGTCACCGTGTCATTGCTGCGAGCGACCGACTCAGAGGGCGTGAACAGGTGATCCAGCTCGACATGCAGGCGGCGTTGTCTGCTGGGCTCGTCGCTGCCGGTGTCGAGCGCAACGAAGCCTCGCTGACGGCGCGAATGACGATGGCCCTGTGGAACGAGGCATGCGAACGGTGGGTCACCTCGGGAATGCGTCTTGGCGATCACCTCGACGCCGTCCTGGCGGAGTTTCGCAACCTCTAGTCCGTAGTGGTTGTCGGTGCCGGGTGGAACAATCTCGTTCCATGTGCGGACGGTATGCCAGTACCCGGAGTGACAGCGACCTGCAGGCGGTGTTCGACATTGCCGAGACCGTCGGTCCGGAGGTGCCGCCGTCCTACAACGTGACCCCCACACAGACGGTGCGGACGGTGCTCGAACGGCCGCCGAAGGACGAACCCGAGGCCGACGCCGTGCGGCAACTGCGGTCGGTGCGCTGGGGCCTGATCCCGTCGTGGGCGAAGGACGCGAAAATCGGTTCCAGGCTGATCAACGCCAGGTCCGAGACCATCACCGAGAAGCCGTCGTTCAAGAAGGCAGCAAGCCGTCGACGATGCATCGTGCCTGCCGACGGCTACTACGAGTGGGAGAAGCGCGACGGAGCGAAGGTGCCGTACTTCTTGCACGACGGTGACACGGGTCGTTCCGCAGGCTCCACTCCTGGTGCCGTGCTCGCGATGGCCGGCTTGTACGAGCTGTGGCGAGACCCCACCAAGGCCGAGGACGACGAGGCGCGTTGGGTCTGGTCGGTCACCGTGCTCACCTCGCCGGCCGCCGATGCTCTGGGACACATTCACGATCGCTCTCCGGTCGTGCTGCCTCCGGATCTGCGCGCCAACTGGCTCGACCCCGGCCTGACGGACCTCGGTGACGTTCGGGACCTGCTCGCTGCGATTCCCGAGCCACGGCTCGAGCCCTACGAGGTGAGCACCGCGGTGAACAGCGTGAAGAACAACAGCCCGGAGCTGCTGACGCCGGTGTAGCGCCGGCTCAGGCGAGTCGCAACCGGCAGATGTCGGCAATCGCGGCCCGCTCGTCCGGCGACAGCTCCTCGGCGACCGGCGAATCGAGGATTCGACGCAATCGCTGGAAGTAGGTACGCGCGTCGACGCCGAATGCCACGTAGATGTCCTCGTCGCTGCCACCGCCGTACCCACGCCAGGTTCGGCCGAATGTCAGAATCTCGTGGTCCACCGAATGGGTAGTGGTCCGGCGCATGGTGTTCCCCCTAGTGCTACTTGACTCCTATCATCCGGGTCACGGTTGAAGGGCCGGTGAACAACGCGTTACGTGCACGTCAGTTCACTAGGGTGGACGGCGTGACTGCTCTCGCCTTCGGATCCTGGCCCTCGCCCATCACCGCAGCAGATCTGTCGTCGGCGGGCCACCCCGTCGAGGGTGGGTGCTTCGTCGGCAGCGAGATCTGGTGGTCGGAACTACGGCCCGCCGAACAGGGCCGGACGGCCATCTGCCGCTATGTCGACGGAGAAGTGCAGCCTGTTCTGCCCGCGCCGTTCAACGCCCGATCCCGCGTCCACGAATACGGCGGGGGAGCCTGGACCGCGACGGCGGCCGGCGACCTGGTGTTCGCCGAATTCTCCGATCAACGCGTCTACCGACTCACCCCCGGCGGCGCACCCGTACCGCTGACTCCGAAACCGGCTGTGGCGTCGAGCATCCGGTACGCCGATCTCTCGGTGGTCGGCACCGACGTGATCGCAGTTCGCGAGATGCACGACGCAGGTGCGGTGTCACGAGACATCGTGGCGATCGATCTCGGCGGCAGCGGGGTGCGTTCGCTGGTGGCGGGCTCGGACTTCCTTGCGTTCCCGAAACTTTCACCCGACGGCACCCGCATCGCATGGATTGCGTGGAACCACCCCCAGATGCCCTGGGACGGAACCGAACTACGCGTTGCCTCCCTCGCTGATCCCGGCGCATGGACCGTGCTCCTTGGCTCGACCGAGGAATCGGTGATGCAGCCGGAATGGATCGACAACCAATCGCTGTACGCCATCAGCGACCGAAGTGGTTGGTGGAACCTGTATTCGGTCACGCTCGACGGATCGGTCACACCGCTTCGGGCGCTCGACGCCGATTTCGGGGCTCCGCTGTGGCGATTGGGATCGAGCTGGTACTCGATGCTCGACGACGGGAAGCTGCTCACCGTGCGCACCGTCGGCACCGACACCCTCGCGGTACTCGATCCGGCGTCCGGGACACTCGAGGACGTCGCGCTCGACGGTGTGACCTCGGTGGGGCTCGGTGGGCGCTCCGGGTCGACCGTGCTCCTCAAGTGCGGCGGAGCTCGGGTGGCCGCCGGTTTGTTCGCCCTCGACCTGGAATCCGGCGAACTGACCTCGGTACGTTCGGGTTTCGAATCCGTACCCGACAGCGCATACCTGCCCGAGGGTCGTCAGGTGACGTTCCAAGGGCCGAACCGTGAGGTGCACGCCATCACCTATGCGCCGCGCAACCCGTCGTACGAGGGGTTGGACGGCGAACTGCCACCGTACGTCGCGTTCGTTCACGGCGGCCCGACCGCGCACGTCGCCCCCGCTCTGAACCCGCTGTTCGCCTACTTCACCAGCCGCGGCATCGGCGTCGTCGATGTGAACTACGGCGGGTCGAGTGGATACGGCCGCGAGTACCGCAACCGACTGCGCGGGCAGTGGGGAGTGGTCGACGTCGAAGACACCATCGCCGCGGTGCAGGGGTTGGCCGACAGCGGACTCGCCGACCCACGCCGGTTGGCCATCGAAGGCGGCTCCGCAGGCGGTTGGACGGTGTTGGCTGCGCTGACATCCTCCGACGTGTTCGCTTGCGGCGCATCGTACTTCGGTGTTGCCGAGCTGGAGCTGTTCGTTGCCGAGACCCACGACTTCGAGTCCCGCTACATCGACGGGCTCATCGGACCGCTGCCCGAGGCAATCGACCTGTACCGCACCCGTGCGCCGGTCAACAACGTCGACGGACTGTCCTGCCCGGTGCTGTTGTTGCAGGGGCTCGACGATCCGATCGTGCCGCCGTCGCAGGCCGAACGGTTCCGAGATGCCATGGTGAAGAAGGGAATTCCGCACGCCTACCTGGCTTATGCGGGGGAGTCGCACGGATTCCGCAAACTGGAAACACAGGTGAACGCGCGAGAATCCGAACTGTCCTTCTACGGCCAGGTCATGGGCTTCACGCCGCCCGGAATTCCACAGCTGGAGCTGTGGCGTCCCTCTAGCTGAGTGGCGGGTGCGCGCGCTTCGCTTCCAGAAATTCGAGGAGCGCGCTGGGGATCGCGCAGTACTTGCTGTTGCCCTCGGACAATTTGCTGCCCGCCTCGAACGCTGCCTTCGATGGGCCGTCGTGTTCGCGGATGAGTGCACAGAGGCGCTCGTCGGTGCGGCCGGATTCGCAACACTGCTCGACGTGCGCTCGATCGTCCGGTGACAGAGCGGTCCACCACTCGTCGTAGCGGCGAAAGAGCTTGTCCGCGTCGTCGGTCATGCCTGCTCCCTACTTGTCGGTACGCCTTCGAGTCCGACCATACTCACGATGTCCGATTCGGCCACTTCCGAGGGGGGATTCAGTGGGAGTGGGGGTGACCTCACACCCCTGTTGACGACTGCGCGCCCCTGCTCTGACGTGAGCGGGGGCGCGCGGTCGGTAGAAAGGTCGCTCGGTTGCCACTTCCCGCTCTGTCGGCAGCATCGCAGTCGTCTGAGCTGGTTGTGCTGCTCGAGGTCAGACGAAGTCGATTCCTTATCCATCCGCTTCGGACATGCCGCTGACGCGCAGGCCTAGGAACTTTCGGATTTCGAGGTGAGCTGGTGTTTGTGAACCGTCCGAACCATTGCGCAGAATTCGGTAGCGACCGGGGTCAAGTGGGGACTGTCCCAGATGCAGAAGACTTCGATACGCGGCGTCGTCGCTTTCATGGGTACGTAGACGATCCCTGGATAAGGGTGCATGTGTGGCGTCGACTCGGCTGTGATTCCGATTCCGTGGCCCAGCGACACATGATGGTTCCATTCGTCCACCGATCCACATTCGATCGGTCGACTGAAGGGACGGGTATGGGCAGGCCATAGGTCCATTGTGGTTGTGCCCGACATGATATCGAGCACGATGATGTCGTCCGAAAGGTCGGAGAGTGCGAGCTCCGGACGGTCCGCCAACCGATGCCGCTGGGACAGTGCGACGACTCTTGCTTCACCGAACAACGAGCTGGAAAAGCTGACCGAGGCGATTCCCTGCCGAACTATCCCCAGGTCGGCCTCTCCCGATTCGACACCGGAGGTGCGGCTCGCGAACCTCTTGAGCATCAACTGCTCCTGTGGTTTGGTGGCATTCCACGTCTCGAACACTGTGTTGGTCAGAGATCCCAAGGCCGACCACACGTAGCCGACTGTGACTGTGCCCACCGACTCGGGAGGTTGCACGGCCAGATCGAACGCCGAGATCGCCCGCGAGGCCCTGACGAGGTAGGCCTCACCGGTTGTCGTCAGCGTCGCGCCGGCAGACGTTCTGTCGAACAGTCGAGCTCCGATTTCGCGTTCGAGCTGCGCAATGGAGCGAGAGAGAGCCGGCTGTCCAACATGCAAACGGCGCGCAGCACGAGAAATGCTGCCCTCCTCGGACACTGCGATGAGTGCCTGCAGGTGACGAAGTTCCAGTCCCATGTTTTTGAAGCATAGTGCGCACTGATCCGGCATTACCCCCAGATCTGCCAGCTGAGCTAGTTTCGTTCCTGCAGCGAAACCGGGGAGGGATTGACCTTGGCCGTCCGGCAGGAAGAACTGACGACATTCGATCCATATCTTCAGCTACCAGGAGTCGTATACACGGATGAGTTGTACCTCAAAGTCGAGCACTTGAACACTGCTGGATCAGTAAGAATGAAGGCCGCTCGATATCTGATCAGCGACGCCGAGAAGAAACACGGAGACCTTTCGGGAAGGTTGATTATCGAATCGTCGTCCGGGAACCTCGGCATTGCTTTGGCGATGATTTGTGCCGCTCGAAAGTACAAATTTCGGTGTGTCGTCGATCCCAATAGCAATGTGACTGCGATTGCAGAAATGCAAGCCTACGGCGCAGAGATCCACCGTGTGTGTGATCGCGATGAAAACGGGGGGTATCTCGGTACGCGTTTGGCTGCTATCGATCAGATCATAGCTACCGACTCAACCGCGATCTGGCTGAACCAATATCAGAATCCAAGTAACCCGATTGCACACAGCGCTGGACCCCAGTCGATATGCGTTGTCGGGCCACCTGCCGAGGGGTATTCGTACTACAACCACTACATTCCCTCGCCGGCAGTTCCGTCTCGAGCCCACCGAGAACTCGACGTGATCCTCATGAAGTTGGTGGGCAGCGTGCAGCCCAGAGTTGCGGTCGAACTATGACCCTCGAACTGATGATCGTCCTTGTCCCGGCCGTCATCGTCGTGGTCGGTGTACTGATCGTCCGACGTGCCGCGTGGCAGGTCGCGCTGGCTTCGGTCCTTGCTGCCGCCGCAATGTTTGCCGGCCTACTCGGTACTGCCGCACTCGTGGAGGCATCCCCACCTGCGCTCGAAGCAGGAATCCTGTTGACCGCCGATGCAGGACTCATCATCTTCCCAGGACTGCTGCTCAACGAAGTGCTGCGTCGCAACGGCACGCACGCGACAATCGTCGGGTGGATCGAGCGCTGGCCCGTCAGTCCTGCCACCGCGACCGTCATTCTCACCGTCGGATTTGCACCGGCACTCGAATCGATCACGGGCTTCGGCGTCTCGCTCCTTGTCACCGTGCCGGTCCTGTTGCAACTGCTACCCCGAGCGAAGGCCTTGCTGGCCTCAATGCTCAGTTTGACGATCATGCCCTGGGGCACCGCTGGTTTGGCAACAACGGTGGCTGCCGACTTGTCGGGTAACACCGCCCGCGACATCGGCTTTCAATCATCGTTGTTCAGCGCAGCCATCTTTCCGGCCTTCGCGATCGTGACTGCGCTGCTGGTCTCCGATCGAGCCGAACGCACCCGAACCATCGTCGTTGCGGCAGGATTGGGCATCACGTTCGCGCTGGTGCTCATAGGTATGAACTTCGTCGGGTTGGTGCCACTCGCCGGCGTCACAGCAGGGGCGGTCACCGGCGTACTCGGTTACATGCTCCTGGCAGCTCGTCGTCAGGCCGCCACGGCACCACCGTGGCGAGCCTTGTCTCCGTTTCTTGTGGTCGTGGCACTTATTTTGGTTGCGCGTGTCGCCGACGCTGCAACGGGTTGGGGAACCGCGGTAGCGCTGCACGCTGGGCGAGTTTCGTTCGAGCCCTTGCTCTCTCCCGGTCTCGCGTTGCTGATCGTGTCCGTGCGTTTCGGTTGGCGCTATGTGAACGTCAGCGCTGTCCGGATTGCCGCGCAAGGCGGTTGGAAACCGCTGGTTGCCTTGTTCGGGTTCGCCGCGGCTGCTCAACTCATGAATTACTCTGGGGCGGTTGGTGATCTCGCTGCATTGGTTGGTCGAGCAGGTGACATCGGTTTCGTTGTGTTCGTTCCCTTGCTGGCCGTGATTTCTGGTTACCTGGTGGGATCGAACACCGGTGCCAATGCGTTGATGGTCATTCCGCAACAGAATATCGGTGATTTCTTCGGTGCTGGCTCCGCTGCAGTCGCCTTGCAGAACAGTGGCGCTGGGCATTCGATTTTTGCGTCCGTTCCCGAGACTCTTCTTGTTCTCGCAGTGGCAGGCAAAGGAACTCGCGACGAAGAGACACGCATGCTGAGGTTCGGTTTCAAAATTCTTGGCCTCGTCGTGCTGATCATGGTGATCGGTGCTGCTTTGATGATCGTTTTGTGAGCTCGCTACGCGAGCGAATCAGATGGGCAGAGCCGGAAGTGGACCTCACACCCCTGTTGACGACTGCGCGCCCCTGCTCTGACGTGAGCGGGGGCGCGCAGTCGGTAGAAAGGTCGCTCGGTTGCCACTTCCCGCTCTGTCGGCAGCATCGCGGAGCATCCGATCGACGAGCTCAGGGTGATCGAGATCCGACCAGGCGATGCGCACCACCTGGCGGCCGGTTGCGCGGATGCGATCCTCGCGACGCTTCTCGTCCCACAACACATCGGCCGCAGACTTTCCCTCGGGCACGTAGCGTCCGTACTTCACCTTGCCGTCGAATTCGAGAACGGTCTCGATGTCGGGCAGATCGAAATCCACGCGCCCGACGAAGCCGCGATCGTCGACTATCTGCACCTGTAGTTGCGGGCTGTAACCCAGCTGATGCAGCAACACCCTGGCGCGTGATTCCCCGACACTGCCGTCCATGAATTCTGCGACTCGACGGGCCATCCGATTGCTGGGGTGGTTGGGGCATGAATCCAATGCTGCAAGAACATCTTCGGTGGTGAGGCCGCGGGTTCTCGCAGCGAAGTCCACGACGCAGACGGCCGTCTCGAACGGAAGTGAGCGAGCACAATCGGCAACGGTGCGCGCCAGAGCTGTGACTCGCACGCCGTCGAAGTCCACGACTTCTGCGTCGGTGTACGGCGAGGTGTGCACTGCTCGAACGGCGCTGCTACGACCGCCGCCACGGGCACGATTGCGCGTGATGTGCACTCGGCTCAGGTCGGCATTCCATACGTCGAGACAGTGGAATATTGCTGCGCTCACATGGCTGACCACGGCATCGGGGGCGATGGTCGCGTCGAACACGGCCTCGGCGATGACTCGATGCTTGTCTTCCCTGGGCAGCGCGTCGAATTCGTCTCTGCTGACGAACCTTCCGGGACGGAGTCGACGCCACGCTCGCGTTCGGCAGTAGCGCTGCAGCTCTGCGTCGGAAATTCCGCGGGAGAGTGCGTCGGATCGCGAGACTATGCGGGTCATGAAGAAATGCTCTCGGGCGCAATCGCTTTCGACAACCCCCAAGTGGCCGATTGTGGATAACCGGTGTGCCTGTGGATAACCGAGCGTTCTGGAACCTCACACCCCTACTGACGACTGCGCGCCCCTGCTCTGAATTGAGCAAGGGCGCGCAGTCGGTAAAAAGGGTGTGAGGTTACTTCCGGCGACCCGGAACCTTGGCTCCCGGAGCGAATCCGAGTCCACCGGCCTTCGGCTTGGGCGGAGTCCGATCATCCGAACCATTGGATGCGGCCTCACCGGCAGTGTCCGACGCCTCGGCCTTCGGGGCCTCGGGTGCAGCGGCTTCCTGAGTCGGCTCTGCCTTCTCGGGCTCTGCAGTCTTCGGCTCAGCGGGTGCAGCGGCCGCACCGGGCGTGCGTGCACCCGGCTTCTTGAATCCGGACTTCACGGCCAGGCCCTTGGGCTGGACGGTCGGCTTGGATTCTGCTGCAGCCTCGGTAGCGGGTGCCTCCGATGCCGTGGCCTCGGCAGCCGGTGCCTCGGCAGCAGGAACCTCTGCCGCAGGTGCTTCGGAGACCGGCGCTTCGGCAGCAGGCTTACCCGGTGCCTTGGCTCCCGGCTTCTTGAATCCGGACTTCACGGCCAGACCCTTGGGCTGAACGGTCGGCTTGGATTCGGTTGCAGCAGAAGCCGATTCCGCAGGTTCGCCAGCGGTTTCCGGTGCTTCGGAGACCGGCGCTTCGGCGGCAGGCTTACCCGGTGCCTTCGCGCCCGGCTTCTTGAAGCCCGACTTCACTGCCAGACCCTTGGGCTTGACCGACGGAGTCGACTCCGAGGTCTCTGCGGTAGCAGGTGCTTCGGTCGCCGCGGGAGTCTCGGCAGGTGCAGGTGCAGCCGCCTTCGCGCCGGGTGCCTTGCCCTTCATCTGCAGGCCCTTGCCGCCGGGTGCCTTGCCCCCGGCCATGCCGAGACCCTTGGGCTTGGCGGCGGGTTCTGCGTCGGCAGTGTCGGCCGGTGCAGCGGAACCGGGTGCCTTGGCTCCCGGAGCCTTGGCCAGACCCTTCATCTTCAGTCCGCCGCCGGCCTTCGGAGCCGGAGCTGCCGGAGCGGACTTCGCCTCGGCCGGCTCCTCGACGGGTGCGATGCGTTCGGCCTCTTCGACCTCGGCGGCGTTCTCGGTCGCCAGCTTCTCCTCGGGAGTGCGCTCGCGGGGGATGACCTTGATGTTCTCGGCCAGCACCGAGGACTCGACGCGGGTGATCGACTCGAGCATCAGCTGCGCGACATCGACGACCTCGACGCCCTCGTGTGCGCCGCCTTCCTGACGTGCGGTGACACCGTCGGTGAGCATCACTCGACAGAACGGGCAACCCGTGGCGATCTTCTTCGGGTTGGTCGCCAGTGCCTCGTCGACCCGGTCGATGTTGATGCGCTTGCCGATGTTCTCTTCCATCCACATGCGTGCGCCACCGGCACCACAGCACATGGACCGCTCACCGTGGCGCGGCATCTCCTTGAGGTTGGAGCCCGACGCGGCCATGAGTTCACGCGGGGCGTCGTACACCTTGTTGTGACGGCCCAGGTAGCACGGGTCGTGGTAGGTGATGTCCTGGCTGACCGAGGCCACCGGGATCAGCTTCTTCTGCCGCACGAGGCGGTTGAGCAGCTGCGTGTGGTGGACCACCTCGTAGTCACCGCCGACCTGCGGGTACTCGTTGCCGAGTGCGTTGAAGCAGTGGGCGCAGGTGACGACGATCTTGCGCTTGTTCTGCTCGACACCCTCGAAGACGTTGTTCAGCGTCTCGATGTTCTGCATGGCGAGCTGCTGGAACAGGAACTCGTTGCCTGCGCGGCGAGCGGAGTCGCCGGTGCAGGTCTCGTCCGCGCCGAGCACCATGAACTTCACGCCTGCGGTGGCGAGCAGCTCGGCGACGGCCTTGGTGGTCTTCTTCGCGCGGTCCTCGTAGGCACCGGCGCAGCCGACCCAGAAGAGGTACTCGTAGTCCTGGAACGAATCGGCGTCCTGGCCGAAGACCGGGATGTCGAAGTCCATCTCGTTGATCCAGTTGAGCCGGTCCTTGGAGTTCTGACCCCACGGGTTGCCCTTGTTCTCGAGGTTCTTGAACAGACCTGCGAGCTCGGACGGGAACTCCGATTCGATGAGCACCTGGTAGCGGCGCATGTCGATGATGTGGTCGACGTGCTCGATGTCCACCGGGCACTGCTCGACGCAGGCACCGCAGGTGGTGCAGCTCCACAGCACCTCGGGATCGATGATGCCGCCCTCGATGGCGTCGGCGACGAGCTTGCGATCGGCCTCGTCGCGAGCGTTCTGCGGGATGGCGTCGAGCGCCTTCTGGTCGACGTTGCCCTCGGCGTCGACGAGTCCGACCTCGTCGCCAGCCATGTCCTTCTTGCCGCCGGCCAGCAGGTACGGGGCCTTGGCGTGGCTGTGGTCGCGCAGCGACATGATCAGCAGCTTGGGGGAGAGGGGCTTGCCGGTGTTCCAGGCGGGGCACTGCGACTGGCAGCGGCCGCACTCGGTGCAGGTGGTGAAGTCGAGCCAGCCCTTCCAGCTGAAGTCCTCGATCTTGCCTGCGCCGAACGCGTCGACGTCGGGGTCGGCCTCTTCCATCTCGAGGACCTTGCCGCCGGACATCATCGGCTTGGCCGGGCCGAGGGCCACGGTGCCGTCGTCCATGCGCTTGAAGTAGATGTTGGGGAACGCGGTGAAGCGGTGCCACGCGATACCCCAGTTGATGCGCGAACCGACGATGTAGAGCCAGATCATGCCGGACATCAGCTTGATGAACGCGAAGACTGCGACCATGTTCGAGTTGGCGGGCAGCAGTTCGGCCAAGCGGATCGTGAAGAAGTCGGTGTACGGGTTCCCGTGCCCGTAGGTCGCGATCTTGCCTGCCTTGACGAACACCATGCCCAGGCCCTCGATGAGCACGACGGCCTCGACGAAGTAGGCGGCCTTGAATCCGGAGCCGGCGAAGCGCGACTGACGCTCGGGCTTCCGCGGGTGGTTGAGCTGGCGAATGATGATCAGCGTGGTGATGCCGATGACGGTGCCGAGTCCGAGGAGCTCGTCGATGAGGTGGTACGCCGCGGTGTCACCGATGATGGGCCAGTGGAACTCCGGATTGAACGTCTGACCGTAGGCCTCGAACCAGACGACGAAGCCGAGCATGAAGCCGATCATGACCAGCCAGTGCGCCCAGCCGACTGTGCGGAACTTGACCATCTTGGTGTGGGCAAGGAACTCGATCATCATCTGCTTGAAGCGAGGGACTATCGGTCGCCAGCGGTCGGGTGCCGGCTGGCCGATGCGCACGATGTTGAACATCCGCAGGCCCCCGCGAATGAAGACGTACCAACACACGAGGCTGAGCAGAGCACCGACTGTGCCCAACGTGATCGTCAGGGCGTTCATGTCGCGGCCTTTCGCTAAAGGTGGCAGCTGGAAGGGCTACCGCGGGTTCAGCCCGTAGAGCTGGATGACGGTCTATGTTACTCGCCAGTAGCAATTTCAGTGTACTGACGGGTAACTTAGCATCACCGGGTGAAGCGATGCTGGTGGGTGCTGAAATGAGGCCGTCCGACGGGCGGGCTGAACTCGTCAGTAGGTTGTCTCGCAGATCACCGTATGCGTAGGCCGTCGAGGTGCTGTCGAGAAGGCAGTCCTTACCTACTCCCTGCGCGCGGCCGTATGTCGCGGAAGATCCACCTGTGGCCGGTGGGATCACGCGCCCGGTGTTCCTCGATCGTTCGAACGATCGACATCTCCGACCTCAGCATGACGTGACTCGAGCCGCTGTGCTGCGAATATCCAATATGTTTGTGACAGTGGGTAACTGACAGGCAGCGGATGGGTTGCAAAAGGACAACGACCGGTCCGATTCGTACGTTACAATTCCTGAGCGCACCATAAGTCGCAGACGCGTCATCGGGGTGACTTTGCGTTTGACGGTTGCCTAGCGGTACTGCCAAGCACTCAATGCACAGAAACGGAACTGAACTCCACATGAAACTCAGCAAACTGGTCGTCACGTCGGCCCTCGTCGCAGTCGCGATGGGCCTGGCCAGCGGAACCGCATACGCACAGCCCACCGATGAGACGGCCCCCGGTGACACCAACTACACCGTCGATCTCGAAGATCGCACGATCGTCACCACCATCGACGCAGGCGTCTTCAAGGTCGCCGACGACGGCAAGACGGTCGACGTCCTCGACGCTGCCGACAACACCCTCGTGACGCTTCCGCTCTCGTTCAACCTGGGCGGACTCAACTTCCCGTACGAGCAGAACGTCGACGACAACGGCAAGACCCTGCGTCTGGTTCCGAACCTCGACTTCACGAAGGCATCGGCCAACTCGCGCAGCATCGGCGCAACGACCGTCGCTTCGCCCGAGGAGAACCTCAAGGCGCAGCAGAACTTCGCCTCGCAGCTCGGCATCGCGACCGCGATCGGTGGCTTCACCGGTACCGCGATCGGTGCTGTTGTCGGTGGACTCGGCTTCCTCGGCGGACCCGTCGGATTGGCGTCGGTACCTCTCGGTGCAACGGTCGGCGGCATCGCGGGCACGATCATCGCCGGTGGCCCGACTCTGGTCGTTGCCGGAATCGATCTGATCAACACACTGAACGCGGCACCCGGCACCACGGTCTGGGCCAACTAGCCTTCAGCTTCTATACCAAGCAGGGCCCGCACTCTCGACGAGAGTGCGGGCCCTGCTTCGTTCGATGCGCCGGTTCCGCGTGTCGTCGAGGTGATCGCACAGGAATTGTGTAGTGCAGCAGGGCTTCGCGTAGGCCGAGGCGGCGTCGACAGTCGAATGCCATCAGCCGAGCGAATCGACGAAAACAAGTCTTATGCGGAGTTATGCGTTTTAAGTAAACCGACCGTAAAGTAAAACCCATGAAAACCGACTGTGAACCCCTTTGTGGGGGCATGGACACAAGGCTCACCGACGAGCTAAGCGATGAGTGGGATGCGTTGGCGGAACGGGTCGGCACGGTCTTCTCCTCCCGTCCCGGTTACGCACTGAATGCCCCACGGCCGGCGGGAAGTGAGCTCGCCTTCGTGCATGTACGTCGAGGTGGGCGTCTGGTGGCACTGGCACCGATGTTCGTCACGCGAGTGGGTCCGGTGAAGGTGGCGAAGATTCTCGGGACCGGGCAGGGCGTCCCGACCGAATTGCTCAGTGAGGACGACGCGTCGTCTCGCGTTCTCTGGGATTCGATCGACGATTACGGTCTGATCTACTATGCGGACTCGATGATCGACAACCGAACTGCCATCGAGGCGCTCGGTGCGCACCCGCGGTGGCGTTCGGACTCGCTCGTGCGGGAGCGAGTTCCGGTTATCGACGTACCGCCGGGCAGTACCGCACGCGATGTGCGTGGGCACAAATCACTGAAGCGGCTCGAGAAGTACAGACGTCAGGCCGAGCGGTCCGGGAGTCCCCTGGTGGTGGAAACCATCCGCGATGCCGAGCACCTCGAGCTGCGTTGGGCGGACATTTCCAGGTTGGCTGCCGCGTCGACGCGTCACACCGATCGCACCGACTACCTCGCGGAGAAGTCGCCTGCCGATCCCTCGGCGTCGGCCAAGGCCTTTCTGCTCGGTGAAGCAGCGGCCGGCAGATTGGCTCTTGTAGGAGTGAGCGTCGACGGGCGATGGTGCGCGCACGAGATCTGCATCCGCACAGGATCGCGACTCGAGTCGTGGCTGACGCACCACGATCCTGCAGTTGCGAAGTACCAACCCGGTCATCAGATGGTGGAATGGCTGATTCAGACGCACGACGAACTCGACGTGACCGTGTTGGACCAGGGTGTAGGTGTCAACGACAACAAGAAGGCGTGGTCCACCTCTGGCTACGACGTGTTGGCTGTGGTGGGCGTACCCAGCCGCACGGTCGGCTCGCCGATCTTGGTCGATTTGCTGCTTCGCTGGGAGCTTTCCCCCCGGGTCGCGTACGCGCGGAAGGTCGCCTACGCGGTGCTGTCACGTCTGCGCCCGTCGAACAACTAGGACGTACGGATGGTCAGACCGGGGTTCTCGGCGATGACGTCGTTGATGGGGGTCGCGAACAACTCGGGCCGCTGACCCTGCAGCATGCTGACGACGGTAGCGACCTCGCAGGAGGGCTGATCGCCCACGTTCGAGGCACTGGCGATCCCGACGGCGAGGGTGCCGCTGACAACGGGGCCGCCGCTGTCGCCGCGCAGCGCGCAGATGGAGGTGGAGAAACCACGGTCCAGGACATTGTCACCCAGTACGACGTGCTGGCCCGTGGAAAGAATGGTGCCGCAACTGAATCCGGTTCGGGATCCGGATTTGCAGACCGGAGCGCCCACGATCGGATCGACTGTCCCGGTGACGTGCAGTGGTGCCGCTCCGGGGACTCGGACGGCGTTGCTCTCGAATTCGGCGACGTTGGCATCGTCGATGTCGATCAAGGCGTAATCGTTGCGCGACTGGCTGGTTCGGTAGAAGGTTCCGAATTTCGAGCCCACGAGACTGCCGAACATCGGGTACGCGCCCGTCACTGCCGCCGAACCGGTATCGGTGGTACTCGGATTGCAGTGGCCCGCAGTGATGTTGACCGATCCGTGCGTCGGGTCGACGGCATTGAACCCGAGTGAGCAGCGCTGACCGAGGCCGGCCGGTGTACCCGCGAGAAAGCTGTCGCCGCCCAGATACGAACTCGCACGGATCGGGCCTGCGATCGGTGACAGATCGAACGGGAGCAGGTCCACCAGCGGCTGGACGGCACTGTGCACCGCCGGCGGGAGCACGATGCCGGATGCGTCGATCCCGAAACCGCTGGCCGACGCGGCGTCGGCCACGTCGGCGTGGGTCGGTCCGTCCGCCACCGCGACGACTGGCCGTCCGTCCGCATCCAGCCACGCACTCGTGACCCCGTCGGAACCTACGGTGTCGGTGAACTCGGCCAGCCGGCGCGCCGCGTCCGCCCGGTCGAGAAATTGCTGCGGAGTCAGCCCGAGGTCGCGGGCCACGGCGTCGGCGAGCGCGGGAGGCAATAGTGGGTCTGCGCTCGCGGTCGGTGCGAACACCGCCATCGTCGCCAGAAGCGGAACTGCGACGATCGACAGCCGGAAAGCACGGCGACGCATAGAAACCTCTCCCCCGGGCATCTGAAGATGTGATGCCGTTCACCCTGACGTACGACTATAGGCGGTGAACGGCTCCCGAAGTACCCGACTCAGTCGGTTCGCAGCGTGGCTCCGGTTGCGCGGGTGACCTGATCGATGGGAATGCCCAGGCTGGCAGTGCCGCCGTACTGCGCCAGCGCGAGGTTCGCTTCGTTGCAGTCGGGTGCGCCGCCGCTGTTGGATCCGCTGGTGATGCCGAGCGCGAGCGTTCCGGTCACGATGGCACCGCCGCTGTCGCCGGCGAGAGTGCATGCGGTGCTGGCGAATCCGCGCACGGTGCGGGAGGTGCCATCCTCCATGTAGAGCTGTGTCTCGACGCGATCGGCCGCAACCACTCCACAAGTGAACGACGACGACTGACCGGACTTGCAGACCGGCGCTCCGATGACCGGTGCCGCGGTTCCGGTGACGGTGACGGTGCTGCCGTTCGCTCCACGGACAGTGGGGCGGTCGAGTCCGGATGCGATCCCGGTGTCGTTCAGGGCGATCACCGACCAGTCGAGGCCGTCCTCCGCGCCCAGGCTGGACCGGTCGAACGACCCGATCTGCGTGCTGCGCGAGATGTCGGCCGGATCGGGAAGGTAAACCGGTGCGCCGCCGGATCCGGTGGCCTTGTTGGGATTGCAATGGCCTGCAGTGAGATTGACGGCGGCACCGGAGGAGTCGACGGCGTTGAAGCCGAACGAGCAGATACTGATGTCGGTGGCCGGAGCGTCGGCGATGGGTCCCGAGGTGGTGACATAGGTGTCGCCGCCCATCGGAGTCGGGTCGACCGGCTTGTTTCCGCCGGGGGAGAGGATGACCTTGATGTTCGCCAGCAGGGTCGGCAGATTCAGTGCGCTACCGATCGGGCTGTTCGCCAGGTCGATGACGATCTGATTGTCGATGAAGTCGATTGCGGTTCCGTTGATCTGCTCGGAGATCTCGCGGGGGAGGCCTGCGATCCAACTGTTGAGGTCTGCCAGCGACTTCTCGAGTCCGTCGGCCGACACGGGCGACTGCGCGGTGGCGTATCCGTCCTTGGCGACGGCCTGCGCCGCAGCAGGCGAGGTGACGGCGACGACGGCATTGCCGTCGGGTCCGATCCAGGCACCGGCGAAATCTGCGGGACGGCTGGCGCGGAAGTCCGATGCGTATGCAGACAGTTCCTGCGCGCGGGCGGCACGATCGAGGTATTCCTGCGGGGAGATCTTCAGATCTCGCTGCACGGCTTCGACGAGCTCGCGGGGAAGCTGATCGGCGGGTGATTGGACGACGGGGTCCGCTGCTGCTGTCCCGGAGAACGAAGCAAGAAGAACAAAAGCCGTCGAACACAGCACTGCGGCACGCAGCGCCCCGGTGTTACGCATGAAATCCCTTCATCGGGTGCTTGGCATCAGCGACCCACCATATGGCATCAGGCGCAGAATCCGTGTTCGCGCAGCTCAGGGCTCAGTGACCGGTTCGGTCGTGGTTGTCACCGGAGCTGAGGTCGTGGTGGTGGTCGTAGCCGTGGTCGTGGTTGCGACGGGGGTGGTCGTCACCGGAGTCGTGGTGACCACAGGCGTCGTGGTGGGCACCACGGGTGGAGGGGCAGGCACCGGTGCGGGCGGCGGAACAGGCAGGGGAGCGGGCTCGGGTGCGATGTTCGGCTCGTTCGGCGTCTGTTCGACGACCTCGGGAACGAAGACGGGTTCGACGGGGGTGGCGGTGGTGGTCGAGGGTGCGCGCGTCGAGGTGACGATCGGCGAGCCTGCATCGGTGACGGTCGGAGGTGTCGCGGCGGGAGCGTCACCGAACACTCCGCTCAGTGCTGCGATCGCGAGGACGATGACCACGCCTGCCGCTGCGCCTGCGACGATGGTGGCGATCGTCCGCGAACGTTCGCTGCGTTCCTTCTTCGTCCCTACCGATCCAGCGGCAACGGCTGCAACGACGGGTGCGTAACCGGTGTTCGACGCGTTCTCGTCGACCGGAACGATCGGCTCGGATCGAAATTCGGAATGGTCGAACACCGGAGCGACCGCGGGAATTGCCTCGGAGAACGCGAGGGACGGCTCGGGTGCGACGACCGGGATGGCGTCGGTGTCGAGGGACTCCGTGCCGTCGTTGCGGGTGACGACCGGCGCGGCCCCGGTCACCAGAGAGTTGCCGTCGACGTCCTCGACCTCGGCGAGCAGCAGTGCGCCGCGGGTCGCAGCGAGCGGCTCGACGAGCACTCGGCCCGACGAGCGTTCGCCGATGTCGGTCGCTATCGACGGGAGTGCAGCGCTGCCGCCGGTGAGTATCACGGTGCCGGTCCCTGGCACGTGGAGCCGGCCGAGCAACGGCGTGACGAGGTCTGCGAACTCGGCTCGTGTCACGGTCGTGGACTGCGAGACACCGGGGAGGTCGACCGAGATCGTGGCGACGTCGGCCGTGCTCAGGGTCTGCTTGGCCGCCTCGCACGAGGCGACGACGCTCGCGAGGGCCGCCAGGACTGCCGCGTCGGACAGGTCGATGTGCTCGCGATTGGTCACCACGTGATCGAAGAGTGCGTCCGTGAAGGCGTCGCCGCCGACGTCGGTGCTGCGCGCCGTCCCACCTCCGGGATAGGTGGAGATGTCGGTGCCGGTGGCTCCGATATCGACCACCGTGACCGCCGCTCCCGGGCTCGGCTGCGCGAACGCGCTGGCCGCTTTGGCGTCGGGCACCAGGGCGACATCGGTGAGGCCGGTGTGATCGAGGGCGTCACGCAGCAGGGCGACGGCGGCGCGGGTCCACCGCGTCGGGTACGTCATGGTCGTGACAGGCAGGTCACCGGACACGCCGGCCTTGGCAGACACCATCGTGACGAGGCAGTTGGCGGCGTTGGCCATCAAGTCCTCGGCGCGGTAAGCGTCGGCGTCGGGCTCGAGATCCTCCTGCTGACCGACGAGATCGACGAACCGGGTGAACGGGGCCGTGTCGGCGGGCTCACCGAGGTGGGCTCGGCCGTCCTCGTCGAATCGCAGGGTCGTCGGCAGGACGACGATCGTCGGTTCGTCCTCCACCGATGCGCGGTAGGCCGCGACGGACCTGGTGTTGCCCACGGTGATTCCGAGATGGCCGACACCGCTCATGGAGTTGCCCCTGTCGATCGGTCGTTCGACGCTCGGTCGGCGGGTGTGCCGCCGCGGGCCGCCGGACCCTGCTCGGATGCGGGCTGCTCGGCGTCCTGGTCGGATTCGGGAGTCTCCACGGGCTCGTCGGTGGGCTCCTCGACCGGCAGTTCCGGCTCGACCGGTTCGCCGACGATCGGAGGCTTCTCGGAGTCGGTGTCCTCGGCTGCCTCGATCGCTGGGCGCGTCTCGACGTCGGTCTCGGTCGGCTCGCTCCGCGGGAGGTCGGAGGCTTCGGTCGTGGTCGTCTCTTCCGTCGTGGTCGCCGGCAGCGGAACGACGGGAGCGATCTCGGCGGCCGGCTCCACGATCACGGTGGGGAAGTCTATCGGGCCACCCGCTCCAGAGCCGATCGACGACGTGGGCGGCACCACCTGGGCGTTGTCGATGGTGGGGACTGCGGTGTCGGCGGACGTACCGAGTTGCAGCGCGACGAGTGCGGCACCGACGGTCAACGCGGCGGCGAACGCTGCCGCAGCGAAGAGTGGGCGACGGTCGGCCCTCGTCGGGCCGAGCACCGCGAACCGCTCGGTGACGGCGTCGACGGGGAACTGCGCAGCCAGAATCGCAGCACCGCGTGCGGCGGCGACGGCGGTGTCCTTCTTCTGCAGGGTCTGCAGGACCGATGCGTTCCACGCGGCGAGCGCCTCCGCTTCGGCGACCAGCGAAACGTGGGCGAGCCCGTGCGCGTTCATCGCCGAACGCAGCGCGAATACCTGCTCGGCCGTCCACCGGGCGGGGTAGGTTGCGGCAGCGGCCAGATCACCGGGCCGCAGACCGATGGACGACGCCACCTCGGTGAGCAGGCACAGCAGGGCCATCGACGTCAGTTGCTCGGCGGGGAAAACGGTGCCCTTGCTGCCGGTGACACCCACGCCGTCGGCGAGGGAGTCGAGAAAGTGGGTGTAGGCCTCGGAGTCGTCGTCGGTCGCATCTCCGAGCGAGACGGTGCCGTCGGGATGAGTGTTGAGCACGGTCGAGTGCAGTGACGCCAGATGCAACGACGGTCCGGGCGCAATCGGATGGGACACGGCGGCGACGGCTCGCTCGTCGTCCAGGTAGAGGCCGACATCCGGTGCGCCGACACTCGCACTGCCGGGCTGCTCGGTCATGGGGCTGCTACCTGTTCTCGACTCGGGGAGTTCTGCTCGGTCGTTATGTCGCTCCCGGTCCTCGCACAGTTACAGGGTCGACGCCTGTGCTGGTCGAGGCCCCGTAGCCCATGGCGCGCAGCATCGAGATCAGCTCCGACCGCGACTGGGCACCGAGCCTGCGCCTGATACGGGCCACGTGATGCTCGACGGTCTTCGGGGAGATGTAGAGCCGGCTGCCGACCTCCCGATAGGTGACTCCGAGGACGAGCAGTTCGGCGACCTCGGCCTCGCGTTCGCTCAGCGAGCCCGTCGGCTGCGGCGTCGATCTCGGGCTGTCGCGCTGAGTCGAGCTGGGTTGGCGCAACGATCTGGCGATGTGCAGCAGCGAGGTTGCCGTCGCAGTGTCGGTGACGGTCAGGGCGGCCTCGCTGGCCAATCGGGCTCCGTCCCAGGGCAGTCCGAAGGCGGTGAGTGTGCGCGCGGAATTTTCCACCTCGGTCGCGTCGGGCCTGCCCTGCAACACCCCGAGCCATGCGCGACCGGCAGCGGCGAGTGCGGCGCTGTACGGATGGGTCGGAGCGGCAGCGGCCAGAGCCTTGGCGTGCGGCACCAACGCGTCGGGAGTCTGGGCCACGATCGCCGCCTGAACCTGGTACCAATGCAGCGCCGACGCCCAGACGGGTGGGTCGCCGAGCGCCGCGAGCAGATCGGTGGCCTGCGCCACCAGATGCTCGACGCGGTCCACCTGGCCGAGTCGAGTTGCGGCCAAAAGCAATTCGCCCAGGGGTAGCAGCGCGAACAGGTCAACGGAGTACTCGGCGATCACGTTCTGCGACTGGGTCCATGCCGTGATCAGCGACCCTGCGTCGCCGGACCTGCGAGCCAGGCCCACCCGAATCGCGTGCAGGAAGAACTGATTGCGCACGTGCGACACCGGAATCCGCAGTGCCTCTATCGCGGCACCTGCATCGGCGGTATCTCCCCGCAGCATCGACGCCCAGGCTCCGACGAGGCTCAGCCTGGTGTGCGCCTCGGATCCCGGACGGTGTTCGGGAAGTGCTCGCGCCACGATGGAATCGACGCGGGGCAGGTCGCCGCAGTGCACCGCGTGCAAGGCCGAGACGGCAGCGGCGGTATCCGGGGTGCACGAGCGATCGGAAGTGTTGCCCGTCAACGTCATTGCTCGCATCAGTGCATTTGCGGCAGCGCTCGAGGCTGCTGCGCTCCGCGAATCGATCGACCCGATCACTCCGGTGACAAGCAGACTGCCCGACGCGATGCTCGACGTCGGCGCGAGTGCGGACACGGCAGTGATCGAACGGTCGGCGGCGGCGCGATCACCGGCCGCCGCGGCGGAGAGGGCGGCCCACACGGCGTCGGGTCCGAGCCGGTCCTCGCCGAGCCACGTGAACAACTGCGCACTGCGCGAGGCCATTCCGCGTTGCGCTGCAACCGACGCCGACACGCGCACCGCCGTCCGCAGATCCGTCGCATCGCACCCGGCAGCACCGTCGAGAACCACATCGGCGAATCTCGCAGCCTCGTCCAGATCCCCGGTGGCCGCCGCGACCTCGGACCTTCTCGCAGCCAGCACCACCGCATCGAACCCTGCATCGACCGCCGCGTCGTACAGGGCACCGGCGGCATCGACAGGGGCCGAATCTGCTTGCTGGACAAGTAAGTCGGCGAGACCGGCATGAACGACGCCCCGCTCGGCCAACGCACGGGCCGCGGTGGCGTCGAGCAGGCGGGATCGGGTGGCTACGTCGGTGACGGCCGAGAGCAGGACGCGGCAGCGCCCGTCTCCGATCATCTCGATCAGTGGGGCCTCGGCGGACGCAATCAGCGTGCCCGTGGTGTCGAGCATGCCGGAGCTGCAGGCAAGGTCGACGATCGACTCGACATCGGTCGCGCGCGGCACGATCTGCGCGGCCGATGCAGGGTCGGGTGTGACGCCGAATCGAGCTGCGAGCAGCAGTGCCCGCGTGTCGTCGGTGGTCTCGATCAGCATCCGACGGTGCTGTTCGGCAACGGTTTCGGTGACCACGCGGAGCGGAGCCGGATCGGAACGGTCGCCGCCGAGCGCGCCGAGTGCCGCGTCGACAGCGGCGAGGATTCCGCCGGTCGCCTTGGCAATGGCACCGGCGAGCGACGCGGAGATCGGCCGGGCGGTCGCTGCTGCCCGCGCCGCGATGGCCACCTTGTCCAGCGGAACCAGTGTCAATCGGTTGGAACCGGCGGAGGCGATCAGCTTCTCGATGCGCGAATCGAAACTGCGCGGCGCAGTGGCGACGATCAGGGTGATGTCCGAGCGTGTGGCAGCCGCGGCGATCTCGTCGAGACGCTGCTCCGGCAGCAGGTGCGCATCATCGACGAGAACCGTCGAACCGGACGGCGCGTCGGCGATGGTGCCCGTGTACGCGTCCACCGACGCCGCAACGGACGCGAGAACCGCGGATCGACCGGAGCCGTTCACACCGACGACGATATGGAATCCGTTGGCGTCGAGCGCATCACGGACGAAGCGATCGGCGCGCTCGATGCCGACGAGTTCGGAACGGGTACTGGTCACGGTCGACCTATCGGCCGGTCAGGCCGCCGAGGGCTCCGCCGAGTCCGTCAGTGACTCCTCCTGTTATGCCACCCACCGCCTGCCCGGTCTCACCGACCACGCCGCCCAATCCCCGTCCGACATCGCCGAGGGTGGGGCCCTGATAGCTGGGAACCTGCACGTTCGGTGCCGGGGGAACCTGCACGGCAGGCGGCTGGTAGTTGGGAACAGTCGGAGCAGTGACCGGTGGGATGGTCGGCACGGTTGCCGCGCCGTTACCCGCGGGTGCCGGGGCCGGGGCCGCAGCGGGCGCTCCCGCGACCGGAGCGCCGGTGGCGGGGTCGATCTGTGTCACCGTGCCGTCGGCGTTGACCACCGTGGTCGGAGCACCCTCGGATCCGGCTGCGGCAGAGCCGTTCTCGCCGGTGGCCGCCGTTGTCGTCGCGGCGTCCGCCACCGCCGCGGTGGTTCCCGGTGTCTCGGTGCTCGAGACAGCGGTCTCCGCATTCGATTCGGCCGGAGTGGTGTTGTCGGAGGTCAATGCCGTCCCCACCGACAGGCCTCCGCCGGCGAGAAGCGCGAGGACGAGAACGGATCCGGCCACGACTCCGGCCTTCTTACGGCCGGACATCCCTGCGTCGGATTCGACGGCGGTGGGCGTCGGTGCGGGCCGGGGAGTGGGGCGAGGCATCGGCGCGGCTGCCGCAGCGGACGCCACGGCCATGGTGGGCACCGCAGCCAGGGCTGCGGCGTTGTCGGCGGCGGTCGCGTCGGCGATATCGCTGCCGAGAATTGCGGCACCGACGGCGACGGTCAGTTCGGGCCGCGGTCCGGCCACCACGGGAGCGCGCAGTTCGGACGACATGAGCTCGGCGACCAGCGGGATGGCCGAACTGCCACCGACGAGGACCACCTGGTCGATGTCGGTGACGTCGAGGCCCGCGGCCGTGACGGCGTCGCGTACCACTCCGATCGACCCCAGCAGTGATGCACGCACCAGTTCTTCGAGCTCGGAGCGCACCAGGCGAACCTCGGTGTGCAGGCCCGGCAGGTCGACCGTCAGTGACGTCGACGTGTCGTAGGAGAGCTGTTCCTTCGCCTCGCCGCAGCGGGCCCGCAGTTCCACCAGCGCGCCGACGGTATCGGGATCGAAAGGATCGAACTCGAAGGACTGGCTTCCCGAAACGGTATCGAGGACGTGCTGCATGATCGCGTGATCGAACTGCGCTCCGCCGAACTCCTGCGAGTGAACTCCGGTGCCGACAGGGCCCGCCTCGGAGCCGGTGCGCATCAGTGTGACGTCGAGTGCAGTCGCACCGAGGTCGTAGACCACGGCCAGGCCGTCGGACTGTGGTCCGCGGGTGACTTCGAGCCACCGCATCGTGGCGACGGACTCCGGGACCAGCGTGACGTCGGTGAGCCCGGCGCGGTCCAACGCTTCACCGAGAACCTCGGCTGTGTACGCCGTCCAGCGGGTGGGATGGGTGACGACGACGGTAGGAGCGGCGTCGGTTCCGGCGGAGACCTCGGCGACGAGGGCGCGGGTAGCGGTGGCGTAGAGATCCTCCGCGCGGTGACTGCGGCCGTCGTCGTCGATCAGTTCCACCGGATCGCCGACGCGGTCGGCGAATCCGCTGATCAGATTCCGCGTCGAACGGTCCCACAGCTCTGCCAGACGCGGGGCTTCGCCCGGACGGAGGTCGAGTGCCGAACGCTTGACCACCGAGGTGACGGGATCGGTGTCCAGTGCAGCCACCGCCATCACCGAACCGATGCGTATGCCGAGCCCTGCGTTCATTGTCGTGTCGCCGCCTTCGTCTCGCCCTGCCGTCGGTACAACTGCCGTCACTCGCACTGTCGGCAGCGGCCACCTATTCGTTACGTCTCACAGCAGGTTAGAGCGCACAACGAGTGAAATCCCCTAAAGCGCCAAGATCCCCTAATCGAAGTCCCCTGGCAACCCCCGGGGGAGTAGGGGGATCGGCCCCGTTGGGCGGGGGCTCTGAAGTGCATAGCTTTGTGATCAACCACGAAGTACCACTCGTCAAGGAGACCCAAGATGGCTACCAACGCCGTACTCGATTTCATCCTCAGCCTGCTGCGCGACGACCAGGCCGCAGCCGCCTACTGCGCAAACCCCGAGATGTCGCTGGCCGCCGCGGGACTCGGCGACGTCACTCATGCCGACATCGTCGCGGTGGCACCCCTGGTCGCCGAGTCGGGTCTGTTTGCCGGCGCGGGCAGCCAGCTCTCGGCCATCCTGGGCGCAGGCGGATCCGCAGGACTCGACGGCGCACTCGCCGGAGGCGCGAGCCTCGGCGGCGGACTGTCGGCCGGACTCGGGCTTGCCGCCGGCGCAGTGGCAGGCGGCGGACTCGCAGCAGGCGGCAGCCTGACCGGCGGCGTCGATGTGACGGGCGAGATCGCAGCTTCTCTCCAGGCAGCACTCGCCGCAGCACTGGCAGTCGGCGGCCAGATCGGTCTGGAGCTCGGCACCGCCTTCGGCGGCGCATTCGACGCCTTGCTCGGCGCAGGCATCGAGGGCGGCCTCGGGCTCGGTGGCGGTCTGGATCTGGACCTCGACGGTCTGCTCGGCGGAACCGTCGGACTCGGCGCTGCGCTGACCGGATTGATCGGAGCAGGCGCAGGCATCGGCGGAGAGATCAGCGGAGACATCGCCGCCCAGCTGCAGGCAGCACTCGACGCCGCCATCGGCGCGACCGGTGCCGTGGACCTCGGCGCACTGGCCGACATCCAGGGTGGCCTGGCCGGCGCTCTCGGTGCGGTCTTCGGAGTCGGCGGAACCGTCGGAGCAGAGCTCGGCGCGGCCCTCGGTGGAGTCTTCGACGCCGCACTCGGTGCCGGAGCCGGACTGGACATCGCGGGTGACCTCGGAGCCGCTCTGACCGCGGGAATCGGCGGCGCACTCGGCGGACTCGGAACCATCGGAGCAGATCTGACCACCGACATCGGAGCCGCGCTGGACGGCGCGCTCGGTGCCGGCGGCGCACTGGTGGGCGATCTGGCCGGCGGAGTCGGCGCGAGCCTGGGTGGTCTCTTCGCGGCAGACGGTGCCATCGCAGGATCCATCGGTTCCGCACTCGGAGCCGTCCTCGACGCCGGTGCGCTCGCTGACCTCGATGTCGACGCTCTGCTGGCTGCGGGCGGCGACCTCGGCGCAGTGGTCGGCGGCGCACTGGGAACAGCGCTCGACCTCGACACCAGCGCAGTCGGCAGCCTCACCGCCGCTCTCGACGCTGCACTCGACGGCACGATCGGAGCAGGCGCGGGCATCGGCGGCGGACTTGCCGGCGGAGTCGCCGGTGGCCTCGAAGGCATCCTTGGAACGGCATTCGGCGTCGGTGGAACAGCCGGAGCCCAGCTCGGTACTGCCCTCGAATCGGTACTCGACACCAGCGCAGCACTCGACCTCGGAGCCGCACTCGGTGCCGGAGCCGACGTCAGCGCCGGACTCGTCGGAGCGATCGACACAGCGGTTGCCGCCGGAGCAGATCTCTCGGGCACCGTCGAAGCAGCACTCGCCGGAGTCGGCGGAGTGGGCGCAGACCTGTCGGGCGGCCTGGCCGGACTCGGTGGACTGGGCGCGGGCCTCACCGGAGGACTCGCGGGCCTCGGAAACGTCGGTGCTGATCTGACCGGTGGTCTGGCTGGTGTCGGAAACGTCGGTGCTGATCTGACCGGTGGTCTGGCTGGTGTCGGAAACGTCGGTGCTGATCTGACCGGTGGACTGGCGGCCGTCGGAAGCGTGGGTGCCGATCTGACCGGTGGCCTGGGAGCCGTCGGAAATGTGGGTGCCGATGTGGCCGGCGGGCTCGCCGGTGTGGGTGATGCAGGTGCGGGCCTGACCGGTGGACTGGCCGGACTCGGCAGCCTCGGCGGCGGCATCGCAGGCGGCGTGGCAGGCGGCGTGGCAGGCGGAGTCGCCGGCGGCGTGGATGCTGCGGCCTCGGCCGGTGCCGGACTCGAAGGAGCCGTGTCCGGTGGCATCAGCACCGGAATCGATGCGGCAGCGTCCGCAGGTGCAGGCCTCGAAGGTGCCGCGGGCGGAGTCGTCGACGCCGGAACCTCGGTGGGCGGAGAGTTCGCCTCCAACGTCGGTGCAGGACTGGACACCGGTGCCTCGATCGGAGGCGACTTCGCGTCCACTGTCGGTGCGGGTTTGGATGCTGGTGCGGACGCTGCGGCTTCCGCGGGCGGCGGGTTTGATTCCGCTGCCGACATCGGTGGCCAGGCCGCGGGCAGCCTCACCGGTGGCCTGCAGTCGGGTGCCGAGGGACTGGCAGACGCCGGCGGCAGCCTTTCCTCCGCGGCGTCGGGATCGTTCGATCACTCCAGCTCGTTCGATTCCACGGCTACCGCGACCGGCACCGGCTGGTCGAGCGTCGACTCGGACGTCTTCGGTCAGGGCGAGACCGAGTCCGATCTGTTCAGCGAGTCGAGCCTGCACGGTTCGGTGGATTCGGCAGCGAACTCTCTCGGCCATGTGACCGTCGACCACGACTTCGACCCCACGCAGCCTTGATCCTGTCGCCTACGGGCGGGCATTGACACGATTCGGCCCCGAGTGTTCACCGACACTCGGGGCCGAGTCGTAGCTAGAGTTCGTTCCTGGGCGGATGTTGAGCCCAGGTACTGCGGAAGTCGAAAAGAACGGTTGTGAGCACGAGCGTATGGACGGGCAATCTACGGAGCTGGCCGAGCTGCTGAGCCGTACCGCGGCGGTGGCGACATCGGCGGGAAGATCCGACCTGGTGGATCGAGTCGAGGCGGCGCGCTCGCGAGTGTTGGATCCACGTCGACGCATCATCGTGGTCGGACCGCTCAAGCAGGGCAAGAGTCAGTTCGTGAATTCGCTGCTGAATCTGACGGTGTGCTCGGTCGGTGACGACGAGACCACCGCCATCCCGACTGTGGTGTCCAATGCCGAGAGTCTTTCCGCGCAGCTCGTACTCGCGGATCCCGGCAACGAGCCCATCCGGGTGGATGTTCCGCCCGAGGAGATCACGACGGTCACCCCGGCCAGTCCGCTGGCCCAGGGCCGTGAAGTGTTGCGTCTGGACATCGGGGTGGCGAGCCCGTTGCTCGCCGACGGCCTGGTGTTGGTCGATACACCCGGGGTAGGCGGGCACACGAATCCCCATGCCGCAGGCACATTGGGTCTCATTCCGTCGGCCGACGCGGTGCTCGTCGTGTCCGACGCCTCCCGCGAATTCACCGAGCCGGAGCTGTCCTTTCTTCGCCAGGTACAGGGACTGTGCCCGGCCGTGGCGGTGCTGATCACCAAGATCGATCTGTATCCGCACTGGCGGCAGATCGTCGAGGCCAATCATGGACACCTGGACCGCGCAGGCATCGACGTCCAGATGTTGCCGGTGTCGTCTCTGCTGCGTTCGCACGCACTGCGTTTGAACGACGAGGAACTCAACGCCGAGTCCGGCTTCCAACAGCTCTACGCGTTTCTGCGTGACGACGTGGTGGCCCGGGCGGATGTGCTGGCACGCTCCTCGGTCTCGCTCGATGTCCGCTCGGTCACCGAACATCTGACGCTCTCGTTCGGCAGCGAGCTTGCGGCACTGAAGGATCCGGAGCGGGCAGCCGCTGCCGTCGCCGGTCTGCAGCGCGCCAAGTCCGCCGCCGAGGAGCTGCACAAGCGTTCGTCGCAGTGGCAGCAGACTCTCGGTGACGGAATCGCCGATCTCGCCTCCGACATCGATCACGATCTGCGCGACCGGTTGCGGCGCGTCACCCGGGAAGCGGAAGAGACCGTCGACGAGGGGGATCCGGGCAATGACTGGCCGCAGCTCGGCGAGTGGCTCGAGGAGCAGATCGCCGCGTCGGTGGGCGACAACTTCGTCTGGGCACACGAACGGGCACTGTGGCTTTCGGAGTTGGTGGCCGAACACTTCGCCTCGTCCGGGGCGGCAGCGCTGCCCGATCTCGATCTCGGCGATCTGGACAACGTCCTCGATCCCGTGTCGTCCCTGGCCGAGCTGGAGTCCGGTCGCGTCGGGATCACCCAGAAGCTTCTCGTGGGAATGCGCGGGTCCTACGGCGGTGTGCTGATGTTCGGTCTGATGACCACGTTCGTGGGGCTGAGCCTGCTCAATCCGATCTCCATCGGCGCGGGAGTGTTGCTCGGTACCAAGGCGTACAAGGAGGACAAGGAGAATCGGATCAAGGCACGCCGGTCCGAGGCCAAGATGGCGATCCGCCGTTTCACCGACGACGTCAGTTTTCAGGTGGGCAAGGAGTCCAAGGACCGACTGCGGCAGATCCAGCGCGTCCTGCGTGATCACTTCACCTCGATCGCCGAGCAGACGCTGCGTTCGCTCAACGAGTCGCTTCGCTCCGCGCAGGAGGCTGCGGCCGCCGACAACACGGACCGCACCGCTCGCATCGCTGCGCTGGAGAACGAGATGCGGGTGGTGGCCGAACTGAACTCTCGGGCAGTGGCACTCGTCAAGGACGCCGCGGTATGAGTGTGGCGGCTCTGGCCCGGGCACGCGACCTCATCTCGGCGGCACGATCGACGTACTCCGGTGATGCCGAAGCGTCCTGGATGCTCGACGAATGCCTGTACCGTCTGGACGAGCCGCTGCGGGTGGCACTCGCGGGATCGCTCAAGGCAGGCAAGTCCACCCTGCTCAATTCTCTTGTGGGCCAGGATATTGCCCCGACCGACGCGACGGAGTGCACGAAAGTCGTCACGTGGTACCGCAACGGCGTCGCTCCCGCCGTCACGGCCTGGTACGACGGCGACCGGGCCGCGAACGTGCCGGTGCAACGGCGCGACGGGCGATTGACCTTCGACCTCGGGTCGTTGACGGCCGCGCAGGTCGATCGACTCGACGTCGAATGGCCCGCAAGCGCTTTGGCGCAGACGACGATCATCGACACCCCCGGTACCTCGTCTCTCTCGCGAGACGTGTCGGCGCGTACGTTGGCGATGCTCACGCCCGAGAACTCGTCCTCGGGCGCAGACGCCGTCGTGTATCTGCTGCGCACCCTCAATGCCACGGACGTGTCGTTCCTCGGGCAGATCGGCGCACATGTGGGCGGCGATTCGGGGCCGCTCGGCGTGATCGGTGTCGTTTCGCGGGCCGACGAGGTGGGTTCGGGGCGGATGGACGCGATGATGTCGGCCAAGGAAGTCGCTGCGCGATTCGCGTCCGAACTCGAGGCCACCGGCCTGTGCCAGGCGGTGGTTCCGGTCGCTGGATTGTTGGCGCTCGGCGCTGAAACGTTGCGGCAGAACGAGTTCGCAGCGTTCGAGATGCTCGCTACCGTGCCGACCGAGGATCTGCAGTTGGCGATGCTCTCGGCCGATCGGTTCGTACGCGCGGAGAGCACGCTGCCGGTCGACGCATCGCTGCGGGCCAGCATCGTCGACCGTTTCGGGCTGTTCGGCATTCGGATGGCAGTGACGTTGATTCGGCTCGGGGTGCGCGATTCGCCTACGCTGGCTGCCGATCTGGTCGAGCGCAGCGGGCTGACCGAACTTCGGTCGGTGATCGACGTGCAATTCGGTCAGCGCGCCGACCAACTGAAGTTGCATTCGGCTCTGGTTGCCCTGCAACGGATCCTGGAGTTCAGGCCGGAATCTCGCGCGCTGCGCACCGAGGCCGGTCGAATGCTCGCCGACGTGCACGGTTTTGCCGAACTGCGTCTGCTCGGCCGATTGCGCTCCACCACACCGAAACTGCCCGACGGCGCGCTGCTCGAGCTGCAGCGCATCATCGGCGGCTTCGGTATCGCCGCCACCGAACGTCTCGATCTGCCTCCCGATGCCGGACGCGCTCAGCAGCGCGACACCGCGCTGGCGGCCGTGCACAAGTGGCGAGCACTGTCCGAGCATCCACTGCTGGACCGGTTCACCTCGACCTCGTGCGCCACGGCGGCCCGCAGCGCCGAAGGGATACTCGCCTCACTGGCGTGAGGATCCTCGGGGTATGAGGGCCACGATCGTGGCGGCCGCAGCAGTGCCCGCCACGACGAACGGCCCCCACTGCAGGACGCCGCCGAGCAATGCGGGAGCGTCGGAGACGAACGTCGAGAACGTGACTGCCGCTCCGATGGTCAGGAGTCCGACCGCTCCCATCAAGACCTTGGACGACATCGCCGCGTTGCGCAGTAGATTCAGAGCGACGAATCCCAGCAGCACGAGCACTGCCGCTGCAGCACCACTTGACATCAGTGTGGCCGAAGCGGTGTTGCGGACGTCGGCGGCACTGGCCGTTGAATCCTGTTGTGACACTGCAGTTTCGACGCCGGAGAGTACCGAATCCCAGTTCAGGGCGACGGCGGCGGCCAACGCCAGGATGAGTGCCGCTGTCAGTGCCCACAGGACACTCGCGACCTTCGGCAGGACCGAGGAAGTGGGCTCCTGCCGTGGCCGCAGCGGTTCGACGGCGACATCGGGCCGCGGTGGTTGCGGACGGGGAGGCCGAGGCTTCCGCGATGTCGGGTCGTTCTGCTCATCGGCCACGCGCAGAAGTCTATCCGTCGGCGGTGACGGGCCGCTTTCTCAGCGCAGCACCACCGGCACACCCTCGTACGGACGCAGGGTCATCGGGAAGCTGTTCAGCTCGTCGACGGTGGCGATCTCGTTGTCGTCGGAGACGTCGACGGCAGTAGTGCCGGGCACCAGATGCTTCGACTGGATGGTCGCGCTGATCTCCTCGGACGAGAAGTTGAGCACCGTGGCCTGGATGGTTCCCTGCCCGAGCTCGTGCACCATCACCAGCAGGCCCTTGTGCGAGACCGTCGGAATGTCGATCTGCTGGGCGGTGGCGATACCGAACTTCTTGCGCAGCTCGATGATTCGCGCCAACTGGCGGGCGAACGACTGCGGATCCGCCAGCTGCTCCGGGAGCGAACCGTACAGGCTGCGACCACGAGGGATGCCCGATTCCGACCGCACGGCCTCGGGGAAGTACCCCATCAGATCGTGTGCGCCGCGGTTGATCCAGCGGGTGTCGCCTTCGCGAATGAGGTCGTCGACCTCCTCGGCTGCGATCGGCAGGATGCCCAGCAGATCCCAGCCGGACAGTGCGAACACGCCCGGCTGCAACGCGTTGTACATCGCGAGCAGTAGGTGGGCCCGCTTGACCGTCTCGATGTCTCGCTCGTCCATCCGGTCCAGATCGCGGATGCCGAGCGATGCGGTGATCACACTTGCTGTGGTGCAAGCGATTCCGTTGGTGGTGAACGTCCGGTTGTACGGCGCCCAGCGCCCGGTGAGTCGATCGGTCAGTTCACCGCGGATGCGATCGCCCAGATCGCTGCCCTTGACAGCCTCGCCGCCGTAGGTGAACTCGTCCTCGGCGTGCAGGGTGGCGAAGTGGATCAGCTCGAACGTCATCTCGTCGTGGTTCTGCAACGCGTGTACAAGAGACGCCGTGTCGACGCCGTGATCGCGGGCCAGAGTCATGGTGAGCCTGAGGAATTCGGTGTTTCCCATGACGAGCGCATGCTGATAGGCCGGGCGATTGATGAAGTCGTACGACAGATCGGCACCGTTGGCTCCCATGGCCTTGATGTCGTCGATCGTCAGGTTCAGCTCCTGGAAGGTGAACCCGCCCATCTTGCGCACCACGCTGGCGATCAGGTGGTTCGCCGCCTCGGACAGCGGATGGCCCTCGGACCAGCCCGGTCCTTCGGCTCGACGCTCCACACCGAGAAAACCGTTGGCGTCCAACCGCAATGCACCTGCACCCAGATCGGCGATGGAATGGCATGCGTCGCCGATCACCAGTCGCATTCCAGCGAAGGAGGGATCGAGCCAGTTGATCGACGGCTGACCGGCCTTGAAGTAGTGCAGGTACACCCAGCGACGCTCGACGCCGTCGATGCCGACGACGGGAGGCGTTGCGCTCCAGTTGGTTTCCTTCACGCCGAGCTCGTAGAAGATCACGCGCTGCAGCTGACCGATGATGTATCCGGCGCGGGCGAGATTGGCCTCGGCCTCGGCGTCGATGTTCTGCGAATCGGCCCCGGCGCGCACTCGCGGCAGCAGATGCCAGTCCTGCGGTTCGATCTCGACCATGTGGTAGATACCGGGGTAGTCGGCCACAGCCATCTCGGCGAGTCGGAAGTCCGCGCCTTTACCGGTGTGGCCTGGCACGATGTCGTCGATCACGATGCCGTCGTACGCCGAGGCCACCACGCAGAGGCGTCGGAACTCTTCTTCCGATCCGAACGCGGGGTCGATCTGCATGCCGATGCGGTCGAAGTGTCCGTCGACCGAGGGAGTCGGGCGCCAACCGTGGATGCCGCCGGCCACCTTCACCGGGCCGGTATGTACTGCGGTGACACCGATTTCGGAGAAGGCCTGCCACAATTTCTCGTCGCCGAGAGTGCTCAGGAAGCTCGTCTGCGGGGCGTTGATCACCGAGATGGGGTACGCGGTGAACCACACCGGTGCGCGCTCGACGGCGGCGCGAGGATCGGGGTCGGCATACGGGTTCTGCCACATGCTGCCCTTGCCCGAGAGTTGCTCGGCAATCAACTTGGCGTCCCGCAACATCGACTGTTCGGTGAGCCAGTCCACGTACTCGGGATTCGACGCCACCGGCTCGCTGTCGGGGGTGGGACTGTTGCTCCGATTGGCGCGACGCACTGATGGTCGAAGTGGTTTCGGCCGAGCCGGATAGAACTTCTCGTCGTAGGTGATCTCGCTCGGTTCGTGCTGCACTTCGGGATCCATGTGCCTCCGTAGCCTCGCTTTTCTTCAACCCTACGTAGGGCGCGGCCGATCCGCAGGGTTGTGGTTCCCCTAATCGACGACCGGTGAAACCTGGCTCGCCGACCGGTGAAACCTACGCCGAACTACACGGATGTGATTCGTCAGGGGCCTTTTCCTTCGATATGCGAACGTCATCGAATCGAGACCGCCTGGTGTGGAATGTCTGATTCCTTTAGGACATAGTGAGTCAGGTACCAACTGACCCATCTGTCACACCAGACTCATGAGTCACATCCCCTTCAGCTACAGGAGTTGTTCATGCGACGTCTTGCCCGCACATCGATCCTGGCCTCGACGGCCGCTCTGGCCGCCGCCATCGGTGCGGTTGCCCTCGCACCTGCCGCATCGGCCGAACCTGACCCCGAACCCGTCGGCCCGCTCGGCTCGGTGGTTCTCGAAAGCCCCGACCTGGTGGTGACCATGGCCGCCGTCTGCGACACCACGGTCGAGGACGCACCCGAAGGTGGCGTCGTCGCACTGCAGGTCAAGGTCGACAACGTGGGCGCAGACGATGCGTCGAACGTCAACGTCAACTACGGCGCACTGCCAGGCGTGCAGGGTCAGAACTTCGAGGAGACCATCGAAGCGGGCCAGTCCGTCACCTACTCGGTGCCCAGCGTCGACCGCGAATGGGTTGCTCGCCCCGCAGGTGCCGCAGCGTTCGCCAGTGCACTCGACGCCGATTTCATGAACAACATCACCGCCGGCCTGCTCAGCTACAGCTGCATCCCGGTGCCCGTCGAGGAGCCTGCCGAGTAGTTCCTCTCTCCACGCTTTCTCCCCGCTGCGCCGCGACGATCCCTGCTGATCGTCGCGGCGTACTGCTGTGGAGGGGCTTCGCCCCACGTGAGCAGAAGCTCGTAGCAGGGGTCGAGTTTTCACGCACATGCGGCGTAGCCGCTCTCCGGGGAACAAATTCGCCACACCCTCCGTTGTGCAGGTCAGCAGCCTTGAGTGGATGAGGCTCAAGTTGGAAGTTGACGCGACAGATCGCGTTGTGCAAACTTGAGCGGAGTTCGCTCACCCAGGGACTGAATCCACGCAATAACAGGAGGAAACATTATGGCTCGTGCGGTCGGTATCGACCTCGGGACCACCAACTCGGTCGTGTCCGTCCTCGAGGGCGGCGAACCGGTTGTCGTCGCCAACTCCGAGGGATCACGCACCACCCCGTCGATCGTCGCTTTCGCCAAGAACGGTGAAGTGCTGGTCGGCCAGCCCGCGAAGAACCAGGCGGTCACCAACGTCGACCGCACGATTCGCTCCGTGAAGCGCCACGTCGGCACGGACTGGAACGTGGAGATCGACGGCAAGAAGTACACCCCTCAGGAAATCTCCGCGCGCACGCTGCAGAAGCTCAAGCGCGACGCCGAGGCCTACCTGGGTGAGGAAATCACCGACGCGGTCATCACCGTTCCCGCCTACTTCGAGGACGCACAGCGTCAGGCCACGAAGGAAGCCGGCCAGATCGCCGGCCTCAACGTCCTGCGCATCGTCAACGAGCCCACCGCGGCAGCTCTCGCATACGGCCTGGACAAGGGCGACAGCGAGCAGACCATTCTCGTGTTCGACCTCGGTGGCGGCACGTTCGACGTCTCGCTGCTGGAAATCGGCGACGGCGTCGTCGAGGTCCGTGCGACGTCCGGCGACAACCACCTCGGTGGCGACGACTGGGACGAGCGCATCGTGACCTGGCTCGTCGACAAGTTCAAGGCTCAGAACGGCATCGATCTGACCAAGGACAAGATGGCGCTGCAGCGTCTGCGTGAGGCTGCCGAGAAGGCGAAGATCGAACTGTCCTCCGGGCAGAGCACCTCGATCAACCTCCCGTACATCACGGTCGACGGCGACAAGAACCCGCTGTTCCTCGACGAGCAGCTCAGCCGCTCGGAGTTCCAGAAGATCACCTCCGACCTGCTCGACCGCACCCGTGCGCCGTTCCAGGCAGTGGTCAAGGACTCCGGCATCGCCGTCAAGGACATCGACCACGTCGTGCTCGTCGGTGGTTCGACGCGTATGCCCGCAGTCTCCGAGCTGGTCAAGGAACTCTCCGGTGGACGCGAGCCCAACAAGGGCGTCAACCCGGACGAGGTCGTGGCCGTCGGTGCTGCACTGCAGGCCGGTGTCCTCAAGGGTGAGGTCAAGGACGTTCTGCTCCTCGACGTCACGCCGCTGTCCCTCGGCATCGAGACCAAGGGTGGCGTGATGACCAAGCTCATCGAGCGCAACACCACCATCCCGACGAAGCGGTCCGAGACCTTCACCACCGCTGACGACAATCAGCCCTCGGTGCAGATCCAGGTCTTCCAGGGTGAGCGCGAGATCGCCTCGCACAACAAGCTCCTCGGCTCCTTCGAGCTCACCGAGCTGCCCCCGGCTCCTCGCGGCGTCCCGCAGATCGAGGTCACCTTCGACATCGACGCCAACGGCATCGTGCACGTCACGGCCAAGGACAAGGGCACCGGCAAAGAGAACACGATCAAGATCCAGGACGGTTCCGGCCTGTCCAAGGAAGAGATCGACCGCATGGTCGCCGACGCGGAAGCTCACGCAGACGAGGACAAGGCTCGTCGCGAAGAGGCCGAGGTCCGCAACCAGGCCGAGTCCCTCGTCCACCAGACGGAGAAGTTCGTCAAGGACAACGAGGACAAGGTCGACGCCGAGCTCAAGGGACGCGTCGAAACCGCCATCGCCGACGCCAAGACGGCTCTCGCCGGCAGCGACATCTCGGCAGTCAAGACCGCCGTGGAGAAGCTCTCGACCGAGTCGCAGGCTCTCGGCACCGCCATCTACGAGGCTCAGGCCAAGGAGCAGGGCGGCGCAGAGGGTGGCGCGCAGGCCGCTGACGACGGTGTCGTCGACGCAGAGGTTGTCGACGAGCCCGCCGACGACACGGACAAGAAGTGACGTCGGGTAACACCGAGCAGGAACCGGTCACTTTCGTGGACAAGCGAAAGATCGATCCCGAGACCGGTGAAGTACGGGAAGGTGACGCAGTTCCGGAGCCCCTGGTGGGCACCGGGACCGCGCCCCAGCCCGACTCGGTGGACGAAGGGACCGTCGACGGTGACGTAGTGGAGGACCCGCGTGATACGCAGGTCGCCGAACTCACCGCAGATCTGCAGCGCGTCTCGGCGGAGTACGCCAACTACCGGCGTCGCACCGACCGTGAGAAGCAGACCGGAGCGGAGAACGCGAAGGCGTCCGTCGTCTCGCAGCTTCTTCCGGTTCTCGACGACCTCGAGCGAGCCCGCCAGCACGGCGATCTCGAAACCGGACCGCTCAAGGCAGTGGCAGACAAGTTGGCAGGGGTGTTCTCGAACATCGGCCTGACCACTTTCGGAGCCGAGGGCGACGCCTTCGACCCGGCCATCCACGAGGCCGTCTCCCACGAGGGCGACGGCAGCAGTCCGGTCGTCGGAACGCTGATGCGCAAGGGCTACAAGCTCGGCGAGCGCGTCCTGCGGACCGCGATGGTCGGCGTCGTGGACAGCGCAGGTCAGGACACAGCAACACCAGAATCGGATGCACCCGCGTCCGACGAGCAGTAAACAGAAATAGCGCGAGAGGAGGAAACGCCCGGTGAGCCAGCGGGAGTGGATCGAGAAGGACTTCTACAAGGAGCTGGGCGTTTCCTCCAGCGCGACTGCAGAAGAGATCAAGAAGGCGTACCGAAAGTTGGCCAGGGACAACCATCCCGACGCCAATCCCGGCAACGCCTCGGCCGAGAACAAGTTCAAGGCGGTCAGTGAGGCGCATGCCGTTCTCGCCGACCCGGCCAAGCGCAAGGAATACGACGAAGCACGACGGCTGTTCGCCTCCGGCGGCTTCGGTAGCCGTGGCGGCGGTGGATTCTCACCCGGCGCAGGCGGATTCGGCGGCGGTGGCCAGACCTTCGACGTCGGTGACATCTTCGGTCAGGGCGGCGGCGACGGCGGAATCGGCGACCTCTTCGGTGGCCTGTTCAATCGAGGCGGCGCACAGCAGCGCCCCCAGAACAATCGGCCCCGACGGGGCAGCGACGTCGAAACCGAGACCTCGCTGCAGTTCCGTGAAGCGGCGCAAGGCGTGACGGTCCCCTTGAAGTTGACCAGCCCGTCCTCGTGCACCACCTGCCACGGCAGCGGCGCGAAGCCCGGAACCAGCCCGCGGGTGTGCCCCAAATGCAACGGCCAAGGCGTCGTCAACCGAAACCAAGGCGCGTTCGGCTTCAGTGAGCCGTGCGACGACTGCCGCGGAACCGGATCCATCATCGACGACCCGTGCGTCGACTGCCGCGGAACCGGAGTGCAGAACCGCACCCGCACCATCACCGTGCGTGTCCCGGCCGGCATCAGTGACGGCCAGAAGGTGCGCCTCGCCGGTCAGGGCGAAGCCGGCCTGCGCGGAGCGCCGTCGGGCGATCTGTTCGTGACGGTTCGCGTCAAGCCCGACAAGGTGTTCGGCCGCACGGGCGACGACCTGACGGTGACCGTTCCGGTGAGCTACGGAGAACTGGTGCTCGGTACCACGCTGTCGGTGCCCACGCTCGAAGGTCGCGTCGGCGTGAAGGTTCCACCGGGAACCGTCGACGGCCGAGTGCTGCGGGTGCGTGGCCGCGGTATCCCGAAGAAATCCGGTACCGGCGACCTGATGGTGACCGTCAAAGTTGCCGTGCCGCAGAAACTCGACGATGCTGCTACCGACGCTCTGAAAACTTATCTGGAAGCCGAGAAGGCCAGCGGATTCGACCCGCGGGCCGGGTGGGCAGGTGTGTGATGTCGGTCCCTCCCGAGGGCGGATCTGCGAAAGCCGGTGGCGGGCAAGCTGACCCCGACGCCCAGGTCTTCGTGATCTCGGTCGCGGCGCAGTTGGCGGGCATGCACGCGCAGACGCTGCGTACCTACGATCGACTCGGCTTGGTCACCCCTCATCGCACCACCGGCGGTGGGCGCCGCTACTCCCCGCGTGACGTCGCACTGCTTCGTGAAGTGCAGCGACTCTCGCAGGACGAAGGCGTCAACCTCGCGGGCATCAAGCGCATCATCGAGCTCACCAACCAGGTCGAGGCACTGCAGGCTCGGGTTTCCGAGCTGGCCCAGGATCTGGCCAACGTGCACGCCAGCTATCGCCGCGACCTGGTCCCGATCCAACGCAATGCCCTGGTGGTCTGGAAGCCGAAGCACCAGCGCTAGGTTCGAGGCTTCGCCCTCGACTATTCGCAAACGCGCGCGCATTTGTCAGGTGCGCGCGTTCTCGCTTGTCATTCGGTCACTATTCCGCGCGCGTTCAGCAAACGCGCGCGCATTTGCGGCGTCGACACGGGCTGCGGTAGCGAACCTGCGCGGGGCTGGGCCATTGGGGTCGAGTCCGTCCGTGGAAGCTGAGTCGCGGGTCTCCTGCTCACTTCTTCGCAAACGCGCGCGCATTTGTCAGGTGCGCGCGGATTCGCCAGCGATCGGGTCACTATTCCGCGCGCGTTCAGCAAACGCGCGCGCGTTTGCGGGCTCGACCGGGGGTGGCGGTACCGGCAATGGGCGAACCGCGCGCGGGTTTGCGAGCCACCCGGCGTCGGCCCCTATTCTGGTCCACATGCAGGCGTGGAGTTCGACGGTCGTTCAGTATCATCGCCTTCGGAACGATCTCGCGGTGATCAGACTCGAAGGCGACGCGGTGCCGTTTCAGGCCGGACAGTCGGTGTCGGTCACAGTTCCCCAGAACGCTGCGCTGACGCGGCGCTACTCACCCGCACTCCCGCCGTCGCGAGACGGCAAGCTGGAGTTCCACGTTCGAGCCGTTCCGGCCGGTTGGGTGAGCGGATCGATCGTCAACGAGACGCGGCCCGGTCATGTGTGGCAGATCAGCGATCCGCAGGGCAGTCTCCACGTCGACGATTCGGGGCGCGACGTCGTCATGATCGCGGGCGGCACCGGCCTCGCTCCGTTGCGCGCGATTCTGCTCGACCTCACGCGCCGCGAACAGCCGCCGAACGTAACGTTGTTCGTCGGCGGCAAGTCTCCCCGCGACCTGTATGCCGGCGACATGGTGTGGTTGATGGCGGCGGAGTTCCCGTGGTTGACGGTGGTACCCGTGGTCGATCAACTGCACGAGCCGTGGGCGTCGGATCGATGGAACGACCGCATTCATGCCGAAATCGGTTCCAGCGCATCATTCTTCGAGCCCGAGCATTGCTGGGAGGGCAGTGTGGCCGACGTCGTCGCCACCCAGGGGCCGTTCCCGGATCGCCAGATCCTGGTCTGCGGCTCACCCGGAATGGAAGCGGCGACCGTGCGCGCGCTCGTCGAGATCGGCACACCACTCGACGCCATCCGCCGCTGAACGCTCAGAAATCAGGGCAGCTGCAGAATCCGTCGCAGATGCGCCAGGTCTTCGGCAGATATCGTCGTGAATTCCGGCGGCGGGGCGTCGGCGATGGCTCGGGCCCTTTCGGCGAGGAGGCGTCCGGCATCGGTCAGTCCGATGATGCGGCGTCGGCGATCGGTGGGGTCTTCGGTACGGACCACCAATCCGCGTTTTTCCAACTCTCGAACGTTGAGCGAGACGTACGGCGCATCGGAGGCGAGGATCTCGGCCAGCTCGGTGACCGTCCGATCGCCCGTGAGCAACCTGGTCAGCAGCTTGGCTCGCAAAAAACTCATCCCGGTGGCGTCGGCGACGGCTCGGCGGGTGTCGTGTTTCTCGAGCATCAGCGCGCGCATCTCGCGCCAGACGAGGGCCGCCTCCGAGCCGGTCATACGAGCACCGGTTGGTCGATTCGATCGGCGGTCGCGCGTGCCCATCGGCCGGTGGTGACCACTGCGAGCACGGTGACCACCACGCCTGCGCCTGCGATGACGAACCACGCTGGGACTGCGGCAGCGGTGAAGCCGTCGGAGATCTCGCCGACGATGCTCGCCGTGACGATGGATCCGACTACGGCCACGCCGAGCGATTGGCCCACCTGCCTGCTCGTCGACGCGACGGCGGATGCCACTCCGGCCTGACTGCGCGGCATTCCGGACACCGCGGTGTTGGTGATCGGGGCGTTGACCATGCCGAAGGATATTCCGAAAATCACGTACGCGACGGCCAGCCACGCGAACGACGTCGTCGGAGTCAGTCGGGTGAGCATCAGCGCCGAGGCCACGAAGCCGATTCCCGCGACGAGCAGCGGAATGCGCGCTCCCAGGCTGCCGACGATGCGACCGGAGATCGGCGCGAAGATCAGCGTCATCAACGCCATCGGCAGGGTGTAGAGACCGGCGTGCAGTGGTGAGTATCCGCGCACGTCCTGCAGGTAGAGGGTGTTGAGGAACAGGAATCCGCCGAGGGACGCGAACGCGCACACAGCGATCACCGTCGCTCCGCTGAACGGCGCGCTCCTGAAGAACTTCAGTTGGATGAGCGGTTCCTCGATTCGCGACTCGACCACCAGCAGCCCGACGAGAGAGCCGACGGCGACGGCACCGGTGAACACGATCAGCGGCGATCCCCACCCCTTCGCGGGACCTTCGATGATGGTGAACACCAGAGACGCGAGGAACGCGAAGATGAGGAACTGGCCGGCCGGATCGAACTTGCGGGAGTGCTCGGCTTTGGATTCCGGGACGAATTTCAGTGTCATCGCCAGCGCGAAGATCCCGACGGGGACGTTGATCCAGAAGATGGACTGCCAGCCGGCACCGGTGACGAGGATGCCGCCCAGCGCTGGACCGGCCGACATCGAGATTCCGACGACGGCACCCCACATGCCGATGGCTCCTGCGCGTTCTTTCGGATCGGTGAAGGTATTGGTGATGATCGACATCGCGACGGGATTCATCATCGAGCCACCGATTGCCTGGAGCATGCGGAAGGCGACGAGCCAGCCGAGCGACGGTGCGACGCTGCACAGCAGGGAACCGAGGACGAACGTTCCGGTGCCGATCAGGAAGAAGCGCTTGCGGCCGTACTTGTCGGCCATCGAGCCGCCGAGCATCAGCAGTGATGCCACGACCAGCGTGTATGCATCGATGATCCACTGCAGCCCCGAGACCGATGCATTCAGATCTGCGCGCATCGACGGCAGCGCGACGTTGACGATCGTGTTGTCGGTGCTGACGAGAAACAGACTCAGGCAGCAGATGCCGAGCACGAGATACCGGTGTCGTCGAGTCAGCTCGGCCACGTTCACCTCCGCGATAATGCTTGTATATATACAACTATTACATGAGTACTCCTAAATTGTTCGACGAGCAAGTGAGATGCGGGCAGTACATGCCCGATAGGGTGTGTGTCACAGACTTGCTCGAACCCGATTGCTCGCTGAATGGAGAACAACAGTGGCTTCCGAGATCGCACCAGGCGACCTGGTTCAGGCGTCCGGGCACGCCGGCCCGTGGAAGGTGCTCGAGATCCGTCAGGGTCTGGCGTTGCTCGAGCATCACGACGGCCATCGGTTGTCGGTACGCACCACCACGGTCGAGGTGGTGCGCAAGGCGTCGAGCAGTGAGGGTTCGGCTCGGCAGGACGAGACGGAGACCGACAGCCCCTCACTGTTCGACGAGAGCTGACTTACCTCTTCTTTCCGTCGACGGCGTATTTCTGGCGTAGCGACTTCGAGATCTGCTTGTACTCCCGAAGCTTCTCGCTGCGTGCTCGGGCGTCGTGCCTCGAGGTGGCCCAGGCGTTCTCCCGCAACAGTTTTCGGTAGTTGCCCAACCTTCTCTCGGTGAGCTCACCCGCGCCGACGGCGGCAAGCACCGCACATCCGGGTTCGTGTTCGTGCGCGCAATCGCCGAATCGACACGACGCGGCGAGTTGATCGATGTCGGAGAAAGCGCTCGCCACAGCGTCTTCCGATCCCTGGACGCCCACCGAACGCAAACCCGGGGTGTCCAACAGCACCAGGCTCGAGGAAGGAATCGGCACCAATTCCCGATGCACCGTCGTGTGCCTGCCTTTGCTGTCGCCCTCGCGGGTAGCACCGGTAGCGAGAACCGAACCACCCAACAGGGCGTTGCCGAGTGTCGACTTTCCGGATCCCGACGGCCCGATCAGTGCAACCGTCCCGCGCAGATGTGCTGCCAGCGAATCGATTCCGCCGTCCGACACCGCACTGGTGCTGCACACGGTGACGCCCGGCGCGGCGGCCAGCAACAATTCTTCGGCGACGCTACCGCTGTCGGTCTTGGTGATCGCGAGAACAGGAACAGCGCCGCTGCCCCAGGCGAGGGTGATGTAGCGCTCGACGCGACCGAGATCGAGGGCGGTGTCCGACGCGACCGTGACGACAACGGTATCGACGTTGGCCGCGAGAACCTGTGTGTCGGATGTGGTTCCGGCGGAGGCGCGTTCGATGGCCGTCCGGCGCGGGAGAATGGCGATCAGCCGGAACGATTCTCCGTCGAGTGCCACCCAATCCCCGGTACAGGTGCCACTGCCGGAGCAGCGGATGAGGCCGTCAGCGGTGACGGCGTCGAATCCACCGCGGTCGACGCGAACGACGCGGGCGAGAACTGCGTCCTGAGTGAGCTTTTCGAACTCATCCAGCCAATGCTGATCGAGGCCGTAGTGAAGTAGAGAAGACATGCGAGGGTTCCTTCGGAGAGGAGTGACGTGGGCTCGGGTGTGCGCTCGTCCAGGTGGCCACGATGCCCACCTCCTCACTGTTGGAATGCATAAAAAGAAACCGCCGACGGCAAAGTTACAGCCGTCGACGGTGTTGGGAAAGCGAATTTATCGGGTGAGGTTTGTGCCCTCCGCCGGTGCCGCGAGCGCGGTCAGGAAGGAGCGGGCCCAGCGATCGACGTCGTGGGCGAGAACCTGCCTGCGCATGGCGCGCATCTGGCGCTTGCCCGACTCCGGTTCCTGTTCGAGGGCTCCGATGATCGCGTCCTTGACGCTGTCCAGGTCGTGTGGGTTGCACAGGTATGCCTGGCGCAGTTCGGCTGCGGCACCGGTGAATTCACTGAGCACCAGGGAACCACCGAGATCGCTGCGGCAGGCCACGTACTCCTTGGCGACGAGGTTCATGCCGTCGCGCAGCGGAGTGACCAGCATGACGTCGGCGGCGACGAAGTAGGCCAGCAGGTCGTCGCGGGGGATCGGCCGGTGCAGGTAATGCACCACGGGGTGGCCCACCTGGCCGTACTCGCCGTTGATGCGGCCCACCTGCTGCTCGATTTCGCCGCGCATCGCGACGTAGCTCTCGACGCGTTCACGGCTGGGCGTCGCCAACTGCACGATGACGTTCTCGGCCGGGTCGACGCGGCCCTCTTCGAGCAGTTCGCGGAACGCGTTGAGCCGAACGTCGATTCCCTTGGTGTAGTCCAGGCGATCGACGCCGAGCATGATGCGCTTGGGGTTGCCCAGATCCTTGCGCAGTTGCTTGGCGCGATCGCGGACGGCCTTGGAGCGCGACTTGGTGTCGAGGTCACCGGAATCGATGGAGATCGGGAACGCGCCGACACGCACGGTCCGGAAGCCGACCTGCACGACGCCCAACTTTGACCGCACTCCGACGGTTCCGCGGGACGTGGTTCCCCCGGCGAGGCGTCGGGCAAGGTAGAGGAAGTTCTGCGCGCCGCCGGACAGGTGGAAACCGATGAGGTCGGCACCGAGCAGTCCTTCGACGATCTCGGTGCGCCACGGCATCTGCATGAACAGCTCGATCGGCGGGAACGGGATGTGCAGGAAGAACCCGATGGTCAGGTCGGGGCGCAGCATCCGCAGCATCTTCGGGACGAGCTGGAGTTGATAGTCCTGGATCCAGACCGTCGCGCCCTGTGCTGCAGCCTCGGAGGTCTTCTCGGCGAACCGTCGGTTGACCTCGACGTAGGCGTTCCACCAGTCGCGGTCGTACTCCGGCTTGACGATGACGTCGTGATAAAGCGGCCACAGCGTCGCGTTGGAGAAGCCCTCGTAGTACTGGGTGTATTCCTTCTCGCTGATCGTGACCGGACGCAGCTGCAGACCGTCCTCGACGAAGGGCTCGACGTCGACGTCCGAGACGCCGACCCACCCCACCCACGCACCCTTGTTGGCGCGCAGAATCGGTTCGAGAGCGGTGACCAACCCGCCAGGGCTTCGCTTCCATCGCGTGCTCCCGTCCGGGAGCTTTTCCATATCGACCGGCAACCGGTTGGCTACGACGACAAAATCCGAACCCTGCGAGGCGTCAGCCACAACTGTCCAATCCGCTTGTAGATCCTTGGGTAAACAGTCCTGCGAAGAGTGTCAGTCGGTCTTCGCTACGGGATCTATACCCAACATCGACAGCAACATGCGGCATTCGTCGGCATCGGTCGCGTAGGCCGCGACGACGCGCTGAGCCTGGCTGGCCGTCTCGTACTCGAGTGGGACGATGTCTTCGTCGGCGATGTCGTTGTCGGTGGAGGTCTTGGCAGGCATGGTGTTCTCCGTACTCTCTGCTGGGCTTACACGGTGTTCGTTGGTCCCGACTCTATGTAAATGTGGCGCCCCATCGCCAGTTCCCGATGCCATAGGCTGCAGCAAATGACCGATTCTGTGCCGCTCCGCCATGCTCGGACAGTGGTGGAGGTGCCTTCTCCGGCCACCGGCTCTGCGATTCTGCGCCGCACCGTACGACGGCATCGCACCCGCCTGATCGTCTCGTCGCTGCTGTTCGGGGTGCATCAACTGTGCGAAACGATGGTCCCGGTTGCGATCGGACTGATCGTCTCGCGGGCCATCGACACCGGTGATGTGACCGCGATGATCGTCTCGTTGGTCGGTCTGGCGGCCTTGTTCGTCACCCTGTCGTACGCGTGGCGTATCGGTGCCCGCATCATCGTCGTCGCGATCGAGCGGGAGGCGCATCTGGTGCGCGTGGAGGTCGCAGGCCGCGTCCTCGATCCGCGGGGTGTGCGTACCGAGCTGTCGGCGGGGGAGCTGCTGACGGTCTCGACGTCCGACGCCGAGAAGGAGTCGTGGATCCTCGATCTGATCGCGCGGGTCTTCGCATCGGCCGTGGCGGTCGTCGCGTCTGCCGTCGCGCTGATCGTGATCGACGTTCCGCTCGGTCTCGCCGTGGTCATCGGGACGCCGGTCATCCTGATCGCGCTGCAACGTCTCGCTCCGTTGCTCACTCGTGCGGCCACCGCGCAGCAGGCCGAGGTGGCCACCGTGTCGGGTATGGCCACCGATCTGGTCAGCGGTGTTCGGCCGCTACGCGGAATCGGTGCCGAGAATGCCGCGACGCAGCGATTCGTGACGTCGAGTCGAACGGCGTTGGCCGCGACTCTGAAGCTGGCTCGCGCAAACAACGTCTATCAGGGCCTGTCGGCGACGGTCAACGCGTTGCTGGCCGTCGGGATCGCGGGTACCGCAGGTTGGTTCGCGCTGCAGGGCCGCATTTCGGTCGGTGAGTTGATCACCGTCATCGGCCTTGCGCAGTTCGTCATCGAACCCCTGACCGGATTGGCGAGGATCCCCGGCGTCGTTGCGATGGTGCGCGGATCGGCCGACCGGCTGGCCCTGGTGCTCGGTGCGGATCACGTTCTGCCGCAGTCGGAATCCGCGGTGCCCGCAGGCTCCGACCTCGGAGTCGACGACGTTCGGTTCCGATCGCTCGACGGCCTCACGTTCCGTGCAGAACCGGGCGAGATGCTCGGCGTCGTCGCCTACCGGCCGCAGGACGGGGAAGCGCTCGCTGCGCTGCTGTCCGGTCAGATCTCCGACGCCGATTACACCGGATCGGTTCGTATCGGCGGCATTCCGGCGGGAGAGATCGATCTTCGACGCGCCCGTGAGACCGTGCTCGTCGAACCCCACATCACCGACCTGTTCGCGGGCACCGTCCGCAGCAACGTCACCGCAGGCCGGGAGCGGCCCGACGCCGAACTCGATGTCGTGCTGCAGGCCTCCGCGGCCACCGACGTCGTCGAATTGCACGCGGCCGGTCTCGATCACGCCGTCACCGACCGCGGAGCCAGCCTGTCCGGCGGCCAACGCCAGCGAGTCGCGCTGGCGCGAGCACTGTCGGTCGACGCCCCGGTTCTGGTACTGCACGACCCCACCACCGCCGTCGACGCCGTCACCGAGCACGCCATCGCGCGCGGTATCGCCGAGCTCCGGCACACCGAACGAGCTTCGCAGACAACGATTCTCATCACCACGAGCCCCGCGCTGTTGTCGGTGACCCATCGCGTTCTCGTCGTCGACGACGGCCGCGTCGTCGCCGAGGGAACGCACCACGATCTCGCGTCCTCGGACGCGCAGTACAAGGAGACGGTGCTGCGATGACCACTCCCGAACTGCTTCCCATCGCCACCGGTGCGCGCTCGGGTCGGTGGCTGTTGGAACAGCTGCGCATGCGGAAAGTTCGCACCGCGGTGACGCTGCTGCTCGGCGCAGTTGCCGCGGCCATGTCGTTGGTACCCGTCTACGTACTCGGTGTTCTGGTCGACCGCGTCCGCGACGGTGCAGACACCTCGGCGATCGTCGGGGTCGTCGTCGTGATCTCGGTGGCCGCGGTGATCGGCGGCATCGTCACCGGCTTCAGCGGCTACCTCATCAGCACTCTCGGTGAGGGCATTCTGGCGTCGCTGCGCGAGGCCGTCGTGCGACGCGCACTGCATCTGCCCGTTGCCACGCTGGAGCGAGTGGGCAAGGGCGACTTGCTCTCCCGGGTGGGCGACGACGTCGCGGTGATGGCCAAGTCGATCGGTGAGGTGATCCCACAGCTGGTCGGGGCGTTCCTGCTCGTGTGCCTGAGCATGATCACGATGCTCGGCATCGATTGGCGGCTCGGCCTGGCGGGGCTCGTCGCACTGCCGATGTATGTCCTCGCGCTGCGGTGGTATCTGCCGCGCTCGGCACCGAAGTACGCGGCCGAACGCGTCGCGATGGGCGAGCGAGCGCAGTCGTTCGTCAGCAGCATGCAGGGCGCGAAAACCGTTCGCGCGTACGGACTCGAGTCGGCGCACCTGAGCGAGATCGACAGAGCGTCGGCGAAGGCCCGAGACATCGGCGTCGACGTGTTCCGGTTGTTCACCCGATTCGGATCGCGGAGCAATCGCGCCGAATGCGTCGGACTGTCGGTGATCCTGTTGGCCGGATTCCTGCTCGTACGAGGCGATTACGTCACCGTCGGCGAGACGACAGCGGCAGCGCTGCTGTTCCACCGCCTGTTCAATCCGATCGGCACCCTGCTGTTCACGTTCGATGACATCCAGTCCGCAGGAGCGTCGTTGGCGCGGCTGGTCGGTGTCATCGACATTCCTGACGAGCGACCCGTCGGCGACGGGTCCGCGCCCGCCGACGCCGCCTTGGACGTCATCGATCTGCGGCACGAGTACGAGTCCGGCCACGAGGTGCTGCACGGAGTGAACCTGCGGATCGACGCGGGCGAGACCGTCGCACTCGTCGGATCAACCGGCGCAGGCAAATCCACGATCGCGGCCATCGCGGCCGGTTCGATGACGTCGACGTCGGGGACGGTTCGGGTCGGCGGCGCATCACTGGATGCGCTGGGTAGTGAAGGGTTACGACGTCACGTGGCGATCGTCAGCCAGGAGGTCCACGTGTTCGCCGGCCGATTGATCGACGACGTGCTGCTCGCCGCCCCGGATGCCGGTCGCGACAACGTCGAAGCCGCGCTGCGCACCGTCGGAGCGTGGGCATGGGTCGAGGCGCTCGAGGACGGCCTCGACACCGCGGTCGGGGAGGGCGGACACCAGCTGACCGCGGCCCAGTCGCAGCAATTGGCTTTGGCGCGACTTGTTCTCGCCGATCCCGCCGTCGCCGTGCTGGACGAGGCCACCGCAGAAGCCGGCAGTTCCGGCGCGCGAGACCTCGAAGCGGCGGCCGAGGCCGCGACCAGGGGCCGCAGCACGTTGATCGTCGCGCATCGCCTAACCCAGGCTGCCGCCGCCGACCGCGTGGTGGTCCTCGAACACGGCAGAATTCTGGAACAGGGTCCGCACGAAGAGCTGGTCGCCGCCGGTGGGCGATACGCACAGTTGTGGGAGGCGTGGCAGGGTCGCTGATGGCCTTAGGGATTTGCCTAAAGCTATTAGGTTTGGTTACGGTGTCCTCGAAAGAACGAGGAGGCCGGCATGGCACGCGCAGGATTGACCGCGCAGCGCATCGTGGCAGTGGGAGCGGATCTGGCCGATGAGGTCGGTTTCGATCGCGTCACCGCCAGTGAGATAGCCAGACGCTTCGACGTCAAGGTGGCGAGCCTGTATTCGCACCTGAAGAACGCGCACGAGTTGAAGGTCGGGATAGCGCTGCTGGCGTTGGAGGAACTGGCCGACCGGGTGTCCGAGGCCCTTGCAGGCCGAGCGGGCAAGGACGCGTTGGTCGCCGTCGCCGACGCGTACCTCGACTACTCGCGCGAACATCCAGGTCGATATGCAGCGACGCAGTTTCCACTCGATCACGAGACCGCTCGTGCGAGTGCGGGAGTGCGTCACTCGGCGATGATGAAGGCGATTCTCCGCGGGTACGACCTGGGCGAAGAGGATCAGGTACACGCAGTTCGATTGCTTGGCAGTGTCTTTCACGGCTACGCCAGCCTCGATGCGTCGGGCTCGTTCGCTCACAGTGCACCCGACTCGCAGCAGTCCTGGGTCCGCATCCTCGACGGAATCGACACACTCTTACAGCACTGGAGGCAGTGACATGGAACCGATCTCCGAACGCGACATCAGGTCGTCGTTCGTCAACTCGTCCAAGGGTGACGCCGGTCGGCTCTCCCTTCCCGAAATGTTCGACGCTGTGCCGTGGGACGATCTCGACTTCTTCGGTTGGGTCGATCCCAAGCTCGCCGGGAGGAGCTACATCGTCGTTCCTTCGGAAGATCGCCTGCGTGGAATTTCGTTGCGCTACAAAGTCGGTGGGCCGCGCACCGCACAGATGTGCAGCATCTGCCTCACCACGCACGCCAACGGTGGAGTGTCGCTGATGGCTGCCGCGAAGGCCGGAGAATCCGGCAGACGCGGCAATACGGTGGGCACCTACATCTGCTCGGACCTCGCGTGCTCGCTCTACGCACGAAAGAAGAAGACCCCGGCGTTGGGTCGTCAGTTCAAGGAGGACTTCGACGTCGAGACACGGACCGCGGCAGTCGAAGACAACATCGCCGCATTTCTCGCTCGCGTTCTCGATTGATCAACGTTCGGTGTGTACTCGCAATCCGGTGTTTTCGGCATCGATAGTGCTCCGCAGCACGAATCGCCTGTCGTAGTCCCCGCCGTTCTGGGTGCGGTAGGGGATGGGCCGGTCGGTGGGCAGGCCCTTCACTCGCTGTAGTAGCTCAGATTCTGCTGCAGCATAATCGGTTTCGGTCATCCGGTCGGCGCTCGCCACCAGAACGGGCGGCAGTACGGACATGCCGGTGTAGAACAGGATGCCGTGCTGAATCGGGTACAGCATCTCGTCCAGATCGCCGTTGATGCCGCGTGGGGAAACGGTGTGTTCGCTGCCGCCCATGCTGAGGACGACCATCGCCCGCTTGCCTGCGAGCATGCCGTCGCCGTAGCGCAGGGACCTGCCGTCCGGCCGTTTGATGCCGTAGCCGAGCCCCTCGACGAACACGCGATCCACCCAGCCCTTCATGATCGCGGGCATCGAGAACCACCACAGCGGAAACTGCAGCACCACGGCATCGGCCCGTAGTAGCTTCTGTTGCTCGGCAACGATGTCCGGGGTCTGGGTGCCGGCCGCGAGGGCCGAGCTGGATGCGGTCGCCACCTTGAATCGCTCAGCCGGATCGTGGTCGTAGTCCGCTGGCTGGACCACTGGATTCCACTGCATCGCATACAGATCCGATTGCTCGACGGTATGGCCGTCGACGAGGAGTTGTTCCAGGGCTGCGTCGCGCAGGGAACCGTTGAGGGAGCGGGCGTCTGGATGGGCATAGACCCACAGGATGTTCATGCACTCGATCCTGGGCTACGCCGCTGTCCGGAACCAGTGGCAGGAAAGACAACATGTGAAAGAATTCGGCCATGACGCATCGCATCGCGGTCTATGTGCGCGACGGTCTCCTCGCCATGGAACTGGGCATCGTGCACCGTCTGTTCGGGCAGGCGCGCTCCGAGTCCGGCGAGTTGCTGTACGAGGTGATCACCTGCACCGACGTGCCCGGTCCGGTTCGCACCGACTCCGACGTCGAGATACTCGTCGAACGCGGGCTCGACGCCGTGGCCGAGGCCGATACCGTCATCGTGCCGGCGTCCGACGCCGACTACACGTCCGATGGCGCTGTCTCCACCTTGTTCGACGCGGTGTCGACCCAGAGGTTGGCGTCGATCTGTACGGGATCGTTCGTGCTGGCTGCGGCGGGTCGGCTCGACGGCAAGCGGGCCACCACCCACTGGAAGTCGGCCGCTCGATTCGCCGAGCTGTATCCGCAGGTGCTGCTCGACCCCAACGTTCTCTACACCGAGGACGGCAACGTGTTGACAGCGGCAGGGGAGGCCTCGGGAATCGATCTGTGTTTGTACATGATTCGACAGGATTTCGGTGCGGCAGTGGCGCATCGGGTGGCGCGCGGAACCGTCGTTCCACCCCATCGCAGCGGTGGTCAGGCGCAGTACATCGACACTCCGGTGCCGCGGACGCACAGTACGTCGACGGCCGACGCGCAGGAATGGGCGCTGCGCAATCTGGGGTCGGCGTTGTCCGTGGAGGATCTGGCCCGGCATCAAGCGATGAGTGTGCGGACGTTCTCACGCAGGTTCGTCGCCGAAGTCGGTGTCTCCCCGGCTCGGTGGATCGTGGCGCAACGCGTGCGACGAGCGCGTGAGCTGCTCGAGAACACGGACCTGACCATCGAACGCATCGCCCACGACACGGGATTCGGCACGGCAACCTCGCTGCGAAATCAACTCGCTGCGGAGTTGGGGGTCTCGCCGAGCGCGTATCGGGCGACGTTCAGGGTTGGCGGTTGAGGGGTTCTTGCCAACGAACAGCGAAAGCCGCTGCATCGAATGGAACCGATGCAGCGGTTTTCGTTTTCATCGAGTGCGGACTGACCTGTCAGTCCTTGTTCTTCTCCGCGATGAACAGCTTCTCGATGCGCTCCGCCTCGTCCTTCTTGGCGGCGGCTTCGTCGGAACGCTCAGCGGCCTCGGCCAATTCGGCCTCGGACGGCGCTGCGGCCAGCTTCTCCTGCTTGTCGACCTGAGCCTGCTGAGCCTTCTTGCGATCCTCGGCGGCCTTTGCGGTGGCAGCGGCCTGCTCGTCGGCCTTCTTCTTGTCCGCAGCAGCCTTGCGCTCGGCGTCCTGAGCGGCCTCGCGCTTGCGTTGCTCGGCCTCCTGGCGGGCGTCACGTGCGGCTTCTTGAGCTGCGGCGTCGGCTGCGCGGCGATCCTTCTCGGCGGTCTCGCGAGCCACCTTCAATTCGTCGTTGGCCGCTGTCTTCTTGGCCCGAGCCTCGGCGTCGAGGCGCGCTGCCTCGGCACGGTTCTCGGTGCTGTCGACGAGAGTCTCGCCGCGATCGGCGAGGCCCTTGTCTCCCAACAGGTTTCCGACGGCGCGGTCCAGCGATCCGAGCGTGTGCTCGTACACCAGGCGCGCGGGTGATTCCGCATTCATCTTCTCGACGACGTTGGTCTCGATGAGCTGCAACGGAATTCGAGCGATCTTGTACTGAATGCGAAGAATGGTCATCGGTATGGCTAGGACACTCATAAGGCGAAACTCCTGTTTTGCGGTAGTGGTTCAGGCCTGGTTGCGGAGCTCTTCGGCCTTCTTGCGATCGGCTTCGGCCTGACGAAGTGCTTCCTGGTGCTTCTGTGCGGCCACCATCTCGTCGGAGTCCGCTGCGGCCTGCTCGATGCGTCGCTCGTCCGCGGCCTCGATCTGCTCGGCGGTCGCGTCTACCTCCGCAGCAGCACGCTCCTGCGCCACTGCCTCGCGCTTCTCCTGCTCGGCGGCGACCACCTGGGTCTGGCGAACTCGGTCGGCGTTGGCCTCGGTGACCGCGGCGTTCTCCTCCGCGGCCTCCCGACGGCTCTCGGCCGCGGTCCGGACGTCGGCCAGTTCCTCCGCGGCTTCGGTGGCCTGTGCCTCGGCGACTCGGTCCGTGGCCTGGGCCTCCTTGTGTTCACGAGCCTGAGCGGCCTGCAATTGGCCCTCGGCTGTCAACGAGTCGTTGCCGGTCACCGCGCCGACGACCTCTTTGGCCTTGCCCTTGATTCCGTCGAGCAATCCCTTGCGTGCTTCGCCCGCTACGTTCTCGTCAGTCATGTAACACCAGGTACCCACTGGCTGTTCGAGTAACCCCGCGTCGGCGCCGAACGATACGATCGCCGACGAATACATCAGCAGTGAGGAGACGTATGCCTATCGCCAAGATCAACGGCATCGACGTGAATTACCAGGTCAAGGGCAGTGGAGACCTGGTAGTTCTGATCATGGGCACCGGCAGTCCCGGTCGTGTGTGGGAGCTGCATCAGGTGCCCGCTCTCACAGCAGCGGGTTACCGGGTGTGCACGTTCGACAATCGAGGCATCGCTCCGTCGTCGGAGAGCACGCACGGCATCACCATGGAGGACATGGTCGCCGACACCGCCGGCCTGATCGAGCTCGTCCGCAACGGCGACGAGAAGGCCTATGTCGTCGGAACGTCGATGGGCTCACGCGTCGCGCAGGAGCTTGCTCTGAGCAGGCCCGACTTGGTTCGCAAAGCCGTGTTCCTCGCAGGCCACGCCCGGGTCGACGAGTTCCAGAAGACTCTCGCCCACGGCGAACGAGCGCTGTACGACAAGCGTGTCGAGCTTCCCGGCACCTACTCGGCCGCGGTGACAGCGGTGATGAACCTGTCGCCTGCCACGTTGCGTGATTCCCGCGGGGCACGCGACTGGCTGGACCTGTTCGAGTTCTCCGCCTCCTCGCCGTCCGCCGGAGTGCGTGCTCAGCTGGGCATGGAGGACGATTTCGATCGGACTGCGGCGTACCGCGGCGTGGCGGTGCCGTGCCTGTCGGTCGGATTCGCCGACGATCGAATGATCCCGCCGTACTTGGGCAAGGAGTTGGCCGACGCCATCCCCGGTGCCCGGTACGTGGAGATAGCGGACGCCGGGCACTACGGATATCTCGAGCGTCCCGAGGCCGTCAATGCGGAACTGCTCGGCTTCTTGAAGGCCTGACGGCACCACGGCCCGACCTGCGTTGCTAGGGTCGTGTGGCACCTCACGGTGCAGACTTACCAACCAAACGTTCGCGACGAGTGAGGCGAGATGAGTACCAACCCGTTCGATGACGAAGACGGACGCTTCTTCGTGCTGGTCAACGACGAAGACCAGCATTCGCTGTGGCCGACGTTCTCCGAGGTCCCTCAGGGATGGCGTGTCGTCTTCGGTGAAGACACCCGCGCCGCGTGCTTGGAGTACGTCGAGAAGAACTGGACCGACATGCGTCCGCGCAGCCTGCGTGAGGCCATGGAGGCCGACGCAGCTGCACGCGCATCCGCTGAGGGAACCCCCAGCACAGAGGCCTGAGTTCCGCCTTCTACGAAGGACTAGTACCGCGCCGCCGACGAACAGTCGGTCGGCGCGGTTCTTCTGTGCGGCGAAGCGTCGGGCGTAGTAGTTCTTCGGTACGCGCGATGATGCGTGGTCGACGCAGAGTGCGGGCACCCCACTCGCCCAGTGTCACACCCGCGGCCAGGCCGCAGCCGACGCCGAATGCCGCGAACAACGAGCTGATGCCGAGCAGAAGCTGGTCGTTGAGGATCGCGTACAGACCGCGGTACAACGCCAGGCCGGGGAGCAGTGGAGTGATGCCCGCGACGGCGACGATCAAGGGCGGAATGAGTGCACGACGAGCCAACAGACCACCTGCGAAGCCGACGACGGTAGCAGCGATGGCCGAGGCGATGATCGGTCCCACGTTGAGGGTCTGCGAGAGCAGATACACCAGCGAGCCCGCGAAGCCGCCCATGAATGCAGCCGTCAACGCACGACGTTCGGCGTAGCAGGCCAGTGCATAGAACAGTGACGCTGCCGCGCCGGCGATCACCTTGGTGGGGACCTGCAGGATGTCCGGTGGTGCCAGGTTGCTGATCTGCGGCAGATCGCTACCGATCAACGCGGCCAACCGCAGAGACGTCGCAACGCCGGCGATGATGCCGCCGGTCATCATCAACACTTCGAAGAATCTCGACACCGCGGTGATCGGGGCACCGGTAATCGCGTCCTGCACCGAGCCGACGAGTGAGAGCCCCGAGAGCAGCACGATCACACCGGCCGCGATGACCTGCGACGGTGAAATATCGATGTTCAGCTGGTCCTGAAAGTTGTAGAGCGTGATCGCCGGTGTCGCCGCCACGAAGCCGCCGACAACCTGCTGAAAGAAGAACGGCAACCCGGCGCGGTTCAGGACGCGCCCGATGCGGTCGATCACCATCGTGGTCAGGAAGCTGACAACAGCGACCAAAGGGCCACCACCGAGAAGCACACTGATGGCCGCGGCCATGCCCGACCACGCCAGCGTCGCAATCCAGCGGTTGTAGGGGTGCGGAGCCTTGGTGATCTCGTCGAGGCGTTCCAGCGCCGCACTCGGCGGCACCATCTTGACGCGCACGGCGCGAATGAGACGGTCGACCTCGGCCAGCCGCGTGAAGTCCATCGACCGGTAATGCACGATGCGCATCGTCGACGCAGGCGGTCGCGTCGGGCCGCGGTGGGCACTGAGAGTGATCGAGTTGTATGTGACGTCGACATCGCAACGTGCGAGGCCGTAGGTCGCGGCGATGTACTGCACCTGCGTCGCCGTATCCATCGCAGCCGTTCCCGATGCCAACAACACCTCGCCGACGCGAACCGCGAGGTCCAGGACTTCCGCAACCGACGCATCGTCGGTCAGATCGATCGGACGAAGAGGCGACGGTGCTGCGGTCGGCGTATCGATGGTGGCCCGACGCTCACCGGTGAGACGGCTCAGCGAAGCCGTCAGGTCTTGCAGGAAAGTCATGACCGTCTTTACACGTTGCTGGGGTGATCCACGGACAAGGTACCTGTTGTGACTGAGCGTCCGATGAACGGATATGCTGGCTTCGCTTCACTGCCTCCTTAGCTCAGCGGTAGAGCACTCGCCTTGTAAGCGAGCGGTCAACGGTTCAATCCCGTTAGGAGGCTCCACTGCTCCGATCCCGCTGCTGGGGTCGGAGTTTTTGTGTCTGTGTGGGCCGGTGTGGAGGGTTCGCGCGCAAATACGCCCCTCGTCGGAATTCACGGTGCCTGCAGGCGGTGCGGATTCCGACGAGGTGCGTATATGGCCGGCAACGCCCGCCGTTTCAGGGCGTACGCGTGGATGCCAGTCGATGCTGAGCGATGGCGACCACAGCCACGACCGCAACTCCTACGGCGAACAACCCCAAGGCAGCGGGCCATTCGTTGCCGACGGCCAGCAGCTCTCTGTTCTCGCCCTGCCACGGCCACAGTGCACGCAACGATCCCAACAGCAGACCGGCAGCGGCGACCATCGCCAGATTGTGGTAGTTCGCCAGCAACCACTCGAGCACTCGAACGAAGCTGACCAACCCCACCAGAGCGCCCAGGGCGAATACAGCAAGGTACGTCAGGTTCCGCTCGTCGACGGCCGTGAGCGTCGGCGCATACAGGCCGATGACCAGCAGAAAGAACGACCCCGATACGCCTGGCAGCACGAGCGCACAGATGGCGATCGTCGCGGCGAAGAACACCAGGATCAACGACGGATTCGACGCTTCGGCCCCGGGTAACGACGTGAGGACGACGACAGCGACAGCGAGAACGACGAACAGAGCCACGGCAGACAGTCGGGACCGGGTGGTGGGGAACGCACCACGCGTGATCTCCATGAACGGGATCGCCACCGACATCGCGATCATGCCCATGAACAGCGCTTTGGAGTAGACGGGCTGATTCGTGACGAAATCCGCCATGATCCCCGCCACCGAGAACACCATCAACAGCATGCCGACGCCGACCGTGACGAGCAGCCACCAATCGACCTGACGGACCTCGGCGCGCACGTCGGACCGCGTCACCGCGGCCTTGGGGATGTCCGTCAGATGCTTCGCCGACGCGATGGCCCTGGTGTAGATGCCGGTGACCAGGGCGACCGTACCGCCGGAGACCCCGGGGACCGTTTCCGCCAGACCGATCAGACCGCCGCGAACGACGTTGACCGCCAATTCCGTCGCAGGCGGCCGCCCCCTGGCAACTTCATCGAGTTCGGGTCGCTGGTCCAGCCCGGGGCGACCCTGGTCCTTGTCCCCATGGTCGGAGGGCGTCTGCCGGTTCGTCGTCATGCCCGAATCGTCCCAAACACTTCTATGCCGCTTGACACCGGCTCGGCAAGCTCAGGTACGACCCATCTGCAGTGCCCGTACGGCGGGCAGCATCCACTGTGCCTCACCAGCCACACCGCCGCTGCGGATCAGCTCCTCGCATTCGTGAATCCGACGCCGATCGGAGTCAGATATTCGAATGTGAGGGGCCGATTCGGCTCAGACAGCCGAGGCGGCTGTCGTGGCTGTCCAGGGGTCACATCGGCTTGAGCACCGATGGGCCGAGGAATTCGCAGACTTGAAGTGCGAGGGCGAGGTCGAGTTTGTCGGCGCTCACAGTGTGTTGGTCCAGGGCTTTGTTGATTCGGTACTTGACGGTGTTTCGATGCAGGTTGAGGTGCTGTGCTGCGCGCAGGTGGCTTTCGTCGTGCGCGAAGTATGCGTTCAGGGTTGTCCGCAGAATGGCGGCAGCCGGTGTGTCCTCGGCCAGTGGACCGAGTCTCTCCCACACCCACGCTCGGGTCGAGTCCAGATTCTGGGCGAGCAGCGACACGATCGCCACTCCCTTGTCGCCGAATCCGACGATCGATCGAGTGGGGGTACCGGGGACGGTTGCGACCGAGTACGCCGCGCGGGCTTGCTCGTGCGAGCGACGAAAGCCCTGAATTCCGTACGCGGGAAGACCCGCGGCAAGGCGGGTCGAGTCATCGAGGTCGAGGACGGAGGACAACTCCGAGGTATCGAGTGCGGATGTTCGTGAACCGAGTGGAATCCATGCCCACACTGTTCGCCGATCGATCGCCGTGATGATCGGAGGACCATTGGACTTGGCGAAAGCTGCAGTGCGGCGAGCGATGTCATCGATCGATCCGAGTGTGGTTGCGGCGTCGGGTGCGCTGTCCCAGACCACGACCGCAAGGTGTTGTTGATCGAGCCGGTAGCCGGTCTGATTCTCGAATGCTGTCGAGTTCTCGCCCTTGTCGGCCAGCAAAGTGTGAATGGTGGAGGAATGCACGTTGCCTTGGGCACCGATCCACCGTCTTCGCTCGCTTTCGTATGCATCGAAGACGAACAGGGTGATCCAGTCGATGTAGTTGTAGATCACGTCTGAAATATGTTCCAGCACAGGTAGTTCGAGGCTCGAATCGAGTTCGAGCTTGTGGATCTCCTCGAAACACTGGCGCATCATGTCGTTCTGTCCCATGTGGTACGCCCGCACCAGGGAGTTCGACGGCACATCCCGTTGAGCGAGGCGCAGAGCGTACTCGACCGCAGCGGTGGTGGGCTGAAGATGGTCGACGGGTATGTCGTTGGCCAGCACGTGGATGATGGTCGAGACATTTCCGTGCACGGATGCTTCGAGGAGCTCGACCAGAACAGGGTCCTCGTCGAGTTGATCGATGTCGTGTGCGAGAAGACTGGTCATCGAGCGCACGATGTCGCTTTCCCTGGCCGCCAGCGACCGGGCGATGCCGGCGGAGGCGATCAGGACATCGTCGGCGGCGGTTGCAGGTACTCGTGCCAACCGCCCACGTGCCACCGCCCTGCGTTCCTGGGAGCCCGGGCTCGTCATCGCAATACCCTCGCGGACTTTCTCAGGTACTTCAAGGCAGATTCGGCGGCGTTGAAGCCGCACATGCCGTGCGCGCCTGCTCCGGGTGGGGTCGACGCCGAGCACAGGTAGACCCCGGGGACGCCGATACTGTAGGGATCGAGGGCGATTCGCGGTCTGAGCACCACCTGCAGCTCGGTGTTCGCACCTCCGATTATGTCTCCACCGACGTAATTGGGGTTGGAGCGCTCGAGATCTGCCGGTGACGTCACGGTCGTTGCGACGATGATGTCGCGGAAACCCGGTGCGAACCGCTCGATCTGGGCGATGACGGCTTCCGTTGCATCCCCCGTGTACCCGTTGGGCACATGCGCGTAGGCATACAGCGGATTGATCGTTCCCGCGGACCGCGTCGGGTCGGCTACATACTGCTGACCGACCAGAACGAAGGGGCGCGACGGCATCCTGCCCTGGGTGATGTCTTTCTCGTTCGCTGCGATCTCCTCGAACGTTCCACCGAGGTGGACGGTACCGGCACGAGCGCAGTCGGAGTTGGTCCAGGGAACGTCACCGTCGATGGCGAAATCGACTTTGAAGGCTGCTGGGGCTTTACGGAACTTACTGTAGGCCTTGGCAACACGGTTCGGTACGGCGTCGCCGTAGATCTTCAGTGCAGCACTCGGTGACGTATCGAGAAGAACGATATCGGCCCGGGGAATGTCGGAGGCAGTCCGAACGGTGATCCCCGTGTCGATCTTGCCGCCCCAGTCGCGCAGCATCGATGCCAGCGATCGGGAGATCGCCTCCGAGCCGCCCTCTGCCACCGGCCAACCGTAGCGATGCCCGGACGCGGTGATCATCAGTCCGACGGCCGAGGTGGCGGGTCGGTCCAGCCGGTAGAACGTATGTGCCGCAACACCTCCGAACAAGGCCCTCGCCTTCTCTGTGCGCCACCACCGCGCTGCGACCGTGGCAGGCAGCAAGGCGCGGGGACCGAAAGCGACGAGAGGCAACGGGTGTCGGGGCACGTTCGCTATCGGGCGCATCAGTTCTGCCGCAAGGACATCGAAATTGCGTGCGATATCTCCGAACATTCGCTTCCAGCGAGTCCCATCGGGACCGAGCCCGTCTGCGGTGGCGTCGATGGAGCGGTAGATGAGCCCGGCGTCACCGCCGTCGAGCGGATGGGCGCAATCGACCTCGGCCCACTTCCAGTCGAGGCCGTAGCGCTCGAGATCGAGAGTGGCGAGGTACGGAGAACCTGCGCCCATCGGGTGAATCGCGGAACACAGATCGTGAATCACACCGGGCACCGTCAGCTCGCCGCTGCGGGTGCCACCGCCGATCGTGTCGGCTGCCTCCAGAACCTGAACATCGACTCCGGAGCGGGCGAGGTGTACCGCGGCAGCGAGCCCGTTGGGCCCGCTGCCGACGACTACGGCGGTGGTCATACTCGGTGACCGCGCTGTGATGTGGGTGCGACGACGGAGTCGCCGGACTCGGTTGCGGTGGTGTCGCGCATCTTGGGTTCCTCTACGGTGCCGGGGTCGGTAGCGGCGCGGTTGGCGTCGATGTCCAGTGTCCATGTCACATCGACCGGAATGGGGCCGTTGGGCAACCACGGTTGTTCGTTGATGGCATCGGCGACCTTGTATGTGCCGCGTTCGATGACTCCCAGCGCGGCGTCGATGACCTGATATTCCTGATAGTTTTTGTGAATCGGCTGCGATTCGATCCACACCACCAGGAATTCTCCCGGGGCGAAGTTGCATCGGCGCTGAATCGCGGCGATGAGCTTGTCGTCGTGCAGGTGCCCGTCACCGAAGTTGAACGCGACGATCGAGTTGCAGGAGAATTCTCCTTCGCGGAGCGTGTAGGTGTCGATGTCGTCCCCGAGATGGTTCATCATCAGTGAGAACAGGGCGCGTCCCTGGCTGTGCAGCGAACGCCATCCGAGAAGCTGGTGCATCACCACGTCGGCGACCTCGGGTGGGTAGCTGGCCAGGAGCTGGGTGCGAGTGTTCTGGCTGGGACGCTCGATGAACTGATCGAGCTTGTCCTCGCATCCCGGGGCGAACGCCCACGTCGCCGAGGCCCAGTTGCCGGCGTACTGCCGCATCGAAGGCAGGAACGAGACCAGATCGGGTCGAAGATTGCCCAGGATCGGAAAGAACACCAGACCCGCGACGATGAGTGCCAGCAATGCGGGCGACGAGAAGTCCCACACCGCGTAACCGCCGGCGTTGGGGAAGCCGAGGAACAAGAACACCGCAGCGAAGGCGAAGAGCAGGTTCCACTCGAGGGGAACAGCCAGTGGGAACGTGGAGGTGATGAACAGATGGAACGCCACCATCAATCCGGCACCGGCAAGTGCGACAACAGCATTGGTGGTGAACAGAAGAACCAGAGGGGTAGCGACCTCGACGAGGGTTCCCAGGACGTGGCCGACCCCGCCGGCAACTTTGGAGGGGCGAAGGTCGTGGGGGAAGTTGCGGTAGTGCGCTCGCTTGAGAGCCTTCGAGGGAATCCACGGCGTGTTCGAGAGCATGGGAGGGATCACCATGGAGAAGTGATGGCCGAGCTTGGAGATGCCGGCACCGACCCACACGGTCACGATGAGCAGTTTGAGGGCGATGATCATGTCGACGAAGGGCAGGAAGCCGAAGAACAAGACCGCGGGAAAGTACTGCTCGCCGCGGGCGGCGATGAAGATGACCTTGTCTCGCAGTCCGATCAGAACCAACAGGGCTGCGAGCGACATCATCAGTGCGGGGCGCACCAGGCCGTTGTTGTCCGCGAGGGCGGCGTCGATCGAACCGGTGTGTACACCGGGAAGTGCAAGCGCAACAACGATATTGACCAGTACAGCGACATATACGACGACGTCGAAGACGGTACGGCTGTCACCTGTGGTCAGTGGCACCTTGCCCGGCCACGGTGGCAGGCGAATGGTTCCCGGGCGAAGCCAGAACAGCGCACCGCCCATCATCGGCTTGAAGTGTCCGGCAAGCGGACCCCAGGATCCGCCCAGTCCCACGGTTTCGAGTAGCAGAGTCCAGAGCAGCAGCTTCTGGTAGACGATCGGCTCGTTCCACCATGCCGAGATGTCGAGCGGATTGTGGCCGGAGGTCAGGGTGGCCACTGCCACTCCTGCGCCGATGTAGAGGACCAGCAGTTTGAGGAGGTAGATGGTGTGGACCATCTTCGGAGTGCCGAATCCGTGGTCGGCCCAGTGGGTGGACATGGCCCGCAGTCGTTCGCGGAACGGTAGATCGAGAAATGTCGCAGGGTCGACCTGCGGGAAGTTTCCTTCTTTGAATCCCATGAGTGCTCCTGTTCGGGAAAGGATTTGGGCAGCAACGATCACCTCGTCCGGGAATTCGGACCAGGAGTGACGCGTGTCGTACGGCGAGTGGAGTTCAGCCCACGGGCGTGGCCGAGGGGGTTCGGAGGGTGCGGCGCAGGCCGGGTTTGTCGATCTTTCCGACGGGGTTGCGTGGCAAGGCGTCCACGACGTGGATCGCAACGGGCAGTTTGACTTTGGTGAGGCGGGCGCGCAGATGATCGAGCAGATCGGTAGACGTCACCTCCGAGTTCGGATAGGTCACGACGTAGGCGACAGGGACTTCGCCGTAGACGTCGTCGGGTGCCCCGACGACGGCGGCTTCGAGGATCTCGGGATGAGTGGCGAGTGCGTTCTCGATCTCTTTGGGGTAGATGTTCTCACCCCCGCGGATGATCATGTCCTTGATGCGGTCGACGAGAGTGAGGTACCCATCCTCGTCGAGGCGGCCCACGTCGCCGGTGTGCAACCATCCGTCGACGACCGTTCGCGAGGATTCGTCGGGACGGTCGAGATACCCGCGCATGACATTGGGGCCGGAGATGAGAACTTCACCGACGGCACCCACCGGCAGGAGTTCTCCGTGTTCGTCGGCGATCGCAATCGATTGGCCGGGGAGAGCAGGGCCTACGGTACCCAATTTGCGAATGCCGTTGGGGGGATTGCACGCCGACGCACACGTCCCTTCGGTGAGTCCATACCCTTCGACGATCGTGTAGCCGAATCTCGTTTCGGCCCGATCGAGTAGTTCCTTCGATATAGGAGCGGCACCGCATACTGCGAATCGAAGAGAGGAGGTGTCGGAGACGACGTCATCGGCCTGAGCGGTCAGTAGCGCATAGATCGTCGGGACGGCCGAGAAGTACGTCGGGCGCAGCCGCGCGACGTCGTCGAAGAATCTCGACGGCGAGAAGCGTCCGGTGATGCTGACCTGACCGCCCACCGACAGCGGGGCGAGCACGCTGACACAGATCGCGTTGACGTGGAAGAGCGGAAGGATGAGCAGGCTGTGGTCGTCACTGGTCAAGCCGAGGTGAGTGGCCATCGCTCCGGCCATGTATTGCAAATTCGAGTGGGTCAGTTCCACACCCTTCGGGCGTCCGGTGGATCCCGATGTGTAGATCAGTAGGGCCAGATCCTCCGGAGCCGGGTCGACCGGCTCCACACCGACGAGTCCGACTGTGCGAGAGGCGATGTCATCGACCGAACGGGTGACTTTTCCTTCGACCGGAGACGCACCGTCCTCGACGATGGTCATGGCCGCGCGTGCGTCGTCGATCTGATAGCCGGCCTCGGTGTAGGTGAAGGTGGGGTTGACCGGCGTTGCTGCTGCACCGATCCGCCACGCTGCCATGATGGCAATCAACAACTCCACGCGATTGGGCAGCATCACCGCGATCACATCGCCCGCCGTGATTCCATCGGCCAGCAGGCAGGAAGCGAAACGATCTACACGCGTGGAGAACTCGGCGTACGTCAACTCTTCGTTGTCGTCGCGAATGCATGGTAGGTCCGCTCGTTCTGCGTCTGAGTTCCACGGTAGATAGTCAATGCCGGACACGATGTTCGATCCCCTCGCTAGTGCTGTGATTCAAGACACTAGTGACCCCCGCCATAGGGTGATACGGCCCGCGAGGCCAGACTTTTCGGACTCCGTTGTCACCGGAGCACAACGACCCTGTGAACGCGTCGTGGATTTCGACTCACCGTCCGGCACGGCGGTCGGTCGCATCGCTTCGTGAACTCGTCCTCGAGACCCCGTTCAGGGGATCACGTCCATGCCAGGCGAGAGCGGTTGTCCCAGTAGCTCTCCGGGTTTTCTGCAATGTCCGAACCGGCCGCTGCGATCAGTTCGCGGTCGATCGACAGTGCAGCGACATTCTGTTCGAGTTGCCCCGCGGTGGCCGCGCCGGAGAGCACGACATCGGCCCACGGTTGCGCGAGTGCACTCGCCAATGCGAGGGCGTCACGGCCGACCCCGGCCGAATCCGCCACCCGGGCAAGCGCAGAATCCTCCGCGACGAGTCGGCCATTGGCCATCGCCTCTTTGACGACAACGAACCAGCCGGCCTCGTGTGCGCGTGCCAAGGCCGGGCCGACGGACGGCTCGAGTGGGTTCCACGTCGACTGCACCGAGCTGAACACCCCGATGTCCAGCGCTGCACAAACCACATCGGCTTGATGCGGCCCGCTGGTGCTGATGCCGATTCGGGTACCGCTCTCGGCTATTGCGCGCAGGTCGTCCAGCAGTGCAGTGTCGCCGAGAGCTGGACTGTCCGGGGTGACGCTGTGAATCAGGTAGTGGTCGGGCGCACCGCCGAGGTCGCGCAGAGTCTGCGGCCACTGCTCGGCCAAGCGTGCAACCGAGTGTTCTTTGACCTCGTGAACTTCGGCACCCCGCTGAAAATCGGCGACGTAGGCGTATCCCCACTTGGAGCCGATCACCAGCTCTTCTCGCCGATGGGGGTGTCGGGACAGCCAGCTGCCGAGGAAGCGCTCGGCAAAACCGTAGGAGCGCGCGACGTCGAAGTGTCGAACTCCGCGGTCCCACGCGGCGTCGAGTACTGCGTGGCACAGCTGCTCCAGGGCCGCCGGATCGAATCGCCCGTCCACAGCGTCCGAGTGCCCGACCGTCAGGTACTCGGGCCGTCCGAGTGCGGCAAGGCCGAGACCGAGTTGCGTCATGTCGTGGATACCTTCGTTCTGTCCGGGTTGGAAATGCGCGCACGCACCTCAGGTATGGATACCATTGCCCTCGGGTGCTGGTTCAGGAGTTCACTGCCGTAGGGCATCATGGGTCGATGAGCGATCTCGAGTACCTCGCCACTTTGCTTGCTGGACTGGATGCTGAGATCTCGCGACTCTCAGCTGCCGAATCGGGTTCCGACGAGCAGTCGTCCGCCGTCGATGACGCGGCCGATGCGGTCTTGCGGCTGCGCTCGAAGGTCAAGGCCGGTTACTCGGGCAAGAAGGCCTACTACCTCGCGGTGTCGACCGATCCGAAGGGAATCAGGGTCGAAGGGATTGCAGCGCTGCAGGGCAAACGGCCCCACGAATTGGTGCGAGACGGCGGTTGGATGCATGCGGATTCCAGCACGGTGCTCGATCTACTCGATGACGATCAGATCAGTCGGTACCGAGCTATAGCCGGGCGCGGTGTGGCGCAGACGTTTCGAGATTCGCGTGAATATCTTGCTACGGCAACAGGTCTGGCCGAAAAGTAGATCACGGCCGGGATCGATCGACCAGGATTTTTCGCATCCAGCCGTACACTCTCTCGTCGTTGAGCAAGGTGAAGTGATGCGCGCTGTTGATCGCCAGCCCGTCGTCGGGACGAAGTCCTATGTTGCGCAGTTTGTTCCGTCCGCCGGCGCTGTCGGTGCGAACCAGGCCGTCGCCCACGAATATTCCGACCGGGTGTCGCGGGTTTCCGGTGACGACCGCGGACGCGTGATGATGCCGTACCCCCTCCGGAACCGAGATGTCCGCGGCAACTCCGACGTCGAATCCGTCGGCGTAGCTGGCATGTCCCTCGTCTGCGGTGATCGATCCGTGGATGAGGTCGCGGACTCCGGCGCTTCGACGCGCCAATAGGTTTGCGAACGGCCGGGTCTCGGGCGCGAGTGCCAGCGCTGCGGTGGCGACGTGAACGCCGCGTGCGAGCGGCGCACCCAGATGTGGTGTTCCCAAGGTGAATACGTCAGTCAACAGGTCCACCCATCGGCGGCCGTTCTCCGCAGCGTGGTGTGCTGCGCTGCGCGAGACCAGGCCTCCCATGGAATGGCCGACCAGGGTGATGCGATGAACCCGTACGGGCCATGCCTGCACGAGCTGTTCCAGCAGGTCCGATAGGTCCGCGCCGTTGGTGGCGATGCGACGTCCGGTGTTGTAGCGCAAGAAGATCGAGGTCGTGTCGGCTTCGGAATCCAGCCGCTCCCCGTACGTGGGTCGCCCACCGAGCCGCCATGCCGATTCGGTTTCGACCAGACCGTGCAGGAACACCACGAGGTGTGCGCCCGCATCGGGAAAAGCAGTGGCCAGAGCGCGGTACTTCGGGGGCACAGGGCGTCCGTCGACGCGTATCGACATCGGGTAGGCGAGGACTCGGGCGGTGCGCTCCATGTCGTCGCCGATGAGCCCGTGCAGGATCGCGATGGTCTGTGCGCCGTACGTGGTGTGCGACGGCGACGGCCGAGGGTCGTCCTCGGTCGCTTCGTCGTCGGCCACTTCGGAACTGCCGGTCAGCGCACCGACTGTTTTGGCTGCGCCGGTGCAGGCGGCCGCGATGGTCGCGTAGGTGCCGGCGGCGATCGCGTCGTGCATCAGCTGTGTCGGTAGGACGGCGGGGCCGACGCCGAGTCGCACGGCAGCGAACGTGCGTCGTGCGATGGCCGAGTGCACTTTGCGAACACCACCCGCGGCCGACGCCAGCTCGCGAAGGGCGAGCTCACCGAGCTCGCCCCACTCCTGGGTGCTCTGAGATGTGGTCCCCACGCAATCGAGTGTACGTGTGTCCACTGAAACCGTCGGCTCAGTCTCGGCGGCCGACCACCGGGTTGAGTTCGGAGGCCGCAAGACCGCCGGGCTCGACGCCGGGTAGGAACTCGCGCCACGTGCCGCTGATCAGCGTCGGCGATTCCACGACACGAGCCCCGTCGGCGAAGTAGGTGGTCGCCAACGCTCGGCGCGGCTGTGTCGTCCGGTTCGGCCCGGCAGTGTGGAAGCACAGCGCGGAGTGGAAGGACACGTCTCCCACCTCGAACGGCTCCGAGGCCACCGCGACGTCACGCTCGACGAAGCGATGGGCGACGGCCTCGTCGTACGACGTGCCGACTTTGTCGAACTCCAGTTCGGCGACCTCGGCCAGCACCTCCCGGCCGCGGGCGAAGGACAGCGGACCCATTAGGCCGGGGATCGCCGACATCGGCATCCACGCGGTGACCGCCTGGACGGTCTGCAGCGGGAAGTGCTCCGCGTCGTGGTGCCAGGGTGTGCGGCCACAACCGGGCTCCTTGGACAGTGCATTGTCGTGGTAGAGCCGAACGGCCGGTTCTGCGAGCAGGGCTGCGGCCAGGCCGCCGATCCGGGGAGACAGCGCCACGGCGCGCATCAGGTCGTCATGGAGCCACATCTGCTCGAGCGCGGTGAACCGGCCTGCGACGTTCTCACCATGCTCGGCGCGCAGCAGATCCTCCAGACGCTCGGCGAGGCGTCGTACCACCGCAGGCGACAGGACGGCCGGCAACTTCACGAACGCTTCCCGAGCGAAGGACTCGACCGCGGCAGAGTCGAGCTCGTACGGCTCGGCGAGCTCACGCTCGACCTGCTCGTCGGACGCCGCCGGGGCGTCGGGTAGGCCGGGCCCGTCGACCAACTCGGTGGGTGCCTGGTCGTTGGCAGCGAGCGTGACGTACCAATCCCACCAGTCCTGATCGTCGCCGGCCCAGTCCTGGTCGATACCGCCATCGCGGTTCTGCTCGGGGAGTCGTTCGTTCGTCAGAGCCACAGCAGGGCTGCCTCGTGGGAGAAGGTGTAGGAACCCGACTCGTCGCGGCAGGAGGCGAGGTAATCGCCCAGCACCGGCGCTGCTTCCATCTCCTCGAGCGACACGGAATCGTCGAAGGCGCAGCGTTGCAGAAACCCTTCGACGACAACGCGATCGGACGTACCGGTGGTGTACGTGACGCGCTGGTCGCGCACGTCCGCGCCGGCTCGGATCAGCGCGTCACGCACCTGCTCGGCCGTCGTGTACGGGGTCGCTTCGCGGACGCCTGCCCGGAAGGCGTCGTAGAACGCCAGGTAGTGGGAGGCCGCCGTGGCCTGCGCGACCAGACCGAGGCCGCCGGGGGCGAGCGCAGCCACGAATCGTTCGGCTGCGGCGTCCAACTCGGCAGGCGGAAGGGCGTACAGCGCGTGGGTGGCCCACACGATGTCGTACCCGGTCCGTTCGGCGGGCAGGTCCTGCAACGTCATCACCAGCTCGTCGCGGGGTACGAACGGCGCGTCGAGCGCCCCGCGTGCCTCGGCCACCGAGAACGCAGACGGGTCGAGCAGGTCGTAGGCCACCTCGGGAACGCCGGACAGATCGGTATAGCGACGTAGCGCGGTGGGAAACTTGCCGCTGCCGCAGGCCACGTCGAGCAGCGACCAGCCGTCGTGCGCGTGCTCGGCCAGCAGGGCGGGCCAGTCGGCTGCCAGTGCCAGTTGGTGGTAGTCCTCGGTGGCCAGGGCGTAGAACGCCTCCATGCCCGTTCGGCCGGCCTCACTCCAGTGGTCGAGACTGCGCTCGGCTGTGTCTCCGTTGCTCATGGCACTCCTCTCGGGAAGCCAACCGCAACGCATTCCTGGGTGCGTCGTGGTTCACTCGATGTGGTGTCCAACATAGCTCCGACTTCGTCGACCGACACCGTGGCCGGGTTCCTCGACGCGTTGCGCGCCCTGCGGCGTGGCACCGGGCCCCTTGCCGGTCTCGAGCCCGACTCCTACGCCCGAGACCACGCCGCTTTCGAGCGACTGTCCGACCAGCGCAGTCTGATCGCCGAAGACCTCGCAGGCAGGCTGGCGAGGATGGGGGACCGGCCGATCTCGGTGCTGTCGGTGGGGTGCGGTGACGGGTCGCTGGACGGCCGGCTCGCCGCTGGTCTCGTGCAGCGGAAGTCCGGCCGACCGGTCCGGTACGTCGGCATCGACCCCTGGCCCGGGAGCGTGGAGCTCTTCACCGCCACGATGGCCGCGCTGGGGGCCGACGAGCTCAGCGTCGAGGCGCACGTGGCGTCCTTCGACGACGCCCCGGTGGACGAGACCTTCGACGTGGTGCTGTTCGTGCACTCGATGTATTACGTCGCCGATGTCGGGGCAACTTTGCGTGCCGCGCTGAACCTGCTGCGGCCCGGCGGTGAGCTGTGGGTGGCCATCGCACCGTCGGCAGCGCTCAACGCGCTGGTCGGGGTCCTTGCCCCGCCTCTGGAGGGCCACCGGCAGTGGTTCAGCGCGGATGTCGAGAAGGCCTTCGTCGACGGCGGGATCGCGGTCGACGACGTGGTCACCCTCGACGCGCTGGTCGACCTCGCCTCCGCGAGCGACGAGGTACTCGACTTCGCGGTACAGGCCCGGCTCACTCCCGAGTTGTACGGCCCCGTGCGGGCCTATCTCGGCGCGGTCTCGGTGCCGGGCTCCGACGGCAAGCTTCGGGTGCCGCATCCGGTCGACGTGTTCGCCGCAACCCGTCGTTGACCGGCCGCCGTGAATCAGCTCCTCGGACCCGAATACCCGACGCCGATCGGAGGCGTATTTCCGAAAGCGAGGAGCCGATCCACGACGCTAGCTGCGCTTGCTGATCTTGCCCACCGCTGTTCGCTCGAAGGCGTCGACCACCTCGACGACGTCGGGCATCTTGTACGAGGCGAGGTTTCGGCCTCGAAGGAACTGGCGAATACGGGGGAGTGTCAGCTCTTTTCGGTCGGCACCGTCGCGGGGGAGGACCGAAGCCTTGATCCGTTCGCCGAGCATGTCGTCGGGAATTCCGACGACGGAGACCTCGTGCACTGCCGGGTGGGCGAGCAGCAGGTCTTCCACCTCGGCCGGTGCGATCTTCTCGCCGCCGCGATTGATCTGATCCTTCGTCCGTCCGGTCACCGTCAGGTATCCGCGCTCGTCCTGGGTCACGATGTCGCCGGTGATGTAGAACCCGTCGGGTGTGAAGCTCGAATTGTGTTCGGGAGCGCGGAAATATCCGCGAATGGTCGACGGCCCACGGGTCCACAGATTCCCGGACGTACCCCGCGGCACCTCGTTGCCGTTGTCGTCGACGACCTTGATCTCGTCGGCCGATGTCGCCGGTCGCCCTTGGCGGGTGGTGATCGTCTCGTCGTCCTCGTCCAGACCGGTGAAGGTGTGCAGGCCCTCGGACATTCCGAAACTCTGCTGCAAGGTGGTGCCCAGTTCGCTGCGGATCCGAATCGCGGATTCTCGCCCGAACTTCGCGCCGCCGACCTGGACAACCTCGAGGGAGGACAGATCGTGCTCTTCTTTGCGGGTCGAGTTCAGCCACGCGAGAGCGAGCGGCGGCACCAGGGCGACGTGGGTGACACCGTGCTGCGCCACGAGCGGGAACGCGACGTCTGGACTTCCGTTCGGCGTCAATACAACTCGCCCACCGACGCTGAGAACGCCGAGGAATCCGGGCGACCGCATGGCGAAGCTGTGCGACATGGGCAGCACGATGAGCTGGACGGTCGATTCGCTGACGCCCGCGACACTCACCGCTGCGCGCACCGACGCGAGGTAGGTCTCGTGGGTGTGCGCGACGATCTTCGGCCGACCCGTCGTTCCACCCGACAGCGCCAGAAACGCAACGTCCGATGGCAGCGAACGCCGGGTGTGCTCCACCGAACCGTGCGCGAGCAGTCGCTCGAGGTCGGCACCACCGCCGTCGCGGGCGACAATGATGGTGTGCCGCAACGACGCCGACGATCCAACGAGTTCGGCTGCAAGTGCGGCAAGGTCGTACCCGTCGTGCGAGTCGGCGGTGATGTATCCACGAGCGCCGGTGGTATCGACGATGTACTCGATCTCGTGTTTGCGCAACGCCACCGGTGCCAGAACCGGAACGGCACCGATCTCGTACAGCGCGAAGACGAGCGAGACGAACTCGACGATGTTGGGCAGGTGGACCACCACCCGATCGCCCCGTTCGATGCCCTCGTGCTGCAATCCGGCAGCGAGCCGAAGAACCCGCTCACCCAGCTCGGCGTAGGTCGTGTGTGCATCGCCGCTGCTGAAGGCAATCCGGCCGGAGGAGCGCTCGATCGCGTCGAACAGGAACTCCGAGAACGTCCGATCGATCCAGATGCCCTCTGCCCGGTACCGTTCGGCGAATTCCTCCGGATACGGAACAACACCGTCCAGACGGAGAGGCTCGACGGGCGGGATCGAACTCTGTACGACGGAATTCTCGGTCACCGACATCGCGAAAAGGTCCTTCTCTCGTGTGCTGTTACGCGGGCAGGGTGGAGGTGGCCAGCGTGTCGACGTCGGCCAGCAGGCGTCGGAGCGATTCCGCACCGTGCCGTGCGACGTCTGCGGCGGGGCGCTCGCGGTATCCGGGATTGAAGATCTCCAGCGACACCGGTCCGCTGTAGCCCGAATTCAGAACGGAGGCAACGGGAGTGACGAGGTCGAATTCGCCCGCTCCGGGGAAGCATCTGTAGTTGCGACTCCACGTGAGTAGGTCGAGCGGCATCCAGGGGGCGTCCGCGATCTGGAGCAGACCGACCGAACCGGGTTCGAGGTCGGCGACGGCCTCGGCACCCTCTCCGCCCGCGACCAGATGAAACGTGTCGACGGCGAGCAACACGTTCGGATGGTCTGCCCGCGTGAGTACATCTCGCACGTGTGCGACGCGGTTGATGTGGGTGCCCCACGCCAATGCCTCGAACATGACCGTGACTCCGTGTTCGCCTGCAGCGCTACCCAATGCGGCCACCTGGGTGGCCGAGAGGTCCCGGCTGCTGTTCGCGTCGTCGTCGGTGTTGGAGACGACGAGAATCGATGTCGCGCCGAGCGCTTCCATCACGTCGAGTTCGCGATGGAAGCGAGCGAGGACGTCGGGAAACTCGGTGGGCGTGACCCCTTCGGCCCTCCGGAACGGCTGGTACAGATCGATTTTCAGACCGAGAGCTGCGCATCGATCGGCGATGTCACGCGGGGACAGCGCCGACGCGTGCACGTCCGTGCAGAGCAATTCGAGACCATCGAAGCCCGCTGTCGCGATACCGTCGATCTTCTCTTCCAGCGTCCCGCCGAGCGACACGGTTGCCATGCACGTCTTCAACACACGCTCCTTCTCGGGGGACCGATCGGCCGAGATTTATCTTAGCCTTACTTAACTCGAATTCTCTACGGCGTGCTCGACGCCGGTTCTTCCCGCGCTGTACACGGCCCACAGGTCTGCGTACCGGCCACCCGAGGCGACCAGGCCGTCGTGCGTCCCCTCCTCGACGACCACGCCGTGCTCGAGCACCATGATGCGATCACACGCACGAGCCTGTGAGAGGCGATGTGCGATGACGATCGCCGCGCGCCCGTCCAGGGCTCGAACCGTGGCGTCGTCGAGCACCGCGGCGTTTCGTGAGTCCGCTTCTGCGGTCGCTTCGTCGAGAATGGCCACGGACGGATCGTGAAGCACCAACCGCGCCAACGAGATCAGCTGAGCATCGGCTGCGACGAGGCGATGGCCCTCTTCGCCGAGCAGGGTGTCGAGACCGTCGGGAAGCGAGGCGAATACCTCGTCCGCGCGGACGGTTCTCAGTGCGTCGAGAAGGACATCGTCGGGGGCGTCGGGCGCGGCGAGCAGAAGGTTCTCGCGAAGCGTGGCCGCGAAGATGCGACCCTCCTGGTTGAGGTAGGCAATGCGCGTCCGATCGACCGCGGTGTGGATGACGCCTGCGACCGGCTCGCGTACACCCGCGACGAGACGGGCGAGAGTCGTCTTCCCGGACCCGCTCGAGCCGACGATCGCCAGATGTTCACCGGCCGCCAGGGTGAGGTTCAGTCCGAGGAGCACCGGATGCCCTGGACGGTAGGAGAATTCGACGTTCTCGACGCGGACGACGGGGCCTTCGCTGCGCCGGACCGCAGAGCCGAGTTCACGCGTATCGACATCGGCCGTCGTCCGTGTCACCCCGACCACCCGCGCGAGTGACGCAGCGGCAGACTGCAGATCGTCCATCACGAACATCAACCCGGCGATCGGTCCGGTGATCTGCAGGAAGAGCAGCGAGGCCGAAGTGATCTGGCCGAGTGTGGTGCCGTACCGCGCTGCGAGGACGAAACCGCACACCAGGACCAGGAGCAGTCCGACGGCCTCGGCCAGGTTGATACGTCCGAAGAACCGGTTCTGCATGATGCGAGCGCGCATCTCCCACCGCGCCACTTCCCAGGTGGCAGTGCGGATCCGGTCGACTCGACGCGGTCCCGCGCGGAAGGCGGTGACGGTGGGAAGTGCCGTCAGCGTGGTGAGTACGCGTTCGCCGCGGGTACTGTCGGCCGATCGCAGTTCGGCGTAGACCGGAGGCACGGCAGGCAGATACCACTGCAGTGCCCGTGCATAGAGCGGCACGGCCAACAGGAACGCGATGGTGAACCGCCAGTCGATCACCACCGTTCCGACCACGGTCAGGGCGATGGTGAATGCGGCCGACGCGACGGTCGGCAGGATGCCGGGCAGGTCATCGGAGACGTTGCGGGTGTCGGTGGCGGCGCGGGTGACGATGTCGCCGACGCCCACGCGTTCGATCTCTCGCTCCGGGAGGTCGAACGCGGAGGCCATGAACTTCTCGCGCAACTCGGCAACCATGGTGTCGATGACCCGGCCGAGTGCGACGATCCCCGAGAACTGGACGATTCCGCCGACCACGGCCGCGCCGCCCAGGGCGCCCAATTGCCACCAGAACACGGTGGGAATTCCGGAACCGCTTCGGTCGGTCACGGTGTCGACGATCCAGCCGATCGTCAAGGGCAGCACGAGAGTTGCGGCCGAGGCGATCAGCAGCAGAAGCAGGATGCCGCCGATGCGCCACCACCGTCCCGCCGCGAGATGGGCGACCTCGCGGCGCATCTCCCGCCAGTCGGCGACCGGAAGACGGGCCTGGTCTGCGGTCACGACTGCATCACCTCGTCGCGGCCGATACTGCGTTCGGCGACCGCGTGAAACGCCGGCGACGAGGTGATGACGACAGTGGTGAAACCGGAACGGGCACTGCGAAGTCGGTGTGCGATATCGTGCTCGGTCGCCGAATCGACCGAGTTCGTCGGATCGTGCAGCACCAGCACCGGTGGTTCGCGAAAGAGGGCGCGCGCGAGCGCGACTCGCTGTCGTTGTCCGCCGGACAGCGTCCGACCGCCGTCGCCGATGGCGGTGTCGTACCCGAGCGGCAGTTCGTGTTCGAGGCTGCCGCAGCAGGCCGAGTCCAGTGCCGCCCGTGCGCGGGAGACGTCGTCTGAGTCGTGCAGAACGTTGGCGAGCACGGTGTCCTCGAGCAGGTCCGCTCGATGGGGTGCAACGAGAATCGTACGGCGGACCTCGGTCGGATCGTGCTCTCGCAGTTCTCGACCGTCGAGGGTGATGTGAGGTGCGGTGCCGGCCCGGGCCGTCATGGTGAGGGCAGCCGTCAGAACGTCGGCGTCCACTGCGGTCGGATCGATCACGACGAACTCACCGGCACGGATGTCGATCGAGTCTCCGGTCGGGGAGTCGATGCGCAGGTGTGGCGTCGGCGCGACCGGTGCGGCACCGAGTGCGTCCGGATTCGGTTCGGTGAACAGCAGATTCAGCACGCGCCGCGCGGATGCGAGAACTTCCGCACCCAGCGTCGCTGCCTCCTCGATGAGGATCTTCAGCGGGTCCAGCAGCATCTGTGCCATCGCGGCAGCGGCGATGAGTCCCCCGACCGAGATGGACCCGTCGAACGTCAACAGCGCCGCGACGACGGTGACGATCCCGGCGAACAGGGCGGTCAGGGTTGCGTTCACGCCGACGAGAGCACCCTCGGCGGTATTGCTCGCCAATGTGCCCCGCAAGGCGGAGCGAGAAACTCCTCGATAGTGGCCGGCGGCGGCGCGCTGTGCGTGGATCCCGGCGATGACGCGGTAGCCGGAGACGAGATCGGCGGCGGTGCCTGCCGCGTCGGCGATGGCCTCCTGCTCGCGCTCGGTGCGCGCCCGAAGCGGGCGTGCCGCCAGGGCCATCAGTACGAGCAGCAGTGGTGCCCCGACCACGACGGTGATTCCGAGGATCGGGTGGATGACGAACAGCGAGACCGCGGCCACCACGATGGCGACGAGATTTCCGAGTGGGTAGATCGCGAAGTACAAGGCGGCGCAGGTGCGTTCACTGTCGGATGTGGCCACCGACAGCAACCGTCCGGGCAGCTGCGGTCCGCCCGCCGTGCCGCGGACGTCGAGGATCCGCTCGACCACACGGGCGGACAACTCGTACTGAGCGCGCTGCACCGAGTACCACCCGATGCGACCGCCGAATCGGTAGGTCAGGTTCATCACCACGTAGAGACCGGCGATGACCGACACCCAGATCGCGAACCCGCCGACCGCGTCGCCCGCAGGCGTCCCGGTGGTGACCGGGCCGATGCCCTGGTCGATCGCCGCACCGAGGGCGAGCGGGACCAGTGTCGTCGCGATGTTGAACACGACGAGGAGCAGGCAGCCCAGAACAGCGTGCCACCCCGCGGACCGGACGATGGACGCCGCGAGTGCCAGGGGAGACATGTCCTCGCGAATGGTGATGCGCTGCTTGGGGGGAGCCGCGGGAACCTCGAAGAAGACCGGGAGACGGCGGGGTGGATTCCAGGCCGGCGAGTTCGGGTTCGGGCTCACCGCTCGAGACTCTTCGAGGTCTCGGGCGCGAGGGGATAGACGTTGGGTGTGCCGGTGATCGGGTCGGGGGCGACCATGCAGGGCAGCTCGAACACCTCCTCGACCAGTTCGGCAGTGATGACGTCGGCGGGTGCCCCGGTGGTGACGATGCGGCCGTCCTTCATCACGATCAGATGCGAGGCGTATCGGGCCGCCTGGTTGAGGTCGTGCAGAACGGCGACCAGCGTCTTGTGTTGCGAGTGAAGCGATTTGAGCAGCTCGAGGAGTTGGAACTGGTGAGCGATGTCGAGGAATGTGGTGGGCTCGTCCAGTAGCAGCGTCGGTGTCTCCTGGGCCAGCAACATGGCCAACCACACGCGCTGGCGCTGTCCCCCCGACAACTCGTCGACGAAACGACCCGACAGCTCGGTCACTCGTGTCGCCGCCAGGGCGTGCGCAACGGCTCGCTCGTCGTCGGGCCGCCACTGCTGGAACAGCGACTGGTACGGGTGGCGTCCACGTGAGACCAGGTCGGCGACGCGGATGCCGTCGGGTGCCAGGGGGCTCTGCGGCAACAGCCCCATCCGCCGTGCGACGTCCTTGGACTTGTATGCGTCGATGTCCTTGCCGTCCAGCACGATCTGTCCGCTGCTGGGGCTGAGCGCTCGACACAGGGCGCGAAGCAGGGTCGACTTTCCGCAGGCGTTCGGACCGATGATCACCGTGAATGATTCGGCCGGAATCTCCACGGACAACGCGTCGGAGATGACCCGCTCGCTGTATCCGAGGGTGACCTCGCGTGCTTCGAGTCGCGGCTGCCGCGAAACAGGTTGCCGGTCCGCGCGATTCGCTGTGCCGTCGATTCGTCCGGACGTGGTCATCCTCGGGTGTCCTATCGACTCGGTTCGGGCAGTTGGGCTTGACGAGAGCTTTGGCCCGTTATTAACGTACAGCAGGCATATTAGCGTAGGCAAACCTTTGCGCGTCGGTGAGTGCCGATGCGAGGACGCCGCACTGCGGCACGGAAGGCAATCGAGTGACCTCGAAAACGTACAAGAAGAACCGGCTGATCGTGGCCGGCCTGTCGGCCGCGTTGATGCTGGCAGGATGCTCATCCTCGGGTGAATCGACCGACGCGACGGCAGGTGCCGCAACGGGCGACGGCGCGTTCCCGGCCACGGCGGAATCGGTCTACGGACCGGTCACGGTGGAGAGCAAGCCCGAGCGGATCGTGGCCACCGGATCGACGGTAGCGGCCATCATGGTTGCGTTGGGCGAGCAGCCGATCCTGATCGGCGAGGACGCACCAGACCCCGCGGACTACCCCTGGCTCGACGGTGTGTTCACCGGGGAGTTCGAGGACATCTGGACCGACGCGGGTACGAGCCTCGAATTGATCGCAGGCCACGACCCGGACCTCATCCTCAACACCGGTTCGTTCGAGGTCGACGAGGGCATCTACCCCGACTACGAGGCCATCGCACCCACGTTCGTCGGCACCCAGGAGGGCATCAGCCCGGCCAACGATCTGCTGCTCGCATACGGCAAGTTGGTCGGCAAGGAAGCCGAGGCGCAGAAGACGCTCGACGACCTGAACGCCAGCTTCGATCCGCTCAAGGAAGGTGAATTGGCCGGGTTGCAGGGCAAGACCTACAACTACGTCTCCCTTCGAGACGGCGCAGTGTTCAACATGCCCAACGGATCTGCCGTCGAGTACTTCGGACTCGAGCCGGCCGCGAACCAGGACAACAGCTGGTCCTCCAACGGCATCTCCTACGAGAACATGCGCGAATTCCAGGCGGACGTACTCTTCGTCGGTCTCGCCGCCGACGAGGACCGGGCTCGGTTGGAGCAGGATCCGCTGTTCCAGAACCTGCCTGCGGTCAAGTCCGGATCGGTGATCTTCTTCGACACGACGAACGAGCCGATCAACGGTTCGGTGCTCGAAGCCTCACCGCCGGCCGTCGACTACATGCGCGAAGAGCTCACACCCCTGCTGAGCGGTCTGGGAGCCAACACCGCTGCCTGATTTTGCTCGAGCACCATCGATAGCCACTGCGCCGCCGCCGGGTCCAACCCGGCGGCGGCGCAGTCGTTTTCGTATCGACCGCGCTCAGCAGACCGGGGCTCGATCGAGTGACGACGAGAGGGCGTCGCGCAACTCGGCCACCGCCTCGTCGGACATGCCGATCACCGTGACGGCCACCGACGTCGACTCGATTCGATAGCGCACCACACAGCGGTACTCGTCTTCGACGCCTTCGCGTTCTCCGGACGCGACGAGGCCGTAGGTTCGAGTGACCAGAACATCGGAATGTTCCATCCTGCGGAGCGCTCTACGACCGGTTCTGTTGTGGAACCGAAGAAGTGGGAATTCTCGCGGGTCCACGTCCGCCGCGGCGAGCCGGGCCCGTGACGGCCACGTCGCCGTGAACGGCCCGACGGGTATCCCCGCAGCGGTGTCCCCGGTGAGCATGTCCACCTCGAGATCGACGCGCAGATTCTCGGATCCTCCGCTCGTGACTTCGCGGAGGGCACCATCGATTACCGCCTCTACATCTCCGTCGAGGTCGAGGTCGATCTCGAAGTCGATTCGGACATCGGACGCCCACATCGAATCATTGTGTGTCGTCGGACGTTCGGACGCGACCACCCAGGCTTCGACGTGATCGGCATCGAGTTCCTGCCCGTCGTTCTCGATGGCGTCGAGGGCTGGGGCCAGCGGCGATGACGGCGCTTCGGTGTCGTCGGCCCCGATCAGACAGCGTGCCATCCGGTGGACCGAGCGTCGATCTGCGACAGTCGAGTGGACTGCCAGCACGAACGCGACACCGGTGCCGTCGGCCCACGCGACCACCGCCGCCGAATGCCCTGTGCCCACGTCGATCATCGAGAGGGCCTGTGCTGCAGCGTTGTCGAGGTCGAGCGCAGAAGGGTGCGCAACGAATCGCCCTGCGGGATCGACGGCCTCGGCCGGTCTCACCTCCGAAGTCCACAACCGGCGACTCGCAGTGGTCACCGATATCCGCAATGCATCGGTGGTCGACACCAGCCGGACGAACGACGACCGCAACGAGTCCAGATCCTGTGCAGGAGCGTGCACCACCTCGGTGTACACCCAGCTGTCGACGCCATTACCGGACTCGCGCAGTCGTTCCAGGGTCGACGACGGCACCAGCGGGATCGGTTCTGCGGTCGGCGCGACAACGGTCATCGATTCGGCCAGCTCGCCGATCGTCCGCTTCTCGAACACGTCCCGGATCGTCAGCGGGAGGTCCTGTCGCCGGGCGAGTGACACCAGTCGCGCGGCGAGGATGCTGTCACCTCCCAGTCGGAAGAAGTCCTCGTCGACGGACAGGTCAACGGCGTCCGGTGTGCGGAGTACATCCCGGAACAGCTGCGCCACAGCCAGTTCGGTTGCCGACTCGGGATCCCGACCGCCGGTGGACAGTGAGGCAGCGAGGTCGGGAGTGGGGAGAGCTCGTCGGTCCAGCTTTCCGTTCGGGGTGGTCGGGAACCGGTCCAGTTCGGTGAACGTGGCGGGCACCATGTACTCGGGGAGACGAGACGCGACGAACGTGCGTAGGTCGTCCGCGGTGACGCCGGTGCCGGTGAGGGTGAAGTACGCGTGCAATGCCCTCCCGCCGGCAGGGTGATCGGCCGCGGCGAGGGCCGCACCCGAGACCCCCGGGTGGAGCTCGAGGGTGCTGCGGACTTCGTCGAGTTCGATACGGAAACCGCGGATCTTCACCTGATCGTCGGATCGACCGAGATACTCGAGTGCGCCGGATTCGTTCCACTGCACCAGATCGCCGGTGCGATAGAGCCTGTTGCCCGGTGCGCCGAACGGGTCCGGAACGAAGCGCGAGGACGTGAGCGCCGGCCGGTCGATGTATCCGTCCGCGAGCTGTGTACCACCGAGGTAGAGCTCTCCGGCGACCCCGATCGGCACCGGACGCAACCATGCGTCGAGTACCCGCGCCCCCGTATTGGAGACCGGGGTACCGATCGGAACCGACGACGCCTCGGCCAGCTCCTCCGCAGTGACCCGGTGCGCAGTGATGTTCACCGTGGTCTCGGTGGGGCCGTACACATTGAGCACCAGTGCGCGCGCCCGAGCCAGCGTGCGTCCCAGCGGGCCGGGGAAGAGCTCGCCACCCACCGCCAGATATCGCAGTCGGGTGTCGTCCGGATCGAATCCTTGATCCACCATGGCCTGCAACGCAGTCGGAACGAAGTCCGCGTAGGCGATCGGTTCGTCACGGAGTACCTGCGCCAGGTAATCGAGGTCCTTCTCGCCTCCGGGCCGGATCAGTCTGATCGCACCCCCGGTGATCAACGGCCAGAAGAACTCCGGCACCGAGACGTCGAAGCCGACGGAAGTCTTCTGCAGCACCAAGTCCCCGTCACCGATCGGGAAGACGGACTGCATCCACCGATTGAGGTTCACAGCGGCGCGGTGCGAGACCACGACTCCCTTGGGGCGTCCGGTGGTGCCGGAGGTGAACAGAACGTACGCGGCGTCCTCGGCCGATGGCGGGCAGAGCCGCTCCACGGAATGTGACGCCGCCTGCGGCAGTGGGTCATCGAGCGTGATGACACCGACCTCGGAGAGCCCGGCCGAGTGATGGCGATCGAGTGTCGCGAGGTCCGTGACGACGACCGTCGGAGTCGCGTCCTGGATGATCTGCTCGACGCGCACGGTCGGGTTGTCGGGATCGATCGGGACGTATGCGGCCCCGGCCCGAACGATCGCCACGATGGTCACGACGAGGTCGAGCGAGCGAGGCAGGAGGACAGCGGTCCGGGTGCCCCTGGTGACGCCGTGCTGCAGGAGCGCTCGCGTGAGCTCCTGAACTCGAACGTCCAACTCTCCGTAGGTCGTGTCGACGCCGTCGTCGCTCCGCACGGCGATCGAGTCGGGAGTTCTGGTGACCTGCGCGCTGATCAGTTCGCCGAGGGTCTCGCCCGTGTCGGGCACCTCGGCTCCGCCGGCCCACCGCGCGATGCGATCGAGATCCGATGCAGGCGCGAGATCCAGCTCCGCGACACGGGTGCCCGGCCGCGAAACGAACGCATCGAGAGTGCGGGTGAAGATCGTGGCGATGCGGCTCACGACCTCTGGCGTGAGCACGCCTGCTGCGTAGGAGAATTCGAACGTCGTCGACTCCTTCCCGGGGATGACCGCGAGGGTCAGTGGGTAGTGGGTCGAGTCGCGACCGTCCACCTCGGTCAGGGCGAGACCGTCGCCGGCGTCGGCGGCCTCCTCGTCGATCGGATAGTTCTCGTAGACGACGAGGGTATCGAACAGGGTGGGCAGCCCGGCGATCCGGTGCAGATCCGGCAAACCGACGTGATGGTGATCGAGCAGAGCGGTGTTCTGGCCGTGAACTCGGCCCATCACTTCGATCAGGGTCGGGTTGTCACCGATCCGGACCGGGGTGGGGACGGTGTCGACGAACATGCCGACCGAGTTCTCGATCCCGTCGATGCCCGCGGGACGCCCCGAGACGGTGGTCCCGAACGTGACCGTGGACAGACCGGTGACTGCATTGAGCGTGACGGCCCAGGCGGATTGGACGAGGGTGCTGAATGTCGACCCCTGCGAGCGCGCGAGTGCGAACAGTTCGGCTGTTCGGCCCGGTCCTTCCTCCAGGACGAGCTGATCGGGAAACTCGGCCGACGACGCGGTCGCGGTAGGAGCGATCAACGTCGGTTCGGTGACGGAGGCCAGGGCGTCGGTCCACGCCCGCGACGTGGCTCCGGTGTCCCGGGTCCCGAGCCAGCGAAGGAAGGCGGGATGAGCGCGGTCGGGGATCACCGGCGCGTCCGGGTTGCGGTACGCCTCGAGGAGGGTGGTGATCAACGACGGCGTGGACCACCCGTCGGCGAGCACGTGGTGCATCGTGACGACGACGCGGTGTTCGGCCGGAGCGAGTGTGAGGGCCGTGAGCCGAAGCAGCGGCGGTCGGTCCAACACGAACGGAGTTGCCCTGTCCTGCTCCACGATACGGGCAGCTTCCGCGGCAGGGTCGTCCTCGGTGGTGAGGTCGATGTGCTCGATGGTCGCCGACACCTGCGCCGGAACGACTGCGACCTGGTCACCGTCCGAGAGCCCGGTGACTGCGGCCCTGAGGTTCGGGTACGTCTCGAGTACGGTGTCCAGCGCACTCGACAGTCTCGTGGGATCGAGTGTGCCCGTGAGGTGCACGACGTTCTGGGTGACGTAGACGTCGACTCCCGATTCGGCACCGACGAGCGACTCGAACACCATGCCGTGTTGCAGCGGCGTCAGCGGATGGACGTCGGCGATGTCGCCGTACCGCTCTTCCCAGCCGGCGATGTCGGCGAACGTCACTCCGGACGCGATCATGTCCGACGGAGATCGGCGTATCCGCTCGGTGGTGGCCGCATACTTCGCCAGCGTCGTCAGGGCTTCGACCCAGAGATCGGCCAACTCCTGTGCGTCGCTCTCGGTGACGAGCTGCCCCGCGTACGTCCAGGTGCCCTCGATGACCGTCGTCCCGTCGATGCCCGGTACCGCAGCGACGTTGATGTCGATCGCCGCGGCCGCAGGGGACAGATCGGACGCGTGCCCACCGATACCGGGGAGTTCGGGTGCGCTGCTCCACAATGCTGGGCTACCAGCGGTATCGGCGGAGTCGGTGAACCGTCCGAGATAGTTGAACGCGAGGTCCGGCACCGTCGAGACGGTGAGTCGCTGCGCGCCAGACGAATCGAGGTAGCGCAGGACGCCGTACCCGATTCCGTGTGCAGGTACCGAAGCGAGCGATTCCTTGACCCGCAGTATCGCATCGGCTGCGGTATTCGGATCGGTCAGCGCCGCAACGGGATCGACGTTCCCGATGCCAGCGGCCACGGGGTACCAGGTGGTGAACCACCCGACCGAACGAGACAGGTCGGACCCTGGCACCGTGGTCTCGTCACGTCCGTGCCCCTCCAGGCCCACGATGGGGCTGTGGACACCGAGGCCTCGACGGGCGCGCCAGACCCCCGTGGCGACGGCCAGAGCGCCGACGAGGATGTCGTCGACGCCGGCGGACAGCGCCGTCGTGAGTGGGCCCAGCACGGTCTCGGTGGCCTGCGCGGGGACCGTGACGTGGATGTCCGCGGTGGTCGCCACGGTGTCGCGGGACGGATCGAGTGGCCGGTCGGTGATCACCGGAACGATGGCGTCGACGACGCTGGCCCAGTAGTCGAGTTGCGACGCGATGTCGACGTCGCGAGCGCGGCTCTCGAGCGCCGCGGTCCAGGACGTCACATCGGTTCCGACGCCGAGCAGTTCGTCCGTCGTGCTGCCGGATTCGATTGCCCACGCCTGCGCCAGGTCGTCCTCGAGGATTCGCCACGACACACCGTCGACGACGAGGTGGTGCGCAACCACGACCAGCCGGCCGGTGCTCTCGGCGGGATCGGTGACCGCCACGGCGCGCCACATGACGGACGTGTGGGGGTCGAGTTCACGGGAGAGCTCGGTGACGAGCGAGTCCACTCGGCTCGTCCACCCGGCGGATTCCCAACCGCCGGTGAAGTTCTCGGACTCAATACGGCTGTCGGCTGCGCTCGGTTCAGCGGGGATGGTCATGAACCACGCACCGGTGTCGTCGCGCTCGATCCCGGCGTGCAGCACCCGATGGTGCGCCGCCACTCGGGTCATGACCCGTCGCACCGCGTCGACCGTGATCTCTCCCGGAGTGACGAACACGTAGGACTGCGTGAACTCGTCGAAACCTGATTCCTCGAGATGCGCTGCGGCGATCGGCATCACGCGCGATCGACGAACCTGGCTCGGCCCCGTCGCCGTCGACCGGGTCCGATGGTCCACCGAGCGTGCGAGGGCAGCGACGGTACGGGCGGCGAATACCTCTGCCGCGGTGACCGTCAGGCCCGCCCGGCGAGCAGCCGACACCACCTGGATCGAGGAGATGCTGTCGCCGCCGAGACCGAAGAAGTCGTCGTCGACCGAGAGTACGACGTCGTGGCCCAGGCCCAACACGTCCCGGAAGATCTGTGCCAACGCATGTTCGGTGTCGGTCGAGGGCGCGCGTCCGCTGCCCGTGCTCGGCAATTCGGGGGTTGGGAATGCCCTGCGGTCCAGCTTTCCGTTGGCGGTGGTGGGGAGGGCGTCGAGACGGACGAAGGCGGTCGGGACCATGTAGTCGGGCAGAGCCGCCGCGACGTGGGCCGTCAACGCGTCACGGTCGACGGATCCGCCGGTGTGGTACGCCACCAGGAATGCGCCGCCGCCCGGACGATCTGCAGCGATCACGACTGCCGCCGACACTGCGGGATGCGCCTCGACCACCGTTCGGACGTCGTCGAGTTCGATGCGGAAGCCGCGTATCTTGACCTGATCGTCCGAGCGACCGAGATACTCGAGGGCACCGGAGGAGTTCCACCGCACCAGGTCTCCGGTGCGATAGAGACGCAGGCCCGGAGTGCGCGGATCGGCGACGAACCGCTGCGCCGTCAGTGCGCTGCGTCGAATGTATCCGGCAGCCAACTGAATGCCGCCGAGGTACAGCTCGCCCACAACACCGACAGGGGATTCTCTGAGCCACGAATCCAGAACGCGCACGGACGTGTTGGTGACCGGTCGGCCGATGGGAACGACGGTGCGGCCCTCGAGTTCGGCGGCCGAGACCGGATGAGCAGTGACGTCGACGGCGGCTTCGGTAGGCCCGTACAGGTTGTGGAGTTCGGCGCGGCCGAAGAGCTCGTCGGCTGCGATCGCCGCGGATGCGGGAAGAGCCTCACCCGAGAAGAAGACCCGGCGCAACGACGCGACTCGACTCGGAGCCGGCGCGGCGGCGAGGAAGGCCGCGAGCATCGCCGGAACGAAGTGGGCCACCGTCACCCGATGCCGTTCGATGACCTCGGTGAGGTAATCGGCGTCCTTGTGGCCCTCGTCGCGGGCAACGACCAGGGTGGCACCACTGACGAACGGCAGGAAGAACTCCCACACGGACACGTCGAACACGGCAGGGGTCTTCAGTAGAACTCGATCGCGCTCGGTGATGCCGTAATCGTCTCGCATCCAACGCAATCGATTCACGATCGCCTCGTGCGAGACCATGACCCCTTTCGGGCGACCGGTGGTTCCCGAGGTGAAAATGACGTACGCCGTGTCCGATGCGGACGGCGACACCGAGTCGACAGTGTGGACGTCCTCGGAGTCGAGGCGGGCCCGTACGGTCGGATCATCGGTAACGACAACCGAATCGACGAACATACTCGGGTGTGCTGCCAGTGCGGAGCTGTCGCTGACAGTGGCACGCGGGGTGGCGTCGTCGAGAATGTGCCCGATCCGCTCCGACGGATATGCCGGGTCGATCGGCACGTAGGCGGCACCGAGGCGGACGACGGAGTGCAACGTGACGACGAGATCGATCGAGCGAGGCAGCATCACGGCAACCCGGTGGCCTCGGGTCACTCCCATACCTACCAGGACGGCAGTCATGGCGTCGATGCGGATGTCGAACTGTCGGTAGGTGAGTGCGGTGCCGGTGTCGTCGATGACGGCGACCGCGTCGGGTGTGGCCTGGATCCGGTTGCGCACCAGCGAGTCCAGTGTCGCGTCGTCGACACTCTGCTGAGTACCGACTTCCCACAGCGCTGTTCGCGCTCGATCTGCCTCGGGAATCAGAGTGGCGTCGACGATGCGGGAGTGGGGTGCATGCGCGATGGCACCCATCACGGCGGTGAGGACGTCGACGAATCGTTGAATCGTGGCTGCTGTGAACAGGTCCGCCGCGTAGGCGATCGAGCCGGCGATTCCGTTCGGAACGTCTTCGATGTCCAGCTCGAGATCGGTCTTCACCGTCGATGACGACACTGTTCCTGCGGGTACGACCTGTACCCCGGGAAGGTCGAGATGGTCCTCGTCCGATTCGGTGTCGATCGCGATGTGGGTGAGGAGGATTTGGAACAGAGGTGTGCGGTCGGTGGAACGGGTGATGCCGAGTTCACGGACGATTCCCTCGAACGGTGCGCTCTGGTGGGCGAATCCGTCCAGGACGGTCTGCCGGACGCGAGTGAGCAGCTCGGCGAAGGTCTCTCGCGGGTACAGATGGTGCCGCAGCGGCAGGGTGTTGACGAAGTACCCGACGACGTCTTCGAGGCCGTCCTCGGTACGCCCTCCGACCGGCGATCCGATGACGACGTCCGAAGCCGAGCCGAGAAGCGAGACCGTCGCAGCGGTTGCGGCCTGCGAGATCATGAACATCGACACGCCAAGGTCTGCCGCCGTGCGGCGCAGACCGTCCACGGTGTCGGTGTCGAGGACGAACGACAGATCGCCGCCGCGGTGGGTCGGTTGTGCGGGTCGTGGATGGTCGGTGGCGAGCGTCGACTCCTCCGGTGCGTCTGCGAGGGTGTCGCGCCAATAACGCAGGTGACCGGCCAGTGTCGACGACGGCTCCATCGGATCGCCGAGCGTGGCGCGCTGCCAGGTCGCGTACTGCGCGTACGTGACGGGCAGTGGGGACCAGTCGGGCGTCCCGCCCGCGAGGCGAGCGGAGTACGCGATGGACAGGTCGCCGAACAGGGACGCGGTCGACCACTCGTCGATGGCGTGATGATGGACCGCGATGACGACGGTCCACTCCGCATCGTCGACGCGAAGCACGGCCACCCGGATGGGCAGTTCGATGGCCAGATCGAAGCCGACATCGATCACCGTCCCGATGTGATCGTGAACCTCCTGCTCGACGGCGCTGCGAGGACCGACCCCGCGTAGATCGGCGATGTCGATCGACGCGCGTTCGGTTGTGGCGACGATCGTTTGGGTGAGTTCACTGTCGTGTTCGACCAGCAGAGTGCGGAGGGTGGCGTGTCGTGCGACGACGTCGTGGACCGCTGCTGTGAAGGCCGTGGTGTCGAGGGAGCCGGTGAGCCGTAGGACTGTGGGCACGATGTACTGGGACTTCGGTGCTCCGAGTCGATCGATCACCCACAGCGACTGCTGTCCGTAGGACGCCGGAACCCTATCGGGCACAACGACATCGGACAGTGCCGCTCTGTCCCCGACGGCAGCGTCGGCAAGAACGGCGGCAAGACCGCCGATCGTGGGTGCGTCGAACACCGACCGAAGAGTCAGCGCGGAACCGAACTGTGCGTTGGTGCGGGCGATGAGTCGGGTGGCGGAGAGGGAGTGTCCGCCGAGGTGGAAGAAGTTGTCGTCGATGCTCAGGGTGGTGTCGTCGGGTAGGTGGAGTACGTCTCGGTAGATCTGGGCGAGTGTGTGTTCGGTGGCGGATTCCGGTGTTCGGCCGGTGCTGGTGGTGGTGATGTCGGGGGTGGGGAGTGCTCGGGTGTCGAGTTTTCCGTTGGGGGTGGTGGGGAAGGTGTCGAGGTGGGTGTAGGTGGTGGGGACCATGTAGTCGGGCAGGTGCAGGCCGAGGTGGTGGCGGAGTTGTTCGGTGTCGGTGGGTGTTCCGGTGTAGTAGGCGGCGAGGAATGCTTCGCCGGAGGGTCGATGGAGGGCGATGACGATGGCGGTGGTGATGTGGGGGTGTTGTTCGAGGGTGGTGCGGATGTCGTCGAGTTCGATGCGGAAGCCGCGGATTTTGATTTGGTGGTCGGTGCGGCCGAGGTAGTCGAGGGTGCCGCCTGTGTTCCAGCGGGCGAGGTCGCCGGTGCGGTAGAGGCGGTGTCCGTTGTGGGTGGCGGTGAAGCGGGTGGCGGTCAGGCCGGGTTGGGTGATGTAGCCGTCGGCGAGTTGGGTTCCGCCGAGGTAGAGCTCGCCGGTGACGCCGATGGGGACTTCTCGGAGCCAGGGGTCGAGGACGTGGACGGTGGTGGCGGTGACCGGTCCACCGATGGGGACGGTGCCGGTGGCGTACTCGTTGATCTCGCCCTCTACGAGGTGGTGTCCGGTGACTTCGACGGCTGCTTCGGTGGGGCCGTAGGTGTTCCACACTGCAACGTCGCTGCCGACCAGATCCCGGGCGAGGGAGACGGGGAATGCTTCGCCGCCGACGGAGAGGGATCGGAGTTGGGTGTCGGCAAGGTCGAATCCGGTGTCGAGCATGGCGTGCAGGACGGTGGGGACGAGTTCGACGAACGCGATGGGCTCGTCGCGCAGAATCTCCGTCAAATAGTCGGGGTCTTTTTCGCCGTCGGGTCGGATCAACCTGATGGTGGCTCCGACGGTGAGGGGCCAGAAGAATTCGGGGACGGAGACGTCGAAGCCGACGGAGGTTTTCTGGAGTACCCGGTCACCGATCTCGAGGGTGAAGACGGATTGGCGCCAGGCGATGAGGTTGACGATGGCGGTGTGGGGGACCATGACGCCTTTGGGGCGGCCGGTGGTGCCGGAGGTGAAGATGACGTAGGCGATGTTGTCGGGAGACGGTGCTGTCACAGTGCCCGGAGCTGAAGCGTCGTACGAGTCGAGGGAATCGCGAACGGTCGAATCGTCCAGTTCGAGAACAGTAGTGGCGACAGCGGCGGCATGTGCAGCGTGACCGGCGCTGTCGGTGACGATCACGGTCGGTGCGGCGTCGTGCAGGATGTGCCCGACCCGCTCGGTGGGGTAACCGGGGTCGATCGGGACGTACGCCGCCCCGATCCTGGTGACGGCGACGAGCGTGATCACCAGATCCGTACCGCGAGGCAGCATCACCGCCACCCGATGCCCGACCGTCACATCGCGGGTGAGAAGCATCGCGGCCATCGCGTCGACGCGGGTGTTCAGTTCTTCGTAGGTCAGGGATGTTCCGTACTCGTCCGTCACGGCCACCGCGTCGGGTGTTGCGCGAATCTGATTGCGTATCAACGAGTCGAGCGTCGTGCCCGAGGTGGGTATCTCGAGACCCATGGCATCGGAACCGGTCGACCAGGACTCGATCCGACTCAGTTCGTTCTCGGGAACAGCGTTCACCGACGCGATGCACGCGTCGGGTGTTGTGGCCAGAGAGTGGATTACGCGCGTGAGGGTCAGGACGAAGCGGTCGATCGTCGAGCGGGAGAACAGATCCGTCGCGTAGGTGATGTAGCCGGTCACGCCGGACGGAGTGTCCTCGAAGTCGATCTCGAGATCCGTCTTCGCCGCAGCCAACGATGCCGGGTCTTCGCCCGCGGTCTCGGGAAGGGTGATCAGTCCTGGAAGGCGGAAGAGATCCGACTCGGTGGCATCGGACACCGTGTGGGTCAACAGAATCTGGAACACCGGGGTTCGGCCCGTGTCTCTCGGTGCGTTCACCGCACGGGCGATCTCCTCGAACGGTGCGCTCTGATGCGCGAATCCGTCCAATACCACCCGATGGGTGTCGGTGAGCACCTCGCTGAGCGTCCGGTTGGGGGACAGTCGGTGTCGCAGGGGAACGGTGTTGACGAAGTACCCGACGAGGTCTTCGAGTCCGTCTTCGGTGCGTCCACCGACGGGGGAGCCGATCACGACGTCGGTGCCGGCACCGAGGAGAGATGCGGTGATCGCGGTGGCGGCGTGGACGGCGGTGAACATGGTGACGTCGAGCGAATCCACGGTGCGGCGCAGGGCATCGACAGTCTCCGCGTCGAGCTCGAACGTGAGGTCTTCACCGCGATGAGTCGGGTCCGCGGGGCGAGGGGAGTCGAGCGCGATGATGGATTCCTCGGGTGCGTCGCCGAGGATTGTGCGCCAGTAGTCAAGGTGCCCAGCGAGTTCCGATGCCGGGTCTTCTGCACGGCCGAGTACGGTCCGTTGCCACGTGGCGTACTGCGCGTAGCTCACCGGTAGCGGATCCCAGTGGGGTGCCGATCCGGCGATTCGCGATGCGTATGCGCTCGAGAGGTCGCCAAGCAAGGACGGGGTCGACCACTCGTCGACCGCGTGATGGTGAACAGCGAGGACGATCACCCACTGAGAGTCCTCGCTCCTGAGCACGGCAACGCGGATGGGGAGATCCGTGGCGAGATCGAACCCGGTACGGACGAGGGAGCCGATGCTTTCGTCGATGCCTCGCCGGTCCGTATCGCGAAGGTCGTTCACCTCGAGAGTGATTCGAGCTGCGGCGTCGGCCGGGGGAACGATCACCTGCACCGGAACGCCGTCTTGTTCGACAAGGAGTGTGCGCAGCGTGGCGTGTCGTTCGACGACATCGTGCACAGCCGCCGTGAAAGCGGGGACCTCGAGATCGCCGCTGAGCCTCAGCACGGTCGGCACCACGTACTGCGACTTCGGGCCGCCGAGCTGGTCGATGACCCACAGCGACTGCTGTCCGTAGGACGCCGGAACCTGTTCGGGTACAACCATGTCGGACACCCGCACACGATCGATTCCGGTGGAATTCGCGGCGTCGGCGAGGCTTGCGATGGTCGGCGTCTCGAACACGTCGCGCAGCGTCAGATCGGACCCGATTGCCGAGTTCACGCGGGCGATGAGTCGGGTGGCGGAGAGGGAGTGTCCGCCGAGGTGGAAGAAGTTGTCGTCGATGCTCAGGGTGGTGTCGTCGGGTAGGTGGAGTACGTCTCGGTAGATGTGGGTGAGTGTGTGTTCGGTGGCGGATTCCGGTGTTCGGCCGGTGCTGGTGGTGGTGATGTCGGGGGTGGGGAGTGCTCGGGTGTCGAGTTTTCCGTTGGGGGTGGTGGGGAAGGTGTCGAGGTGGGTGTAGGTGGTGGGGACCATGTAGTCCGGTAGTGCTGTGGCGGTGTGGGTTCGGAGGTCTGTGGTGGGTCGACCCGTGTAGTAGGCGGCGAGGGTGGTTCCGCTTTCGGGGTGGTCGAGGGCGACGACGATGGCGGTGGTGACGTGGGGGTGGTGTTCGAGGGTGGTGCGGATGTCGTCGAGTTCGATGCGGAAGCCGCGGATCTTGACTTGGTCGTCGGTGCGGCCCAGGTACTCCAGTGCGCCGGCCGTGTTCCAGCGGGCGAGGTCGCCGGTGCGGTAGAGGCGTTGGCCGTCGGTGGTGGCGGTGAAGCGGGTGGCGGTCAGGCCGGGTTGGGTGATGTAGCCGTCGGCGAGTTGGGTTCCGCCGAGGTAGAGCTCGCCGGTGACGCCGATGGGGACTTCTCGGAGCCAGGGGTCGAGGACGTGGACGGTCGTGTGGGTGACGGGTGTACCGATGGGGACGGTGGGGGTGGCGGTGTCGGTGATGTTGTCGGTGGTGACACGGAAGCCGGTGACTTCGACGGCTGCTTCGGTGGGGCCGTAGGTGTTCCACACCGCAACGTCGCTGCCTACCAGCGCGTGGGCGAGGGTGGTGGGGAATGCTTCGCCGCCGACGGAGAGGGATCGGAGTTGGGTGTCGGCGAGGCGCAGACCCTGCTCGAGCATGGCATTGAGGACCGTGGGGACGAGTTCGACGAACGCGATGGGCTCGTCGCGCAGAATCTCCGTCAAATAGTCGGGGTCTTTTTCGCCGTCGGGTCGGATCAACCTGATGGTGGCTCCGACGGTGAGGGGCCAGAAGAATTCGGGGACGGAGACGTCGAAGCCGACGGAGGTTTTCTGCAGTACTCGATCACCGATCTCGAGGGTGAAGACGGATTGGCGCCAGGCGATGAGGTTGACGATGGCAGCATGCGACACCATCACGCCTTTGGGGCGTCCGGTGGTGCCGGAGGTGAAGATGACGTACGCGGTGTCGCCTGGTGCGGGCGGTGAGGGGATCGAGGCGGTGGTGGTGGAGTCGAGTGCCGCCCGGGTTTTCGGATCGTCGATCACGACAACGGAATTGGAGACCGTTGTGCGGTGGTTTTCCAGTGTTGTCCGGTCGGTGACGATCGTGGTGGGGGTGGCGTCGTCGAGGATGTGGCCGACTCGTTCGGTGGGGTATGCCGGGTCGATGGGGACATAGGCGGCACCGAGTCGGATGATGGTGTGGAGGGTGGCCGCGAGGTCGATCGATCGGGGCAGTATCACGGCAACCCGGTCGCCGCGTCGAACTCCTGTGTCGAGTAGGACGGCGGTCATGGCGTCGATGCGGGTGTCGAACTGCGCGTAGGTCAGTGCGGTGCCGGTGTCGTCGACCAGAGCGATCGCGTCGGGTGTGGCCTGGATCTGGTTGCGTACCAACGAGTCCAGGGTGGTACCTGCGGTGGGAATCTCGAGACCGGTGGCGTCCGACCCGGTCGACCACAGGCCGAGTAGTTCCTCGTCGCGTGCGGGACGAGCATCGATCGCCGAAACACGGGTGTCAGGTCTCGTCGCGATTGTGCCCAAGACCCGAACCAACACCTCGACGAATCGATCTATCGTGTTGTGCGAGAACAGGTCGGTCGAGTAGGTGAGGTAGCCGGAGATGCCTTCGGGGTCGTCCACGAAGTCGAGTTCCAGGTCGGTCTTGGCGGCACCCAGCTCAGCCGCGTCGACGTCGGTCGAAATCGCCGTGATACCCGGCAGGCTGAGGACGTTGCTTTCTACGGAGCTCACCGGGATGTGGGTCAGCAGAATCTGGAAGACCGGCGTGCGATTGGCGACGCGAGAGATGTTGAGCGAGCGGGTGATGTGCTCGAACGGTGCACTCTGATGGGCAAAGCCGTCGAGGACCGTTCGGTGCGATGCGGCCATCACATCGGACAGTGCATCGGTCGGACTCAGGCGGTGCCGAAGCGGAAGCGTGTTGACGAAGTACCCGACGAGGTCCTCGAGTCCGTCCTCGGTGCGTCCGCCGACCGGGGAGCCGATCACGACATCGGTACCGGCACCGAGCAGAGATGCGGTGACCGCTGTCGCAGCGTGCACGAGGGCGAACATGCCGACACCGTGCGCTTCTGCGGCACCACGAATCCCGGTGACCACGTCGCCTTCGAGGACGAACGACACGTCACGGCCCTCGTGTGTCGGATGCGTGCGCCGCGGGCGGTCGGGAGTGATGATGGATTCGTCGGGAGCATCGGCGAGGGTTGAGCACCAGTAGTCCAGGTGTGCCGCGAGTTCCGACGCGGGGTCGGTTCCGTCACCCAGGACGGTCCGCTGCCAGACGGCATACTGCGCGTAGGAAGCGGAGAGTGGACTCCATTGGGGAGCAACGTTATCGACTCGCGCGGAGTAGGCGGAGGACAGATCGCTCAGCATCGCCGGGGTGGACCAGTCGTCGATCGCATGGTGGTGGACCGCGATGACGACCGCCCATCGAGAGTCGTCCACTCGAAGAACGGTCACCCGGATGGGCAGGTCGACAGCGAGGTCGAAACCGGTGCGCACAACAGATGCGATGGCATCGTCCACCTGCGTGCGATCGGTGCCGCGCAGATCACTCACCTGAACGCACGCCCCTGCCGCCACGTCTCCCATAGACACGATCACCTGTGTCGGTTCACCATCGTGCTCGACGAGGAGAGTGCGGAGGGTGGCGTGTCGTTCGACGACGTCGTGCACGGCTGCGGTGAAGGCGGTGGTGTCGAGGGAGCCGGTCAGCCTCAGGACCGTGGGCACGACGTACTGCGACTTCGGTCCGCCGAGTTGGTCGATCACCCACAGAGACTGCTGTTCGTAGGATGCGGGAATCACCTCCGGCAGTTCGACATCGGCGATCCGGATCCGCGCACTCGACGACACCGGACTGGATCCGACCGTCGAGTCCACCGCGGTAGCGAGAGCCTTCACAGTCGGTGAATCGAACGCGGTGCGCAGCGACAGTGCCGTGCCGAACTGGGCGTTGGTGCGGGCGATGAGTCGGGTGGCGGACAGGGAGTGTCCGCCGAGGTGGAAGAAGTTGTCGTCGACGGTGAGGGTGGTGTCGTCGGGTAGGTGGAGTACGTCTCGGTAGATGTGGGTGAGTGTGTGTTCGGTGGCGGATTCCGGTGTTCGGCCGGTGCTGGTGGTGGTGATGTCGGGGGTGGGGAGTGCTCGGGTGTCGAGTTTTCCGTTGGGGGTGGTGGGGAAGGTGTCGAGGTGGGTGAAGGTGGTGGGGACCATGTAGTCGGGCAGGCGCAGGCCGAGGTGGTGGCGGAGTTGTTCGGTGTCGGTGGGTGTTCCGGTGTAGTAGGCGGCGAGGAATGCTTCGCCGGAGGGTCGATGGAGGGCGATGACGACACCAGTGGTGATGTGGGGGTGTTGTTCGAGGGTGGTGCGGATGTCGTCGAGTTCGATGCGGAAGCCGCGGATTTTGATTTGGTGGTCGGTGCGGCCGAGGTAGTCGAGGGTGCCGGCCGTGTTCCAGCGGGCGAGGTCGCCGGTGCGGTACAACCGCCGTCCGTCGGTGGTGGCGGTGAAGCGGGTGGCGGTCAGGCCGGGTCGGGTGATGTAGCCGTCGGCGAGTTGGGTTCCGCCGAGGTAGAGCTCGCCGGTGACGCCGATGGGGACTTCTCGGAACCAGGGGTCGAGGACGTGGACGGTAGTGGCGGTGACCGGTCCACCGATAGGGACCGTCGCCGACTCGTTGATCTCGCCCTCTACGAGGTGGTGTCCGGTGACTTCGACGGCTGCTTCGGTGGGGCCGTAGGTGTTCCACACCTGAACGTCGGTGCCTACCAGTGCGTGGGCGAGGGTGGTGGGGAATGCTTCGCCGCCGACGGAGAGGGATCGTAGTTGGGTGTCGGCGAGGCGCAGGCCCTGTTCGAGCATGGCGTGCAGGACGGTGGGGACGAGTTCGACGAACGCGATGGGTTCGGTGCGGAGTATGTGGGTCAGGTAGTCGGGGTCTTTTTCGCCGTCGGGTCGGATCAACCTGATGGTGGCTCCGACGGTGAGGGGCCAGAAGAATTCGGGGACGGAGACGTCGAAGCCGACGGAGGTCTTCTGGAGTACCCGGTCACCGATCTCGAGGGTGAAGACGGATTGGCGCCAGGCGATGAGGTTGACGATGGCAGCATGCGACACCATCACGCCTTTGGGGCGGCCGGTGGTGCCGGAGGTGAAGATGACGTACGCGGTGTCGCCTGGTGCGGGCGGTGATGGCACAGGAACGGACGCAACCGAATCCAGTAGTAGTCGGGTGTCCGCACGGTCGACCACGACGATGTCATCGTCGAGGGTTGATCGGTGGGTTTCCAGTGTTGTCCGGTCGGTGACGACTGTCGTGGGGGTGGCGTCGGTGATGATGTGTCCGACTCGTTCGGTGGGGTAGTTGGGGTCGATGGGGACGTAGGCGGCGCCGGCGCGGATGATGGCGTGGAGGGCGGCGGCGAGGTCGATCGAGCGGGGCAGTATCACGGCAACCCGGTCGCCGCGGGACACTCCCCGGTCGAGGAGGACGGCGGTCATGGCGTCGATACGGGTGTCGAACTGCGCGTAGGTGAGCGTGGAACCGCTGTCGTCGATGACGGCGGTGGCGTCGGGTGTGGCCTGTATCTGGTTGCGCACCAACGAATCCAACGTTGCATCGGATGTGTCGAGACCGGTGGCGTCCGACCCGGTCGACCACTCGGCGATTCGTGTGCCGTCGTCCTCGGGCAGGAGGTTCAGATTCGAGATGCGGGCATCGGGCGTGGCAGCGAAGGCGTGGAGCACCCGCTGGAAGATCTCCGCAATGCGTGTCGTGGTGGCGCGGTCCAGTTGCTCTGGGCGATAGGAGAACTCGAAGGTCGTGTGCTCCGGCGTAGGGATCACGGCGAGCGTCAGTGGGTAGTGCGTCGAGTCGAGTCCGCCGACACCGACGAGCGTGATGCCCGTGCTGTCGTCGGCGTGCAGAGCTTCCTCGTCGATGGGGTAGTTCTCGTACACGACGAGGGTGTCGAACAACGTCGGGAGTCCGGTGAGCCGGTGTAGCTCGGGCAGTGGAACGTGGTGATGGCTCAGCAACGCGGTGTTCTGTTGCTGGGCGCGGTCGAGCAGCGCGGTGAGAGTGAGGTTGTCACTCAACGTCATCGGCGTCGGAATGGTGTTGATGAACATGCCGACGGCGCGCTCGATGCCGTCGATCTCGGCGGGACGGCCCGACACCGTGGTGCCGAAGACGACGGTGCCCAGGCCGGTGACCGCGTTCAACGTCACGGCCCAAGCCGTCTGCACCAGACTGTTCACCGTGGCACCTCGGCCACGAGCCACACTGTCGAGGTGCGCGGTCAGGGCCGCGTCGGCGAAAATCGAGATCTCGTCCGGGAAGACATCGGACGTCGCGGGTGCAGTGGGGGCGATGATCGTCGGTTCGGTGACTGCGTCCAGTGCAACTGCCCACGCCCGCAGTGATTCTGCACGGTCCTGGTCCGTGAGCCAGCGCAGAAACGCCGGATACGAGGTGTCGGGAACCGCGGGCACTGCCGGCGCGCGATAGGCGTCGAGCAGCGTCTGGACCACCGAGGGAGTGGACCACCCGTCGGCCAGAACGTGGTGCATCGTCAACAGCACCTCGTGCCGTTGTGGCGCAGTGCTCACCGCCGTGATCCTCAGCAGCGGTGCCCGATCGAGAACGAACGACGTCGCGCGGTCGGCGGCGACGATCTCCTCGAGTCGCGCGTCGGAGTCAGCACCGGACGTCAGATCGATGTGCTGTACCGGCACCCGGAGTCGAGTCGGCACGACCGCGACGTGATCGCCGCTGTCGGTCGTGGTGATGGCCGACGTGAGGTTGGGGTAGGTGTCGAACACTCGCGAGAAGGCGCGCTCGAGTCGGGGGACGTCCAACGGACCGGTCAGCGTCAGAGTCGTCTGTGTGATGTAGACGTCGACATTCGCTTCGCTCGGAGTGTTCAGTCCCAGCAGCGATTCGAAGACCATCCCGTGCTGCAGAGGCGTCAACGGCTGGACGTCGGCGAGGGCGCCGTAGCGGGACTCGAATGCGGCGATGTCGGCGAAGGTGACGTCGGGTGCAGTCAGGTCCGACGGCACTCGTCGTACGTGATCGGCCGCGGGTACGTACGTCGCGAGGGTGGACAGTGCAGCGATCCAGAGCGTCAGCAATTCTTCTGCGTCGGAGGATGATACGGCGCCTGTCGCATAGGTGAAGATTCCGTCCAGGACGGTTGCGCCGTCGGGGCCGGGGACGGCAGCGATGTTGATGTCGATCGCGGCCGCCACGGGCAGGTCTGCCGGGGAGTAGCCGCCGAGACCCGCTGATTCGGGAGCGGTTCGCCATGCCGTCGGCTCGGAGTCGGCCGTGAAATGGCCGAGGTAGTTGAATCCGATGTCCGGGATTCCGTGTGAGGAGAACCGATCGGTGGTGTCGGGGTTGAGATGCCGGAGCAACCCGTATCCGATGCCGCGGTCCGGTACGGCGGCCAGAGATTCCTTGACGCGGAGCACCGCGTCTGCGGCAGCCTGCGAATCCATCAGTGCTGCTTCGGGATCGATATCGCCGGTATCGACGATCACGGGGTACCAGGTGGTGAACCACCCTATGGTGCGACCGAGCTCCGCACCTGGGATCAGCGTCTCCTGCCGCCCGTGTCCCTCGAGCCCGACGACTGCGGGTTGTCGACCGAGTCCACGCTTGGCCCGCCACGCGCCGACCGCAATCGCCAACGCGCCGAGGAGAACTTCGTCGGCCCCCGCCGACAATGTCCGCTGCACATCCTCGAGCACGGCACGGGTCACGTCCGCCGGCACCGAGATCGGCACGGTTGCAGCGGTGGCACCGGTATCGAGAACCGGGTCGACGCTTCGACTCGCCACAGTCGGTGTGACGTGCAAAGCGACATCGGACCAATACGATTCTTGCGCAACGATATCTGCGTCGGTCGATCGTGCCCACAGGGCGGAGGACCACGACGTGATCGAGGTTCCGACCGCGAGTAAGTCATCGGTGGCTGAGCCGGTTTCCAGAGCGTAGGCGTGTGCCAGGTCGTCCTCGAGGATGCGCCAGGACACGCCGTCGACGACGAGATGGTGAACGACGGTCACCAGACGACCCGTTGCCTCACTCGGATCCGTGCACCACGCCGCGTGCCACATCACCCCGTTGTGCGGGTCCAGCTTCTGCGACAGTTCGGCGACGAGGTTGTCGATCCGTTCCGTCCACGAGGGGTGCGCCCACCCGTTGTCGGTCGTCGACATCGCGATCCGGTCGCCGACTGTCTCCAGCGGCACGTCGGCTGGCGGCAACATGAACGTCGACAGCCCGTCTCCACGACCGACACTGCCCCGCAACGCGGAATGGTGCTGGACGACGCGAGTCAGGATGCGATCGAGCTGACTGCCGGATATGCCAGCGGGAGTGACGAAAACGAAGGACTGGCTGTAGGAATCGAAGCCGGGCTGATCGATGTGGGCGGCGGCGATCGGCCACAGGCGCGATGTCGGGACCGCGACCGGACCCGACGCGATGGGGTCGCCGACACGCTCGTCGATCAACCGTGCGAGTCCCTCGATGGTACGGCGATCGAATACCTCAGCGGCAGAACAAGACAGCCCCGCCCGTCGCGCCTTGGACACCACCTGAATCGACGAGATGCTGTCACCACCGAGCCGGAAGAAGTCGTCGTCGATGCTCAGTGGTGTGTCGTGGTCGAGGTGGAGTACGTCTCGGTAGATGTGGGTGAGTGTGTGTTCGGTGGGGGTGTTGGGGGTTCGGCCGGTGCCCGTGGTGATGTCGGGGGTGGGGAGTGCGCGGGTGTCGAGTTTTCCGTTGGGGGTGGTGGGGAAGGTGTCGAGGTGGGTGAAGGTGGTGGGGACCATGTAGTCGGGCAGGTGCAGGCCGAGGTGGTGGCGGAGTTGTTCGGTGTCGGTGGGTGTTCCGGTGTAGTAGGCGGCGAGGAACGCTTCACCCGAGGGTCGACGGAGGGCGATGACGATGGCGGTGGTGATGTGGGGGTGTTGTTCGAGGGTGGTGCGGATGTCGTCGAGTTCGATGCGGAAGCCGCGGATTTTGATTTGGTGGTCGGTGCGGCCGAGGTAGTCGAGGGTGCCGCCTGTGTTCCAGCGGGCGAGGTCGCCGGTGCGGTAGAGGCGGTGTCCGTTGTGGGTGGCGGTGAAGCGGGTGGCGGTCAGGCCGGGTTGGGTGATGTAGCCGTCGGCGAGTTGGGTTCCGCCGAGGTAGAGCTCGCCGGTGACGCCGATGGGGACTTCTCGGAGCCAGGGGTCGAGGACGTGGACGGTCGTGTGGGTGACGGGTGTACCGATGGGGACGGTGGGGGTGGCGGTGTCGGTGATGTTGTCGGTGGTGACACGGAAGCCGGTGACTTCGACGGCTGCTTCGGTGGGGCCGTAGGTGTTCCACACTGCGACGTCGCTGCCTACCAGGGCGTGGGCGAGGGAGACGGGGAATGCTTCGCCGCCGACGGAGAGGGAGCGGAGTTGGGTGTCGGCGAGGCGCAGGCCCTGTTCGAGCATGGCGTGCAGGACAGTGGGGACGAGTTCGACGAACGCGATGGGTTCGGTGCGGAGGATCTGGGTGAGGTAGTCGGGGTCTTTTTCGCCGTCGGGTCGGATCAACCTGATGGTGGCTCCGACGGTGAGGGGCCAGAAGAATTCGGGGACGGAGACGTCGAAGCCGACGGAGGTTTTCTGGAGTACTCGGTCGCCGGCGGTGAGGGTGAAGACGGTTTGGCGCCAGGCGATGAGGTTGACGATGGCAGCATGCGACACCATGACGCCTTTGGGGCGGCCGGTGGTGCCGGAGGTGAAGATGACGTAGGCGGTGTCGCCTGGTGCGGGCGGTGAGGGGATCGAGGCGGTGGTGGTGGAGTCGAGTGCCGCCCGGGTTTTCGGATCGTCGATCACGACAACGGAATTGGAGACAGTTGTGCGGTGGGTGGCGAGGCCGGTGCTCTCGGTGACGACGGTAGTGGGGGTGGCGTCGTCGAGGATGTGGCCGACTCGTTCGGTGGGGTAGCCAGGGTCGATGGGGACGTAGGCGGCGCCGAGTCGGACGATGGCGTGGAGGGTGGCGGCGAGGTCGATCGATCGAGGCAGTATGACGGCGACTGTGTCGCCGCGAGTGACTCCCATACCTGCCAGGACGGCGGTCATGGCGTCGATACGGGTGTCGAACTGCGCGTAGGTGAGTGCGGTGCCGGTGTCGTCGACCAGAGCGATCGCGTCGGGTGTGGCCTGGATCTGGTTGCGTACCAACGAGTCCAGGGTGGTACCTGCGGTGGGTATCTCGAGACCGGTGGCGTCCGACCCGGTCGACCACTCCGAGATGGATGCGGTGTCGGCATCGGAGACCAGTGCGGACACCCGACTCGACGGTGCGTCGACGATTGTCTGCACCACTCGGATGAACGTCCGAACGAAACGGTCGATGGTGCTCGGGGAGAACAGATCCACAGCGTAGGTGAGGTACCCGGTGATGCCGTCCGAGGATTCTTCGAGATCGAACTCGAGGTCGGTCTTGGTGGCCGTCGACGAGGTCGCGCGAATGGAACCGGAGTCGTCGCCGACGAGACCCACTAGGTCCGGGCCCGTGGATCCGACGTCGGTGTGATGGCTGAGCAGGATCTGGAACAACGGGGTGCGCCCGGTGACCCGGGGGACGTCGAGCGCGCGGGCGATGCCCTCGAAAGGTGCGCTCTGATGGGCGAATCCGTCCAGAACGGTGCGGTGGACCTGAGTGAGAACCTCGGCCACGGTGTGGTGCGGATCGAGTGTGTGCCGGAAGGGAAGCGTGTTGACGAAGTATCCGACGAGGTCTTCGAGTCCGTCCTCGGTACGTCCACCGACCGGGGAGCCGATCACGACGTCGATGCCGGCACCGAGCAGAGATGCGGTGAGCGTGGTGGCGGCGTGGGCCACGGTGAACATGGTGACACCGAGATCGGTGGCAGTGCGGTGCAGACCGGCCACGACGTCGCGATCGAGCTCGAAGGTGACGTCACGACCGCGATACGTCGGCTGCGTGGGCCTGGGCCGGTCGAGGGCGATGATCGACTCGGCCGGAGCGTCCTCGAGGGCACCGCGCCAATAGTCCACGTGGCGTGAGAGTTCCGACGTGGGATCGGCGGCAGATCCCAGAACGGTGCGTTGCCACGCTGCATACTGCGCGTAGGTGACCGGCAACGGCTCCCACACCGGTGCATCGCCGACGACCCGCGCCGCATACGACCGGGACAGATCACGGAAGAGGCTCGGTAGCGACCATTCGTCGACGGCGTGGTGGTGGATGGCGAAGACGAGCGTCCACGCGCGTTCTGCAGTACGCAGGATTTCCACGCGTATGGGAAGGTCCGTGTCCAGATCGAAGCCGGTGCCGACCACCTCGCCGATACGGTTGTCGATGCCGTTGGCGGATTCGGTGCGTAGATCGGCGACCGCGATGTGGGCCGATGCGGCGGCGACGTCGGCGGGCACGATCACCTGAATCGGATCACCGTCCCATTCCACGAGTCGTGTGCGTAGGGGTTCGTGTCGGCGCACCACGTCGCGAACCGACTCGATCGCAGCGGCCACATCGAGCTCGCCGGTGAGGCGGACGACGTTCGGCACCACGTACTGCGATCGCGGACCACCGAGGCGATCGATCACCCAGAGGGACTGCTGACCGAAGGAGACCGGAACATGCTCGGGGACAACGATGTCGGAGATACTCTTGCGGGCCTGTGAGACGCCGACGAGCGCGGCCAGTCGGGCGACCGTCCGGGCGTCGAACACCTCCCGCAACGTCAGTGCCGAGCCGAATTCTGCGTTGACCCGCGCGACGAGCCGCGTCGCGGACAGGGAGTGACCACCGAGGTGGAAGAAGTCGTCGTCGGGCGACAGGTCGACGCTCTCGGGCAACGCCAGAACATCGCAGAAGTACCGCGCCACCGAGTGTTCGGCAGGAGTGGCGGGTGCACGGTGGGTTCCGCCCGTGGTCAGTTCGGGAGCGGGCAGTGCGCGTCGATCCAGCTTCCCGTTGGGTGTCGTGGGAAGTGAATCGAGAGGAAGGAAGACTGTCGGCACCATGTAGTCCGGGACTGCCGCGGCGACGAACTGCCGCAGTTCGTCGGTGTCGACGGCGTCCCCGGTGTGATAGGCCGCCAGGAAGTGCCCGCCTGCCGGATGGTCGACGGCGAGAACGACTGCGGCGGAGACGGCGGCATGTCGCTCGAGGACGACGCGGATCTCGTCGAGTTCGATGCGGAACCCTCTGATCTTGACCTGATCGTCGGTTCGGCCCAGGTACTCCAGTACACCGGACGCGTTCCACCGCACCAGGTCTCCGGTGCGGTAGAGGCGTGCACCGGCCGGGGATGCAACGAACCTGGAAGCGGTGAGATCGGCTCGGCCGATGTAACCGTCGGCCAGCTGCACTCCGCCGAGGTAGAGCTCGCCGACCACACCGTCGGGCAACGGGCGCAGCCAGGAATCGAGCACCTGCACAACGGTATTGGCAACCGGACGACCGATCGGCACGGCAGCGGTGTCGATCGCCACTGCCGAGTTCACCTGCTGTGCGGTGACGTCCACCGCGGCCTCGGTCGGCCCGTACAGATTGTGCAGCTCGGCCGCTGCGAAGAGGGTCGCGGCGGCCTCTGCGGCCTTCGCGGGGAGCGCTTCACCGGAGAAGAAGACGCGTCGCATGCTGGAGAGTCGAGCGACCTCGGGATCCGCGTCGAGAAATGCCTGCAGCATGGCGGGGACGAAGTGTGCGACGGTGACCGAGTGACGTTCGATGACGTCCACCAGATAGCCGGGATCCCTGTGGCCCTGGTCTTTCGCGATGATCAACGACGCTCCGGTGACGAACGGGAGGAAGAACTCCCACACCGACACGTCGAACACGGCGGGTGTCTTCTGTAGTACCCGGTCGCTGGGGGTGAGCACATAGTCGTCCCGCATCCACTGGAGTCGGTTGACGATCGCTCGGTGCGAGACCATCACACCTTTGGGACGCCCGGTGGTACCGGAGGTGAAGATGACGTACGCGGTGTCGGACGCAGACGGCGGATGAGCGACGACAACCGGCGCGTCGGAGGTGCCGAGACGGGCTCGGACGAGCGGATCGTCCACTGCCGCAACGGTCTCGGAGAGAACGGCGCTGTGCCGTGAACTCCCCGCGACGTCTGCGATCACGAGGATCGGCGCAGCGTCGTCGAGGATGTGGCCGATGCGTTCGGACGGGTAGTCGACATCGATGGGGACGTATGCCGCGCCGATCCTGATCACCGCGTGCAGCGCGAGAACGAGGTCGACCGAGCGCGGCAGCATCACGGCGACCCTGTCCCCGGATGTGACTCCGTGCGACAACATTTCGGCCGCCATCGCGTCCACCCGGGCATCGAACTGACGGTACGTCAGAGAGACACCTGCGTCGTCGACCATCGCGATCGCGTCGGGCGTCGTCGAGATCTGTTGCCGTACTTGCATATCGAGTGTCGCGGTCGCATCGTCGCGGGCAATCATCGGGCCGGTCGACAGAGCGTCGACGCGATCGAACTGCTCGGTGCTCAGCAAGCCGACGGTCGACACAGCGTCGTTCGGTGATGCAGCGAACCGGGTGAGATAGCCGAGGAACTCGTCGAGCATGTCGGCGATCGAGTCGGGAGTCTGCGCGGGGTCACTCGACGACAGATCGAGACGGAACCCGTGGATTCGATCGCGATACACCATCAGATCCAGTCGGCCGGCGGGTCCGCTGGTCACGGTTTCCTGCCGCCCGGTGATCGAGCCGAAGGCGTAGTCGTAGTCGAACGCCTTGACGTTCAGTTGTGGCAACGCGGCGTAATCGTCCTGGCCGTTCGGCCACAGCCGGGCGAGAGCCTCCCCGGCCGTGTGGTGGCGTGAGCTCGCCCGCGTCTCGTCGCGCATGCGGGTCGCCAACTGCACCACGGTGTTCGACGGGTCCACCCGGAACACCACCGGTGCCGCATCGACGAGCATTGCGGGTGTCCGCAGCGCCGCGGCACCGAACCGGTTCATCCGGGGCAGCTGCAGAGCGAACAGATCGCGTCCGTCCCGCGCCGCGGTGAACAGCCCCCAGCCCAATGCCACGACGTCCGACCACGATGCCCGCGCCGAGCGGGCGAGTGCGTCGATCGCCTCGGCGGTAGGCGGTGCGATCGCACCTCGGCCGTGAGAGAAGGGTAGTGAAAAGCGCCGCGAGGCGTCGAACGTCACCGCGGTCGTGCCCTCGGCTTCGGCGCACCGGTCGACCCAGAATTGGTTCGGAACCGAATCCTGCTGTGATGCAGCAGTACCCGCGAGCTCGGCGTAGTCGCCGAACCATCGATCCGGTACCGAACTTTCGGTGACGAGCGCCGAGTACACCTCCGCGACGCGTCGGGTGAACAGTCCCAGGCCGTAGGCGTCGACGAAAAGATGGTGGGTTGCAAATTCCCACGCCCACCCGCCACTGGTTCGACGGTGCAGGACCGACAGTGACTCGTACCGGTTCTGTCCCACGCCGTCGGCGCGGCAGCGATCGGCAGCGACGGCGCGGATGGCCGCGTCCTCGCACTCGGACGATACGACCTGGAGGACGCCGATCGGCTTGTCGCCGGCTGCGAGCCGCGGCACTCCGTCCGGGCCGATACTCGGCCGCACACCGAACACCTCGGCCTCGGAGCCCGCCACGCTCAACGCGCGAGTCAACGCGGCCACGTCCACGTCCTCGTCCAGCCACACCAACTGCGAGATTCGGAAGGCGTCTGCGTCGGGGCTGACCTGCTCTGCGGCCCACACACCCAGTTGCGCTGCTGTCAGCTCCAGAAGACGGACCGTCACGTACACCCCAATCGCGGAACCCAAGACGCACCTGGGTTGTTCTTGACTTACCGCTAGGCAGTGTAGCTCAGGCAACCCTAACCTAAGGTGTACTCCCTCGAGGTGCGGAGACAACGGCAACGATGCGTCGAAACCTGTTCGGGCAACGGTGAACTGCGGTAGAACCGCGACCCGATCTGCACCACGATTCAAGACTGCATTAGGTTAGGCTAACGTATTCTTTGTCGTTGCGAGCGGGGTGAGGTGCACTATGGGTCGACTTCGGCTGACGCCTGCGCAGCTGGGTGTCTGGGCTGCGGAGCAGGTCACTCCGGATGCGGATGCGTTCCGGATTTCGCAGTTGGTCTGGCTGGACGGCGAGGTCGACCCTTCACTTCTCGCGCGCGCTGTCGCCCTCGCCGTCTCCGAGGCCGATGTTCTGGAGTGTCGACCCGTGGTCGGCGACGACGGCGTCCCCATGCTCGACGCGGTATCGGCACCGTCTGTCGAATCAACGGTCGTCGAGCAGGGTCGTTCCGACTCGGAGATTCGGTCGGAGGCATTGGCCCGATGCCGCCGTCGTGGCCTCGGCTCGTCGCGATTCGAATCGCAGTCGTCGATTCATCGCAGGTCCGGTGGCGGGTGGGCATGGGAGTTCTCGACTCATCACCTACTCCTCGATGCCTACGGCCTTGGGCTCGTCACTCGTCGGGTCGCAGAGGTGTATACCTCTCTGGCCGAGGGTCTTTCGGTGCCCGAGCGGTGGTTCGGGGACTATGTGTCGATGGTCGACGGTGTCGACGCGGGCGATTCCGAACGATTCTGGGCAGCGAAGTTCGAGGAGGTCTCCGAGACCTCGGCCGTCGGATTCGATTCCTCGCGCCAGTTCTTCCTCACCGACGCACGAGGACACGGCCGCGTTCCGGACGAGGTGGCGGCGTCGGTCGACGCACTCGCGCGTTCGGCGCGGGTCACATGGTCCGAGGTCGTGGCGTTGGGCTGGGGGCTGTTCACGTCCGCGCGCGACGGACGGGACCTGTTCGCGGTCCGGTTGCCGCAGATGAACCGCTCGGGCGGTGTGGCGCTGCGGACTCCGGCAATGCTGGTCGGTGCCGCGCAGGTGACGTTGCGGATTTCTCCGTCCGAGACGGTCGCCGAGTTGGTGCAGCGGGTCCGAGGCGAGATGCGGGAGGTCGTCGGTCATCAGATGGCGGGGGAGACCCTTGCGCGATTGTGGCCGAACGGGCCGGAGGACTACGCGGCATTGCCGCAGTTGAACGTGAAGGCCTTCGACTACGACTACGGCTTCGGGTCGATCGCCGGCCGCCAGGAAACGGTCACGAGTGGACCGGCCGGCCGACTGGACCTGATGGTGTATCGCGATCGGGTGCACGGATTCGCGATGGACCTGACATCGAGTGACCCTGCGGCAACTGCCGAATCGGTCACCGACACCGCCACTGCCTTCGTCGACTTTCTCGGCAGACTGTCCGAGGACCCCGGTGCGAGGGTGGCGAAGCTGGATGCACTGACCGGCCACGACCGAACGATGACAGAGCAATGGTCGCGCGGTGTCGAGGTGCACGCGGATGGCGCGACGCTCGATTCGCTCGTCCGCCTGCAGATGTCGAGAACGCCCGACGCAGTGGCGATCGTCGATCACACCGGTGCGGAGTTCAGCTTCTCCGAGATCGCAACCCGCGTCGAGGCGATGGCCGCGCAGTTGTGCGCCCGCGGTGTGACGCGAGGCGACCGCGTGGCAGTCATGCTCGAGCGTTCGGTGGATCTGGTGGTGACACTGCTTGCCGTCGTGCGAACCGGTGCCGCCTACGTTCCGATCGACCCGGAACACCCGTCCGAACGCATCGGCCGCATCCTCGACGACGCCGCGGCCGCGGTGACGGTCACGGACGTGGCGGGGGCGGACCACCCCGCCGTACTCGAGACCGTCGTTCTGGTCGATTCGCTGGAACGATCGGACTCGATCGTTGCCCCGGTGCCTCCGACAGCGTCGGACATCGCATACGTCATCTTCACGTCCGGAACCACGGGACGACCCAAGGGGGTCATGGTCTCTCATCGCGCAATCGTCAACAGATTGCTCTGGGGCGAGACGGTCCATCCGGTTGCCGGGGAACGCGTCCTCGTCAAGACTCCCGCGACGTTCGACGTGTCGGTCCCGGAGATATTCGGACCCCTTGCCTTCGGCGGCACCCTGGTCCTGGCGACCGGCGACGGCCACCGCGACCCGAGGTATCTCAGCGACGCGATCCGCCGACACCGCATCTCGCGGGTGAACTTCGTACCCGCCATGGCCCATGCCTTCGTCGAGGCCGAGCTGGGATTCCATGACACCCTGCGCTTGACTGCGCTTGCGGGAGAGGCATTTCCGACCTCTCTCGGCACCGCTCTCTCGGGCGTCGTATCCGGCGACATCGCCAACGTGTACGGCCCTACCGAAACCGGAGAGATCACTTTCCACCGTGTCGATCCGACAACGATCGAAAACTACGGTGCGACGGTTCCCATCGGCGCGCCCGTCGCGAACACTCGCGCCCTCGTTCTCGACACGTGGCTGCGCCCGGTGCCCGCCGGTGTGGTCGGCGAACTGTACTTGGGTGGAGCACAACTCGCCGATGGATACATCGGACGCCCGGAGCTGACCGCGGCACGATTCGTCGCCGATCCGCGATCCGGTCTGCGGCTGTACCGCACCGGAGACCTGGTGCGGTGGAACGATTCCGGAGCGCTCGAGTACATCGGCCGCACCGACGATCAGATCAAGATCCGCGGAATACGCATCGAACTCGACGACATTCGCGTCGCACTCGAACGCCACCCCGCCGTCTCCGCAGCCGTCGTCGTCGCAGTCGAGCATCCCGCAGGCGGGTACTACCTCGCCGCTTATCACACCGGCGGAGCCGTCGATGGCGATGATCTCCGCGACTTCGTGGGAACCCAGGTTCCGGATTACATGGTCCCCACGGTCTTCGCGGCTTTGGACTCGATCCCGACCACCGCCAACGGAAAGATCGATCGCCGAGCCCTGCCTCGTCCCTACCTGGCGGCTGCGAGCACGCCGACCGGCCGCACACCCCGGACGAACACCGAACATGCGCTGGCGCAGATCTTCTGCGAGGTACTGAACCTGCCGAGCGATATTTCTCTGTCGGTGGACGACGACTTCTTCCGGCTCGGTGGACACTCGCTGTCGGCGGCCCGCATGGTCGCGCGCATCGGCGCGGCGACGGGCGGAGCGCTGACCCTGCGCGATGTGTTCGACGCACCCTCGCTCGGTGGGTTGGCGGCATGCGTCGACGCCGCCAGGAGTGGAGCCTGCGGAATGACCCCGGTGCGCAGGGGGTCCACCTCGAAGCCGATGTCGGTCACCGACATCGAGCGGACCGACGCCGTTCCGGCGTCGTACGGGCAGCAGGCACTGTGGATCAGCGAGCACATCGACTCCGACAGCTTCTATCGCACGGGTGAAATCCTGCGCGTCGTCGGTCGGTTCGATGTCGATTCCCTGCAACGAGCTGTCGCCGGGTTGGTACACCGGCACGAGATCCTGAGGACCACCTTCTCGCCGGACGAGAACGGCGAGCTCCAACAGGTCGTCCACCCGGTGCCGGATCCGGCAGACCAGGTCCGGGTCGTGGACGCGAGCCCGTCCGAGACGACAACCTTGATCGAACAGTTGCTCGACGAACAGCTCGATCTTGCAGCAGATTTCGGTATGCGGTTCACCATCGTCGCGTCGGGTGACTCGGGGTTCGTGGTGTTCCAGCGCCACCACATGGTGACCGACGACAGGTCCAATTCCATCCTCCTGCGCGATCTCGGTGCGCTCTACCGACAAGAACTCGGTCTAGGCCGCGCCGATCTACCCGAGCTCGCAGTCCAGTACGGCGACTTCGCGGTGTGGAATCGCATCTCGCTCGGAACGCAAGCCGACCCGCAGTCGCAGTACCGGCGTGAACTCGACTACTGGAATGCCACCCTGGACGGGTGCCCGGCCGAGACGCGTCTACCGCTCGATGCCGATCGTTCCACGGTCACGACCCGAACACGACGGTCCGTCACACTCGCGTTGTCGGACAACGATTCCGCAGACGTCGCGAAGTTCCTGATCACGTCGGCATCGACGCCTCTGCAGGCGATCATCGTGGCGGCGGCGCTGGCGCTGTGGCACGAGGGTGCGGGGACGTCCATTCCGATCGGATCGCCCATCGACCTCAGGGACGATCCTGCCCTGGCCGACCTGATCGGGTATTTCATCAACACGGTCGTCATCCGCACCGACCTCGACGAGGCAACAGGATTCGGGGCCGCACTCCGACGCACGCGCGAGCGGGTGCTCGATGCGCAGGAGCACAAGCACGTTCCGTTCGACAGCGTGGTCGATCACGTCCTGACGGGTAGGCGGTCGCAGGCCTCCCCGCTGTTCCAGGTCATGGCGGTGTACACCTCTGCAGATGCCCATACGCCGGATACGGACCGGCCGTTCGAGATTCACGACCCCTGGGCGTCCGACTCCGAGGACGACACTGTCGCAGCATTGTTCGATCTCGTCGTCGGCATCGAACAGCGACCGGATGGGCGATTCGCCATCGGGGTGGACGCCGTGGACGGGCTGTTCGAGGTGGCGACGGTCGAACGGCTCGCACACGAGATCCGTGCGTTTCTGGTGTGGGGCAGTCGATACCCCGATGCCCCCATCCCGATGCTGTCTCGATTTGCTTCCACCGACGTTCCCTCCGCGGCTGTCCCGTGCACGACGCCGGGCGCAGTCCTCCGCACAGCCCTGCCGTCGGTCGACGCACGTCGGGCAGAACTGCGGCGCATGAGCGTCGATCAGGTCGCTGTGTCGCTGTTCGGTCAGGACCACTACGAGCGGCTGCGCATCGAGGACACCGGGGACCAGGCCTGGCTGGTTGGGTTCGACGTGTCGGAGCCGCACTGGCTCGACGCGATGGCCGCGGTGATCGAGCAACTCGTCGACGGTTATGCGGACGGAATCACCCTGGCGCTCAGTGCACGTGAGACCCCGCCGCGTGACACCGATGCACCGGATGACCTGTCGCAGCTGCTCGACGACCCGTTCTGGGAGGACTGGGTCGACTCGCTCGCCGATCTCGATGTCGCCGATCCACGAGCCCGTGATTCCAGTGGTCCCAACCGAGGGGCGGCTAGCGCCCGGTGCCGAATCCTGAGCGATGTCGACGAGCCGTCGCGTACCCGTGCCGTTCTCCTGGCTGCGGTTGCCCGCGCGTACGCCGACCCCGATCCCGACGGTGCACTGATCGTCGAGTTCGAGGAGTCCTTCGCGGGTGGCGCGTCGACGTTCCTCACTGCCATCGACGCGGACGTGCTTGCCCTCGCTGCCGACGGCGACGCCGCGATCGTCGATCGGCTTGTGGCCGCGGCCGAATGGGACCCTCGGCGCAAGCACGAATACGAGCTGATATCCGCAAGCCCCACTCACCGCCGGTTTTTCGACGACCTCCCCGATCCGGCGGTCACCGTGTCGGTGCGCCGAACGGATTGCGAAGCAGTCGAATTGCCGAACCCGGCAGGAGCGAATCGGATCCACGTGAGTCTGTGGGTCGATCGTCGCACTGCAGACGACAGCGTCGCAGTGCGCGTGCACGTCGGAGTCGGCGACCGACTCGAACTCGACGCCGAGCAGTTGGCTCGCGGCATCGCCGGAGTCCTCGAAGAATCCGGAGTTGCGCTCAGCGGGTTGAATTTCGAGAGCCGGCTCACGGCCGGGCGGGTGGACCGGATATCGCTGCCGCCGGCCGAGGTTGCGCGCATTGTGCAGCGGTACGGCACCGGTGTGGAGATACTGCCGCTGTCGCCGCTCCAGAGCGGCCTGCTCTATCACATCATTCGCGCCCGCGAAGCCGACGATCACAACGCCTACATCTCGCAGATCTCCTACGACCTGACCGGTGACGTCGACCCGGACAGGATGAGGTCGGCCATCGCCACTGCCCTCGACCGTTATCCCAACGTGCGCGCGGGGTTCGTCTCGACGGCCGACGGTGAGGTTCAGGTCATCCCGTCGCGCACCGAGCTCCCGTACCGCGTGGTGACGGCTCGTCAGTGGGCGGAGGAACACGGATCGGCTGCCGAACTGCTCGAGGCCGAACGCGACACACCGTTCGATCACGAACGGCCACCGCTGCTGAGATTCGTTCTCGTCGAGCTCGATTCCGACCTGTGGACGCTGTGCATGACCACCGAACACATCCTGATGGACGGCTGGTCGCTCTACGCGTTCCTCGGGGAGATCCTCGACATCTACACCGATCCCGGGTACGCGGACCGCGTCGCGCCTGCCTCGTTCCGCGACTATCTCGATTGGGTTGCGCACCGAGACCACGACGTTGCGGCAGCGGCGTGGTCCGACTACCTGGCCGACCTGGCCGGACCGTCCATCGTGTGGCCGGGTGGCGGTGACCTCATCGGTAGTCGGGTGGATACCGCGGACCTTCACCTCGACCTCGATCCCGCCGTCGCCCGCGATGTACACGAGATCGCACGCGAGGTGGGGGTGACCGTCTCGACTGTTCTGCAGGCTTCGTGGGCGATGACTCTCGGCCGGTTGCTCGGGACATCCGATGTGGTGATCGGCAACAACGTGTCGGGCAGGCCGCCGGAACTGGTCGATGCCGACCGCATCATCGGACTGTTGTTCAACACGTTGCCGTTTCGCGTTCGCTCGAGCCCGTTCGAGTCGGCGGCGACGATGCTGCGGCGCGTTCAAGCCGAGCAACTCGACGTGATGGAGCACTCCTACGTCGCATTGAGCGACATTCAGGAACGCGCCGGCTCGGGTGCGCTGTTCGACACGCTCTTCGTCGTCCAGAATTTCGGGTACGAGGACTCGGGTCCGGGGGAGGACACGGAGATCGACGTCCAGTCCGGATCGTCGACCGACGCCACTCACTATCCGTTGACCTTCGCAGTCAGTCCCTCGGCGGAGGACGGCAATCACGCTGTGCACGTGCGGTTGTCGTATCGACGAGATGCGTTCGGCGACGACGACGCCCAGCGCGTTCTCGGCCGGTACGTGTCGATCCTGACGGACATGGTCTCGGACACCGCCCGGCCGGTGAGCCGGATCTCGGCGTCGCTGCCCGGTGAGGAGGCGCTCGTCCGCGTCAGCGGTGAAAACCGTGTCGTGGTGGACGAGACGGTCAACGATCTTCTGCGCCGCCAGGTGTCGCGGACGCCGCAGGCAACTGCTCTGGTGTCGGGGCACCGGGAGTACTCGTTCGCCGAGTTCTTCGCGCGAGTCAACCAGTACGCGCGGCTGTTGCTCGCACACGGGGTCCGGCCGGAACACCGGGTGGCTCTCCTGCTGCCGCGGGACGAGCGCATGGTGATCTCGATGTTCGCCGTGTTCGCAGTCGGCGCAGCCTACGTTCCGATCGACGCCGAACACCCGGACGACCGGATCGACTACATGCTGGGCGCTGCGGAACCGACCGTCACTCTCGTCACCTCGAGGGACCGGTCCCGGATCGGCGAGGTCGCCGGGATCGTCGTCGATCTGGACGACGCCGGCGTGATCGCCGACATCGACCGTCGAGCCCCGGCGGCGATCACCGACCACGAACGCGGTGGGGCCATCCGGCCGGACAACCTGGCCTATGTCATCTTCACCTCCGGCTCGACCGGCAGGCCAAAGGGTGTTGCGGTCGGGTATCGGGGACTGACCAACATGTACGTCAACCACGTTGCCAAGATCTTCGACCGAGTCGTCGCTCACCAGGGTGGACGCACGATGCGGATCGCGCACACCACCTCGTTCGCCTTCGACGCCTCTTGGGAGCAACTGTTCTGGATGCTCGACGGGCACACCGTCGACGTCATCGACGAGGAACTGCGGCGCGAGCCCGGTCGGCTTCTGGCGTACTACGATTCGGCTCGCGTCGACGGCTTCGACGTCACACCGTCCTACGGTCAGCTTCTGGTCGACGAGGGTCTGCTGGACCGGGACCGGCCGTCGGGACGCTCGGTGGACGCCGAGGCGGCCGGTGTGGTGTTCGTATCGCTCGGCGGAGAGGCTGTGCCCGAACGGCTCTGGCAGCAGTTGCGGAACGCACCGGGAGTCGAGGCCTACAACCTGTACGGCCCTACCGAATACACGATCAACGCTCTGGGAGCCGATCTGGCCGACAGCGAGACCTCGTCGGTGGGAACGCCGATCTGCAACACCCGCGCGTACATCCTCGACCACAGCCTGCAGCCGACGTTGCCGGGCGTGGCAGGCGAGCTCTACCTGGCCGGTTCCGGTGTGGCACGGGGCTATTGGGGTAGGCCCGACGCGTCGGCCGAGCGCTTCTCCGCATGTCCGTGGGAGAGCGGAGCTCGGATGTATCGCACCGGGGATCTCGTGCGGCGCACCCCCGAGGGGACGATCGAATATCTCGGTCGCGCAGACGATCAGGTCAAGATTCGCGGGTACCGCATCGAACCGAGCGAGGTCGCCGATGTCCTCGCCGACGATCCGTCGGTCGCACGCGCAGCGGTCGTGGCTCGTCCCTCGCCGTCCGGGGCCGTGGCGCTGTACGGCTACGTGGTTCCTGCGCCGGGCACGGTGGTCGATCTCGATGATGTGCGCGTTCGCGCCAGGGGCATTCTGCCCGACTACATGGTTCCCTCGGGACTGGCTGTGCTCGAGTCGATTCCGCTCACGGTCAACGGAAAGGTCGACGCGCGTGCGCTTCCCGAGATCGTCGGTGCGGACGACGTCCACGTCGCCCCCGACACCGCCGAAGAACTTCTCGTCGAGGCTGCGGTAACGGATCTGCTGGGACTGGAACGGATTTCGACCACCGCGAACTTCTTCGAGTCGGGCGGGAACTCACTGATCGCGATGCGTCTGATCGCGCGCTTGCATCGAGACACCGGTCGCGACCTCAGGGTGAAGGACATCTTCGCCCGGCAGACGATCGGCGAGATCGCGCGGCTGTTGGAGGAGGATTCGCGCGAGGTGCCGCCGTCGGAGGCGATCACGGTGCCGTTGCGTCCTGGTACGAGCGGCAGAACCCTGTTCTGTATTCACGAGTACAACGGGTTCGCGACCATCTACTCGCAGCTGCTCGACGGCGTGCCGTCCGGGTGGGCCGTGGTGGGCATGCAGGATCCCGTCCACGGCGGAAGTCTGGTCGTCGCAGACGGTTTCGATGCACTGTGCGACGTCTACGTCGATGCCGTCCTCGCTCGACAGCCGGACGGGCCGTACGACATCCTGGGCTGGTCCTACGGCGGACACCTGGCTCTCGGCGTCGTCCGACGGTTGGTCGACCGAGGTCACGACGTCGCCACGTTGACGATCCTCGACGCCGTTCCCACCGTCGACGGAAGGCTGCTCGACGGATCGCTGCGCGACGACGACGAAATAATGCCCGAGGGTGTCTCGGCCTACGACATGGTGCACGACACCGACGTGCAGGACGAGTTCATGGCCCGATTCGCGCGCCGGGAAGAGGGCATCGGCAACATGTCGCCCGGGGAGATCGACACGCTCAGTCCCACCCAGAAACGTACGTGGGCGACGGCGGGAATGCGGGCCGAATTCATGCAGAGACAACCTACTCGAGGTCGATTCGACGGGCCGACGCTCCTGGTCACCGCCAGCGCAGGCAAGCCCGTCGGGCACTCCGGTCGGGTGGCCGAGATGTGGCGTGACTTCGTACCGGAACTCGTTGTCGTCGATGTCGATTCGACACATTCGGGAATGCTCGACGATGCCCGCCCCCGACGAGAATGGCTGCCTGCGCTGAGCCGTCATCTCGTGACCGACCGCGCCATGGTGACCACCACGGCGACTTCCCAGGAAGAAGGACGATGATCGTTACCGAGGAACAAGCACTGACCGATATCGCGGAGATCCTCTACGTCGACGTGGCCGAGCTCGAACGCGACGTGGATCTGCGAGACCAGGGTATGGACTCGGTCCGCATCATGGCCCTCGTGCAACAGTGGCGGCAGGCGGGGTTGCCGGAGGTGGACTTCATCGCGCTCGCCGAGGACCAACGGATAGAGCACTGGCTGACGGTGCTGAAGACACTGCAGAATCAGTAGTTCGGCGCGAGCCGGAACACCACTTCTCCCCAGCCGATCGTCACGCGTTCCAGCACGCGCAGACCGGCGCGTCCGAACAGGTCGTCGTACTCGGCGTTGGTTCTGGTTCCACCACCGGTGAGCGCGAAGTGGAGCAGATCGTCTTCGTACTCGTAGTCCTCGGCGGTGGCGTGTTCAAGCGGTGCCGCGAAGACGAAGACGGACCCGCCGGCACCGACGCTGCGGCCTGCACGGTCGAGTACGTGGACCGCGTCCTCGTCGGGCATCAGGTCGAGTAGGTTCGCCAGCAGCACGCCGTCCGGTGAATCCGAACGGGTCTCGAGCATGCTGGACGGTTCGAGGACCACGCGAGCCCGATCACCCTGCAGGCGGCGAATTCCGGCGAGTTCGCTCGGGTGTCCGGCGACGGTTACCGTGACGTCTGCTCGGGCGTCGACGAACGCACCCGCGAATCGCCCGGCTCCGCGCCCGGCGATCACCAGTGTCCTTATGTCGGAGAACAACTCGGATTTGGCCAGAGTGTCGGCGATGACATCGGCTTCGTCCTCGTCGGCTTCCAGGGCTGCCGGTTCGGATCGAAGGAGTTCGCGGAACGAGGTACCGAACCAGGACTCGTAGTCGCCCCTGCCCGTTCGGACCGCAGCGAGCAGTGCGAGTACTCCGAGCTCGCGGCGAGCGGGGATGCCGCCCAAGTCGAATTCGGTCGCGTGCCACTCGTCGGTGAGTTCGAGTCCGGCAGCGGTGAGGCGGTAGGTGTCGCCGTGGCCCGGTTCCAGAGCGCCGGCCGCGGCGAGGTAGCGCACCAGCTTGCCCAGCCCCTGCTCGTGGGTCTGCGTGGCGGCCGCCATGGCCGGGATCGTCAGTGGGCCTCGTTCGAGAGCGTCGAACAGTCCGACGGTGACGCCGACACGAACGGCGAACGGAGGCAACAGGTCCAGTCGGTCGTGAAGATCGTCGTGCTCGGACGGCTCCGACTCGGCGACATCCGGCTCGTCCGCGCTTCGGCGCCAGTAGCCGACCACATCGAGATGGTCCTTCGGTACGTTCCTGTTCTCACGCAACCATCGGCGGATCGGGGTGAGGGACGTCGCTTCTCCTGCGACCCAGACGAATACGGATCCGTCCCACCACTGCGCTGCGCGGATCGCGTCGAAGAGCAGAGGCGTCGAACCGGCAGGTGCGCCGTCGCGGCTCAGCCATGTCACCGTGATCCCGTCGCGGACGGGCAGTTCCTGCCGATGCGCGGGCTCGGCTACCTCGACGAAAACCTGTGCCCGCAGACCGGCCGGACTTTCCTCGATCCATCTCCCGATCGCAGGCAACGCGGTCTCGTCTCCGGCGATCAGCGCCCAGTCGACACCCTCGGGGTAGCTCCTCGACATCTTGGGCCCCGCCACGTGCACTCGCTCGCCCGGTGTCGCCCGGTAGGCCCAGCTGGTGGCCGGTCCACTGCCGTGCCTGACGAAGTCGATGTCGGCCTCACCGGATACCGGGTCCCAGCGTCTGATCGTGTACGTGCGGGTGATCGATCGTGGATCGCGCGGCCACGCGAGAGCGCCGTCTCCCTGCGTGGGAACGAGCGGCTCGTCCAGATCCGGATGGCAGAACACGATCTTGAGATTGTCGTCGAAACCCGAGGATCGGAATTCGGCCACCGGATATCCACTGTCGGAACGAAAGGCGCGGAGTTGCTCGCCGCCGAGGGTCACCCGTCGCATTCCGGGTGTGACGTCCTCGACGCGAAGGACCTCCAGAGCACGGGTGGTGATGGGGTGGACGTCGTTCGTCCTGGTGCTGCGCGCCACTGTTCCTCCGTCGATTGCCGCCTTAGTGAGGCCAGCCTAGCCTGATAGGCTCCCTCGGTCGGACGCCTCGTCCGGCAGCCGGGTAGCGATCGAGGCCCGGCCGAGAAGACCCACGGAAGGCCGATACCGGTGAGTGCACCTGCCGTCGACGCGACGCTTCCGGACACCGAAGCCGGTCGGGCGAGTTCCGGTCGCCGAGCTCTCGGGCTCGTGGTGTTTCTCGCGCTTCTCGCGGTTGCCGTCCTGGTCAGCTTCATGTTCGGCTCGAACCCGCTACCGCTGGGTGAGGTGTGGCGAGTCCTGTGGGACAGGGACAACTCGGAGGCGTCCAGCATCGTCTGGACACTGCGTATGCCGCGCACCGTGATCGGGATCGTCGCAGGCGCGGCGTTCGCCGTGGCGGGCGCGCTGATTCAGGCATTGACTCGAAACCCGTTGGCGGACTCCGGACTTCTCGGGGTCAACGCGGGTGCGATTTTCGCCGTCACCCTGGGCGTCGCCGTCTTCGGGGTGGCGTCGATCTCCGGGTACATCTGGTTCGCATTCGTCGGTGCGGCCGCAGCCACCGTGCTCGTGTTCTTCATCGGGGCGGCCGGGGGCGGTACCGCATCGCCGGTGCGGCTGATCCTGGCGGGCGTCGCGCTCGGTGCGGTGTTGCACGGCATCACGACATTCATGCAGTTGATCGACCCCGACACGTTCGAGCGGATCAGGCGGTGGGGTGTCGGGTCGACGGCTGCGACCTCGCTTGAGCAGATGCGGACGGTGTTGCCGTTCCTGGTGCTCGGCTTCGTGCTCGCCGTCGCGATCAGCAGGCAGCTCGACGCGGTCGCCCTCGGAGACGATCTCGCGTCGTCCCTCGGGGTCAAGGTGACGCGAGTTCGGATCGTCGGTCTGATCGCCATGACACTCCTGGCCGGCGGCGGGACGGCGCTCACCGGTGGACTGGCGTTCGTCGGATTGATGATCCCGCATATCGTGCGGTGGTTCGTCGGACCGAACCAGCGGTGGATCTTCGCGTATTCGCTGATCGCGGGTCCGATCATGGTCCTGCTCGCGGACGTGATCGGACGTGTACTCGGACGACCGGGCGAGATCGAGGCCGGCGTCATGTGCGCGGTGATCGGTGCCCCGGTCCTCATCGTCCTGGTGCGGCGCCGGAAAGCGAGTGGACTGTGACGATCGAGGCCGAGACGGCGAAGTCGGAGATCGACTACGGCTACCCCGCCGTCACTGCACGAACGAAGCACTTCACCGGACGGTTCCAGGTTCGCGCGCTCGTCGTGTGCGCAGTTCTAGGGGTCCTGTCCGTGGTGTTGGCGATAGCCACGTTGGGGATGGGGCAGTACCCGATCGGTTTCGGGGAGGCGCTCGACATCCTGTTCGGCGGTGGGGGCGAGGAATTTCGCCGAATGATCGTGCTCGAGTGGCGGTTGCCGGTGATCCTCGCAGCGCTGGTCCTCGGTGCGCTTCTGGGCATCGGTGGAGCCATCTTCCAGTCGTTGACCCGAAATCCGCTGGGCAGCCCCGACATCATCGGGTTCGACGCCGGGTCCTATACGGCGGTCGTTGTGGTGATGCTCGTGGTCAACACCCGCAACTACAGCGTCGTCGCGGCAGCGTCGTTGATCGGCGGACTGCTGACCGCCTTCGTCGTCTACCTACTGGCCTGGCGCGGCGGCGTGCAGGGATTCCGGCTGATCATTGTCGGCATCGCCGTCTCGGCCATTCTCGGTTCGGTCAACTCGTACCTGATCACCCGCGCCAACGTGCGTGACGCGATCTCCGTCGGCTTCTGGGGAGCCGGGTCGATCGCGCGCGTTCGCTGGGACTGGTTGCTGCCCACAATCGGGGTTCTCGTTGTCGTCATCGTGTGTTGCGCACTTCTCTCGTCATCTCTGAGACTCCTCGAACTCGGAGACGACGCCGCGAAAGCATTGGGCGTCAACGTCAATCGCTCCAGGCTGCTGCTCATCGTGCTCGGGGTGTCGACCACTGCCGTCGTCACCGCGGTGGCGGGCCCCATCGGTTTCGTGGCGCTCGCGGCACCACAGTTGGCGCAGCGTCTGATCAGAAGTCCGGGTGTGTCGATGGCCTCGGCGGCGTTCATGGGAGCGGCGCTGCTGATGGTCGCGCACTTCGCCGCCCTGACGATCGAATCGTTCTATCGCGCAATTCCAGTGGGGTTGGTGACCGTCTGCATCGGCGGAATCTACTTCATCTACCTACTCGTTCGAGGTGCGCGACAGCAGGTGTGAGCGGTGGTGGAGCGCAACCGGCCGAAGATCACACGAAGGTCGCCACGTTCGCCAGAAACACCACGAACAACGCAGCGCCGCCGAGGGCTGCGCCGATCACGGCGTCGCGCCCGTTGGTCGCGATGCCGTCTTCCGACCGGGACACCCCGACCCATCCGCACACCACGGCGAAGACTCCCACCGGGGCAGCGACGAAGTCCCCGATGAAGGGCACGAACGCGCAGATCAGGGCAACGATGCCCGCAATCAATGCGGCGCTTCCGGCACCGTTGCGATACAGCGGCCGGGTGGAGTGTCCTTCTGCCATATCGCTCCGGTTCATGGGTTTCGATGCTGCCGATTCCAAGTTATCGCAACTACCACGAAAAGGACTCCTGACCATCGGTGACCACGATCGGGCTTCGGTCGGCCAGGGCGGGTGATTGACCGACGTCGATGCCTCCCGCGATAGTTGTCCCCATGGACACGCTGAATCCCGATGTACCCGACGACGTCTTCGCGGACGTGCTGAAGCAGATCTCGCGTTTCGTTCGGTCACGGGTGGTTCCGCGTGAACTCGAGATCATGAACACCGATGCGATTCCTGAGGACCTGCGCACCCAGGCTGCGGAGATGGGACTGTTCGGCTACGCGCTTCCGCAGGAGTGGGGCGGTCTTGGCCTGAACTTGATTCAGGACGTCGAGTTCGCGATGGAGCTCGGCTACACCTCGCTGGCATTGCGGTCGATGTTCGGCACCAACAACGGGATCGCCGGGCAGGTGCTGGTCGGCTTCGGAACCGAGGAGCAGAAGTCGACGTGGCTGCCGGGCATGGCGTCCGGCGATATCGTCGCCTCCTTCGCGCTAACCGAGGACGGGGCCGGATCCAATCCGGCGGGCCTGAAGACCACCGCGACGGTCGACGGCGCCGGGTGGGTCATCAACGGCAGCAAGCGGTACATCACCAATGCCCCGATCGCGAACATGTTCGTCGTATTCGCCAAACTGGACCCGAAACCGGAGAGCGGCAACGGGATCGCGGTGTTCCTGGTTCCTGCCGACACAGCCGGTATCGAGGTGGGCGTCAAGGACGCGAAGATGGGTCAACAAGGTTCCGGCACGGCCGACGTTAACTTCACCGACGTGCGGGTCGGTGCCGACGCGTTGGTCGGCGGCAACGGTGACATCGGCTACAAAGCGGCGATGACCTCGCTCGCGCGGGGACGGGTACACATCGCGGCGCTGGCCGTCGGCCAAGCGCAGCGCGCGCTGGACGAATCTGTGTCGTACGCAGCCTCGTCCACTCAGGGCGGCGAGCCGATCGGAAACTTCCAGCTGGTGCAGGCCATGATCGCCGACCAACAGGTCGGTGTCATGGCGGGCCGGGCGATGGTCCGAGAGGCCGCAAGGGCGTGGGTGCAGAACACCGATCGACGCATCGCTCCGTCTGCCGTGAAACTCTTCTGCACCGAAATGGTCGGCCAGGTCGCCGATCTCGCCGTCCAGATCCACGGTGGCGCAGGGTATATGCGCGAGGTTCCGGTCGAACGCATCTATCGCGATGTGCGACTGCTGCGCCTGTACGAAGGAACCAGCGAAATTCAGCGGCTGATCGTCGGAGGCGGCTTGATCCGCGCCGAACAGAAGCGCAACCGCTGAGCGGGCCACCTGCCGCGGGTCAGGTACCGCAGAAGGTCTGAAAGCCGGCGCTGAAGTTCTCGGGCGCAGGCAGGGCGTAGTCCGACCTGTCCTCGCGTCGGTCGAACGGTGACGTGACGACCTCGAGCAGGCGCTCGAAGGGTCCGAGATCGCCGTTCGTCGCAGCCTGGAGCGCAGCGTCGACCAGGTGGTTGCGGGGGATGTATGCCGGGTTGACGCGGTCCATGCCGTCGGCGACCGATGAAAAGTCCTGTCCTCGAGCCGAAACCGCGGCCCGCCAACCCTCCAGCCAATCCCTGGACGCATCGGGTGGGACGAGGGAGTCGAACGGTGCCGAGTTCCCGCGCAGTTTCTCGGCGAGGGCGCGGAAGGTCAGGGTCCAGTCGGCGCGGTGGTCCGTGAGCAACCGGTGCAGGTCGTCGACGAGCGCCGCGTCCACGGCGTCGTCTTCCAGGCCGAGTTTGGCCGCCATCGCGGCAGAGTAGTACTGCCGGTAGCGGTCCCCGTACGTGTCCAGGATCGCGGTCAGGGCGGAGATGGCGTCGTTCGGCTCCGAATTCACCAGTGGCAGTAGTGTTTCGCCGAATCGCGCCAGGTTCCACCCGAGAACGGCGGGTTGGTTGCCGTAGGCGTAGCGTCCGCCGTGGTCGATGGAGCTGAACACCGTGGCGGGATCGTAGGCGTCCAGAAAGGCGCACGGCCCGTAGTCGATGGTCTCGCCGGAGATCGTCGTGTTGTCGGTGTTCATGACACCGTGCACGAATCCGACCGACATCCATTGTGCGACAAGGGACGCCTGAGCATCGACGACGGCCTCGAAGAATGCGAGGTAGCGATCCTCGGGCGCTTGCTCGACGAATTCGGGGTAGTGGCGGGCGATCGCGTAGTCGGCGAGGGTCTGCGCGAGTCCTTCCCGCCGGGCAGCGAACTCGAAGGTGCCCACCCGTAGATGGCTCGACGCGACCCTGGCGAGCACAGCGCCGGGTTGCGGACCTCCCTCTCGCACGACCTGTTCCCCGGTCGTGACAACGGCGAGTGAGCGGGTGGTGGGGATGTGCAGCGCATGCATCGCCTCGCTGATCAGGTATTCGCGCAGCATCGCTGCCACCACCGCGCGTCCGTCACCACCGCGTGAGAACGGTGTTGCGCCGGACCCTTTGAGATGCAGATCGACCAGGCGGCCCCGATCATCGCGAAGTTCGCCGAGGAGCAGCGCTCGCCCGTCGCCCAGCAGTGGCTGGAAGCTGCCGAACTGATGACCCGCATAGGCCATCGCCACGGCGCTTGTCTCGGCCGGAGGAATGGACCCGGACAGCACGCCTGCGCACTCGGCGGTGGCAAGGGATGCCGGGTCGAGCGCGAGTGACCGGGCCAGGCCGTCGTTGAGGACCAGCACGCGAGGATCCGGTGCGTGGGCACCCTGCCACGGCACGGTGACGCCGGGAACCTGGTCGGCCAAGGTCGACTCGAACCCGAATGCGGGCAGACTCGTGGTCGAAACGCCCGGTCCGAAAGATTCGCTCATGGTTCAGGGGTACCACGAATCGTGACACCCAATCCCCCGGGGCTCTGGAGTCCGAGGCCGATCAGGGACGAGAGACTGCCGTCACGCTGGTGTTCTGCTTCCCCTCTACGGTCTCGAACCCGGCCGCCGCATCGAAACGGATGTGCACCCGTCCGTCGTCGCCGTCGACGGATACACGCGCCCGCACTCGATACACCTCGGCGATGAGTTCTTCGGTCAGCACCTCCGCAGGTGTGCCGCCTGCGACGACCTTGCCGTCCTGGAGCACCAACACCTCGTCGCAGAACATCGCGGCCAGGTTCAGGTCGTGCAGCGCGACGATGCTGGTGATCGGCAGACGAGCGACGAGGGCCAGCAACTCGAGCTGGTGATGGATGTCGAGGTGGTTGGTCGGCTCGTCCAGCAACATCTCGCGGGGCTGCTGAGCGAGTGCGCGTGCGATATGTGCCCGCTGCTGCTCACCGCCGGAGAGCGTGCGCCACAATCGATCCGCTTTGTCGGTGAGTCCGGTCTGCGCGAGCGCATCGTCCACTGCGTCGTCGTCCAGGTCGCTTCCACCGAAGGCCCCGCGATGCGGGATGCGTCCGAGACGCACGACATCGCCGACCGTCACGTCGACGTCGGTGTGCGCGTGCTGTCCGACGACCGCGACGGCGCGGGCGATGTGTTTGCGTTTGAGCGAACCGAGCTCTGCACCGTCCAGTTCGACGACACCGGAGGTGGGCGACGCCGCCCCGGCCAGCAGGTGGAGCAGCGAGGACTTGCCGGAACCGTTGGGCCCCAACAACCCCACCGTTCGGCCGGGCGCGGGGTGCAGCGTCACCCCGTCGACCACCAGAGCGCCACCGCGCTTCCAGGAGACGTTCGACGCGTGCAGGGTCATCGAATTCCTCTCTTGCGGGCCATGATTGCGATGAAAGCGGGAACGCCGACCAGTGCGGTCCCGACGCCCACCGGCAGTGGGGTAGGGGCGAACGCGACTCGGGAGACGGCGTCGACCCACACCATGAAGATGGCACCGATGATGGCAGTGGTGGGCACGAGGCGGCTGTGGTTGGGCCCCACCAACAGTCGTGCTGCGTGCGGAAGAATGAGGCCGACGAAACCGATGGCACCGGCCACGCTGACCAACGTCGCGGTGATCAGGGCGGTTCCGACGAGCAGTGCCAGGCGCACCTTCTTGACGTCGAAGCCCAGCGAGGACGCCACCGAGTTGCCGAACGCGAACGCGTCGAGCACATACGCGTAGTAGCAACACACCACCGCGCCGATACCCGCCACCGTCACGCACAGCACGACGTCGTTCCATCGCACCCCCTCGAACGATCCGAGGAGCCAGAACATCACGCCGCGGGTCTCGTCGGAGTCCGCGAACGCGAAGATCACGAACGAGGTGAGCGCAGAGAACAATTGGGTGGTCGCGACACCGGCGAGGATGACGCGGTCGTTTCCGCTGCCGGACATGCGGGCGAGGAAGAGCACCAGAGCGAACGCGACGAGCGCGCCGATGAACGCGCCTCCCGACAGTCCGAGTGCGGCACCTCCGACACCGAGAACGCCGACGACGACGGCTCCGGTCGACGCACCCGAGGACACCCCGAGCACGAACGGATCCGCCAGTGGATTGCGCAGAAGCGACTGCATGATGACGCCGCAGATACCGAGCCCGACGCCACTGGCCGCGGCGACGAGCGCCCGGGGCAGCCGTTCCTCCCAGACGATCGCGTTCTTCGACACTTTCACCGGCACGTCGGTGACGCCGAGATGATTGAGCACCACATCGCGGACGTTGACGAGCGAGATGTTCGCCGGCCCGAGCGTGATGGCGACGAGAATCGACACCACACACAGCGCGACACCGCCCAGCAGGGCCAATGCCCAACGCCACAGGTGGCGGGAGGTCTGCGAACGCTTGGCGGTGCGCCGGGGGGTGATGGTCGCGGTCAGGACGACAGTCCCAGGTCGCGCAGTCCGGCGGACACCTTCTCGACGCCGTCGACGGCCCGGATCGACGGGTTCATCTCCGCACCGTGCAGCGAGATGTAGCGCTTGTCACGGACGGCGGCCATCGTGCTGGTGACGGGGTCGGACTCGAGGAATGCGATCTTGTCGGCGAGCAGGTCACCGGGAAAACGGTTGCGCGCCAGGTCGCCCAGTACGAGGACGGTCGGATCCCGATCCACCATGGTCTCCCAGCCGACGGCTGGCCAGTCGTCGTCGGTATCGGCGAAGACGTTCGTCATCCCGACCGTTCGGGCGAGCAGATCGGCCGAGCCGCGTCCGCCTGCGATGTACGGGCTCTTGGTGTCCGCGAACCAGAATGCCACGGAGACATCGGATTTCGCCGTGATCGCGGTGGCGTCGGACATGCGGGTCTTCAGTTCGTCGACGAACTCGGCACCGCGGGCGTTGACGTCGAAGATCGCCGCGAGTTCGGTGATCTCCTGGTACAGGGACTCCATGGTGAGTGGCGTCGTTCGGGTGTTGCCCCCGTTGACGCTACGACCGGCGTCGCAGTCGGTGGGTGAAAGATACGTGGCAGCACCGGTTTCGGTGAAGCGCGAACGCTGCGCGACGCCGCCCTGCTCGAAGTGGCGCCCGAACGATGCGGTGACGAGGTCGGGTTCTTTGTCGACCACGACCTCGTAGGTGGGAGCATTGTCGGCCAGCCGGGGAACCGATGCGTTCGCGTCGGCGAGGTTCTCGCGGACCGGATCGGTCCAGGACGCGGTGCCCACCATACGGTCCTGCACACCGAGCGAGAGAAGAATTTCGGTGGAGTTCTGATCGAGCGAGACCACTCGCTGCGGGGCGGAGTCGAAGGTGACCGACTCGCCGCAGTTCTCGATCGTCAGCGGATACGACGTTCCGCCATCGGTGGCTTCCGCGGCTGCGTCGGGTACCTCCTCGGATGCTCCGCACGCGACGAGCGATCCGACCAGGGCGGCAGCGGCGGCGAGGGTACCTGCGCGGCGACGAACGTTGAGCACGTGGAATGTCCTTCGGGTTCAGACAGCAACGAGCCGCCGGGGATTACCCGACGGCGCAGCGCGCCCGAGGCGCGCATGAGCACAGGCTAACCTTTGGTCGACGGTGATGGAAATCGTCCCCGCTGGGACGCCCGATTCCATTTCTCTCGGCTCGCTCCCCGCCTGAGTGAGCCGAACGTATCGAATACGCTCGGCTACTCGGCGATCTCGGTCACGCGATCAGAGAGTGCCGACCCAAGGTGTGCCATTCGCGTGCGTGGTAGACGAGTGGTGTTCGGTCGTCACCCTCCACCCTGCCCTCCAGGGCACGCGCGATGACCAGCGTGGATTGTCCGGCCTCCACGAGCGAAACGATCTCGCCCCGAACCCACGACGTGACGCCGTCGTAGACGGGTTCTCCCGTGGGCAGCTCACGCCACGGGACGGAGAAGCGATCCGTGGCCGACGCCGCTCCGAGCCTGCCGATCGGGAGGTTGTCGCCGTGCAGGATATGTGCCACAACGGTATCGGCGGCAAGGATCGGCGGCGAGGCCGAGGACAGCGAGGATGCGCTGAAGGCGAACATCGGAGGCTCGGCGCTGACCGAGAACAGTGAGGTGACGGTCATGGCCACCGGCCCGTCGGGCCCTGCAGCGGTCACCACTGCCACCCCCGCCGCGTGGTGACGGAACACCGCGACGAACTCGTCGATCTTCATGGCCTGCGCCGTTCCGTCCACACCGTCGCCGACGGCTGTCATCGGTATACCGGACCTTCGTACACGCGCATGGCCTGCAATCTGCCGTCCACGAATCGGTACACTGCAACGCCGCAATGAGGTGGGCGACGCCAGCCGATGAACTCGCACGCATAGGTTCCCGACTCGGCGGTCACGGTGCAATATTCCACCGGCGCACCGCGTTCGGGGCCGCCGGGTGCCGTGGCGAATTCGTCCACGAAGCGACCTCGGTCGATCACGCCGTACGGTGACTGGATGCGAGCATCCGAGGCGATGATCTTCTCGAGACTCTCGCGGTCACCGCTGACGAGAGCGCGGTGGTACTCGGCGAGGTCGGGTGGTAGGTCGTCCGTGCCGGGTGCCAGTATCGGTCGACGAGGCTGGTCGGATCCGAACAGTGACTTGTCGAAGTAGATTCGAGCGCGCCGATCGCTGCCGTCCCGGTCGACGACCACGGCAATCGGGACCTCGACCGGGGCCGGGTCTGCACGTCGTAGAAGGTACTCCCGTACCTCACGCCGGTCGTTCCGAACGTGCATCGTCAGTTCGACCGTTGCCCAACGCGAATCGGGCCACACCGGAGACGAGGAACGGACAGTGTCCGGTGTGGCGAAGCCTGCGATCGGGTCGTCCACCCAATCCTGCTGCGACAGAACGGCGATCAGTTCCTGCCGGTCGTCGCGCCGAAGGTGCAGGTTCAGAAACTCGATGGCCCGTGACCGGGCGTTCGCCGCAGCGTCGGCATCGAACGCGCCCGGTGCCTCGGGCACGTCCACGTCGAAGGAATGCTGGACGCCCGGGTATCGGACCAGCGACGTTGCGACCGGAGCGTTGCCCACGAGCGTCTCGAGTAGATCGAGCTCGCCCTCACCGATGAAGTGATCGGCTTCGCCGAACAGCCCGAGCCATGGTGTGCGAAGAGTCTTGCCGCGCAGAGCTGCCAGATCGGGATTTCCGACATGCAGGTGGCGTCCGATGCCGCCGGCGTAGTAGGTGACTGCGGCGGCGAACGGCCATGTCGCTGCGGCCAGATACGTGGCGCGGCCGCCGAACGAATATCCCATGACACCGACGTGGCCCAGATCGAACCCGTTGTCGCCGAGGTGATCTGTCACTGCCGACAGGTCGGTGAGCAGGTCGGAGTCACCCGGTAGCCAAGCATCGAATGCGGGCAGCATCGACGGGTCGGAGGGGAAGGGCACCGGTTCGTTCTTCCTGCGGTAGAACAGGTCCGGAGCCACCGCGTAGTAGCCGAGATCGGAGAGATCGGCGATCACTGCGTCGATGTGCGGAGTCGGCCCGCTGGCCTGATGCAACACGATGATCGCGGCGTCGGCGGCCGGGTCGCCTGCGGTGCGAACCGGCATCGAGCCGTCCGCCGTCGTGATCTCGATGAGGGCGGGCGTGGTGGTGCCGTCGGGGACGAATGTGGTCATGTCGGTGACGCCTTTCTGTCGAGTGGCCGGTCAGCTGGGAACGGCGATCAGTGACCGGTCGCCCCAGACGAGGTTTTCGGGCGCGCCGAGCAGTTCCCAACCGATGTCGACGTACTGCGCCTCCGTGGCAATCAGGTGCTGGCACCCCGCCAGTGCGTCACGAATCTTCCGTTGCAGCGGGCCGTCGTGCAGCGTCGTGCCGCTGCCGCGTTTGAAGGCGAACACTGCGAGGTCCCGGAGCACGTCGTGCATGTTCACGGTGGCTTGGCGCAAGTGAGTGAAAGTGCGGCGCGGCAACGGAACCGATCCGGACTTCAAGTGCTGGTCGGCCTCGCGCCAATACTGGTAAACAAGGGCCCTCGCCGACGCGACCGCGATGTCCTGGTGTGCGTAGGCGTCTCGGAAGGAGCTCTCGTCGGCCAGCTTGTCTCCCCTCGAGTTCGGCGTGCTCGCAAGAGTCGCGAGGTCGTGCAGAATGCTCTCGGCTGTGCCCAACGCGAACGAGGTGTGCAAGAGCGGCAGGAACGACAGGAAGGAGCCGGAGATCTGCCTGCCACCGCGCTTGGGAGCGGCGAACATATCGGTGCGGTAGCGGTTCGGGACGAAGTGCTCGGTGATGGAGAAGTCGACGCTGCCGGTGCCGCGCAGGCCGAGTACGTCCCAATTTCCGAGCGTCTCGATCGCTGAACCCGGTACGCCGAACGTGGCAATGGTGGGGCCGCCGCCGGGTCCGGAAACCGGTGTGCCGTCGCTGTCGAGCAGTCGTGCGTTGACCAGCACCCACGCAGCATGGAGATTTCCACTTCCGAACCCCCATTTTCCGCTGAGCACGTAGCCGCCGTCCGTGATGCGAGCGGTTCCGGTAGGAGCCCCCGATACGCCGAAGTAGCCGACCCCGTCATCGAGGATTTCGTCGACGGCGTCCGATTCGAGGTAGCTCAGAAACACTCCGGAACACGACCAGTTGCCGCCGATCCATCCGATGGACGAGTCGATTCGTGCCAACCGGACCAACACCGGTAGGGCATCGATGGGAAACATGCCGTACCCACCGTGCTCCTCGGCCAGCATCATCTGCGGAATACCCAAGTCCTGCAACAGATCCAGCGATCGTTGGCTGAGTCGTCCGGCCTGTTCGTTGCCGGCGATCTCGGCCACGAAGTCCGGTTCGAGTCGGTCGATCTCGGCCAGCAGGCGGCCGGTCGTCGCAGCGCTACGGACGGCGGCGTCGTCCGGCGTGCCGGAAGCGATGGGGTCCAGGGTGAGTGTGGTCATGGAGAAACCTTTCGGGATTTTCGCGAGTGCGCATCCACCGCCGACGAGTGCGACAGGTGTTGTGCTCCTCACAGTAAGGCCGTTGGGCCCGGTGGTGTTGCCCCCTTCGGTGATGCCTGCTATTCGATACGCCGATGCTCGAAACTTGCTCGTTCCATCGCCGAGCGGGCTATGCGCGTAGTGTCACGAATCGGCGGCATCGATGCGAGTTGCGTTCAGGCGGAGAGGGTGTCGAGGGAACATGACCGATCGGGTAGCAGATGCGCGCTTCGCCGAATCGTCCCTTCTTCGGCTCGATCTGAATGTGATCGACGCACTGGTCGCATTGTTGGACGAGCAGAATCTCACGAATGCTGCCGCGGTGGTCGGCACCTCTCAACCCGCGATGAGCGCCACTCTGACGAAGCTACGACAGTATTTCGGCGACGAACTGCTCGTTCGGATCGGTCGAGAATTTCGCCCCACGTCGTTCGCGCGACAGTTGTTGCCGGCCGCACGGGCGGCGAGTGTGCTCATCCGTCAGGTGCTCGAACTCGACGCTGCGTTCGATCCTCTCACCGAAGATCGAGTGTTTCGCGTGGCTGCCAGCGATTACGCCGTCGCGGCACTGCACGAACCGTTGACGACACTGCTTCGCGCGCGCGGGTGCACGGTCACGATCGAATTCGTCGACATGTTCGCCGGTCTTGCCGACGGAACCGAAGCGTTGCTGGAGTGCGACGCTGTCGTGTCTCCGCTCGGTATGGGGGTCCAGGGCAATCACACAGTTCTGTATCGAGACCGGATCGTCGGTGTCGTCGATCGCGACAACCGGTTCCTCCACAACGGAACCGTCGATGCCGAGAGCTACCAGCAGATGCCGACGATCGGTATTCGGTTTCCCGGATCGTCGACGACGGTGGTCGACCGGTGGATCGACGACACGGGCCCCGATCATCGCCCTGTGGTCGAGGTCCTCGGAGGGCTCGCATCGTTGTACGCCGTGAGTCGTTCGGATGCGCTGGCGCTCGTCCCCGAACGCGTCGCGCGCCGCGCCGCGAAGACCGGTCGGTTCGTCGTGATTCCCCCGCCGTACCCGCTGTTGGACCTGCACGAAGCGCTGCACTGGCACCCGGTCAGAGATCTCGACCCCGCGCACTCCTGGCTGCGTTCCACCGTCGCGGCAGCAGTGGTTCAGGACGAGGTCGCATCGTCGATCTGATGCTCGCGCCAGATCTTCGCTGCATCGACCAGGATTCCGATCAACCACTGGACAGCTGCATCGCCGTCGCGGCTCGGATGCCAGTACGCCGAATGCACCAGGCGGGGCAGGTCGAACGGAACGCTCACGTGCGTGAGCCCCAGATCGGCCGTCCAGCCCCTGGCCACGGACTCGGGAACGAACGCATACGACGCTGCCTCGGCCAGTACGAACGGAAGTATCAGATCGTTGGCAACGACGGTGTGCCGTTCGGGACGGACTCCCGCTTCGTCGAGCACTCGGTGCATGACGGCGGATCCTGCAGACCGTCGAGCCGACACCATCGGCAGCGACTCGAGATCCGCAATTGTCAGGCCTGCGTCTTCGTCGACGCGTCCCGATTCCGACACGACGCAGACCAAGCGTTCGTCGAGGAGTTCCCGGCACCTGCCCGGCAGCCCGTCCGATGTCGGGGCCACGACGATGTCGGTGACGAGGAGCTGAGCCGGAAAGTCCGCCGCGGCGTCGGGATACGTGTCGAAGCGCACGGTGACCTCTGGTGCAACCTCCGTGAGCACCGCGGTCACGGGGCCGGCGAGCTGCCCCAGAGCGTGGTCGGATGCCATGATCGAGTAGAGCCGTCCCGGAGCGGCCGGATCGGTTCGATCTGCCGGTCGCAATGCCGAGTCGAGAACGAAGACGACCCGGTCGATCTCGACCTTCAGGGTCTCGGCCTTCGCGGTGAGGCGATAGTCGCGGCCGACTCGCTCGAGTAGTTCGTCGTCGTAGTGTTGCCTCAATCGAGCGAGCGCCCCACTGACCGCCTGGGGGCTCAGGAACAGCCGCCGAGCAGCACCGGTGACGCTCCGCTCGTCCAACAATGCGTGCAGAGTCAGGATCGCGTTGCGGTCGATGCTGCCGTCACCTCGCCGGACCATCGACCCTCCAAACCCTGCGCCGCAACCGTATTCGGTCCGGCGACAGGGTAGCTCGAATCTCCGCCGAGTCTCGCTGGAATGGTCGTTGTGCGCCCGAACCCACACGGGCGGATGAACAATGTCGGTATGCAACCGGACCCGCGTGACGTCGATCGAGGTGTACGCGAGATCGCGGCGGTGCTCTGGGCCGACGTGGAAGACCTCGTTCAGGACATGACGGCTCTCGTGGTGAGCAGGCATCCGCAGCTCGAGGCGTTGGGTATGCGGGACTACGTCGCGGGCAGCGGGGCGGTCAATCTACCGATTCTGCTCGACGGCTTGGCCCGCAATCGTGAGTCGGATTCGTTCGACCTGTCGGTGGAGGTCGCCGAACAGACGCTGCACATCGTCCGTTCGGGAGCGCCGCTGGATCTGGTGAGCGCGGGATATCGAATCGTGGCGTCCTGGGTGGTGGAGTTGTGGACCGACACGGTGGCCGTCCGGACCGATCTGCCCGAATCGACCAAGATCGCGGTGATCAGGCGCGGGACACGATTCATCCTGTCCTGGACGGAATCCTTGGTGGCCGGAATCGGCGACGTCTACCGAACGGAATTGGCGCGCATCGCCGCGGAGCGCTCTCGCGAACACATCGAATTCGTGCAAGCGGTGCTCGACGGGACCGTCGGCGATGCAGGCCTGATCGAGAAGAGGCTCGGAATGGCCTTGGCAGGCCGGCATCTGTGTTTGATCCTCCGTGCCAACGGCCCCGACGATCGTGCCGCGGACCTGAAGAACGCTCTGTACCGTCTGACGTCGTCCGCGGGGGTCGCCACCGAGGTCACGGTCGTCGCCGATCAGCGGACGGTGTGGTGCTGGGTGCGCAATCCCGAAGGGCGAGAGATCGATTGGTCGACTCCGATGGCGGGCGTCACCCTGGCCGTCGGCCGCGACGCGCCGGGGCTGTCGGGGTTCGTCGGCAGTCACCGATTCGCCACGGCTGCGCTGCGGGTGGCCGACCTGCGATCCGAACCGCCGGCGCGAGTGCGATACGACGACATCGAAGTGGTCGCTCTGTGTACCGGTGATCCCGATACCGCGAGGGTGTTCATGGCGACGGTGCTCGGACCTCTGGCGAAGTCCGGTGCCGCTGCAGCGCGCCAACGCGAGACGCTCGATGCCTTCGTGCAGTCGTCGATGAATTTTCGGGCCACCGCCACCCGGCTGGGGTTGCACCACAACACGGTGCGCTATCGACTCGACGCTGCCGAGAAGGTCCTCGGCTATACGATCGAAAGCCGAAAACTCGACCTCGAACTCGCGCTTCGACTGCATGCCTGGCTCGCCTGACCGATTGACCAATTGGCGCAAAACTCGTCGCCAGGTTGGTGACTTGACCGTGACGCAGACCACGTCGACCGTCCTACCATCGCTCTCACCAGCAGATTCGAGTAAGGGACTCCACATGAGAGCAGATGTTGACGTCGTCGTGATCGGGGCAGGATTCTCCGGTTTGTACGCGATACACAAGTTCCGCGACGAGATGAACATGACCGTCGCGGCATTCGATCTGGCCGACGGACCGGGAGGGACCTGGTTCTGGAACCGCTACCCCGGGGCGCGATGCGACTTCGAGTCCGTCTACTACAGCTTCTCGTTCTCCGACGAACTCGAGAACGAGTGGCGTTGGAGCGAGCGCTTCGCCGGACAGCCGGAGATCCTTGCCTACTTCGAGTGGGTGACCGACCGCCTGGACCTTCGACGCTCCATCTCGTTCGGCGTGGGTGTGGAGCGCCTCGACTGGGACGACACCGACGCGTTGTGGACCGTGTGTACCTCCGACGGGGCACGGACGACGGCCCGCTTCGTCGTGTCGGGTGCCGGAGGATTGTCCAAGCCGAAGGCGCCCGAGTTCCCGGGTTCGGAGTCGTTCCAGGGCGAGCTGTACGCCACCAGTACGTGGCCGGCCGCCGAGGTGGACTTGACCGGCAAGCGAATCGCGGTGGTGGGCACCGGTTCGTCCGGGGTTCAAACCATTCAGGAGGTGGCCAAGGTCGCCGGTAGCCTGACCGTCTTTCAGCGTAGTGCCAATTACGTTGCCCCTCTGGGTAACAGGCCCATCAGTGCCGAGCAGCAAGAGTGGAACGCTCTCCATCATGCGCAGATCCGCGCCGAAGCGAGTCCGGTCACCGGGGCCAGGTTCGAGCTCCCCAGAACGTCTGCGCTCGCAGTGTCCGCCGAGGAACGGAAGGCGCGATACGACCAGATGTGGGAACGAGGTGCTCTGGCTCTTGCCATCTCGAGTTTCATCGACATCTCGACGTCGATCGAGGCGAACGACACTCTCGCCGAATACATTCGCGATCGAATCAAGGCGCAGGTACACGATCCGCGTACTGCGGAACTGCTGTGCCCCGTCGATCACCCCTACGCCACCAAGCGCCCGCCGTTGGGAACGAACTACTACGAGGTCTACAACCAGGACAACGTGGTTCTGGTCGATGCGCGGACAACTCCCGTCGAGCGCATCACCGAACGCGGTATCAGGACGAGCGACCAGGACTACGAATTCGACGTCATCATCCTGTCGATCGGCTTCGACGCCTTCACCGGTGCGCAGCTGGCCGTCCCCACCGTCGGGCGAGGCGGGGTGACACTGAAGGAACACTGGGCCGACGGCCCAGCGAGCTTCCTCGGTCTCGCATCGGTCAACTTTCCGAACCTGTTCAACATCTGCGGGCCGCCCAGTGCCGCTTCGCAATACAACACACCGACGCTCATCGAGAAGCAGGTCGACTTCGTTGCCGGCGCGATCGTCCGCGCGTCGGAGTTGGGTGCACGTGCCGTCGAACCGCTGGCGGGTGCCGAAGAGGCATGGGCCACGCTGGCCAACGACATCCTGCAGATGACGTTGCTGCCGCTGGCCCCGAACACGTGGTTCCTGGGCGACAACATTGCGGGCAAACCCCGCAAGGCGTACGCGTTCCTCGGTGGCCCGCACTTCTACCTGGCCCTGTGCGAGCAGGTGCAGGCGCTGGGCTACTCCGGGTTCGCATTCGACGGAAAGCCGGCGACGGACACCCTTCCGCCACTGGTTCGCTTGAATGCAGCTGCGGCGCTGGCTGTATCGGGTGCGATGCTCTCCGGTGCGCCACCGATGGAAGACATCTCGATCGAGGAGATGCGCGCGCAGGTGCAGATGCAGACCGCGTTCCAGATACCGGGGCGAACGGTGAGCTCGCAGGACGTCGCAGGCAAGGGGCTGCGGGTCTACCGTCCCGATCGGGGTGGCCCGCTCCCTGTCGTGGTGTTCTATCACGGTGGCGGCTTCGTCGCGGGTTCGGTCGAGGCTGTCGACCCTCTGTGTGGCCACCTCGCCGAGGAGCTCGGATCGATCGTCGTCGCGGTGGACTATCGCCTGGCGCCCGAACATCCGTACCCGGCCGCTGTGAACGACAGCATCGACGCAGTGCGGTGGACCGTCGACTCGATCGCTGACTTCGGCGGGGATCCGCGACGGATCTCTCTGATGGGTGAGAGCGCCGGAGCGCACATGGCAGCGGTCACTGCGCTGCAGGCCCGCGACGAGGGGATCGATCTGGTAGCCCAGGTGCTCGTCTACCCGCCGATCGATCCGGAAGCCGCGACGGCCTCGGTCCTCGAGTTCGCGCACGGTCCGATCCTGACAGCAGCAGCGGGAGAACGGTTCTGGGAGCTGTACCTGGCCGGTGCAGACATCACGTGGAAGAACTCGCCCAACCGAGCCTCGCTGGCCGGCGTCGCTCCCGCGCTGGTCGTCACCGTCGAGTTGGATGTCCTACGAGACGAGGGAGAGGACTACGCGCGTCTGCTCGCCGACGCCGGTGTCGAGGTCGAGCGCCATCGCGTCGACGGAGTGTTCCACGGGGCACTGAGCATGCAGGCCATGATCCCGAAAGCGCGCGAGATAACAGATGTGGTGCGCGACTTCCTTCGCGATCGGACGAGTGTTGCTGCAGTGGAGCACAATTTGGCTGGTGCCGAGGTCTGAGTCCGATGTCGGCTACACCTCGATCGAGTCGAGTCCGTGTGACTCGATCTCGGTCGAGGCATCGCCGAGGATGGCATCGAGCGACCGGAACAGTCGGTCCGCGGTGTCGGCAGGCCAGTCGTGAGGAAGCAGGGTAGCCGGCAGCAACGGATCGGCCCTGCCCACGAACAGCCAGTCGGCCTGCAGGTGAATTCGTGCGGCAAATGCGCCCTCGGCGTCGAACACGCTGACATCCGTGCTCGCCCAACGAGCGTCGAACACCCTGTAGTACTGAGCAATACGATCCAGGTCGAAGGCATCGGACACCAGTGACTCGTCCGTGGTGGGGGGGTGAGCTCGGCCGATCATGACGGTGAGGTCGGCTCCGACGAAGTCGGAGCCGAGGATCGCCGACACGTCGCGGCTGCCCGGGGTGACCCACAGCCCGGACGCGGTGGTGCCGAACCCTGCCCAGCCGAGTCGAGACCGTGCCCGGTGTCGAAGATGGCGTGCGTCCTCCGGGACCGAGAGGGCCACAGTGGTCCACTGTCCGTCCCAGGAGGATTGCTCGGCGGCGCGCCACACTCGGCGTGAACCGTCGTCGAGAACGGCGGATCCGTGCTCGGTGAGCGAGTAGAAGGTCTTGCGACCCGACTTGTGGCGACCGAGCATGCCGCGATCGGTCATCCGGGCAAGCAGTGACCTGGTGGCCGAGCGGCCGACATCCAGCCACTCGAAGACCTCGACGATCGATGCGCCGCTGACTGCGATCGGCTTCCGCAGCAGGTGCATTCCCATGAAGGTCAGCAGCAGAGACTGCGGGGTGCTGGTGATCTCGACAGTGCCCCCTGTGTATAAGTCGCTCCGCATATCGGCAGTGTAGTGACGGCCCGGCGGTAACGATCAATACAACGCATTTCATTGACGTCACGTAACTCTCATGCATAGTATGAGTGAATCTTGTTCGTGCGCGGAGCATCCCTGCGAGATATTCGCGAGTCGACGCCGCCACGCCGTCAACACCCGAGGATCGAGGAAGCCGGCATGACTTCTCGTTACCGTCCAGGACTCGCGACGCTGTCGGAGCGAAGAGCGTCGAAGAGCGCCGACGCGATCGCGTCGATCTACCTGGGTACAGAGCTCACCTACCGCGAGGTGCACAACCGAGTGCTCGTGCGCGTCGACGAGATGGCACTGGCCGGTGTGCGACGCGGAGATCGCGTCGCCTATCTCGGTCCCAATCACCCCGCCCTGATCGAGACGATGCTTGCGACCGTGCGTATGGGTGCCGTCTTTCTCCCGCTCAACCACCGACTGTCGGCACCCGAGCTCGAATATCAGTTGGGTGACGCCGATGTCGTTCTCCTCGTTGCCGATCCGACTCTGGCGGCCACCGCCGACGAACTCCGCGGGGTGACCGCTGTGGAGTACCTTCGGTGGTCTCCCGAGCAGGCCGTGCCACCCGCCGATCCAGTCTCGGCCGCCGACGTCGGTGGGGACGATCCGGCCTTCGTTCTCTATACCTCCGGGACCACGGGACGTCCCAAGGGCGCAATTCTCACTCACGAGAATCTGCTGTGGAACAGCTACAACGTGCTGCTCGACGTCGACGTGTCCTCGGACGAGGTGGCCCTGATCTCGGCCCCGATGTTTCACGTCGCCGCGCTCGATCAGATCGTGCTGACCGTGTTCCTCAAAGGCGGTACCAACGTCATCGCACCCCGATGGGACGTCGACGACACTTTCGATCTGATCGACCGGTACAAGGTCACCTGGATGTTCGGCGTCACGTCGATGTATGCGCAGCTTGCACAATCCCCACGGTGGACCGATGCCGACCTGGGCTCCATCCGCAGCGTCATGTCCGGCGGCGCTCCCATCCCGTTGCGGCTGATCGAGATGTATCGGGACAAGCAGGTGACCTTCTGCCAGGGGTACGGCCTCACCGAAACCGCCCCTGGGGCAACGTTCCTGGGTCCCCGAGATGCCGTGCGCAAGGCCGGCTCTGCCGGTCGACAGGTGATGTTCGCCGAGGTCCGGATCATCGACGGCACAGGTGTGGAAGCGCAGCGCGGAACTGCGGGGGAGGTGCTCGTCCGCGGGCCGAACGTCACCCCCGGATATTGGGCGAACAGCGAAGCGACCGACGCGGCGTTCACCCCAGGGGGGTGGTTTCATACCGGAGACATCGCCTACGAGGACGACGAGGGCTTCGTCTACATCGTCGATCGGATGAAGGACATGTACATCTCCGGCGGGGAGAACGTCTATCCGGCCGAGGTGGAGAATGCGCTCTTCCAGCATCCCGAGGTGATCGAATGCGCGGTGGTCGGTACTGCCGACGACCGGTGGGGCGAAGTGGGACATGCCTACGTAGTCACCGCGGAGAACTCGACACTCGATCGAGAAAGCCTGTGCGAGTTCGTCGGCCAACGCCTCGCTCGCTACAAGGTGCCCAAGATCGTGACGTTCGTATCGGATCTTCCACGCACGGCCTCGGGCAAGATTCGCAAGCAGGACCTCCGCAGTGGCGGCGCACTGGGAGCGCACTCGGACCTGGCAACCACCATCGGCAAAGGCGTCAACTGACATGTCCATCGCAATCTCCGAGTCCTTGACCTTCGAAAGAGACGGGGACGTCGGCATTCTGACGCTCGACCGCCCGAAGAAGCGGAACGCCCTCGACGACGCGACGGTGAACGCGCTGGGTGACTTCTTCCGAACGCCGCCCGACGGGGTGCGGGCAGTGGTGCTGACCAGCTCCGGTGATCACTTCTGCGCCGGGCTCGATCTGGCCGAACTGTCCGAGCGCGATGCCGTCGGGGGCCTGCACCACTCGCGAATGTGGCACAAGGCGCTCGGTGAGATGGCGAACGGCGTGGTGCCGGTGGTGGCTGTTCTCCGCGGTGCCGTGATCGGCGGAGGTCTCGAGCTCGCCACCGCCGCACACATCCGGGTAGCCGAGCCCAGCGCGTATTTCGGTTTGCCGGAGGGGCAACGCGGTTTGTTCGTCGGAGGCGGTGCGTCGGTGCGGGTCCCGCGTTTGATCGGCGTCGCTCGAATGCAGGACATGATGCTGACCGGACGAGTGCTCACCGCACAGGAAGGCGAGCGGATAGGCCTTGCCGGTTATCTCGTGGACGACGGAGATGCCACTGCCCTCGGGCTGGCGCACAAGATCGCGAAGAACTCACCCGTCACCAATTACGCTGTTCTGCAGGCGCTCCCACGGATTGCCGACGTCTCCCAGGACGACGGACTGATGATGGAGTCCCTCATGGCAGCGGTCGCACAGTCGAGCTCGGAAGCCAAAGAACGCATGAGCCAGTTCCTCGACGGCAGCGGCCCCAAAGTGCGCGTGGCACCCGAACCCGAGACGACCCCGGTTCTACGACCGGTTCCCGCCGACGCACGCAAGACCTCGCGCGTCGGCGCATTCATGGAATGGCTGTCCACCACGCGCGGTCTCGAGTTCGAGGATTGGGACGCATTGCAGCGGTGGTCGACCGTCGAGATCGAGCAGTTCTGGGAGTCGATCTGGGACTACTTCGGCGTGGTGACGCACACGCCGTACGAGACTGTTCTCGATGCCCGTGTCATGCCTGGCGCACAATGGTTCACCGGCGCGTCGATCAACTACGCCGAACATTCACTCGGAGTCGACGAAGACCTGAACGCCGTCGCGGTCAAGGCGCGGTCGCAAACTCGCGGTACGACGAACCTGACGTTCGGCGAACTGCGTGACGAGGTGCGCCGAGTGCGTGCCGGTCTCGTGAATCTCGGTGTGCAGCGCGGTGATCGCGTCGCCGGGTATCTGCCGAACATCCCGGAAACGTTGATCGCGTTCCTCGCCACCGCCAGTCTTGGGGCGATCTGGGCGGCATGTGCGCCGGAGTTCGGTGCGCCCAGCGTCGTTGACCGGTTCGAGCAGATCGATCCGAAGGTTCTGTTCGTGGTCGGCGGCTATACCTACGGGGTCAAGAGTATCGACCGCGGCGAGGAGATCGCCCGTATTCGAGCAGGTCTACCCGGTGTCGAGTCGGTGGTATCGGTCGAGTACGGCGAGCATGCGGTCGAGAACGCGATCGCATGGAATGATCTGGGCCGCAACGAGAATGTCGGTGCGCCGGGTTCGCTTCCCGCGGTGGAGCCGGTGCCGTTCGACCATCCCCTCGTCGTCCTGTTCTCGTCCGGAACGACGGGTAAGCCCAAGCCGATCGTGCACGGCCACGGCGGCATTCTGCTCGAGACGCTGAAAAACCATGCTCTGCAGTTCGATCTCGGTCCTGGAGATACATTCTCGTGGTTCAGTACCACCGCGTGGATGATGTGGAACTCGCTCGTCGGCGGGCTGTTGGTGCGGTCGTCGATCGTGATGATGGACGGCAACCCGGTGTATCCCGACGTGCGTTACCAGTGGCGTATCGCCGCAGAAACCGGAGCGACGGTGATGGGGATGAGTCCGGGCGTCGTCATGCAGACTCGGCGCGACGGGCTGAAACCGACGGTGGAATTCGATCTGTCCGCGGTTCGACAGTTCGGTGCCGCAGGCAGCCCGCTACCGGTCGACGGTTATCGCTGGATCTACGAGCAATTCGGCTCCGACGTGCTTCTCAACGTCGGGAGCGGAGGCACGGATGTCTGCACCGGCATCGTGCAGGCGTCGCCGTTGACGCCGGTGTATCTGGGCGAGATGTCCGGGCCGAGCCTGGGTTTCGCTGCCGCGGCGTTCGACGACCACGGTCACTCCGTGGTGGGTGAACTCGGGGAACTCGTCATCACCGAGCCGGTACCGTCGATGCCCGTGAAGTTCTGGGGCGACGACGACGGATCTCGCTACCGCGACGCCTATTTCGGGAAGTATCCGGGTGTGTGGTGTCACGGCGACTGGGTTCGCTTCGCTGCCGACGGCGCAGTGGTGATCAGTGGTCGATCCGACGCGACCCTCAACAGAGGCGGGGTCCGGCTGGGGACTGCCGAGTTCTATCGCGTCGTCGAAGAACTCGACGGCATTGCCGACTCGCTGGTGGTCCACCTCGAAGACGATCAGGGCGGAATGGGGCAGTTGATCCTGTTCGTCGTCACCGACGAGGGCGTGATTCTCGACGACGAGCTGAAGAATTCGATCTCGATGGAACTGCGAACGGCGTTGTCTCCCCGTCATATTCCCGACGACATCCGCGAAATTCCGGTCGTTCCGTACAACCGGACCGGGAAGAAGCTGGAGATTCCGGTCAAGCGGATTCTTCTCGGTGCCGATCCGGCTGCCTTCGCAACTCCCGGATCACTTGCTCGACCCGACTCGCTCGACGCATTCGCGGCCGTCCGATGAGCGCAGCGGTTGCCGTTGTCGGAACCGGGGTCATCGGGGCCGCATGGACTGCAGGCTTCCTCGCCGCAGGACTGGACGTGGTCGCTACCGACCCGGCCGAGGGAGCCGAAGCGCGGTTGCGTGCCTCGCTACACGACACCCTCGATATCGCGTCCGAGTTGTGCGGTCGTACCGTCGCCGAACGTGGAAGCCTCCGATTCGTCGACTCCGTCGCCGAAGCCGCCGCCCACGCGACGTTCGTGCAGGAGAGCGGGCCCGAACGCCTCGATCTCAAGGGCGCGCTGCTCGCCGAGATCGACGCTGTCGCGCCACGCGGAGTGGTCATCGCGTCGTCGACTTCGGGTCTCGAACCCACTGCCCTGCAACAGTTCTGCTCGATCGACCCTGGCCGAGTCATCGTCGGGCATCCGTTCGATCCCGCCCACATCATCCCTCTCGTCGAGGTCGTACCCGGTCGCTCGACTACGGGGGAGTGCGCCGAGGAGGCCCTGGCCTTCTATCGGAGTATCGGCAAGAAGCCGGTACTGGTGCGGGCCGAGATTCCGGGCCATCTGACCAACCGGTTGCAGGCGGCGCTGTGGCGCGAGGCCTACTCTCTGGTCGACCGTGGGGTCGCGACGGTCGCCGACATCGACACCGCGATCTCTCATGGTCCTGGCCTTCGCTGGGCAATCGTCGGACCGCTTACAGGACAACATCTTTCGGGTGGTGAGGGCGGTATGCGCCATCTGCTCGAGCATTTGGGGCCACCCGCCCAGAAGTGGATGGACGACCTCGGCGAACCGCAGCTCGACGACGCTCTGGCGGACAAACTCGTGGCGGGCATGCACGACGAGATGGTCGGTATCGACCGAACGGATCTGGTCGCAGACCGCGATCGCCTGCTCGTGGACATCATGCGACTCAAACGCTCTGCTCGGCACCTGCCCTGATCATCGACAAAGACAAGGACCACCGTGACGTACGTTCCAGCCCTCGACCTCGATTCGCTCGTCGCCATCGACGTGCACACACACGTCGAAGCGGACGGCAATCATCACTGCTCGCTGGACCAGGAGCTTCTCGATGCGTCGGCCAAGTACTTCAAGCCGGGCGTCAATCGCACCCCGACCGTCGACGATCTGGCGTCGTACTACCGTGAGCGCAACATGGCGGCAGTGGTTTTCACTGTCGACGCACGTACTGCACTGGGGCACCCGCCGGTATCGAGCGAGGCGATCGCCGCCGAGGCGGCCGAGCATGCCGACGTTCTGATTCCGTTCGGGTCGGTGGATCCACACGATGTACCGGAGGCGGTTGCTCGTATCGGGATTCTCGCGCGTGACTACGGCGTCCGCGGGATGAAGTTCCACCCCAGTCTGCAAGATTTCGAGCCCAACGATCGAAAGTACTACCCGATCTACGAGGCCTGCGCCGAACACGGGTTGGTCGGACTGTTCCATACCGGTCAAACAGGCATCGGGGCAGGGCTTCCCGGCGGTCGCGGAATCAAGTTGAGGTACTCCGACCCGATGTTGCTCGACGACATCGCAGCCGACTTTCCGGACCTGACAATGATCTTCGCGCACCCGTCCGTGCCGTGGGTCGACTCATCGATCTCGATCGCGACGCACAAGGCGAACGTCTACATCGACCTGTCCGGATGGTCGCCCAAGTACTTCCCGCCGCAGCTGGTGCGCAACATCAATTCGCTTCTCGCGCGCAAGGCGCTGTTCGGATCGGATTTTCCCGTGCTCACCCCGGACCGATGGATCAAGGACTTCGCCGAGCTCGGAATCAAGGACGACGTCGTTCCACTCATCATGAAAGAAAACGCCATCCGAGTGCTGGGCCTGTCTCACTGACGGGCAGCTCACCGCGGACGTGATCGATCCGCGGAGGGATGCATCGTTCCGATTTCAACAAGCACCGTGGCCCCTGGCAGAATGAACCCGTCGCCACGGGACTCGGGGTCGGCTCGGTGCACGAGTGTCGAGTCGTGGTGACGTCACCCTCGTACCCGAAGGCCACATCCACATGCATCTGCTTCGACGATGGTGGTCGTTTCCCGCCGATTTCGCCTGGTCGGCCGCCTACCATCGGATGAGTCCGCTGCTGAGCCACGTCCACGTCGCGGTGGGCATCTGGTGCGGGTTCTTCGCGGCTCTGTGCGTCGCCGCGGCTCATACTCCGGCAGGGTTCGACTCGGGTTGGGCCGAGAAAGCCGGCTATGCGATCGCCGTGGCGAATACGTTGGTCGGAGTCGCCTGGGTCCGCGGACCGTTTCCTACCGAGAAGGTGTCTCGGTTGTTCGTCGCCTACATCGAGGTGGCGATCGCAGCCGTGTTGTTCCTGTTGGCCGATCCGTTCGTCGCGCTCCCTGGGGCAGCGGCCCTCGGGATCATCGGCAGCTACATTGCGGTCTTCCACAGTCCGAAGCTGTTCGTCGCTCATCAGACCTGGTCCGTTGCGGTGACCGGAGCCCTGCTGTTCGGGGCTGTCATGGAGCCTTCGGCCGATGTGGTGCTGGCGTACGCCTACCTGATTCTTCTGACCCTGATCTTGTTCTCTGCGCCGATACTCACCCAGTCACTTCTGTTGTTGCTGCGCAGCGACGCGGCCACTGCCTTCTACGATCCGCTGACCGGGCTCAGAAACAGGCGAGGATTGGACGCGGCGATCACTCAGCGAGGCAACGACCCGGACGGGCACGGCAGCGCAGCAGCTGTGCTCGTCGTGGATCTGGATGGGTTCAAGCTCGTGAACGACCGGTTCGGGCACGCACACGGTGACGTCGTACTTCGAGTGACGGCCGAGGCGATCGACGCAGCATTCCCGCCGCCCGCCATCACCGCGCGTACCGGCGGCGAAGAATTCGCGATCCTCACCTATGTCGACAGCGTCGCGGCGATCGAACAGGTCACCGAGCTACAGACACGACTGGCAGCAGACCCGGAGGTAGGCGTCACGGTCAGCGTCGGCGGTGCTCACCTCGAGGCCACCTCCGTTGCTCGTGACTTCCGCGGAGCCTGGAGCCGAGCGGACGTTGCGATGTACGCCGCGAAGCGGGCGGGCGGAAACTCGGTGTCGTTCGACCTGTGAAGCGTCCGAGGAGTCAGTCCTTCGGAAGTTCATGACATGCTCGATGAATGCCCATGCCCGACTGGCAGGACCAACCGGAAAATCGCGAGTACAAACGGAAGCTGCGCGATCTGCAGATTCCGATTCCGCGATGGTGGCCGGGTCGGATGAACATCGAGATCGTCGGCGGCGACCTCGAGACCGGTGCGGTGGTCGCCCATCTTCCGGTCGAGGGCAACCCCTACTTCGCCCGAGTGCCGGCCCACGGCCCGACTGGTGGCAACACCGATGTGACGCTGGCCGATCTCGATCGCAACCACGTACGAACCGAATGGGTCGACGGCGACTGGAAGTACATCGTGTTCGGTCGCGAGGAACTCGACGCGGTCGATGTGGGACACATCAGGATCTCGATGCGTTCGATCTCTCTGGAGGTGTCCAGTAGGGCAGTCACTTTCGATCCCACCGATCACGAACTGTTCGTCGTACAGGCCCAGGGTTTCGATTGGCAACTGCTACAGAACGGCTCCGTCCATCGGTATGGAGACCGTTTCGGACTCGACACCGCGAGCGCACACCTGGCAGAGCTCGGCTATATGGTGCACTCCCTCGATGCCGACCCTTGGCTCGATACTGCCGATATGCATACGGCCCTCGCTACCGCGTTGTCCTTTCCTGGCTCCTACGGACGAAACCTCGACGCACTGAACGATTGTCTCGGCGATGTGGGGCGGTACAGCTACGGAAGCGAATCGAACAGTGCCGGAACAGTGTTGGCCATCGCCGGCTTCGATTCTCTGCTCGATATCGATCGACCGACGGCGCTGGGGGTGCTCGACGTATTCGCGCGCCAAGCTCGGCTGTCCGCGCTGTACGGGCACGCGATGTTGTGCCTTGTCGAAACCCCCAGTGACGAACTCGGAAAAGTAGGCGGCACGGACGTCTCGCAGGCGACTGTGGCGGGGTTCCCGCCCGACCCACCCGAGCCGTTCGACGAGTCGACCATCATCGAGTTCGGGTTTCAGTTCTACGCAACGGCAGATGAAGCCGAAGATCTCGCCCTTCGGTTGGAGTCAGCGACGGCTCCGATTCTCGACGAAATCGGGCGATACTGCATGCGAGTCGATCTGGCGTCGGAACGTGCGGGGCAATCCGATGAACGGCACTCGAGCTCGTTCAGGCGTCGTGGACCCGGACAGGACCTCTACGAGATAAGCATTGCTACGCGGGGAACAGGAGATCGCAGCGTGCTCGGTGAACGGATCTTCGAGGCCGTCACCGGGTGCAGGCTGCCTTTCGGGCACATGAGCGAGACTCCGTTCGGTGGTCCGTTTCTGGCCGATGCACTCGAGAAGTACCCGTCGCTCGGTTGACTTCCGATCCGCGCAAGCTCACGGCCGCGGAATTCTTGCCGACTCGCAGGTGAACAACCGAGAACGGTTGGCGTAATGGGCCTCGACACCGGTTGGCGACCTCGATGCCCGACGCGTTGCCGCGCAGCAGATCCGCTGCGACCCGAAGTCGGAAGGTCCCGAATCGGACACGATAACCGTGAGTTCGCGGGTTTCGGATATCGGTTCAGGACTTGTGGACCGGAAGGTGCCAAACGGCTTCTGTTGGGGCACAATGCTCCTCGAACGGCACAACTCGACGACGGGGACGAGATATGCGAATCTTTGCGCGAACCACCGGTGTTGCCGCATCAGCGGCCCTTCTGCTACTCGTATCGCCTGCGTCCGCGCTGGCTGCCGAACCCGGGGACGTCACCTACTCGTTCACTGCTGTCGGTTCGAGCGTCGAGAACACGATCACGAACAACTCGGGCAGCGTGATCACCTGCGGGACGTCGCTCGCGCCGGCACCCGACGGAGTGCTTCCCCCGGTCGGTGAAGTGATCGGAAACGGACAGTCCCTCTACACGGGCGGGGAGGTGCCTGCAGGTGCCACCACCCAGGTGGTCGCCGACGTGCCGGCAGGCACGTACGTCGCCCTGGCGTCGTGCACGCTGACCGAAGGTGACTCGACTACCGCATGGATCTCGGACTACCCAGGTCTCGACGAGTTCTTGGCGCAGATCCCCTGGACGTCGTACACGGTGGAACAGGCCTCCGCCATCGTCACCGTCCAGTAACGCACAGGGATTCGACGTGGCCGCAACCCTGGAGCAAGCCTCCTATGTCTTTCGTGAATGGCACAAGCGCATCGAGGAACGCGACGCGCCCGCTCTGTCGGAGCTCTACGCGGCCGATGCGGTTCTCGAAAGCCCCCTTGTGCCAGTGCTGTTCGATCTGAGTTCCGGAATAGTCCAGGGAAGAATCGCACTCGACAGCTTCCTGCAGGAAACTACGCGAAAACGATTCGACGAGAACAGATCGCCGCACAGCACGGACATCTTCACGTTCGACGGGCACCGCCTGGTCTGGGAACACCCACGCCAGACGACGAACGGCGACAAACTCGATCTCGTCGAGATCGTGGAACTGGACGGCCCGCTCATCTCGAGGCACCGAATCTATTGGGATTGGCACGGTATCGCGCACATCGATACCTCCGACCGATCTCGAATCACTCGAAGGGATCGAGTCAGCCCGAGCTGAGGGTGTCCCTCACCGCGATGGCGTTATCCGATTTCGGCTCAGTTCTCCATACACTGAAGCCCGTGACTCGGGTGAGCGGTTCCCACGGCTCCGATCGTCGTCGTCTTCTGGCCGATGGGGCGATCGAACTGCTGGCGACCGACGGAGTGCACGGACTGACTCACCGTCGTCTCGACAAGGCGCTCGGGATTCCTGCCGGTTCTACCTCGAATGTGTTTCGTCGGCGCATCGATCTACTGCGGGCCGCGCTCGACGCGCTCGTGGAGCAGGAAATGGTGGTCGTGTACGACGCTCTGGGCGATCGTGAGCCCGGTCCGTGGAGTGTGGACACCGCCGCCGATGTATTCGCGGACGTGGTCGACGCGTGGCTGCTGCCGGCCAATCGCACTCTGCTCGTCGCGCGCTACACGCTGATTCTCGAGTCCTCACGATCCGACGAATTGGCACCGTTGTTGATCGCCGCGCGCGGCCGCTTCACGGCACTGGCGGAGTTGCTCTGTGCCGCAGCCGGTGTCGGCACCGAGGAGGACTCCATCGACCCGGCGATTCAACTTGTGGCCTGGGCGGACGGTGTGCTTCTCGCGCACGTCACCGCGGGAGTCCGGGCACCGACGCGTGCCGACGTCCAGCAGGGGGTTCGTAGGTTGCTCGAGCCCTGACGTCGATGCCGTGCTCGGGTTTCGAATCGCACTGGGTGTCGTTCCCGTACTGTATCGAGAAACTACGATCGTAGTTTCCGTCGAATCCGACGGGGGGATGCTGGGGCCGAGGGGTGGACGATGATCGAGGAACGAACGACTTTCACGGTGGACGGTTTCGAAGTAGCCGCAGTGATGACTTTGCCCGAGGGCGAGCAGGTGATGCCGTGCCCGGCGGTGTTCACAGCTCCGGGATTCGCTGGAGTCAAGGAGATGCTGATACCCGACTACAGCGCTGACCTCGCCGCCGGTGGGGTGGCGTCACTCGCATTCGACTACCCAGGATTCGGCGCGAGCGCAGGCGACGTACGCCAGCACATCGATCTACCTCAGCAACTGCGGTCCTTCCATGCCGCGCTCGACGCATTGGCGCGCGACCCACGCATCGATTCCGAGCGAATTGCCGTGTGGGGAACCAGCATGTCGGGAGGACACGCCATTGCTGTGGCCGCAGCAGACCCACGAGTGAAGGCGGTGGCCGCGATCATCCCGTTCATCAATCTCACTCCCACCGGCAATCTGGAGCTCGCTCCGGTCATCGTTCGGGACGCACTACGACGTCTGTTCCGCAGGCCGGGACTGACCATCCCGGCGGCGGGACGGCCGGGTGAGGTGGCGACGATGAACTCGGACGGAGCCTACGAATGGGCGCAGGAGATGGCGCGCGGAGCGGAGAACTACCGCAACGAGGTGACCGTCGCCTCGCTACCGGCCATGTTGCGGTGGTCGACGCGCAAGGCGGCAGCCCGTCTCGCCGTTCCGGTTCTCGCGATTCTCGCCGAATCCGACACCATCACTCCGCCCTCGCGAGTGCGCACGGCATTCGCTGACGTCGACACGGTCGAGTACCTGTCCTACCCCGAATCGCACTTCGAGCTGTTCACCGATCATGCTGAGGCAGTTCGTAAGTCGACGGTGGAGTGGTTGGTCGACAAGCTCGCGTGATCGGACTTCTCAGTCCTGCGCTGCGGGCACCAGCACGATGTCGAATCGTACGCGCGACCAGGTGCCGTCGACGACGCGGCCGTCGGGGGTCTTCGTACCGACCGGCTGCTGCTCGAAGTGTTTGATCAACGACTCCTTGACTCCGAAGACACTGTCGCCGTAGCCGATCGGATCACCCTCCGGAAAGATGTGCGTCACCAACGTGCGTGCGTCGTCGTGGGTCACCATGAAATGCAGGTGACTCGCACGCAACGGCGAACGTCCCACTGCGTCGAGCATCTTGCCGACGGGGCCGTCGTTGGGGATGGGATAGGGCGTGGGGGTCAGGCCCCAGAAGCGGAAGCTGCCGTCGGCCGCGGAGAAGAGGTGCGCCCGTGCCGCTCGCTTGTCGGCGTCGTACTGCACGTCGTACAGGCCGTCCTCGTCCGCCTCCCACACTTCGATGCGCGCACCCGCGAGCAGGTTGCCGTTCGTGTCGCGCACCGAGCCCTCGACCCAGCACGGCTCGCCGGGAGCGCCGAAGCCCATATCCTCGCCTTGTTCGATCGCGGGCGAGTCCTCGACGAAGAACGGGCCGAACACCGTCGACTCGGTGGCATTCTCGTAGGCCTGATGGTTGATGTTGACGGTCTGCATGCTCGCGCCGAGTACGTCGGAGAGCAGTACGAACTCCTGCCGGACATCGTCGGTGATGTGGCCTGCGGCGGTGAGGAATTCGACGGCACGGTTCCATTCCGGCTCGGTCAGGCGTACGTCGCGAACGAAGGCATGCAGGTGCGTGGTGAGCGAGACCATCACCTGACGCAGGCGGGGGTCCTCGCAGTGGTCGAAGGAGGCGACGACGGTGTCCACAAGCGTCTGTTCCACTGCCTGCTGCTGCGGCGAGACGTCGGCGGGGGAGTCGATTCGGGTGACCATGGCAGGTCCTTTCAGTCGATCGGTTCGCCGGCGAACGCGGCCGTCAGCAGCGTCGTCAGGTTCTCTTCGGTGACGGGGGTGGGGTTGTTCTCCGGGATGGCCTTCATGATCGGCATGACTGCGCGGGCGATGCCGTCCTTCGGCATACCGAAGTCGCGCAGCGCGGTCGGTGCGTTCACAGTTTTTCGAAGGTGCGCCAGGCCGCCGTTCGCTGTTGCAGTTCCGAACGCGTCGGAAATGCGTTTCTCCGCCTCGGGTGCGGACGGAGCGTTGAATGCGAGCACGTACGGCAACACGACGGCATGCGTCTGTGCGTGCGGTAGATCGAACATGCCGCCGAGGACGTGGCAGATCTTGTGGTGCATTCCCGATCCGGCCGATGCGAAGGCCACCGACGCGAGATACGCGCCGTAGAGGGTCTGCTCGATGCCGTCGAGCGAGTTGGAATCACCGGCCACGATCGGAAGGCCCTGCGCCAGAGCACGGATACCCTCCTGCGCCGACGCCCGGTCGATGGGGTCCGCCCGCGGACCCCACATCGAATCCACTCCGTGCGCCAACGCGTTGAGCCCACTGGCGACGGTGATCTCGCCGGGCAACGTGGTGAGCAGTTCGGCGTCGTAGACGATCGAGGCGGGCAGTACTCGATCGTCGACGCCGGTGGTCTTGACACCGTTCTCGGTCAGACCCCACACGTTGGTCGCCTCGGAGCCCGCGTAGGTGGTGGGGACGGCGACGATAGGCAGGCCTGTCGTCATCGCCACCGCCTTGGCCAGGCCCGTGGTCGATCCTCCGCCGACGCTCACCACGATGTCCGCACCCGCGGCGACTGCTGCCTCTCTGGCTCGCTGCGCAACCTCGGTGGGCACGTGCATGACGACCTCGGTGTGTTGCAGGACCACGGGAATCTCCCGGGCGATGGACTCGACCGAGGCTTGCTCTCGACGCGAGACGATGAGCATCACCTTCGAGGCACCGAGCGCGTCGACCTCTGTGGCAACGGCTTTCGGTGACTCGCCCGACGCGAACACGAGCCGCTGAGCGAGAGTTCGGTGAGTGAATTTCATGGTTCCTTCCGCACCTGCGGTGACTGAGTCGCCGGGAATTGCCGGTCTGCTGCATTGTCTGTGGTTGCGGTCACGTTGCACAGCCGAATGTCCGTTCAACGGACACGCCGCTGATCGATGGTTCGATGTTCATCCATCGAACATCTCTTCTAGGCTCACGGAGTCGCGAGAACGAGGAGGACAGATGCCCCGCGCCAACGAACCGGGTCGGTCGGTCAGCTCCCGACTCTGGGACCTGCTTTTCGCATTCGACCCCGACCACGTCGAACTGAGCCTCGCGGACCTGGTTCGACGCACCGGCATGCCGCATGCGACCACTCGACGGCTGACGCTGGAGCTGGTGGAGGTGGGGGCACTCGAACGTAACAGCGCCAACAAGTTCACGATCGGTCTGCCGCTGTGGCGTCTCGGCACCCTTGCCCCACGAGCCGAGACACTCCGCAGCGTCGCGCAACCGTTCATCGAGGACCTGTACGTGGCCTTGCGTCAACACGTGCAACTTGCCGTTCTGCAACACGATCACGCCGTCATCATCGAGAGACTGTCTGCCGTGAGCGCCGTTCGTCTCGAATCCCAAGTGGGCGGGCAACTTCCGTTGCACTGCTCCGGCGTCGGAAAGGTGCTGTTGAGCCACAGCAGCTCTGCATTCGTCGACGAGGTGCTCTCGCGTCGCCTCCCCGCCTTCACGCCTCACACGAAAATCGAACCCGACGCCCTGCGGCGAGAATTGGCGGACTGCCGTACTACCGGAATCGTTGTCGCCAGGGAAGAACTGACCGCGGGAGCGGATTCGGTGGCCACGCGCATCGTCGACGGACGCGGCACCGTCGTTGCGGCACTGTCGGTCGTGGTGGCCACCGGGTCGATCAACCTACAGGCCGTGATCCCCTCACTCGTCGCAAGCGGTCTGGGATTGTCCAGAAGCCTCGGCTGGCGTCCGGGCATCTCAGTCCGAAGTGGGTGAAGCGCGCCGCCGAACAAGGCCTGTAGCGCGGGCGTGGCTCGAATCGGCTCGCCTAACTCACCGCAGCAAGTCGGACGACCTGTGCGGCGATGCGCTCACCCAGATCCTGCGCTTCCGTAGCGAGTTCATCGCGACTTCTGGTATCGGTTTCATGCAGGAAAGTCGTCGATCCGACTGTGGCACCGCAGTATTCTACGATGCCCCGTTCGATCTGCGTTCGGAACGCGTCGTACACGCCGTGGCGTTCGAAGCTGTCGGCGTCGTCGCCGGCAAGGGCGACAAGGTGGACGGTGAGTCGATCCAGCTTCTTGACGAAGCCGCTGTCGGCAGTGATGTCGTAGGCCCATCCGCCGACGAAGACGCGATCGATCCATCCTTTGAGCAGTGCCGGCATGGACCACCAGTACATCGGGAAGACCAGAACCAGGTGATCGGCGCGGTCGATTCGTTCCTGTTCGGCACGCACGTCCGCGGGCGTGATTCCCTTGCCTCGAAACAGATTCAGGTCGCCACCGGCGAAACGTGGATCGAAGTTCTCCGCGGCGAGATCGGCCGTCTCGACGGTGCCACCTGCGGTGCGGATCGCCTCCGATACGGATCGGGCGACGTGGTGGGTCAGGGAGTCGGGGTCGGAATGGGAGACTACGACGAGTGCGGTCATGGCTGACTCCTTCGGGTGAGGTGAAACGGCTATGTACCAAGAGTAGGTTACTATTCGTATATAGCGCAAGGAGGTGCCCGATGGCCCGGACGCGACTGTCTCGCTCCGACCGATACGACCAGTTGGTGGAGGTCTCGTGGGCTCTCGTGCGAGCAGAGGGGGCCGACGCTCTGACACTCGGCCGACTCGCCGAACATGCCGGCGTCGCAAAACCCGTGGTGTACAGCCACTTCGCCTCGCGTGCAGAACTCCTGGCCGCCCTGTTCACCGAATTCGACGACCGGCAAACGGTCATGCTCGAGGAATCCCTCCGCTCCGCGCCCACCTCGTTGAACGGACGCGCACAGGCCATCGCCAACTCGTACGTGGGCTGCGCGTTGGCACAGGGACGTGAGCTGACGGGTGTGCTGGCGGCACTGGAGGGCTCGCCCGAACTCGAACAGGTCAAGAGAACGGCCGAACGGGCGTACTCCGATCGATGCCGGTCGATTCTCGAGCCGTACAGCGGCTCCGGCGGGATCTCGGCATCGTCGATCACCGCGATCTTCGGTGCAGCGGAAGCACTGTCACAAGCGGCGGTTTCGGGCGCAATCGCACCCGAGGAAGCGACAGGCGAACTGGCCGAGTTGATCATCGCCGTCGTGGGGAAGCTCTGACCCCGCAGCTCACTCGGCGATGAACATCGGCCTACCGACAACCGGATCTGCCACTACTCGGGCGCGGATCTCGAATACGTCCTCGAGCAGCGTCGGTGTCACGATGTCGCGGGGATGACCGTCGGCAACGATGACGCCATCCCGCATGGCCACGATTCGATCGCAGTACCGCGCCGCTTGATTGAGGTCGTGCAGCACCATCACCACGGTCTTCCCGCGATTCGCGACCAGATCGACGACCAACTCCATCACATCGATCTGATGACGCACGTCGAGATACGTGGTGGGTTCGTCCAGTAGCAGAATTTCGGTTTCCTGCGCCAAAGCCATTGCTATCCAGGTGCGTTGACGCTCTCCGCCGGAGAGTGAATCGACAGTGCGGTCGGCGAGGTGGAGGATTCCGGTCGAGGACATCGCTGTGTGCATGGCCTCGTCGTCGTGCCGTCTGAGCATCGACAGTGCCCCGAGCCTCGGATATCGCCCCTGTTCGACGAGCTCTCGGACGCGCAGTCCCTGCGGTGCGATGGCGGTCTGGGGCAGGATCGCGAGTCGTCGGGCCGTCTCGATCGACGACCGATCACGCAGAGGGGTGCCGTCCAGCCGTATCTGTCCGTGCCGAGGGGCCAAGACCCTGGCCAAGGCCATCAGTAACGTCGACTTGCCGGATCCGTTGGGGCCGACCAGCGCGGTGACCGTTCCCTTCTCGATGGCGATGTCGAGGTGCTCCGAGACCGTCCGATTGCGATACCCGAGCCCGAGATCGACGGCCTCGAGAATCGGTGTGGTGACGTACCCCGTCATCGGGCGTCCTTTCTGATCAGCCAGATGAGATAGGGAGCGCCGACGAGTGCCGTCACAGCCCCGACCGGAAGCCCTGATACATCCGGTCCGCTGCCTGGGATGTCGATCGACGCACTGAAGGCGAGTAGGTCTGCGGAGGACAGCAACACGGCACCGCCGATCACGCTGACCGGAATCAGTCCCCTGTGGTCGCCGCCGAGCGCGGCCCGCGCGGCGTGAGGTGCGATCAAGCCGACGAACGCGACGGCACCCGCGGCCGTGACGGCCGTTGCCGTTGCCAGTACCGCGATGGCGAGCAGCAACATTCGAGTCCTGTGGGGGCGAATCCCGAGGCCGGTGGACGTCGCGTCGCCCAGCACGAGCGCATTGGCGCGCGACGCGCACAGCAGCCCGGCCGGTATCAGTACGATTGCCCAGGGCCACAATCGATTCCAATCGTCCGTCGTCCTGGCATTGAGAGAGCCGATGAGCCATCGAAGGACCACGCCCATCGGTTGTGCGTCGACGACGAGCAGCAGTGAGGTCACCGCGGACAGGACAGCGCCGATGAGGATTCCCGCGACCGCCAGTGAGCGTCGGCCAAGAAGGTACAGAGCCAGTCCGGCACCTGCAGCACCGAGTAGTGACGCCAGGGGTGCGGTACCGGGGGCGGGCAGCACCAGAATCGACACCACAACGCCCAGTGCCGCTCCGGATCCCACGCCCGTCGTCGACGGTTCGGCCAGTGGATTTCGCATGACCGCCTGCAGCAACACTCCGGCCAGTGCCAGGAGAGCACCGGCCACCAATCCGACGAGCACTCGCGGAAGACGGTAGTTCCGAACGATGATCTCGTGTGCTCGCACCTCCGACGTGCCGGTCAGTACCCTGATCACCTCGGTCGCTCCGAGTTCGCTGCGCCCCGAGACGAGGTGAAGTATCACCAGGCCTGCGATGCACGTCATCCCGATCGCCACGAGGTGTCGAGCCTTCATCGTGTGGCGGACTGTCTGTGCAGAGCCAACAACAGTGCCGGAACGCCCAGAAGCGTTGTCGTGATGCCCACGGGAATCTCGATCGGATACAGCACGATTCGCGACGCCAGGTCGGCTGCGGCGAGCAGGAATGCGCCGATGATGGGCGTGAGCAGGAATATCCGCCGTGAACTGGTCGTGTGCAGAGCCCATCGAGCCAGATGTGGGGACAGCAACGCGACGTAGGCAACCGGACCGCACACCGAGGCCACCGCGGCGGTGAGCGCAGCGGCGCACACCAGTGCGGTCAGCCGGGTCGGTACCACGGAGATGCCAAGTCCCGCAGCCACATCGTCCCCGAGTGCAAGGGCAGCGACCCGATGCCGCATGAGCAGAGCGAGCGGGATGAAGACGGCAAGCCAGGGTGCAGCGACACCGAGATGGCTCCACCCTCGCTCGCCGAGACTGCCGAGCAGATACCGAAAGAGCAGGGGCAGGTTCCCTTCGGTGCCCAGGCTGACCAGCGCAATGACCAGTCCCGATGCGAGAGCGCTTACCGCGGCACCGAGCAGTACCACCCGGTGCGGGTCGCTGGTCGGTCCGACGGTGGTGATCACCGCGATGCCGGCGACAGCTGCACCGCACAGTGCCAGATAGGGAAGTGCTGTGAGCGGCAACGGAATGGCAAAGACGGCAACGGCTGTCATCGCGACAGCCGCGCCGGAGGACACACCCAGAATCTCCGGACCGGCAATCCTGTTGCGCAGTACATCCTGCATCAACGCTCCCGCCAGTCCGAGGGCCGCACCGCTCACCAGGCCCAACAACACACGCGGCAGTCGAATGAGCGCAACGTGCGGATGGAGGGGATTCGACGGGTCGAGCACGGCGTCGAGCGCGCGCACCGGATCGAGGGTCGGCTCACCCAGGCACAGAGCCAGCACGATCACGGCCACGCAGGCGCAGGTACCCGCAGCGCGAACCCATCTATCGGTAATGGTTATCATTTCGGACACATCATTCTGCAAAGGAGTTCCCATGCGCAAGTTGTCCGGCTCTTCTCGATTGTTCGGCGCACTCGCAATCTCGGTGTTCGCGCTCGCGGCCTGCAGTACTGCCGATGCGGGCAACGCTGACTCAGCACCTGCGGTCACGGTCACCGACGACAGCGGAACGGTGATCGAACTCGATGCACCCGTCGAGCGAATCGCGTGTCTGACGCTCATGTGCGTCGACGCGTTGAAGGAGGTGGGCATGACCCCCGTCGCCTATCGTGAGGAACTTGCGGCCGATCCCCGCTATGCCGGCCCGGATGCCGACATGCGCAAGATCACGGGCGGATTCGGTGAAGAGAACGTCGAGGACATCGCGCTCTCGGAACCGGACCTCGTCATCGGACTCGGAGGAGTGCAGGACGGGTTGCGCAGTGCCGTCGAGGAAGTGGCGCCGATGTACCTGGTGAACCCGACTTCCTGGCGAGATTCGGTCGAATTCCTCCGCACGATAGGCCGTGTGACGGATCGGCAGCAGCAGGCAGACGCCGCTGCCGAGGCGTTCACCGCCGAGGTCGATGCAGTCGCGGGCAAGTGGAGTGGCCTCACGACGCTGTCGATGTACGGCGAACCGGGCAGCCTCGGCGTCGATTCCGTCGACACCCCCGTCGGCTCGCTTCTCGCGGAGGTCAGTGACTATCCGTGGCAGGCGGGAACCGATGCCTTCGCGACGGTATCGGTGGAGCAGATCGCGTCGGTGGATCCGGATGTGGTGTTTGCGCAGGCATTTTCATCGGGCTCCGACAGTGAGCCTCTCTCGGACCGGCTGGCGAGCAATCCGTTGTGGTCGGGTGTGGCGGCGGCCCGCAACGATCGGGTGATCGAGGTGGACGCCGGGGTATGGGCGACGGGGCGCGGAACGATCTCGTTGCGGATGGTGCTCGCCACTGTGACGAATGAGCTCGAAAGTTCGTGATCCTTATTGAAAATGATTATCACTTGACGTAGGGTCGGACACCTCGACGATGTCGAGTCCATGGATCGGTTGCACCGCAACCGATTTGCCCATCGAAGAAGGAGAACCATGAACGACAACGAGCTGTTCCGTTCGATCCAGTCACCGGTGTCCCTGGCGACGCACTCCGCGGGCCACAGCAACGCCCTGGTCGAGAATCCCTTCGAGGAAGCCGAGGACTGATCTCGGTGGGGTCTGCACACCACGATGTGCAGACCCCGGCCGGGCCGTCGCCATGGAACTTGCACCCAGAACCGAACTGTACGAATCCGATTCGGGATTCGTGCTCCGCACCGCCGATGACGAACACTTCGCTCTCGCGCTCGACCACGACGAATTCGACCAACTGGCAGGAGCTTTGGCCGGCGCCGCGGCACCGGTGTCTGCGAAACCGAAGACGGCGCTGTCCGCGCTACTCGCCGCAGGCCATGTCGTTCCCGATCCGTCGACCGAGAAGGTTGCGGTGCTCGGCTGCGGCTCTGTCGCTGCTGCGCTGATGGGAATGCTGGGACGCGTCGGTATGTCCACGGGGCGTACGGCGACTCGATCGATCACCGTCAGTGACGACGGCGTCGAGACTCTGGGGTCCGATGGGTCGATCGCGTGTTTCCGTGACGGCAATCTGTACGTCGTCGTGCCCGAGGGGGTCCGGCCGACCGACGTGTCGATGCGGCGCGACGCCTCCCGTCGGAACAGGCAACGAATCGAGGACGGCTACGCCCCTCGCGCCGGCGGGCGACGATTGATGTCGCCGATCCATCCGGTGTCCGACGTGGCGGCCGAATTCGTGGCTGCTCAGGTGCTGGCGGAGATCATCGGTCCCACGGCCGACCATTGCGTGACGGCGATCGACCTCCGTAGGCTCCGGGTGACTCGGCACCCGATTCTGCCTGTGCCGGAACCGCCTCGATGACGGGGCGCGAGTACATGATCGGGGGACTTCGTGCCTTCGTCGTGAAGGCGCGGAGTCCGCGTGCCGTGCTGTCGATTCGCACCCCGTACAACAGTGAAGCTCACCTCGCCGAGGCTGCGGGCTGGGCCGAGCGCGGGTTCACCACCGTCGTACAAGATGTGCGCGGACGATACGGCTCCACCGGGTCCTTTCGTCCCTATCACGGCGAAGGGGCCGATGGCCTGGCCTGCATCGAGTGGATCACCGCACAAGCGTGGTGGTTGCAGGCCCCCTTTCTGTTCCTCTACGGCACGTCCTACGGGGCGCACTGTGCCACCGAAACAGCCTTCGTCGCAGCCGAATTCGAGGGAATTGCCGGCGTATCGGTCGTCGTGCCCGCTCTGGGGAAGGGGGAGACGGCGCGAAATCGAGACCGGGCCTTCTACCTGCAGTCGCGCCTCGGCTGGTGGTCCGAGCAGGGCGATGCAGCCCACTCTCGCGAGAGTTCGGCATCGGCGGATCTGCTCGAGACGCTGCCGGTGTCCGACATCGGAGACTCATCGAGCCCCCCGATACCCTCGTGGCACTCCGTCCTGGAGGCCGGCAGGTCGGATGCGGAACGCAGGAACCACGCTGCAGCACAACACTGTCCGCTGCTGGCGCAGGGTGGGACGGCGGACTGGTTCACCCAGGACACCGTCGACCTCTGGTCGTCGTGGGGTGGCCAGTCGGCACTCGCCCTCGGACCGTGGGATCACTCGATGCGGGGATCGGGTCGCGCCGAGCGCATGAGCGCATGGCTGGGTGCGGTGCTCGACGGTCGGCCGTGGACCGGAGGGCAGCTGTACGGTCACCCCGGTGGTCCGCTGCGGCTGGAGACCTGGCCGAGTTCCCGAGCGACGATCGAGCTGCCCGGTGGCAGCTTCGTCGCAGATCCTCTGCAGCCCTTCCCTTCCTCTACGCCCGGAACCGATGTTCGAGGGCTGGCGACACGCTCGGACTGCCTTGCCCGTCCGGTCCCGTGGCGCGCTGGAGCCGTTGTCGGAACTCCCGTGGTGCGCGTCGACAGCGGCGACTGCGACCGGCACTGGGGCGCAATGCTCGTCGCCCACCGGCGCGGCGGCGGGGTGGAGCAACTGACCCACGGCATGTCCCTCGACTCCGTCGTGCACCTCGCGCCGCTGTCCACACACATTCACGAGGGAGAGGAACTGATACTGATGATCTCGGCCCACGGCTTCCCACGATATGCCCGCGATCTGCACACCGACGAAGACCATCTGTACGGAACCCGAGCGGTGCCGATGCGACGCACCGTGCGCGGCATCGAGTTGGAGATGCCCGTATGAGCGAGGTCTTCTTCAGCGCAGACGATCTGGTCGACCCCTTCACCGGATTGATCCGTGCGCTGCACCCGGTCGAGAGGCTCGACGGGATGCCGGAACGGTACGTCGGACTGACGGCGGAGATCGCCGATACCCGTGCGCTCGGACAGTGGCCGTGCGATCTGGTGTCGCTCGGTACCACCTTCGCGGATCCCGCAGGGGCCCGGATTGCGGCGATCGGCGAGGCAGTGGAACGGTACTGCGGAAACTACGTACCGAACACGCTGCGCTACGCAACGCCCGCAGAACTGCGCGCCGAGGGTGTCCGCCATTGGGGGAACGACACATTCGAGTTCTTCGCGCCCTGGCAGCTGAACTCGGCAGGCTTCCCTTTCGAACGTTTCACCGAGAACTCGCGAGTCGCCTGGGTCGACGGGGTATCGGCCGACGGGGCGCGTGTCGCGATTCCGGCCTCGTACGTGTACCTCAACTGGCGCGGCGGATCTCGCAGGAAGGACCCGTGGATTCATCATCTGAACTACGCAGGTATCGCCACCGGACAGGGGCTCGACGACGCGGCCACACGTGGACTGCTCGAGCTCGTGGAGCGAGATTCGCTGTCGCTGTGGTGGCACTTGAACCTGCCTGCGCGGGGCATAGATCCGGCATCGGTGCCCGGACTCGCGGAAGACCTCGGCGACTCACGACTGCGGTGTCATCTCCTCGAGCTGCCGTCGTACTTCGGAGTTCCGGTGGTAGCGGCCGTTGTTCACGATCTCGAACTCGGAATCGTCGCAGGCGGCTTCTCGGCGAAGCTGGACCCGGTCGACACGGCACGCAAGGCCGTTCTCGAAGCGATCCACAGTTGGGTCTTCACCCGAGGACTGGTCGAAGCAGACGGCTGGGTGTTCGGGTCGATGCGCGCCGGGGTGCTGTCGCCGGGTCTCTACCTGGACCACCGCGCCGATCGCAGCTACCTCGATGCCGCCGGAGCGCGCAGTGAACACATCCGCGACCTGGGTGCACAAGCCCAGGTGTGGCTCGATCCCCGTACTCAGGCCGCATATCTTCCCCGCTTCACGAATCCGGCGGAGACGATATCGATCGACGAGCTACCCCGAGGCACCGCCGACGGTATGCGGAGTGCGCTCGCGGTAGCGGGCCACGAGGTGGTCGTCTGCGACATCACCACCTCGGACGTGGCGTCGACGCCACTGCGGGTGGCCCGGGTCTGTGCCTCCGGCTTGATTCCCAACGCCCCGGCCGCATTTCCCTACTTCGGGCTACCTCGGTGGCGCGACATCGCTCGACAGCAGGCACCCGATTGCGACCCGACCGATCCGAACACGCTGCTGCTCGCTCCGCCCCCGAGCCTGTGACCGCCTTTCGACGCTTCGTTCTGGCGCGTGCGGTCGCCTGGATCGGCAACGCGATGTCCACGGTGGCCGTGCCGATGCTCGTCTATCAGTTGAGCGGCTCGCCGTTGCTCTCCGGTGTCGCCTTCGCGGTGGAGTCGTTGCCGTACTTGATGTTCGGACTGATCGCAGGTGCGCTCGCCGACAGGTACGACCGTCGCGCAGTCCTGCTGGCAACGCAACTCGGCAGTGCTCTCGCTCTGGCGAGCATTCCGGCGGCCCACCTGATCGCGTCGGTGACCGTTGCACACCTGATGATCGTCGCGTTCGTCGTTTCGACGCTGTTCGTGTTCTTCGATGCCGCGTCCTTCGGCGTCGTACCGGCCTTGGTGGGACGCCATCGAATCGCCGACGCGACAGGCACACTCGTCAGCGTGGGCACGGTCATCGGGATCGCGGGCCCGTTGCTCGGTGGAATCGCAGCGACGACTCTGGGTCCGCCGGGTGCCATCGCGATCGATGCACTGTGTTTTCTCGTCGCGACGGTGATCACCTCGACGATCGCGCTACCCGTGAGCGCCGCGTCGGCTCCGGGCGGTTCCGATCTGGTCAGGTCGATCGTAGAAGGGGTGTCATTCATTCGGCGTCACCGCGTGGTGCGGGCACTGACTGCGGTCGGCGTCGGGGTGAGTATCGCCAACGGTGTGGTAGTGGGACTGATGGTGGTGGTCGGCGTCCGGCAGCTCGGTCTGGCCGCCGAGGATGCGAGAATCGGATCACTCTATGCAGCAACGGCTCTCGGGGCATTCCTGATCAGTCTGGTCAGTGCGCGCATCCAACGGGTGGTCGGGACCGGCGTGATCACGTGCCTCGGCTTGGTGGTGGCCTTCCTGTCGATGCTGGCGTGGTCCGTCACGGGAGTACTCGCTGTGTCTCTGCTGGTTCTGATCGTCTATCAGGCCGCCAACACCATGATCGTCGTCAACGGCATCGTGGTTCGTCAGTCCGTCACGCCCGACCACCTGCAGTCCCGGGTGAACACCACGGCACGGATGATCGCGATGGGTGGAACTCCCTTCGGCGCTGCGGCAGGCGGGGCGGTTGCCGGTATGTTCGGCGTGACCGCGGCCGTCGTGCTCGGAGCGGGCGCGCTCGCTCTTGCGGGGGCGGTAGCCCTGTGGCTCGGGGTGCCGCGGCTACCGTTGCTTGCCGTCCTCACCGAGTCCGCCGAGCGCGAAAGCCAGTAGCGGAACGGACAGTCGGTCCAGGCGGAGCAAGTGCGAGAGCTCCTCGTCGTAGAAGCCCGAGATTGCACAGCACGCCGATTCGAGTGCGGTCGCGACCAAGTACAGGTTCTGCGCGGCGATGCCGGCGTCGATGTGAAGGGTGCGATAGTGGCGTTCGCTGTATTTGATCAGGGTTCGGTCGAGGCGTCCGACGAGAATCACGACGAAGGGTGCCCGCCGCGCGAATTGTGGCTGCACGAGGCATGATTCGAGCGCGTCGACGCACGGTCCGGTGCCGGTTCTGCTCAGAACGTGTCGATCTGGATCGAAAAGGTAGGTCCCCGAGTCGATCTCAGCTGTACCGCGGAGGACCACGAGATGCAGGTCGATCGAATCGAGACCGCCTGCCGTCGGATTCATCCGGAAGGTGTGCGGCGTGCCGTCCGGCCGCTCGGCAGTCCGACCTGGCCCCGCTGCCGACCGGAGAAGAGTCGAGAGCTGCAGCGCGTCCATGTCCGCGAATCGGTAGTGCGACCGTCGGTCGCGCAGTGCTGTGTCGAGGCGCATCGGTGGGAGTGGCGGTGGCGACGGCAGAACATAGGTTCCATCTGCTGCGGGGACGGCCGCAAGGCCCGCTGCGGTGCCGCGATCGACGAGGCGTCGGTGCACATCGTGGACGCGCGCGACCGTAGAATCGAACGGATCTTCAGCCATGGAGTTCGACCCTAATCGAACACGGTAACCAGTGTCGATAAGGGATCGGGTATCTCGGTCGCGAGTCGCTCCTACTGGCAGTGCACGGTGGGGAATCGATTTCTCAGTGCGTCCAGCTGGCGATACAACTCGTACAGCGCCTGCTTCTGTGACTGCGCTTCATCGCTGTGCCACACATGACTGCGTGAATCCCCGACTCTCAACGCCTTGCGCGCGAGCTGCTCGGACTCCTCGACGCGACTCGACGCGGCTGCGATCTCGGCGGTCAGCATGTCGTCGAACACCCGCGCCTGAGCCGCGTCCGAATTCTCTGCCATGTGATCCACTCTCGATCTCGTGGCTCGACCGTTGATGGTTCGAGTACCGAAGATCAGGATAACCAACCGTAAAAAGACCGTCGGACCGGCTTCGGGGTTCGGAGACCTCGTTCTCGCACCTGGGCTACTACGCGGTGTAGTCGGTAGTAAGCTCCCGTCCATGCCGATGACCACGGATGGATTCGCGCTCCTGCGCGGTGCCTCCGTGGGCGGGCTGTCCGCGCTGGTCACCGTCGCAGCACACACGTTCGGTGGCGGGATGCTTCCGTCCGACGCAGCGATGGTGCTGCTGGCCGTCGTATCCGCGGCGATCGGCTACGCGGCCGCTGCGGCACCGACGCAGGTGGCGCCGCGCGCACAGTTGATGATGATTCTGACCGCCGCGCAGTCGATCGGCCACCTGCTGCTCACCGTTGTCGACGAGCACCATCACGGTCCGCTGATCACCCAGCAGATGTTCGCGGCCCACGCGGTTGCCATCCTGGTCGGCGCTCTGGCCATCCGCGGAGCCGAGCACGGCATCCGGCGCGCGGTGACCTCGCTACGCAAGGCCCTACCCCTCTTGGCAACTCTGGTCGTCGACGAGTCCCGCGTCGCCCCCGAACTCCCGGTCTACCGACTTCCGGGATCTCCGCGCCTACTCGACCTGTCGGGCTGCGGAAGCCGCGGACCGCCTGTTCGAGCTGCCTGAGCACAGCCCACCGTCTCACCCGCCCTGCTCGTCAGGCGTCGGGTAGTGGGTTCTTGCCGCATTCGATCCCGCACATCGCACTCTCGGTGATTCACGCTGCTTCCGCGCGGCCTGGTCCCGCAGGCGATGCCACTTCGCGCATCCGCGCGCCCACTCATGTCTTCACGAAACGAGTCCTCGTGTCCACACCGGAAATGGAACGCGTCGCCGATCCTTCCCCGCCCACCCGTCCGACAAGCCCCCGCAGCTGGCGTCCCCTGATCCTCCGGCTGCACTTTTATGCCGGCATTCTCGTTGCACCGTTCATCCTGATCGCCACCATCAGCGGCGGGCTCTATGCCGTCGCACCGACCATCGAGCAACTCGTCTACCGCGACTACCTCCACGTGGATGCATCCGGCCCGGCCGTCCCCGTCGCACAACAGATTCGGGCTGCGCAGGCCGAACGACCCGATCTCACCGTCGCCGCAGTCCGCCCCGCAGCCGAGGCCGGCGACACCACCCGAGTGCTGTTCACCGATCCGAGCCTCGGCGAATCCGAGCGGCTGGCCGTCTTCGTCGACCCCGCGACCGCGACGTCCGTGGGTGAACTCCAGGTCTACGGCTCGTCCAGCGCATTGCCGTTGCGCACCTGGATTTCCGAACTGCACCGCCATCTGCACTTGGGAGAGCCGGGTCGCCTCTACAGCGAACTTGCTGCCTCATGGTTGTGGGTGATCGCGCTCGGCGGGCTCTACCTGTGGGTCGAGCGCTACCGTCGCAATCGCGACAAAGCCAGGCTGTTGATCTTCGACCGGAAGTCGAAGGGCCGCAACAGGTCTCTCAATTGGCATGGTGTGGCGGGCATCTGGATCGCTGTCGGTTTGGTGTTCCTCTCCGCCACCGGTTTGACGTGGTCCACCTATGCGGGGGAGAACGTCACCGAGCTGCGTTCGGCATTGAGCTGGACCACTCCAGCGGTCAGCAAGACCATCGGATCTTCCGGCGCGGCATCGACCGATCATTCCGGTCACGGTGGGGATTCGATGGACATGCCCGCCGATGCATCGGTGACCGAGGACAACGTCGGTCGCATCGACTCGGTGCTGGGGACCGCCCGAGCGAACGGAATCGACGGCGCCGTGGAAGCGTCCATTCCGGCATCGACCGACACGGCGTTCGTCGTGACCGAAACACGTCAGCCCTTTGTGATGGACAACAACTCCATCTCGATCGACGGCAGTACCGGCGCAGTGATCGACACCGTGTTCTTCTCCGACTGGCCCCTCGCGGCCAAGCTGTCGGCCTGGGGTATTCAGCTGCACATGGGCACGCTGTTCGGCGTAGCCAATCAGCTTGCACTGCTCGCTCTCGCGGTTGCCTTGGCGTCGATCATCGTTCGCGGCTACATGATGTGGTGGAAGCGCCGCCCCACCAGGGCAACGGGCCTCACCGCAGGGCGGCCGCCTCTGCGCGGCGGCATTCGTCGTATCTCACCGATGTCCGTCGCCGTACTGACCGTCGTCGGTGCCGGTGTCGGTTGGTTCGTTCCGCTCCTCGGGCTGAGTCTGGTCGCCTTCCTCGCCGTCGACGTCGTGCTCGGCTCGATCCGGCGAGCACGGACCAGGACAGCCAATTCCACTGCTTCCCAACATGAAAGCGAACTAGCATGATCTCCTCCCGACGTACCTCGACTTTGCTGGCCGCGCTGTCGGTCACCGGCCTGATGCTCACCGGATGCTCCAGCAACGAGCCGGCCGCCGCGGCGAAGGAGTCCGATTCGGTCGTCGTCCGCGAGCAGTGGGTCAAAGCGACCGACCCCGGTATGACGGCGGCGTTCGCGGAACTGCAGAACACCGGCGACTCCGATGTGCACGTGGTCGGTGCGTCGTCTCCGGCGTCGAGCCGGATCGAATTGCACGAGATGGCAACCGGGGCCGACGGTGCGATGGTGATGCGCCCGAAAGAGGGCGGGTTTGTCATTCCGGCGGGCGGCACGCATGTGCTCGCCGCGGGCGGGGATCACCTGATGCTGATGGACGTCACCTCGCCGCTGACACCGGGATCCGACGCGGAGTTCACCCTCGAGTTCGAGGATGCGTCGAATACGACGTTCACCGCTCAGGTCAGGGACTTCTCCGGTGCCCAGGAGAACTACGAGCCCGGTGGTGTCGACATGGACGGCTCGTCAACCTCTGCCCCGGCACACGGTGGCTGACAACGAGAACCGGTCACCACGCTCGATGAGCCGGCGTCGCCGCGCTCGGCGTCGCGAGCGTCGGAGCGGCGACCGGATACGGAATCGTCGGCGATCGAGCCGAGCGGACAGCCACCGGGAGTGAGACTGTGCCGTGGCGCGGCCTGCATCAAGCCGGCGTCGATACTGTTCCGCCGCAGGCACACTCGATGTTCATCGGGTTGAACCTGCAGGATCGCGTCGGGCGCGGGGAGTTGGTCGGGATACTGAAGGTGTGGACCGAGGACATCGGACGGCTGACTGCTGGTGCGCCCGCGCTGGCCGATACCGAGGCCGAATTGGCACTTCGGCCCGCTCGCTTGACGGTGACGGTGGGTCTCGGTCCCGGTGTGTTCGACGCGATCGGTCTGCCGGATCGGCGGCCGTCGTGGCTGGCACCACTTCCTGCCTTCGGAATCGACCGTCTGGAACCGGGATTCACCGGCGGCGATCTGCTGCTGCAGGTGTGCTCGGACGATCCCGTCACCGTTGCACACGCAGTGCGGGTACTCACCAAGAACGTTCGCTCGTTGGTGACGATCGCCTGGACACAGCGCGGATTCCGGCGCTCGCGGGGTACCGAGGAATCGGGCACCACGATGCGCAATTTGATGGGGCAGGTCGACGGCACCGTCAATCCGCAGGCAGGAAGCATCGACTTCGACGGCCTGGTCTGGGACGACGGTAGTGAGCAGCCCTGGATGAGGCACGGAACGTCGATGGTGTTGCGGCGCATCCGAATCGAGATGGATACCTGGGACGAGCTGGACCGGCCCGGCCGGGAACTGTCGGTGGGGCGAACTCTCGATACCGGTGCGCCGTTGACCGGAACCGACGAGTTCGACGAGGCCGATTTCGATGCGACCGATCGATTCGGAATTCCGGTCATCCCGCCGTCCTCGCACATCGCGCGGGCACGGCACGTTCACGACGGCGAGCGCATCTTCCGGCGGGCCTACAACTACGACGATCCACCGGCGGCCGGGTCGTTGTCGAACTCCGGCCTGCTGTTCGCGAGCTATCAGCGCAATGTGCTCACCCAATTCCTGCCGATCCAGCAGCGCCTCGACGAGTTCGATGCACTGAACGAATGGACGACGCCGATCGGGTCTGCGGTGTTCGCAATACTGCCGGGAGTGGTCGACGACGGGTATCTGGGGCAGGGCCTGCTCGGGTAGCCGCACCTGAGTGTTCACGGTCGTCCTCTGTCTGCGGGATCCCGCCGGCGGGGTTCGATCGTGAACAACCAGGTGCGCTCAGGCCGGTACCAGAGCCCTGTTCACGTTGGAGAGTGCCAGACCCATGCTGGTGGTCATGCCGATTTCTGCACGACACCGGTGCGACGTATCCGTGGGAAGCCCTCGTCGAGGCACCGGTGCCGTTGGCCGAGTTGGCATCGGTGTTGCGGCCGACGCCGTCGGGAATTCTTCGGTCGTCGGTCGCTCCGTAGTTTCACGGTCTGTCGACGAGCTCTTTCGGGGCCCACGCCGGCCAGTGCGTGTCGCCGACAGCGTCGCCCTCGACGTAGCGAGCGACGATTGCAGTCACATCCGGCCGCGAGTTGTCGTACACGGTCGATTGATCTGCCAGATCGATCGCCCGTGAAACCAAGGGCCACAGTCGTGTATATCTCTCGCGAATTTTGTCCTCCGGTACGTGGTGGCCCCCTTCTTCGACCCGCACAGCAACTCGCGCAATCGACAACTCGACCGGGACCGTGATCACGTGCAGCACGACGACGTAGCCGGCGCGCTTCGCCGCGGCGACGAAGTCGAGCTTGGACGGATGTGAGAACACGGTCTCGGCGATGAACGACTCACCGCGCTCGACGAGCGAATCGCGAGTGCGCGCAGCAATTCTGGCTGCTTCGTAAGAATGATGTTCCGGGGAATCCGGCCAGTTCTGCTTCGCAATGATGTCGGCGTTGACGAATGTGCTCATCGGCAAGATCGGAAACAACCTCTGCTCGACGAACGTCGTCTTGCCGGAGCCGTTCGGTCCGACGACCAGATCGAGACGTCTCACAACACGATCTGGGTACCGTCGGGAAGGTGCTTCACAACCAGACCGTGCTCATCGAGGAACACGGTCGTTCGGCCCTGCGCGGTGCGCTCGGCGAGGTGGTTGCCGCTGGTGAGAGATTCTTCGAGTGCCGCCGCTGTCTCGGCGTTGAACACAACTCCCTCTTCCGGCGATAAGTCGGAAAGAGGAGTTCGGCCGGCGAGTGCGGCTTCGACCCGTCGGCGAGCGATTCCTCTCTGGCTGGACACTTCACGGCCGACTCGGGCCCAGTGTTCCAACTGCTGTCTCGCCGAGCGGTTTTCGCGCTCGCCCTCGGCGGCCGCATCGTCCACGAGGTCCGATGCGAAACGAGTCACCCGGTCTGCAACGTTGGTCATGGCTACTCCCTTTTCGGCGGCAATTCCCAGTGTAGCAATCTGCTACAAAAGGGGCGAAGAATGCAGGATTGCCGCCCGTGTGGGCGATTGCGTTTCGTCGGAGCGGGATACCCCCAAGCATGCCCGAAGGTGACACCGTGTTCGTATTGGCCGCGAGGTTGCGTCGAGCATTGGACGGGGCTTCCTTGCGGGCCGGAAGGCTGCAGGTGCCCGCACACGCAGTGGAGAATCTGGCCGGGCGAACCGTCGTCGCCCATCGAACGCACGGCAAGCATCTGCTCACCGATTTCGATGACGGCACGACGCTGCACACGCATCTGCGGATGAGCGGATCGTGGACGGTGGTGCGGGCCGGTCGCTCGATTCCGCAGCGTGTCCGACCCGACGTGCGGGTCCGGCTTGCCGTGGTCGACGGGCCAACCGCCTACGGAATTCTGCTGCCGGTCGTCGACTACGGATACACGCGGGAGATGAACGCGCTGATCGCGCATCTCGGACCGGACCCGCTGCATTCGACGTTCGACGCCGAGCGTGGTGTTGCCAACATCGCCGCCCAGGGAAGGCGGCCGATCATCGCGACGTTGCTGGACCAGCGAGTGATCGCCGGACCGGGAAATCTGTGGGCCAACGAGCTCTGCCTTCTGCGCGGGCTGTGGCCGTGGACGCCGTCGGGTGATGTCGACGCGCAGCGTTTGGTTGCGTTGCTCGAGCGAGCGATGCGTCATTCGGCGACAGTTCCGGGTGCGATGCAGGTGACCACGGGGGACACTCGTCGGGGCCGTGCGCACTGGGTCGCCGGTCGTGCCGGAAAGCCGTGCCTGCGCTGTGGAACGTCGATTCGGGTGGTCGCAGAAGTGGACGGTGCCCCGGACAGGCGTCGAACATGGTGGTGTCCGAGCTGTCAACCAGAGCAGTAGCGACGAGCGGTCGATCGCTGTTGTCTCAACGACATAACCGCCCGCGGGTATCGCGTGTTGCCTGCCGATACCACTGACAGCCATTCCTCGTGAGCTGCGAATCGAAACCCCGTCGGGTCGTCAGAAGGTCGAGTTCGTCGGGTGGTCGGTCTCCACCAGATCACGAGCCACACGGTGCAGAGGGAGATTTTGTTGCTGTGACAGCTTGGCCAGCAGGTCGAACGCTTGGACCGCGTCGAGGTCGTAGCGCTCCATGATCATTCCCTTGGCCTGGCCGATGATGTCTCGACTGGCCAGACCGGTCCGGAACTGCTCGTTGTCGCGGGCGCTGAGCATCGCGATGGCAGCGTGGGCCGCAAGAGCTTCACCGATGGCCACCGCGTCGGCATGAAATGCGCCGGTCTCGTCGCTGTAGAGCACGAGGGCACCGATGTCGTCGGCATTGCTGAAGAGCTGGAACGCAGCAAGAGACTTGTATCCTTCTTCGACTGCGGTGGCAGCGAACCGAGGCCACCGATTCTCGTCGGTCAGATCGTCGGCGACTACGACATCGAAGTGATGAACCTCGGTAGGAATGGGGCCTTCCCCCAGCTCGTACTGCAGGCGACACAGCTTTTCGGCAACCGGATCGGTGGAGGCGACCACCGTCCGCTCGCCCTTGTTCACTGTGGTGATGCATCCGGTGACGGCACCCGGGATCATCGTGATGGCCGTGCGCAGAATCTCGTCCAGCGTCTGCGGCATCGAGCGCCGAGTCTCACGCAAAGCGCGGGCGAATTCGGCCAGGGTCGAGGCGTCCGCCGATGCGGCTGTGTTGTCTTCGATGGAAGAGTGCGGCATGCACACGGTCCTCTCGCATGGGACCCCCAGCCGCCCTTTCGTCGGAGAGATCCACGATCATGCGCCTTCTGCTGGACGCCCGTACCGGCCGACAAAGTCGGCTCCGTGCATTTTATACGTTGTCATCGGGAGGTTGTACGTAGAACCGAAGAGCATCGGCAGCGGCACCCCGAGAACACAGCGAGGGCCGTCGATCCGGAGATCGACGGCCCTCGCGAGTGCGACCTACTTGAAGGTGTCCTTGATGTTCTCGCCGACCTTCTTCACGCCTGCCGAACCCTGGTCCTTCTTGCCCTCGGCCTCGAGGTCCTTGTTGTCGGTGGCGTCGCCCACAACTTCCTTGGCCTTGCCGATGGCGTCTTCTGCTGCGTTCTTGGCCTTGTCGATGAAGCTCATTGTGAGTCCCTTTCTCGTTTCGTGCGGTGTCAGTGATTGGTCGAAGCTCGAACCGAAAAGCGCACGCCGAGTCTTTGAGATCTGGGTCACACCGGATGCGCACTCGGGCAACGTTTCCAGCAGCGTCGTGGCGGATACATTCGATCGATGATGGTCGGCAAGGTGGACAGCTTTCAGCGCAGGCACCCGTCGGCGGGTTTCCCGCTCGCGGTCCTGTACAAATTTCTCGACGACCGAGGTGGATATCTCGCGGCTCTCATCGCGTACTACTCGTTCCTCTCGTTGTTTCCGTTGCTGCTGCTCTTCACCACCGTGTTGGGAATCGTGCTGGCCGGCGACCCGGAACTGCAGACCCGCATCATCGATTCGGCAATGAGCCAGATCCCGGTCATCGGTGATCAACTCGGTCAGCCGGATCGACTCAGCGGCGGAACAACCGCCATCGTGATCGGCGTGGTGGGGTCGCTCTACGGCGGACTCGGAGTGTCACTGGCCGCGCAGTACGCGATGAACACCGCATGGTCCGTCCCGCGAAACGAACAACCGGATCCGATCAAGGGTCGGCTGCGCGGGCTGGTGCTGCTCAGTACCGTCGGCACCGCCATCATCGGCCTGACCGTTCTCAACGGCGTCGCGTCCTCGGGCGTGTTCGGCTTTGCCGGAGGTGCACTGGCACTCGTCGGAGCGGTCGTGGTCAACGCGGTGGTCTTCACCGCTGCGTTCCGAATCGGAACCGCTCGCGCCCTGAGTGTGCGCGAGGTTCTGCCCGGCGCTGCGATCGCCGCGGTGATCTGGCAGGCGCTGCAATCGTTCGGCGGCATCTACATTCGCTATGTCGTCGGCAATGCCAGCGCCAGCAACGGGATCTTCGCGATCGTCCTCGGCCTGCTCGGTTTTCTCTACGTCGCGTCGGTGCTGATCGTGCTGTGCATCGAAATCAATGCCGTGCGCGTCGACCACCTGCATCCCCGGGCACTGCTGACTCCGTTCACCGACAACGTCGAGCTCACCGAGGGTGACAAGAACTCTTACACCGGGCAGGCAGAAGCGCAGCGTAACAAGGGATTCCAGGACATCACCGTCACTTACGAGGAACCGGATTCCGTGACGGGGGAGGGTTCGCCGACCAAGTGAGCCGAGTGATCGGGTAGGGCAAACGCGCGCGCGTTCGTCAGGTGCGCGTGGATTCGCCAGCCCGTCGGGCACTACTTTGCGCGCGGATGGCAAGTGCGCGCGCGTTTGCGAGGGCTGGGGGTGTGCTGGCTTCGCCGCGAGTGGGTAACGGTCAGGGGGACGTGTTGGGGTCGGTCGGTTCGCTGATTGATCGGGGCGGCGCAAACGCGCGCGCGTTCGTCAGGTGCGCGTGGATTCGCCAGCCCGTCGGGCACTATCTTGCGTGCGGATGGCAAGTGCGCGCGCGTTTGCGGGGACTGGGGGCGGAGAAGGCCAGGGCGGTGCCGAGACCGAGGATTGCGTGACCCCCGTCACGAACCGGCTGACCGGTCGGTGAAAAAGAATCCTGGTTTGTTTCGGCGAAAGCGCATGCGCAAGCGCTTGTATCGGTCTTAGGCTCCTGCAATCGAGCGACGCGACCGCGTGGCTAGGGGACAAGGGAGTCCACATGTTCAATCACCGTCGGAAGTCCGCGCTGACGATCGGAACCGCGCTCATGGCCGGTTCGCTCGTGCTCGGTCTGACCGCCTGCAGCAGTTCGGATTCGGACAGCGTCAAGGTCGGGCTCATCACCAAGACGGATTCCAATCCGTACTTCGTGAAGCTGCGCGAGGCAGCGCAGGCGCAGGCGGATTCCAGCGGAGCCGAGCTGGTGGCTCTGGCCGGCGCATTCGACGGTGACAACGAGGGCCAGGTCGCGGCGATCGAAAACCTGGTCGGCCAGGGTGTGAAGGGAATTCTGATCACGCCGAACTCGTCCACAGGAGTCCTGGACGCGATCAAGAAGGCACGTGACGCCGGCGTCGTCGTCATCGCCCTCGACACCGCAACCGACCCCGAGGACGCGGTCGACGCCACGTTCGCCACCGACAACAAGGCTGCCGGAGTGAGTCAGGGCGAATGGGTCAAGGGCACGCTCGGAACCACTGCACCCCAGGTCATCATGCTCGACGGCACCGCGGGCGGCACGGTCGACACCTTCCGTCACGACGGGTTCCTCGAGGGCATGGGGCTGACCGACAGTTCGCCGGAGATCGTCGGCCAGGAGAACACCAACGGCGATCAGACCAAGGCGCAGACCGCGATGGAGAACCTGCTGCAGCGCGCGCCGGGCGTCAATGCGCTCTACACGATCAACGAGCCCGCAGCAGCCGGTGCGTACCAGGCGATTCAGTCTGCAGGACGCGCCGATCAGATCACCATCGGCTCGATCGACGGCAGCTGCACCGGCATCGCGAACGTCAAGTCCGGCGTCATCGGCGCGACGGTGCTGCAGTTCCCGGCAAAGATGGCAGAGCAGGGCGTCGATGCAGTGGTGAAGTTCGCCGAGGACGGCACCAAGCCCAGCGGCTTCAACGACACCGGCTCGCAGTTGGTCACCGACCAGCCCGTCGACGGAATCGATTCGCAGGACACCGCATGGGGCGAAGAGAATTGCTGGGGCTGATCGCGACGCACCGGCGAACACAGGGATCTGATTCGTGAGTACCGACACCGCAGCCGAGCCCAAGGCTCCGAGCCGGTTCAACGTGGGGACCATTCTGCGTGAACCGCTGCTCGGGCCGATGGCCGCGCTCCTCATCGCCGTCATCGTCTTCAGCTCGATCTCGAGCTCGTTTCTCAACCCGCAGAACGTTTCTCTGATCCTGCAGCAGTCGGTGGTCGTCGGCATTCTGGCCGTCGGCCAGACGCTGATCATCCTCACCTCCGGTATCGATCTGTCGATCGGCGCGGTGGCGGTGATGGGTTCCATCGTGATGGCGCAGTCGGCCGGCGCGAACGGTCCGGTGGTCGCACTGGGTTCGACGCTTGCCGTCTGCGTTGCGTTCGGTGCGATCAACGGCGGATTGGTGACGGTTCTGCGACTTCCACCGTTCATCGTCACACTCGGCACGTTCACCGCGATCCAGGCGGCCACCCGGTTGCTGGCCGGCTCCGAGACGTACCAGGTGCCGAGCGGACCGCTGACGCTGTTGGGCAACTCGTTCAAGATCGGTAGCTTCTCCACGACGTACGGCGTGGTGGTGATGCTGCTGGTGTACGCCGTGATGTGGTACGCGTTGTCCCAAACCTCATGGGGCAGGCACATTTACGCGGTCGGCGGTAGCCCGCAGGCCTCGGATCGCTCCGGCATCAAGTCCGGTCGCGTGCTGTTCTCGGTGTACATCGCCACGGGAGTCATCGCGGCGATCGCGGCGTGGGCAGCGCTCGGACGGATCCCCAACGCCGATCCGAACGCGTATCAGAATGCGAACCTCGAGTCGATCACCGCGGTGGTCATCGGCGGAACCAGTCTGTTCGGTGGACGCGGCACCGTCATCGGCACCCTGGTCGGAACACTGATCGTCGGTGTTCTGCGCAACGGACTCACCCAGGCAGGCGTCGACAGTCTGTACCAGAACATCGCGACCGGCATTCTCGTCATCGTCGCGGTGGCCGTCGATCAATTCGCACGTAGGAGGTCACAGTGAATGCCCCCCTCGCTCTGGAAGCGCGTGGTCTGGTCAAGACCTACGGCAGCGTGACGGCCATCAACGGCGCAGATTTCGAGTTGCGGGCCGGTGAGGTGCTGGCGGTGATCGGCGACAACGGCGCCGGAAAGTCCAGTCTCATCAAAGCGTTGGCCGGTGCCGTGATTCCGGATTCGGGTGAGATCCTGATGAACGGATCGCCCGTGTCGTTCAAGAACACCCGCGACGCACGCGCGGCAGGCATCGAGACGGTCTATCAGGACCTGGCCGTCATTCCGGCCCTCGACATCGCGTCGAACGTGTATCTCGGTCGAGAGATCAAGCGCAAGGGGTTCAGCGGCAGTCTCTTTCGGCGTCTGGACATGCCGAAGATGCGGGAGGAGTCCTCGAAGCATCTGCAGGACTTGAAGATCGGTATCAAGTCGGTCAATCAGGCCGTCGAGACGCTCTCCGGTGGTCAACGTCAGGGTGTGGCCGTAGCGCGGGCAGCGGCGTTCGGACGCGGAGTGATCATCATGGACGAGCCGACTGCCGCACTGGGTGTGCGGGAGTCGGGCATGGTGATCGATCTGATTCGCACGATCCGTGACCGGGGCATACCGGTGGTGCTCATCAGCCACGACATGCCGCACGTGTTCGAGGTCGCCGACCGGATTCACATCCACCGCCTCGGCAAGCGGGCGGGCGTCGTGAATCCGAAGAACCGCACCATGTCCGAGGTCGTCGCGCTCATGACCGGCGCGGAGGAGCCGACCGACGATGAACGCGCCGGCGTCTGAATCGACAAGTCCGGTCGGTGTTTTCGTCGGGCTGGCGACACTCGACATCATCCATCGAGTGTCGGCAGCGCCGGCACCCAACCAGAAGATCACCTCGAGCGCGCAGTTCGTCGCGGCGGGAGGTCCTGCTGCCAACGCGGCAGTGACGTTCGCCGCGCTGGGTGGAACGGCAGTGCTCGTCACCGCGCTCGGAAACGATCCGGTGGCAGCGCTGGTCAAGGCCGACCTGGCGGCTTTCGGAGTGCGGGTGATCGACGCCGCCGAGGGCTCCACCAGGTCCGTTCCCGTCTCGGCGGTGACGGTGATCGAAGCGACCGGCGACCGATCGGTCGTATCGGCCGACGCCGTGAATTCCGACGCCTCGCCGCCGGAGGATCTCGCGGCCGTCGTTGCCGGTGCCGACGTCGTTCTGGTCGACGGGCACCACCCCCTGATCGCCTGCGCCGCCGCGGAACATGCGGCGGCGCGGGTTACCACGTTGGTCGTGGACGCCGGTCGCTGGAAACCGGTGATGAGCGAGCTGATTCCGCACGCCACGGACATGGTGTGCTCGGCGGACTTTCGCGCCCCCGGGACCTCGGAGACGGCTACGACTGCCGCAGCACTCGTTGCATCCGGTGTGCGTACCGTCGTCACCACCCACGGCGGCGAACCGGTCGAGTGGTGGTCCGAGGGTTCGTCGGGATCGGTCGATGTGGAGCCGGTTGCAGTGGTCGATACTCTGGGTGCCGGGGATGCGTTCCACGGCGCGTATGCCTACTACTCCACGCAGCCAGGCTCGCTTTCCGAGCGCATCGACAGGTCGGCTCACGTTGCCGCACTGCGCTGCTCGGTGATCGGCCCCAGAGCGTGGCTACACGAACTTTCCATCCGCGGACTCGAAAGCGACAACGGTGAGCATTGACCAGGACGTACAGGAAGCCACCCTCCCCGAACTCGTGGAGCTGGCGCGAACGCTGGCCGTACCCGGTGAGCGGCGGATACTCGGCCTGACCGGTGCGCCGGGTGCCGGAAAATCGACTGTGGCACAGCAACTCGTCGATGCGCTCGGGCCGGAGCTCGCGGTGCTGGTTCCGATGGACGGATTCCACCTCGCCAACGAGGTGTTGATCGAGCTGGGCAGGCTCGATCGCAAGGGTGCCCACGACACGTTCGACGACGGTGGTTACGCGCGGTTGATCGCGGCCGTTCACGATCAGCAGCCCGGTGGTCCCATCGTGTACGCGCCGAGATTCCGCCGAGAGATCGAGGAGTCGATCGGGTCCTCGATCCCGGTCCCGTCGACTGTCCCCCTGGTCATCACCGAGGGCAACTACCTGCTGATGGAGTCCGACGCGTGGCCGGCGGCGCGGGCGATGATCGATGAAGTCTGGTTTCTGGCTCCACACACGAGGGTTCGGCACGAGCGGCTGGTGGCCAGGCACGAGGCCTACGGAAAGTCGCACGAGGACGCGGAGTTCTGGGCACTGGGATCGGACGAACGCAACGCCGAATTGATCGGGTCGACCGCACGCCGCGCCGATCGAATCCTTCGGCTGACATGACGATTCCGCAGAGCCACGAGACACGACAGCGCTGGGCCGACTGATATGCCCACGATGGACGATGTCGCACGCCTGGCAGGGGTATCGGTTTCGACCGTCTCGCACGTGCTCAACGGAACACGCAACGTCAATCCCGCCACCCGGCAACGCGTCGACGCGGCGATCGTCGAGATCGGATACCGCCGCAACGTCGTCGCTCGATCGCTCGCGGCAGGTCGGACTCACACCGTGGGACTGTCCATCGCCGCGCTCACCAACCCGTACTTCGGCAGCCTGGTCCATGCCGTCGAGGAGCGGTTGTCCGAGGCCGGATACGTGCTGATCCTCGGTGATTCGCACGACGAGCCGCGGTCCGAGCGCAGGGTGACGGACTCGTTGCTGGACCGTCAGGTCGACGGCATGATTCTGGCGCCCGCGGCGGGGTCCGAATTTTCGACGATTCCCGAGATCGTGCGCAGTGGAACGCCTCTGGTGTTGATCGACCGGATGCTGGACGTCTCTTGTGATCAGGTGGGTCCGGAGAACGACGCGTCGGCGTACGAGCTCACGACTCACCTCCTCGACGCCGGACATCGACGCATCGCGATCGTCCGCGGCATCGAGGGGATCTCCTCCACGACAGAGCGATTCGACGGCTATACCCGCGCACTGGCGGATCGTGGAGTAGAACTCGATCCTCGACTGATTCTCGACGGTCGGTCCAACGTCGAGGTGGCCGAGCCTCGGGTGCGTGAGCTCATGTCGAGTCCTGATCGGCCGTCGGCTCTGGTGTCGATGAACAATTCGATGACCATCGGATCGCTGAAAGCGGTTCGCGGCCTGGGTTTGTCGATTCCCGCCGACCTCGCCTTCGTCTGCTACGACGACTTCGAGTGGTCGGATCTGTTCGAGCCCCGGCTCACAGCGGCGGCTCAGGACGTGCAGACGATCGGCCGAACCGCAGCCGACCTGGTTCTCCGGCGCATCGAGGGGCACGAGGACGAGCCCCGATCGATCCGAGTACCGACCACCTTCACCCACCGAAATTCCTGCGGCTGCACTGCACCTCGAGCCGACATGCCGGCCGCACCCGAAAGATAGGACAGCTCATGCCGATTGCCAGTCCGGACCAGTATGCCGCCATGCTGGATCGCGCCAAGGAAGGTGGGTTCGCCTACCCGTCGATCAACGTCACCGGTTCGCAGACACTCAACGCAGCCCTCCAGGGATTCGCCGAAGCCGAGAGTGACGGGATCATTCAGGTGTCGGTCGGTACCGCGCTCTATCTGTCCGGCAACGCCGTGCAGAACCGTTTCGCCGGATCCAAGGCTCTCGCGCAGTACGCCCACGAGGTGGCGCAGCACTATTCGATCTCGGTGGCGCTGCACACCGATCACTGCCCCGCCGAGAATCTGGACGACTGGGTGCGGCCCCTGCTGGCCGACGCGATCGAACGACGCGGCCGCGGGCTCGACCCGCTGTACCAATCGCACATGTGGGACGGGTCGGCTGTGCCGCTGGACGAGAATTTGCGGATCGCGCGCGAGTTGCTCGATCTGTCGGTGGAGGCCGACACCATTCTGGAGATCGAAGTGGGAGTGATCGGCGGAGAAGAGGACGGGGTGTCGCACGAGATCAACGAACAGCTGTACTCGACGGTCGACGACGCGCGCGCCACGATCGCTGCGCTCGGCGCGGGGGAGCGCGGTCGCTACATGACGGCCTTGACCTTCGGCAACGTGCACGGCGTCTACAACCCCGACTCGGTGCACCTACGACCCGAGATCCTCGACGAGATCCAGTCCGTCCTCGGAGCCGAGACCGGTAAGGACAAGCCCTTCGATCTGGTGTTCCACGGCGGATCGGGATCGAGCGCTGCAGACATCGCCTCCGCCGTCGCCAGCGGGGTGATCAAGATGAACATCGATACCGACACCCAGTACGCGTTCACCAGATCCATCGCCGGCCACATGATCAGCAAGTACGACCAGGTCCTCAAGGTCGACGGCGAATACGGAAACAAGAAGGCGTACGACCCCCGATCCTGGGGCAAGCCGGCCGAGACGGCGATGGCGGCTCGGGTGGTCGAGGCGACACAGATGCTGGGCTCGGCAGGGCGCACGATGCGCTGAGAATTCACTTCGCCGAGTGTGTCGAAATCTGCGGACCGGTTCCGTCCCAGGGTCGAATGCGGCAAGAATGGCCGCATCGAACGTCAGGAGACACCATGGCCAAGTACCTCATGCTCAAGCACTACCGCGGCGCTCCGGAACCGATCAACAATGTCCCGATGGACCGGTGGACCCCGGCGGAGGTGCACGACCACATCCAGTTCATGCAGGATTTCGCCGCCGAGCTCGAAGCCACCGGTGAGTTCGTCGACGCCCAGGCCCTGGCCCCCGAGGGAACCTGGGTCAGCTCCGGCGGTGAAGGCAAGCCACCGGTCACCGACGGTCCGTTCGCCGAGACCAAGGATCTCATCGCAGGCTGGATGATCATCGACGTCGATTCGTACGATCGAGCGTTGGAATTGGCCGGACAGTTGTCGGCTGCGCCCGGGGCCGGCGGGGAGCCCATTCACGAGTGGCTCGAGCTGCGTCCGTTCATGGAGGCTCCTCCCACCATCGCCGACTGACGATCGCCATGGACCCCCGGGTGCTGCGGGCACTGACACCCGCCGTGATCGGCGTCCTCGTCCACCGCGGAGCCGACTTCGCGTCGGCCGAGGACGCCGCAGCGGAGGCGATGCTCGAGGCGACCTCCACGTGGGTCGCCGAAGCGCCGGCCGATCCGAAGGGTTGGCTGGTGACCGTCGCGTGGCGAAAATTTCTGGACGCGCAACGCTCCGAGAAGGCGCGACGAGCCCGTGAGGATCGAGTCGCTGCCCAACCGGATCCCGGCAGTGTGGGCGGCGTCGACGACACGTTGCAGTTGTTCTTCCTGTGCGCGCATCCCTCGCTCGGTCCGGCGGCGGCGGTGGCACTGACGCTGCGTGCCGTCGGGGGATTGACGACGCGGCAGATCGCGCAGGCGTATCTGGTGCCGGAGAAGACCATGGCGCAACGCATCAGCAGAGCCAAACGCACGGTGCGCGACGTGCGATTCGACGCCCCCGGTGATGTGGGGACGGTGCGACGGGTGCTGTATCTCGTCTTCAACGAGGGGTACACCGGGAACGTCGATCTGGCGGCCGAGGCGATTCGGTTGACCCGGCAGTTGGCCGGGCTGTCCGACGACGAGGAAACGGCCGGGCTGTTGGCGCTGATGCTGCTGCACCACGCACGGCGTTCGGCCAGGACGGGGCCCGACGGTCACGTCATCCCTCTCGCGGAGCAGGACCGATCTCGTTGGGACACAGCGCTGATAGCGGAGGGCGTGCGGATTCTGCAGGCTGCGCTCGCCCGGGATCGGTTGGGTGAGTTTCAGGCGCAGGCGGCCATCGCCGCTCTACACGCCGATGCGAGCTGTGTGGAGGAGACCGACTGGCCGCAGATCGTCGAGTGGTACGACGAGTTGCTCGCTCTCACAGACAGTTCCGTGGTGCGACTCAACCGAGCGGTGGCGATCGGGGAGGCCCAGGGTCCGACGGCGGGGCTTGCAGCACTGGGCGAGGTCGATCCGGCTGTCCCGCGGCACACGGCGGCGGCCGCGTACCTGTACGAGAAGGCCGGTGATCTGCAGTGTGCCGCCGAGTTGTATGCGCAGGCAGCGGAGAAGGCGTCGTCGATTCCCGAGCGGCACCATCTGACGATGCAGGCCGCGCGGATCCGCTCTACCGACCAACCAACGGACCGATCGGTTTCGTAATCCGATCGTTAGCGGTAGAAAGCGGAATTCGTGCGACCCTCGTGTGGTGCTGATGTTGCGTGTGGGGCAGAAGAGAAGAAAGCGAACTCGATCCGCGGCGGTCGTGACGGCCGCCGCAGTGGCGTCGATGCTGATGACCGGAACGTCGGCGCAGGCGCTGCCGGGGAACTCGGGATCGGCCGACGCGGCTGCGGGAGCCATCGGCATCCATCAGGTGTCGGCGACCCGAGCTGTGCTGAACGTGTTCTCCCCGTCCATGAATCGCGTCATCTCCAATGAGGTGCTGCATTCCCCCGAGGGTGGTCCCGCGCCGACTCTCGTGCTGCTCAACGGTGCGCTCGGCAACGAGGACGGCGTCGGGTGGCTCAACAATTCCGGCGTCGAGAAGTTCTTCCTCGACAAGAAGGTCACCGTCGTGGCTCCGATCGGCGGCCGTTTCAGCTTCTACACCGACTGGCAGACAACGGATCCGGTGCTCGGCAGCAACATGTGGCAGACCTACCTCAGCCGCGAATTGCCTGCCGCCGTCGACGCTGCCTACGGATCGACCGGCAGGCGCGGCGTGGCCGGGCTGTCGATGAGTGGGGGTCCCGCACTCGACCTCGCGATCCAGGCCCCGGACGTGTTCGACGCGGCCGCGTCCTTCAGCGGATGCCCGGCCCCGTCCAACCCGCTTGCCACCGCAGGTATCTCGGCGATGATCGCCGGCGGGCTCAACAACCCTTTCAATATGTGGGGGCTACCGGGCAGCCAGGGATGGCGCGACCACGACCCGTCGCTCAACGTCGAGCGGCTACGCGGAACCGCGGTGTACGTCAGCTCGTCCCGCGGACTCCCCGGACCGGTGGATCGCATTCCCGACGGCGCGATCCCGCCGTTCGGCGGCATGGCGGTCGAAGCAATGGTCAACCACTGCACGTCGATCTTCGTCGACGCTCTGCGCCGAGCCGACGTACCGGCAACGGTGTCCATGCGCGAGGAGGGCGCGCACACCTGGCCGCTGTTCGAGGATCAGCTGCGCGAGGCCTGGTACACCACATTGGCACCGGCCCTGGGAACCAGCTGATTGCAACGAGACTCCGGCGGGTAAGCAGGGTTCACACCGGAGAAAGGACCACCCGAACATGTCGAAAGACGAATTGCACAAGGGCGACAAGGTCGAATGGCAGACCCACGGAACCACGACCGAGGGCGAGGTGGTGGAGAAGATCACCTCCGAGACCGAAGCTGCAGGCCGTACCGTGAAGGCGTCGAAAGACGACCCGCAGTACCGCGTCGAGAGTGACAAGTCGGGCAAGGACGCAGTGCACAAGCCGGACGCGCTCGACAAGAAGGACTGACCACGCGGACCTGCGATGCGCCTCCGATCCGTGGACTGGAGGCGCATCGGAAGATCTCAGGCCTGAGGCACCGAACGTTCTGCGCCCCAACTCCGTTCGATGTAGCCCCGAATCCGCTCGATGTCCTCGGCCGGAATTCTCTCGGGCTCGCCGTTCTCGAGCGGATCGGTGTGGAAGATGTAGAGCCGTGAGGCGAACTGGTCGAACGGGAGCGAACCTTCGCCCGCGCGTTCGCCGTTGCCGGCCGTACCCACCACGACGCCGTCGCCCCAGTCCTGCCCGCTGTCGTTGTTCGGGTTGAAGAAATACACCCGCATGACGCCGTCGGGATCGGGGGCGACGCGCAGGATCGTGATGGCGTGCCACCCCACATAGCGTGCGGCACTGTCGGTTACGGCCACCCCCGCCGGTTGGGGATGGATCAACGGTTGGTGCCCGTTGTACTCCGGATGGTACGCCGCGTGGAACTGCCGCAGAAAGGCGTCCAGGTCGACGAGATTGCCGGTCGCGACATCGACGTCGATGTGGAACTCGCGCGCCGACCACCACCCGTGGAACTCGGGGTTGACCCAGCGGTGCGGATCACCGGGACGATCGGCGCACCGTCGCACCATCTCGGCGTAGATGCGATCGAGGTGCGGAACCAGCAACAGCGACGCGGGATCGAGGTCCACCGGATCGGACGTGGCGACGCCGCTGACGCTCTCGGTCGACGAGATCGACTGCCCCTCGAAGTGCATGACGATCTCCTCGTCACGTGCCGCCCACACCACCATCTGCAGCAGGTAGTCGGGATCGTTGTAGGCCCACATCGACAATGCCCGGGCCGACTGACACGTCGGGTTGTCTCCCTGGCCCACACCGAGGGGCTGCCCGAGCATCGAGAGCAGACCCCCGAGCAAGCGTGACTCGGGAGAGGGGACCGGCCCGAACGTGGTGATCAGTCGTTCCCGCACTGCCGGAGCGAGTTTCAGCGACATCTGCCGCCACAGTGACGGCACGATCGGCGGCTGATGCAGAATCCCGCGATCGAGGAGCAACGCCAGTCCGTAGAGGCACTGCGCAGTTTCGGGGAACACCGATTCTTCGATGAGGCGATGGACCAGTTCCGGATACCGCGTCAGGCAGGTCCGGCCGGTATCGGACAGACCGAGCGCCTCGGGCAGAACATACGAGTAATGGTCGACGAGATACTGCGTCAGCGTCGCGTGGTACGGAGAGACCAGCCCGGTATCGTGCATGGCTCGCGCAAATCCGCGGGCCTCGAACTGCAACGCCTCGACGTCCATAGCCTCGAGTCGAGACCGGTACACCTCGACGCCCGGATCCTCGCGGCATGCATCGGTTGTGCCGAACAGCGCCGTGATCAACCGATCCAGGCCCTGCCCGGACGTGCCGAGGTCGACGGTCGGATCGTCACGATAGATCGCGATGCGGGTGACCATGGCCTTGATGGTGTCCACCTGAATCGGACGCTGCCGTAGAATCCGCCAGATTTCCTCCACCAATTCGTCGAGCACACTGTCGTAGCCGATCTGCCCAGCCACGTACCCGAACAGATCACGGATCAGATGCGCAGTGCGACCCAATCGGACTCGCTCCGACTCGGACGGGGGTGTGAACAGAACGTCGAGATTCACCGCCAGAACCTGAGAAAGGAACCGGCGGGCATCCTCGGCGGTCACCGCTTCATGCTCGTACTCGCCCGCGACGATTGCGATCATGCGCAGTTCGCTGGTCGCCTCGAGCACGAAGGTGTCGTCGTTGCCGCTGCGCAAGCTGGGCCCCACGAACCCTGGAACGAGAATGTCCGGCTGCGCCCAATCGGTGCCGGCGAACAGCCCCGCCTTCTCGAGCACCTCGGCGCGTTCGCGAATTGCACCGCAACCGCCGGGCTGCAACAGGACTCGATGCACACCATCCAGAACTCGTCGCACCTTGGTGTTCTTGCTGAACTCAGGTGCATCGGCCAAGGCGTGCACCGCATGGTCCAGTTGTGCCAACCGTGATGCCAACGCTTTGTCCACGGCGGTAGTCGCGTTCGTCGGTGCAGGCTCGTGCATCGTCTGCGACGGTGGGTTGGTGTCGTCCCCGAGTTGCTGCTTCACACGTAGAAGTCCAGTTCTTCCTGATGCTTCAACAAGTCACGCATGACATAGGAATCCTCGCCGAAGAAGTACAGCAGTCCCCAGTGGGTGCCGAACGCTGTTCTCTTGGTGACGGTTTCCTCGACCGGTGCGGACAGATCGTTGGTCTCGTAGTAGTCGTGCCCAGTCGTCTCCTCCGGAATTTGCAGATGGCTGACGACACGGCGTCGTGGATAGACACCGAAACATCCGGCGACACCGGTTGCATCGACGACCTCTTTCGGGAAGAAGGCGTCGATCTCCTCCTCGGTGGTCTTCGGGTCGAACGCCAACGCCAGGCCCTGGTAGGCGTTGAATCCGTAGGCCCGCTCGAGGAGCTCGAACACCTTGAAACCCGGTGGGCGGTAAGCCACTTCGCCGAAGTACATTTCACCGTCGCTGGTGACGAAGTATTCGGGGTGAATGAAACCGAACTCGATGTCGAAGGTCTTGATCAGCTTCTCGATCTGCACCGTGATCTGCTCGCGGTACTTCTCCAGTTCCGGTGTGGCAGGCACGAACACCGAATAGCCGAGCGTGACGTACTCGGAGATGTTGAGGAACTTGATCTTGCCGTTGTGGATCCACGCTTCGACGGCGAACTCCCACCCGTCCAGGTGCGATTCCATCAGCACCGGGAATTCCTCGTCCGGGATGGAGTCGACCTCGTCGGGTGTACGAATGACTCGATGACCCAGGCATCCTGCCTTGTCGAACGCCTTGAGGTGAATGGGGTCGTTCGGATCGCCGTCGAGCTTGAGCAGTGTCTGATTGACGCGGCGGAGGAATCGAATGACGTCCTCGCGGTCGTGAGCCTCCTCGAAGATGCCGACGCGGATGCCGCCCAACTGCGCTCGACGCTTCATCAGCGCCTTGTCGCGCAGCAGCATCGCCTGCCCGAACAGTCGAGGGTTACCCAGCAGCACCGAGTTGATGGCACCGGCCCACTCGACCGTCTCCTCGTAGAGCGGTATCGCGACGTCGACGCCCTTTGCCTTCAGGGTCTCGGCGATTTCCAGTGAGCGATCGTTGAGTCGCTCGAAGTTCCACGGGAGGTAAGGAATGTCGTGCTCGGTGCAGTACGCCTCGGCCCACTCGGGGGCGACGACGACGTAGCGCCGATCGAACTTGTCCAGTGCTTCCACTGCGGCCAAACTCCAGCCCAGCAGGGCCACGAAACCTTTGTTCGGGTCTTTCTCCAGCCTGTCTGGCTGAGCCATGAAGTTCCTTCCCCTAGATGATTCATCGGTCGAGGTCCTTCGCTCCACCGTACAGAGGCCCTGTCGGTCACTCGGCACCGTGTCCGTGACGGTGGATCACGGACCCGCCGTACGCAGGCGTTCGGTATCGATCACGATCGACAGATTTCCGCCGATCGTGCACGATCGTGAACAACGAGGTGCGGCGCGCGCCCACCGGGAACGAGGAGTGCGGAATGACGGTCGACAAAACCGGTGCCGAGGTCGAGATCTCCCGACAGGCGGACCGTTTCACTGTCTCGGTGGAGGGTTCGCAGGTCGGCTTCACCGAGTTCGTCGACGACGAACACGGCCGACGTGTCTTCTTCCACACCGAGGTCGACGCAGCCTACGGCGGACGTGGTCTGGCAACGGTTCTCGTGCAGCAGGCACTCGACGCCACCCGCGCCGACGCCAAGCGGATAGTTCCGATCTGCGAGTTGGTCGCGGCCTTCGTCGGCAAGCACTCGGAATTCGAAGACATCGCCGAGCAGCCCACCGACGAGATCCGGCAGTGGCTGGCCGACCGGCAGGGCTGACGGCGGGAATACCGTCGAACACCGTCGGGTTGAGGTCGGTAGAGTAGTTGCAGAGTCAACTACATTGCCGAAAGGGACGCCCATGCCTGCAGTGACGGTCGACAACATCCTCGCGTTGCCCCGAATCTCCATGCCCGACGCCACCGCCGTACCTCGGCCGGTCCGGTCCGTCACGACGGCACCGACGGGATACGAAGGGGAAGGCTTTCCGGTCCGTAGAGCGTTCGCCGGACTGGACATGTCGTCTCTCGATCCGTTCATCCACATGGATCAGATGGGTGAGGTGAACTACGCGCCCGGTGAGCCGAAGGGGACGCCGTGGCATCCGCACCGCGGGTTCGAGACGGTGACCTACATGATCGACGGCATCATGGAGCACAAGGACTCTCACGGCGGCGGCGGAATCATCAGCGGTGGCGACACCCAGTGGATGACGGCAGGCGGTGGCATTCTGCACATCGAGGCTCCGCCGGAGCATCTGGTGATGTCCGGCGGCTTGTTCCACGGAGTTCAGCTCTGGGTCAATCTGCCGCGCGAGAACAAGATGGCGCATCCGCGCTATCAGGACATCACCGGTAGCAAGGTGGCCTTGGCGTCGAGTCCCGACGGGGGTGCATTGGTCCGCGTCATTGCCGGCGAGATCGCGGGGCTGCAGGGACCGGGTTCGACCTACACCCCGATTGCCCTCTCGCACAGCACGATCGCACCGGGCGCGGCGCTGACGCTGCCGTGGAATCGTGAATTCAACGCACTCGTCTACGTTCTGGCGGGTGAGGGCACGGTGGGCGCGGAGAAGCGTCCGATCCGGATGGGGCAGACGGCTCTCTTCGGCCGCGGCGACACGATCGAGATGTCCGCGTCTGCGGTGGGGGAGTCACTCGAGGTGTTCGTTCTGGGAGGCAAGCCGATTCGGGAACCCGTCGCGATGGCAGGCCCGTTCGTCATGAACACCAAGTCCGAAGTGCTGCAGGCGTTCGAGGACTACCAGGTCGGTCGGCTCGGCGTACCCGTCGAATGATCCCGCCTGCCGTGCAACGATCTCCTGCATGAGCGACGCAGAACCCCGTTTTCGGAGAACACGGCTGTATCGCCGATTGGTCACCCGCGCGGACGGCCCGCTCGAGCCCGCGCGGGCGGCCAGGCGGCTGTCCGCCTACGTCTACGGAAACATCCTGGTCCTCGCGGCGGTCGCAGCATCGACGCCCAGCTCGATCGAGCACGGAACGGCTGCCGTTCTGGTTCTGGCCACTGCGGTGACGACGTTTCTGGCGCATGTGTTCGCTGATTTCGTCGCGAGCAGTCAGATTCCCGAAGCGCACGGTGATGCCACCGACGAGCAACGCACCTTCAAGGCCTTCGAGGAGCTTCGCGACGCGGTGCCCATCCTGAGCTCCGGCACCGTCCCCGCCCTGATGCTGGCCCTCGGCTGGTTGTCGGTACTCCCGGGGCAGTGGTCGGAGCTGCTGGCCGGCGGCGTGATCGTGGTGCGCATCGCCACGATTCAGATGGTCACGGAGCGAATTCGCGGCAACCCGTTGACCTTCCGCGCGATTCTCGGTGGGTTGGCCACCGCCGCAGTCGCCGCGCTCATCGTGCTGGCGAAAGTGTTCCTCGGCCACTAGCTCGGTCCACATCTGCTACCTGCTGGGTACCTTGATCCGGTATCGCTGCAATCGTGAATACAGGGTGGTGCGGCTGATTCCGAGCATGGCAGCAGCGGACGCCTTGTTGCCCCTGGATTCGCGTAGTGCCCCGCTGATGGCATCGCGTTCTGCGGTTTCCATGACAGTGAGGGTGCGGCCGACGTGTGGTCGCTGACGGATGGGCTCCGGCAGATCCTCCTCGGTGACAACCCCGTTGGGGCGCTTCTGCAATGCATAGATGAGAGTGTCCTGAAGTTCGCGGACGTTCCCGGGCCAGTCGTACTGAGCAAGTGATGTGACGGCCGACGGCGCGACTTCTACTCCGGAATCTGGTCGCAACTGCACCATCAAGGCCTGCACTAGCGACGGCAATTTGTGAGGACACGATCTCAGCGGCTGCAATTCGTGCCGACTGGATGCCAGCGATGCGAGCGCGCTGTGGGCCCTGTCGAGATCGGCAACGGGAATGCTGGTCATCACCAAGGGCATTCGCCTCGATTCCAATGCTTGGGTCAGCGCGGTTGCCGATCGAGGGTGGAGTGCATCGATGTTCTCGATGATCAACGCTTTCACACCGGAGCCGAGTGCACGTCTCACTTCGGTGAACCACTCGTTCTCCGCCCCAACCGATTCTGCACAGTCCAGGCTGACAGCTTCACTCCCGACCAGGGTTCGGGCCGTCGTTGTCCGTCCCGTACCCGGTTCGCCGGTGACCAGGACGATCCCGGACATCGGCGAACGGGATGCCATGTTCGCGTCGGGCGACTTCGTGGCGATGGCACCGAGATCGAAGGTGGACGCATCTGGGCTTCGCTCCACCAGATCGAACAGCGCGCCTCCGTTGCTGCCGGCGACTGCGCACGCGCGTACGGCCACGACACGACCCGACGCAAGCACGAGGGGACCCTCGTACGGCGATCCGGGGGCCAGATCCGAGGCGATGGCGCGAAGGGACGCATGGTCCACACCTTTGACGAGGTCGACGGCGGCGACGTTGGTCAGCACGAGATTTTCACCCAGGGCGAGAACCGCATGGCTTCGCCGGCTCGAATGAGTCTGAAACTCCGCCAGCAACAGCTTCTCCGCGACGCGGGACCCTTCGAGAAGTCGTTGCTCGATGTCGCGTGTCGCTCGCATGAGGAAGGGCCCGAGCAAGCCGGTCGCGTCCGAGACGGGACCCGAGACATCGAGTACACCTTCGACGCGATGTGTGATCGGGTGGATGATCGGAGCCCCGTAGCACGCAAAGTACTTCAACGCTTCGAGAAAGTGTTCCTCGCCGGTGACCGCTATCGGCTTCCGCAATTCGAACGCGGTTGCAAGGGAGTTGGTTCCGCTGGTCTCCTCGAGATATTGAAAGCCTGGTACCGCCAGAACTCGGTCCAGAGCTCTGCCGACCGCGCGATTTCCGACGCGCCTGTCGACGATCTTCGAGGTGCGATCCGCCAGCAGGACGGAAAAACGAGTATCGGACAGTTCGTCGACCAGCTTGTCGAGAACAGGCGCAGCAGCACGAAGGAGGCTGCTACGGGTGTCGATGTCCTCGATGGTGCGTTCGCGTACATCCATACCCGGATCGAGCCCGCTCATCGCTGCCCGTCGCCACGCGAGCTCGATTTCGGGTCGTTGTCCGAGCGAACGTTCCGGGTGTTCGATGGCCATGTCGGTTCTTTCCTCTTTTTCTACGACCATAGCCCTCATACAGCCGAAAAAGCGGCCATCGGAACCATTGCCGTCACCATCAGGCCAGTGGACCATGCAGACCGGGCATCGCACGCCTGCAGTGTCTCGGAACGCCGTCGAAGGACGAGCGCGAACGCGGTCCCGGCCCAGCCGATCAGAACAGCCGGGCCCAGCCAAGTGGACAGCGCAACCGTGCCATCGGTGTGGTGGTGCTGACCGAGAGGCGTGAATCCCGTTGCGGTGGCGGCCGTGTGGACGTTGGCGGTCATGTGATTCGGGAGCACGAACAGCATCATCAATCCCATTGCAGCAAGGTCGAGGGAACACAGCATCCCGGTCCCAACCGGTCGGGGATCCGATGTCAGCCACAGCGCCAAGACCACCATGACCGCGCCGCCCAACAGACACAACCACACACCGAGGTCCCCGGTCGGCACCATCGATACCATCGCCACCGCGCACGCGATGTGCGCTGTGGCTTCACGGAAGGTGGGTTGCAGGCGTGCCATCAGAGGAAGCAGAGCGCCGCCCGCCCCCACGGCCATCGCCAGAGCGTGGAACCCTCCGTTCACGATGCTCCCAGCACTGCCTTCAGCTGTTCGACCAGCTCGTCCTCCCCGACTGCGTCCGTGAAATGGGTTCTGTACGCCCCGGTCGGATCGAGAACGAAGGTGAAGGCCGAGTGTGGCATTTGGTACCCGTCAGGAGCGTCCGAATCCGAGACGGTCGTCGAGAACACTCGGAACGATTGCTTGGCACGGTCGATCTGCGCCCGCGTTCCGGTGAGTCCCGTGAACCGCGGATAGTCCTCGGCGAGAAAGTCCTTCATCACTCTCGGCGTGTCACGCTCCGGATCGACCGTGATGTACAGCGGCCGAACGTCGTCGGCAAGTGAACCGATCCGGTCGAGGACCGACGACAGCCGTTTCAGTGCACGCGGGCAGACCATTCGGCAGTGCGTGAATCCGAAGAAGACCACCTTCCACTGTCCGTGGTAGGTCGAGTCGGTGACCGATTTCCCGTCGTCGTCGACGAGATCGAAGGTTCCGCTCACGAGGCGGGTGGGGACCGCGTTCACCGCGCCGCCCCCAACACGAGTCGGAGCGCGTGCGGTCGCCCGGGCCGTAGGACCACCGCGAGACCGCCGTCGGTGCGTGATGCGGATACATCACCGTCGGAGGCCGACGCCACTTGCTCGTCCCCCTCGTACAGGCTCCACTCCCGATCGTTCGGAACGTTCGAGATCAGCACTCGGCCGTCTCCCGAGCGATCTTCGTGTCGGGTGATTCGAAAGTGCAGAACCGATGTGTCGGAGTCGAAGCGAGCCTGGCTCACGGACACGTCGCCACCGACCTCGACGAGGGAGGGTTCACTGTGCCTCGACGCGTCCCAAGGCTCGTTGTAGAACTTGTTCAATCCGTCGGGCACGTTCAGTCGAGCGTAACCGAGGAGAACGTTGCCGGTCATGGGTTCGACTTCGGTGCGATGTCCGTCGGAGTCGGTCGCAGTGTCATTGCGCGGGTAGTACAGTCCACCGTCGCGCCAGGTCGGCATCATGAAGCGATCTGCATGGCGCAGCAGGCTTTCGAGTGTTTTGTCGTCGCCCATCTCCGACGACCACACTGTGGTCCAGCCGAAGTCGCACGAGTCGTATCTACCCACTCGCCCCATCGCCTCGGGATCGGGTGACGGGTGGACGCTCATCGTCCCGTCCGGGCCGTCGAACACGAGGTCGCCGATCTGCGACGCGTAATGCGTGTGAACGTATTCCGAGTTCCACATGTTCATGAGTGACCCGCACCAGGCGTCTGTCCATGCGCTGACCGGCCGCGTCGGAATGACGGTTCGTGAGTCCTCGAGAACCATCATGTTGTAGTGACCGGATTGGTCGAGCCGCCCCAGTTCGCTCCATACCTTCTCGTAGCTTTCGGTCACTTCTTCCGCCGTACTGCCGCCGTTGAGCAGATCGTGCATGCGAAAGCCCAGAATGGCTGGTTGGTTGCAGATCTGGAACACGCAATTCGGTTCGCACGCAACGCCCAGATAGCCGCTCTCGACCATTTGCCAGTACACCGTTTCGTTCAGTGAATTCTGATCGTATTCGAATCTATGACCTTCACCGCCCCAGTAGAAAGTCCATTGGTCGAACGTCAGTGCACCGGGCTCGGCGTATCGGTCGTCGGCGAAGAGATAGTTGTACATCAGCGCCATCGACTGCACATAGGCGCTGTACATGATGTTGTCCTTGACGACGGGGTTCCATTGCTCCCGGTACTCACCTGACAGATGTGCGTTCATGATGAATCCCCCGCGGCTGGTGTCGTGCCAGTACGACCAGACTTCGGGCAGCAACATCTTGTCGATGAGTCGCTCGAAGACCGGCTTGAACACGCCGGGCGCATTGGGGAGTCTGTGTCTGTAGGTCAATGCCATCGCGTAGGTCATGTACGCGAGCTGAAATCGGAACGAACCGAAATCGTCCTGCCCTCCGGCCTTGCCGTGCATGAGGGACCAATCGTTCGGCAGGTTGCGCGACAGATTGTCGAAGTGCCGCAGATGGCCGAGTTGTTCTTCGGACAAGATGTCGGACCGCATGTCCTCCGGGGTTCGTTCGATAGTTGTCATAGTGTCCTTCTCATTGTTTGCCGGTGGTTCGCCGGTGCTGGGTCGAGCTCGAATAGTTTGCGGCGCATCAATTTTCCCGACGAGGTCTTCGGTAGGTCGTCGATGAACACGACATCTCGTGGACGTTTGTACGCGGCCAGGTCGGCCTTGCAGAATTGGAGAATCGACTCCATGGTCGGCGAGGTTCCGGCCTTGGCCACCACGTACGCCACCGCTACCTCGCCGCGAACGTCGTCGGGTCTGCGTCCGACCGCGACCATTGCCACATCGGGGTGTGCGCCGACAACTCGCTCGATTTCTGCCGGATAGACGTTGTACCCGCCGGTGATCAACATGTCCTTCATGCGATCGACGACGAAGTAGTGACCTGTGCTGTCCACGGTTGCGATGTCACCCGTCCGCAGCCATCCGTCGGACTGGAGTACCTCGTCGGTTGCGTCGACATTGCGGTAGTACCCCAGCATCACCAAGGGCCCTCGAACCATCAGTTCGCCGGCCTCGCCCACCGGTGACTCACCTGAACCGTCCAGCGCGCGTATGCAGAGTTCTGTGCCGGGTAGCGAGACTCCGATCGATCCGGGTACTCCTGGCGCGTACAGGGTATGGGTGGCTCCGAGGCCGGCGATCTCGGTCATGCCCCACAGTTCGAGCATCGGTTTGCCGGTGAGTGCCTGCCACTCTTCGAGTACGGACGGCGGGAATGTCTGCCCGCCGACGGTCGAGACACGAATGCTTGTCAGATCGGAGCGACCGATCATGTTGTGCGCCAGCATCATCGAGTACATCGCCGGAACGCCCTCGAACATGGTGGCACGCTCGGACTGTATCGCTTGCAAGGCCGCGCCGGCATCGAAACGGTCCATGAGCACCACGGTCCCGCCGACGAGAAACGTCGAATTGATCGCGACGTTGCCGTACACGTGCGGTGCAGGCAGCGCGGTGAGGACGACGTCGTCGGCGGTTCGCCCGTGCATCGCCGCGGTGTATGCGCAGTTGAGCAACACTGCCTGATGCGACTGCATCGCGCCCTTGGGATGACCGGTGGTTCCAGAGGTGTAGCCGATCGAACACAGATCCGTGGGGCGCGGCCGCGCGACGGCAGGACGGTCAGCGTCTGCGGACTCGACGAAGGAGTCGAAAGACACGGCCCCCGAGATCGCTTCGTCGGCGAAGGTGACAACCAAACCGAGCGTTTCCACCACGACCGCGGAGGCGACTGCAACCGCAGTTTGCTCATGCCCGACAAATACCGCGCGGGCCTCGCAGTCCCGCAGTACGAACTCGAGTTCGGGTCCGGTCAACATCACGTTGACCGGATTGGCGACCGCGCCTGCGCGCAGAATCCCGTGATAGCTCACGACCCACTGCCAACTGTTCTGTCCGTACAGCGAGACGACGTCGCCTGCACCGATTCCGGCATCTCGAAGCGCTACCGAGACTCGACGCGCCGACGCGTCGAGTTCCGCGTAGGTCAGGCGTCGACCACCGGCAACCAGACCTACCTTGTGCGGAAAACGTCCGGCTGCGAATGCGAGAATCTCGGCCGGGCCGACGCGCGGGCGCGTGTCGACCTCAGGCATGGGCGCTGTGCTCGGAATCGAACACCACGACTGCTTTGGCCACTGCTCCGTGGTGGGCGGCGTTTACGGCGGCGTTGATGTCTGCGAACGCGTAGGTATCGATGAGCTTGTCGAAGGGGAACTGCCCCTGCTTGAACAAGCTGATCATTCGGGGGATGAATTCGGACGGAACTGCGTCTCCCTCCACCACACCCACCAACGACTTGCCGAACAACAGCAGCCCTTGATCGATGGTGATCTCGTTCGGGATCCCCTGGAATCCGACCGTGGCGCAGACGCCAGGAGTCTGCAAGCACTCGAGAGCGCTGCGAACCACGGCGGGAAAGCCGATGCAGTCGACCGAGTAGTGAACGCCAGCACCGTTCGTGATGTCGCGAACAGCCTGTGCAGCATCGACATCACGCGAATTCACGATGTGTGTCGCGCCCAGTTCGAGTGCTTTCTGCAGGTGCGAGTCGTCGATGTCGACGGCGATGATGGGCGAACATCCGGCTACCACCGCACCGAGAATCGCGGCCAAGCCGACGGCACCGACTGCGAACACCGCGATCGAGGAACCACGCCGCGGCCGAAGGGTGTTGAGAACTGCGCCCGCACCGGTCTGAATTCCGCATCCCAGGGGGCCGAGCAATTCCAGCGGAATGTCGTCGTCGACCTTGATCGCGTTCTGCACCTCGACCACACAGTGGTCGGCCCAGGACGACTGGCCGAACCAGGCACCGAGAACGGGTTTTCCGTTGCGACCGAGCGGTGTCGACCCGTCGGCTCGGGCACCGGAAAGGTTGCGAGCGTTGAACTCTCGGCAGTGCTGTGGCAGACCCGACGAGCAGTTGTCGCAGACGCCGCAGTGCGCGTACGACAGAACCACGCTGTCACCGACCGTCAATTCCGTGACACCCCGGCCGACCTCGACCACGGTGCCCGCCCCTTCGTGGCCCAGGACGATAGGAGTCTGACCCTCGGCAGGACCAGCGATCAGGCCCAGATCGGTATGGCACACTCCGGTTCCGGCAAGCTTGACCAGTACCTCGTTCTCACGCAATTCATCGGTCTCGAGTTGCTCGATGACGAGCGGCGAGTTCGCCGCACGGAGTACTGCTGCTTGTATTTTCACGATACGACGCCTTCGGTCTTGTTGATGGTGATCGTTTGATGATTGGTGTATTCGGCAAGTCCGTGGAGCGAGTTCTCTGCTCCGATCCCGGACTGCTTGTGACCCCCGAACACCTGATGCGGTGAATATTGGTGCACCTCGTTCAGCCACACCGTGCCCGCTTCCAGTTGTTCACCGATTCGCGTTGCGGCGTCCAGATCTGCACCCCAGACGGTGGCACCTAGACCCCACACCGTGTCGTTGGCTCGGCGAATGACATCGTCCTCGTCCGTCCATCGCAAGAGCGGCAAGATCGGGCCGAACGGTTCCTCGGTGACCAATCGCGAGTCCTCGGGTGGGTTGTCCACCAAAGTGACCGGCACGTACCATCCTTCGGCTGCGGGATCGATCTCACCGCCCAGCGCGAACTCGTACCCGTTCGCGGTGCAGTCCTCGAAATATTCGCGAACTTTGTCGTACTGTGCCTGATTCTGAATGGGTCCGAGGTCTGTTCCGGATTGTGCGCCGTCGCCGACGACGACCGTTTGTGCAAATGCAACCAGCTCGTCCCGAACGGCGTCGTATACGTCGTCATGGATGTAGATCCGTTTCGCGGCATTGCAGAACTGTGCGTTGTTCTGAAAGGCCGCCCAGAATATTTGCGGAGCCACCTTCACAGGGTCTACGTCCGCCAATACGATCGCGGGATCGTTTCCGCCCAGCTCGAGAGTGATGCGCTTGAGGCTCTCTGCAGCAGAACGCATCACGTGTTTTCCCGTGTCGGTGCTGCCCGTGAAAGCAATCTTGGAAATGCCGGGATGAGAGGTGATCCACTTGCCGAGATCGTCGTCACCACTGACTGCGCTGAGCACGCCTGGGGGCAGTACCTCCTGCGCCAATTCGATCAGTTTCAGATCGCACAGGGGAGTGAACGGAGACGGCTTCACGATCATGGTGTCCCCGGCCACCAGAGCGGGAGCGATTTTCCACACCATCAGCAGAATCGGAAAATTCCAGGGAACGATGGCACCGACCACACCCAGTGGTGTGTGGCGGCTGACGACTCGCCGGTCGGCACTGTCCTCCAGCACTTCCTCGGGGAGGGACTGTTTGGCGATCTCGCGGAACCAGGTGACCGAGCCGTAGACCTCCCACTCGGCCATCGGGCGTGGCTTGCCCTGCTCGGTGGTGAGCAGCGCCATGAATTCCTCGGCGTGCGCTTCGAGCAGGTCGCCGAGTGCGGACACTGCGGCCTGTCGATCTGCCAGCGGCGTCTTCGACCAGCGTGTGTAGGCGCGTTGTGCCGCCTCGACGGCGCGATCCAGATCATCGCGGGTCGCCACCGGCACGGTTGCAACGATGTCTTTGGTCGCAGGATTGAAGACAGGTGCGGTACTGGCGGTAGTCGCGGGACGGCCGTCGATCGTCATCACGAATTCGGTGTCGACCAGCGCGCGCGCTGCAGATTCGACGCTCATGGGAACTCCCCTCGGTAAGTACGTCACACCGAACAGGTGTGATGTGACTCATGATGGGCGCAAATCCATACGATCTCGTGTTCGGATTTTGGACACTCAGGCGCGCGGGCCGAACTCCTCGTACAGCTCTGGCAGGAACCCGGCGAGGTGGTTCATCTCCTGCCCGCAGTGCAGCAGCAGATCGCGAGCGAGATCGATCCCGAGCACGAGATCCGTCGGGTCCACCGACGCCCCACGGCGGACGGCGCACGCGGCCTGCTTCACGTCCGGTACGTGCAGCCCTCGAAGGTTGAGGAAGAAGCGGCTACGCATCTCGGCACCGCCGTCCACGGGGCGCACCTGGTGGGCCAGCCAGCCCAGGTCCACCGGTGCGATGGAGCTGCCCACTCGGCCGAAGACGATCGTCTGACCTGCGGGGACGTCGAAGCCGTGCGCAATGGGATCGCGAAAAGCGATGCCCAGCTGCTGCAACTTCGGACCGACGTACTCGTCCACGAACGTCGTGTTGCCGATGTATTTTGCCCTGTCGGGAATGTCGAGTGCCGTTCGATCCTCGGCGAGGTCTGCGTAGAGGTGGTCATCGGGATGCCACAGCTTGTAGCGTGCAGCCTCGACGGAATGCCAGCCGAACCACCAGTCCCACATCGCTGCCGTCACGCGCGGCATCACCGTGCGGACCGCCACGAACGTCACTCCGTCGGCGCGTCGACCGTATCCGGTTTCGACGCTGGAGTATCCGGTGGGCGCGAGATCGGTTGTGATCGAATCGAATCCGGGAATCGAATCGGGTGCGAGAGCTGGTCCCGCGCAGGTGTCCGTAACGACGGCCGGTGCGGGCACCGTGCGCTGTGCCATGTATCGGGCGTACGGCAGATTCCGATCGGCGTCGCGATAGCCCTGATAGCGCTCGCCGCACTCGTCGCCCGAACCGGTCGCCGGTGCCGCTGCCGCCTTGGCTACCGGGCCGACGACGGCGACCGTGGCCGCGGCGGCTGCTCCGATCAAGATCCGGCGTCGCGTCGGTCCCCGGCTCATGTCCCCACCCTGCTCAACATCTGTTGAGGCTAGGTTGTGGAATCGGCGAATGTCAACGGCCTGGCACTACACTGCGCGGTATGAGTCCGGCACACCCCAAGGACGATGAGTCGAGAGTGCGTCGGCGCGACGAGATCGCCACCGCCGCGATCGAGGTGCTCGCCAACCGAGGGCTTCGCGGCTTGACGCACCGGGCGGTGGACGCTGCAGCAGGTCTCGGCCCCGGGTCGGTCAACTACCATGCGCCCACTCGAAGTCGACTGCTTCACCTGGCGCTCGGCCAACTGTTCGTCCGTGACTTCGAGGTGGCCGGAGCGACGTTCGGCAGTCTCGTCGACGTCAAACCGCTCAACGTCGACGTCGTGGTGTCCCGCATCATCGATTTCATCGACGCCATGACGTCCGGGGATGCCGTCAAGCGGGTGATCGCTCGCCACATCATGCTCGGCGAGGCGCAGCACGACGACGAAATCCGCGAGCTGTTCGACAGTCAGCGAGCAGCATTCGTCACCTACACCCAGTGGATCGTCGCCTCGCTGGACTCCGAGGATCCGCCGTCCGACGCCGAAACCCTCGTGGTGATGATCGAAGGTCTGGTGCAGCGGCAAGTGCTGATCGGATCACGACTTTCCCCGACGTTCATCGAGCAGATGTTGCGCAAGATCGTCGTGGCCTCACCTCTGGTCGAGGACTGAGCGGACGTCATCCCAGTAGCGACCGACGCTCGGTGTGGGTGAACGTGAAGATCGTTGCGCCGAAGCTGATCAGCGCGGTGAGGAGCAATACCTGCGGGCCGGTGATGACGACGCCGATGAAGGCGCCGATCGCACCTCCCAGTGCGAAGGATCCGAGAAGAGCTGTGTAGCAGAGCCAGTCGTAGCGCGTTCCGCCGCCGAACATGTGCCGTTCGATACCCTGGCCGAGTTTGACCATGGTGCCGGTGACGTAGCTCAGGGGAATATAGGTTTCTTCCTTCTTCGTGAACGCGGTGTTCAGTGCACCGAGTGCGAAGGCCACCAACAGAATCGGGTAGAAGTTCACGGTGGCCGACGACCATCCGGAGATGGCGATGTCGATTGCTCCCGCGCCGGCGAGCGCGATCGTGGTCAGCACTGTCGCTCCGTGGGGATGGTTGGACCAGTAACGACGCCGGCAGATCGACGAGATCACCACGCCGGCCAGAAAGGAGCCCATGAGCGCGAGAGCCGCGATAGGTGAGGCACCCGGGGTGACCTCCTTGCCCTCGGGATGCCCGAAGTGTCCGACGACCGCGCGTTCGGTGTTGCCGGTCATGAAGGTCACGAAGTAGCCGGCGGAATGCAGGAACGCCACTGCACCCACCATCCCTGCCAACCCGGACAATATCCAGGACAGACGAGCTTCGGCACCGACGGCTGTTTCGCGGCTGATCGTCAATGGGGAAGTCATGACTCGATTCTCCTGGCTACGGGCGAACCGGCAAATCTTTGAGTTGTCAGTCACATAACCGACGGCGATTCAGCGTTCGCCACCATTCCGCGATGCATCACCCTGTTTCCCACGACTCCGCTGTGATCGGCTCGATGCATCACACATCGGTTGTCCCACATCACCACATCGTCGGGTGCCCACGCATGTCGCAGCACATTGGTTTCGCGAGTGGAGTGCTCGAACAGGTGGTGCACAGTCTCGTGGGCCTCCTCGGTGGACATTCCGCTGATCGCGACGCACCGCGCCGGTGCAGACAACGCCAGTGCGGTGCGCCCGGACACGGGATGTACTGCGAACAAGGGGTGTTCGGCACAGGAATCGGTGTCCGATGCCACCCCGGTCACTCGGTGTGTCACCGTTCTTCCGGCCAGGCTCGCTTTCAGACCGGCAGGCAATGTGTCGTACGCCGCGTACTGGTCGCTGAACAACGTGCTGCCACCGACCTCCGGCACCTCGACCGCACGTAATGCGGTGTAGGCAGGCGGATTCGGGACATACGTGGTGTCCACGTGGAAGGTCGATTTCGGAGGTGTGGTTCGGCCGACGTTGCTGATGACGTTCAGATCGGGAAAGCCCGGCACAGGTGTCTCGCCCTCGGTGAACATCATGTCGCCGAACCGCCGGAGAAACGCCAGGAAGCCTGCATCGTCCACGGGCTGATTCCGCAGAATCAGCACGCCGTGTTCGGCCAACAGCATTCGGAGTTCGTCGGTCGCAGTGGAGTTCAGGTCCAGATCGTCGATCTCGATTCCCAGCGTCACGAGGACATCTCCTTCGCCGACAGTTCGTCGAGCGATCGTGCGAACAGTTCGTCGACGGCGATGCCTGCCGCAGAGGCCATCACCGCGAGCACGCTCGACGGTGAGTACGAGCAGTACAGGCCTGCCTCGAGGAACCACGGCTGCCCGTCGGGGTCGATCCGGAAGTCGAAGAGTCCGTAGTGTCGGCAGCCGAGGGATCGATAGCACGATCGTGCTGCGGCCCAGACCTTCTCGGTGACCGGATCGGAAACGTCCACTATCCACGCCTTGGTCTGTTCCTTCGCGACCAGATACAGATCTCCGTCCGAGGTGCGATTCAACTTGTCGGCGCTGGTGCGAATCGACTCGACGGCATACTCCTCGAGGGGCAGGCAGATCAGTTCACCGCCTCGTTCGACGATGCCGCAGCGGACTTCGCGGCCGAGTTCGATGTACGACTCCACCAGCGCCGCAGACGAGTACGTCAGAGCCTCGCTCACTGCGGTTGCCAGACGGTCGGATTCGCGAACCAGGGTGACGCCCATCGAATTGTCCGAGTCCACAGGCTTGACGACGACCGGCAGATCGACGTCGACGTCGTCGCCGCAGCGGACCACGACACCGGCGGGAACGGCGACCCCGGCCGCCGCGACGACGGCTCGGGCGCGAGCCTTGTCCGCGGTCATCGCCATCACGTCCGGACCGTTGCCCACGTACGGCACGCCCAACAGATCGAACAGGCTGCGGTATGTCGTCATGCCGGGCAGACAGAACATCTGCGGCACCATGACATCGAAGTGCCACGACGACATGACCTCCACTGCCTGTGCCAACGACATCTGATGCGCCGCAGACACACTGGCAGCGTCGATTCCGCCGGGAAAGCTCCAGAGACCGCCGGGGGAGACGAACGCCACCTCGAACCGGTAGGCAGGATCCCCACCGAGCGCGTCGAGGAATCCGCCCGCGTACACCCGCGACAGATCGCAATGGAACTCGTCCACCGACGATCCGACCAACACCAGTACCGACAGGGCCATCAGTCGCCTCCGTTCTCCACGAGCTTGCCGATATTGAAGTCGATGCGAGACCAGCCGGTTCGCGCCAGAAGATTTCGCACCAGGAGCGACGGAATCTGGAGGTGGTGCACCAGCAGATAGGGCAGTGGATCCCAACCTGTGAGGATGGCGTCCTTACCCTCGAAGATGCTGCGAAAGCGAGCCTTTCGGTTGTCCTCGGTGAGCAGACGCCACACCTCGTGGTAGATCCAGTAGGTCGGGCGAGCCGAGGAGAGCGGCACAACCTCGGGGTGTCCGTCGTCGAGATACGCGGCAGCCAGGTCGGGATGGTCGTAGAACATCGTGATGGCCGAATGGGTGCGAGGGTTGCATTCGATGGCATAGATGTGGCCGTCGGCAGCGGACTCGATGAAGTCGAACGACAGCTGGCCGGTGACGTCCAGCGAATTGACGAAAGTGTGCACCCAGCTCAGGATTTCGGGCTTGTCCACCATCTCGTAGTTGACCTGGAACGCCGACGATTCGCAGCAGCCGTACACCTGCAACCGTCCTCCACGGACGGTGCCGTGGGTGCAGTACTCCTGCCCGGCGACGAACTGCTGGAGGATCCACGGATCGTCCTCGGAGATCCCGAGACCGCGTGCGAATCGCAGGTTTTCGGCGGGCGTGTCGCGGGTCAACCGCGTCAGGTCCATTCGGCCGACCGGGTTGTAGGAGATGCGTTTGAGGATGTACTCGCGGCCCGTCGGAAAGTCGAACTCCTCGATCTGCCGCACGTCGGTGATGCGCAGCCAATCGGGAACGCGCAGGCCGAGCGATGCAGCGCGCTCGGAGAATCGGGACTTGTCGTCGAGCATGCGAACGGTGTCGCCGTCGCCGTGAATCACCTCGCAGTGTGGATCGAGGAGTGCCCGTGCGTCGGCATCGTGAATGCTCGCAGCGGGACTTGCCACTGGGACGAAGACGTCGACGCCCTCGCGGAGCACCACATCCAGAAGTGCTTGGGCATAGCCGGATTCGGTCGGTTCGGGTACGCAGTGGAATCGGTCGACAGCCCGGGAGAATCGGTGGCCGGTGAAGCGATACTTGCCCGATTCCACCAGAACGACGCGATGGCCGGCGAGATGGAAGGACCGCGCGAGCTGCAGGGCCTTGGTCATCTTGCCGCCGCTGATCAGCACCGTCTTCGGTGAGTCGGTTCGGCGAGTGGCGGGCCGACCGCCGCGTACGGCGGCCACCCCCGCCGCCACGAGGTCGACGGGGAGGGTGGCCGCGAGGCCGACAAGCGCGGCAACCGTACGAATCATGTTCGACGGATCAGCGTCACGCCGTCGCGCAGGGGAAGCAGAACCTGCTCCACACGAGGGTCGTTCGCCACGTAGTCGTTGAATTCGGCGACGGCACGGCCGTTCTCGGACGGCTGTTCGCTGTACGGCTGGCCCTGCAACAGAGTGTTGTCGACAGCGATCACGGCGTTCTCGGCCAGCAGCTCGCTGCCGAGCAGGTGTTCCACGTACGCGCGGTATCCGGTCTTGTCGGCGTCGACGAAGACCAGATCGAACGTTCCGTCCAGCCGGCGGAGAGTGTCCAGCGCCGGCCCCACCTCCACCGTGATGGACGAGCCCGCTGGTGATTCCGCGAAGCAGGACTGCGCGAACTCGGCCACGTACGGATCCACCTCGCACGCGACCAACTCGCCGCCTGCGGGCAGAGCCTCGGCCATCGCCAGAGCCGAGTAGCCGGTGAACATACCGATCTCGAGCACCCGCTTCGCCCCGGTCATGTGCACGAGGAACGCAAGGAAGCGTCCCTCCACGTGGCCGGAGAGCATCTCCATCTCCAGGGGCCCCGAGCCGGAGACGACGTCACGTGATCTCCAGTCCTCGGTGCGGGTCCGCGACGCCAGAGTCGCCAGCGCTGCGGATTGGGAGGTGGTGCAGGTGTCGAGATACGGGTCGAGTCCCGCGGCGAGATCGCGGGCTCGATGAACACGGGTGGTCAGCTCGTCGGTGACCCCGGCGCCGGCGTCGAGCAGATCGGCTATCTCGCTCAGCTCGCGCGCCAGAATCGTCGTCGGGGTCACCGGTCGCGGGGCCTTCGTCACGGCGTCGGCGCGGTGAACATGTCGAGGCCCTCGCCTGCCCGGGGGAAGTCCAGGCAGATCTTCTTGTGCAGCGTCAGAACGTCGGCCAGCTCGGCTGCGTCGAGGTCGTTGAGGAAGCGGCACGTACCGATCGGATCGGGAACCGCGGCGCGCAGGATGCCGTCGCGGGTCTTGAGGATCGATGCCGTTGCCTCGGAAAGCAACTCCGGTGTCAGGTACGGGCTGTCCAGGGCCAGGCCGATGCTGGCCATCACGCCCAGTACCCGGTCGCGGTCGGCCGTGGACAGGTGTCCGCGTTGCTCGGCGACGGTCGTCGAGAGCGCCATGTCGATGTTGATCGCGTGGCCGTGGAAGAACGGGGCAGGCGGGGTCAGTTCGAGGGTCGGGCTCCACGTGTGGCCGAAGGCGATGACGCGATCGAGATCGATCTCGTGCAGATTGGGTGCTTCGAGTTCGAGCATCGTCGCGATTGCCGAGTAGGTCAGTCTGTCTGCGACCGAACGCAATTCCGCTGTTCCGTCGAGATGACCGAATCGGGTTCGCAGCAGTTCCGGACCGTACTGTTCGAGCATCTCGAAGATCTCCAGATTGCCGACGACGGAGATCTTGATCAGCTCGGCCATGCCGTTGCGCACCTGATCCTCGGGCAGCGTGCCGAGGAACGAGAAGTCCAGCAGCACCTTCTGCGACGCGTGGTAGGCACCGAGGCGGTTCTTGTGCTTTCCGTAATTGACGGCCACCTTGATGGACACGCTCGCGTCGATCAAGCCGATCAGTGTGGTGGGAATGCGAATGTACGGGGTGTTGCGGCGGTAGCTGGCGCACGCGAAACCTGCTACGTCCGTGGTCAGTCCGCCGCCCACCACGAGCACCGGCTCGGTGCGGACCAGACCGAACGCATCGAACTCTCCCACGATGCGCTCGAACGTCTCCAGCGACTTCGCGGTCTCCGCAATGTGAACCGGAACCACCGTCAGTGCGATCTCGTGGTGATCGAAGTACGCGCTGATCCGGTCGCCGTAGATCTCGTGCACCGATTCGTCGACGACCATCAGCGCGCGACCGTACGGCCGGTAGCTGTCGGCCAATTCGGTGTTCTCGATTGCGAACACTCCGTCGACATAGATCAGGTCGTACTCGATGCGCTCGTATCCCTCGACGCGAAACGACCTGTCCCCGGCAACGACCTGGGCCTGAAGATTGCTCACTGATTACTCCTGGAGGTTTGTATGGAAGGTCAGACTGAGAGCAGAGCTCGGACGCGCTCGGGATCGAGTGCATCGACGGTCTCGGTGGCCGAGACGAATTCGGTTCCTGCGGTGTTCTCGTTGGGGAATGCCACACAGGTGATGCCCGCGGCGACGGCGGCCTGGACTCCGCCGGCGTTGTCCTCGATGGCCACACTGTCGGACGCGCTCTCTCCCAGCGTCTTCAGGGCGTATTCGTACGAGGCGGGATCGGGCTTCCCGGGCTCGACCGAGGTCGCGTCGACGATGATGTCGAACGAGTCGACCGTCAGCTCAGGACTCAGAGCGGCCAGCAGCGCGTCGATGTTCTCTCGCGAGGTCGTCGTCACGAAGCCGACTTTGAGGCCGTTCGCTTTCGCGGAGTCGATCGTGTCGGCGACGCCCGGACGCGTCTTCACGTCCGATTCGCCGATCAGCCGTTGGAAGATCTCCGACTTGCTGGCGTGTATTGCGGCGGCGTCCACCTCGGTACCGGCCTCGGACGCGTATTCGCTGATGCGGTCGGCACCACCGTTCGATCCGAGCATGGCCCGGTAGTCGTCGCGGGACCAGTTCCAGTTCAGATCGTGTGCTGCGAAGGCCTCGTTGAACGAGCGGCGCTGCAGTTCGGACGTGTCGACGAGTGTGCTGATCGAGCCGAACAGAATTGCGGGCATGGTTGCCTTTCGGAGCGAGAGACGTTGTACCAGTCAACGTCTCGCGCATGCGCGATGGGGTGAGTTGGTTGCGGGGGTATGCCCCACCGGAACCGAATCGGAAACCTTCGAATTATTTTTCGTTCGGCTGCGAGAGCGCGCGTCGCGAGGCGAGGAGAACGAATTCAGGAAATTTGCCCGAGCGACTACCTGTGTCGCCGAGTACCTGGTAATCTCCGTAACAGTTATCTACAGCTTTTCGACGATGGAAGGAACCACGGCGATGACCAGCACACTCTCCAGGAACGACGTTCTCGAGCCCGAGGACGTTTCCGCTCGTTTGCTCGATTCCGCCGCCCAGTTGTCGTACGACCCGTCCGAGGAGGTCGACTGGGAAGCCGATCTCGATCCCTCCCTCTACGGACTCAACCCGGAGTGGAGCACCCTCTACGGCACGAAGCTGTGGGACGAGATGAGCGAGGAGCAGCGCATCACGCTCACCCGCCACGAAGTCTGCTCGATCATGAGCACCGGCATCTGGTTCGAGATGATCCTGCAGCAGATGGTTCTGCGCGATCAGTACTGCAAGGATTCCTCGGGATCGGACTTCCAGTTCGCGCTCACCGAGATCGCCGACGAGTGCCGTCACTCGATCATGTTCGCCCGCGCCTGCCAGAAGATGGGCATCAAGGCATACCTGCCGCGTCGATCCAGCATCGAACTCGGCCGCGGCTTCAAGGCCCTCGCGTCCGCCGAGATCGCCTACGGCGGCATCCTCGTCGCCGAAGAGGTGCTCGACGTCATGCAGCGCGACTGGATGCGCGGCGAGAACGTACTGCCGCTCGTGCGCACCACCAGCAAGATCCACGTCGTCGAAGAGTCGCGGCACATGACCTTCGCGCGCGCTCAGATGCGTGAAGACATCGCGGGGAAGAGCCCGGCTCGCCGCAAGGCCAGCGCGCTCGTCGTCGCCATCGCCGCCCGCATGATCGTGTCCAACATGGTCAACAAGGAGGTCTACGCAGCAGCGGGCCTCGACGTCGACCGCGCAGTGAAGGAAGCGAAGAACAACGCTCACCACCACACGATGATGCGCACCTCGAGCGAGCACCTGATGGCATTTCTTCTCGACTGCGGTTTGGTCACCAAGCCGGCCGAGATGATCTACCGTCGCCTGCACATGCTCTGACAAATACCGCTCGAGGCCGTGAAGGACATCCGATAACAATGCCGTTCGCGATCACGCAGAACTGTTGCAACGACGCATCCTGCCTGTCGGTGTGCCCCGTCAACTGCATCCATCCGACGCCGGACGAGCCGGATTTCGGCAAGACCGAGTTGCTCTACATCGATCCGCGCTCGTGCATCGACTGCGGGGCCTGCGCCGACGCGTGCCCGGTGGACGCGATCACTCGCGTCTCGAGATTGACGCCCGATCAGCAGATCTACGCCGACATCAACGCCGACTACTACAAGGACAAGCCCGCCGTGGCGGAGTGGGGCGCGCCCCGATTCCCGGTGGCGACGGTCAACGACCTGCCGCCGATCGACATCGCCATCGTCGGGACCGGACCGGCCGCCTGCTACACCGCCCAGGCGCTGCTGCGCGTGCCCGGCACCAACGTCACGTTCTACGATCGGCTGGCCACCGCAGGCGGTCTCGCCCGCTACGGCGTCGCTCCCGACCACCTGGGTACCCGACGCATCAGCGAGCACTTCCGTGGGATCTTCGTCCATCCACGGGTGACGATGAAGCTCGGTGTCGAGGTCGGTAAGGACATCGACCACGTCGAACTGGCCCGAAAGTTCGACTCGGTGGTCTACGCCGTCGGTGCCGACAAGGACCGAGCACTCGAGATTCCCGGCATCGACCTCGACGGATCCGTCAGCGCGCGCACCCTGGTGGGCTGGTACACCGGCCACCCCGACGTGCCCGCCGACGCGATCGACCTCACCGGCGTCGACCGCGTCACCATCATCGGAAACGGCAACGTCGCACTCGATGCCGCACGCATCCTCACTGCCGACCCGGACGGGCTCGACGGAACCGAGATCGCCCCGCACGCTCTGGCCGAGCTGCGTCGCCATCGGGTGAACGAGGTCGTCGTCCTCGCCCGTCGTGGTCCGGAGTTCGCCGCTTTCACCCGTTCCGAATGCAAGGCGCTGGTCGACCGCGCCGGCGTCGATGTCGTCGTGGCAGGACCGGACGGAATCGTCGACGCCATCGATCGCCTGCCGTTGTCCGCTCCCGCATCGGCTCTGGCCGGGGCACCGCGAGTCGAGCTGGGATCTACTGCGCAGGGCCGGCGTATCGTCTTCGCGTTCGGCCGGGCACCGTCCGCCCTGCACGGCAGCGGCTCGGTGCAGTCCATCGAGGTCGGCGTCGGTGAGCAAGCGGTTTCGCTCGAGACCGAGCTGGTACTGCTGGCCATCGGCTACCGCGGAACCCCGTCGCCGGGTATTCCGTTCGACGACATCACCGGCACCATTCGCAACGAGGGCGGTCGCATCACCACTGCCGACGGCACTCCGGTGCCAGGGTGTTACGTCGTCGGATGGGCCAAGCGAGGTGCCACCGGTGGCATCGGCGACAACAAGATCGACGCCGAGGAAACCGCCGAGGCACTGCTTGCCGATGTGCCGACCCGGGGCCCGGCTCGTCCACTCGGATGGTACGGAAAAGTGAGCGCGGCGCTGGGCGACAGGGTGTCGCGAGCACGCTGACCGGTCGGTATCGGCAGGTTCTGTTCACCTTGTGTAGCAGTCTCATTCGAGTCTGAGCAATTTCGGTGCACAGCTGTCCACGCGGGGTTACCGTTGAGTATGGCTGAACGGGGGGCCAAGCCCCAGGTTTCTTTTGTGAGACGGACGATGCTGCGCGCAGTCCGATCTTTGTTCAATCCGCTCCGGCCCGACGACTACCTGTCGATGATCAATCCGCTGTGGACCACCCGCGAGCTTCGGGGGAAGGTCGAGCGGGTGACACCGGAGGGCTCGGAGGCCGTCTCGGTCTACATCCGGCCCGGCTTCGAGTGGCAGGGCCATACGCCGGGACAGTACGTGCGGCTCGGGGTGCTGATCGACGGCCGCTATCACTGGAGGGCGTATTCACTCACCTCCGATCCGGACCCCGTGGACGGATTGGTCAGTGTCAGCCCCAAGCTCGTGCCCTCCGGGACGGTCTCGCCGTACCTGGTGGGAACGATCAGGACCGGAGACATCGTTCGGCTCAGCGAGGTGGAGGGTGAGTTCACCCTGCCGAGCCCGATTCCGGACAAAATGGTCTTCATCAGCGCGGGCAGTGGAATCACGCCCATCATCAGCATGTTGCGCGCCCTCGATCACCACGATCAGGTGCGCGACGTCGTGGTGGTGCACTCGGTGCACGACCGCAAGCAGTTGATGTTCGCCGAGACGCTCGACGAGCTCGACGCCAAACACGACGGTTTGACGGTGAAGTTGCGGATCACCAGCGACGAAGGTCGGATGAAAGCATCCGAACTGGACGAGTTGGTCCCGGATTGGCGTGATCGCGAAGCATTCTGCTCCGGACCGGGTGAACATCTGGACGATCTGCGTTCCTACTGGAAAGACCAGGGGGACTACGACAAGTTCCACCACGAGAGTTTCCAGCCCGTCATCGGCGGCGGAGACGATGCAGGTGAGGGCGGCACGGTCAAGTTCATCAACAGCAAGAAGGACGTCGAATGCGACGGTGGCACAACGATTCTCGCCGCAGGTGAGGAAGCCGGACTGGATCTGACGTTCGGTTGCCGCATCGGCATCTGCCACACCTGCGTGGGTACCCTGAAAAAGGGGCGTTTACGTGACCTACGTAACGGGGATATCTCCGAACCTACGGGGCAAGCGGTTCGGATCTGTGTCAACACTGCTGAGGGCGACATCGAAATCGAACTCTGATCAACACATCGAACAGGGGAATTCATGACGATCGACGAAACCACCAGGCGCACCACGACCAGTGACGAGCCGGTGAACCCACTGGCGCACCTGAGTGACGAGACCATTGCCGAACTCGCCAAGGAGTTCGACGCCATTCACGACGAGGTGTACGCCAGCCTCGGCGACAAGGACCGCAAGTACATCACCTCGGTGATCGCAGCCCAGCGCCAGTTGCTGGTCGCGGGACGAGTGTTGTTGCTCGGATCCACCAGCAAGCCGGCCTGGCTGGCGGGCACTGCGTGCCTCGGGATCGCGAAGATCCTCGAGAACATGGAGATCGGCCACAACGTCATGCACGGCCAGTGGGACTGGATGAACGATCCGGAGATCCACTCGTCCGTGTGGGATTGGGATACCGCCTCCACCGCGAACTCGTGGAAGCACTCGCACAACTACGTGCATCACACGTACACCAATATTCGCGGCAAGGACAAGGATCTCGGGTACGAGATCATGCGTATCGATCCGCGGCAGAAATGGCACCCCGCGTACTTGGCCCAGCCGTTCTACAACGTTCTGTTGATGGCGTTCTTCGAGTGGGGCGTGGCGCTGCACGACCTGGACATCGAAGCCATCCGACGCGGCGAGAAGCCGGTCAAGGATCTCGTCGAGGACCTCAAGGGCATCGGCGTCAAGGCACGCAAGCAGTTCGTCAAGGACTATGTGGGCTGGCCCATCATCAGCGCCGGTGCGTTCGCGCTGGCGCAGCTGGCCTCGGGTGGCCGGTTGCCCGAGAGCAAGAGGTCTCGTCTGGCGTCCAAGCTGCGTGGCTCCGCACGTTTCGGCAAGAACCGTCGCACCGCGGCACTGCTGGACAGCCGGTTCAGCGGGGTCGAGAGCACGTTCCTGTCGACGGTGGCCGCGAACTTCACCGCCAACATCATTCGTAACGTCTGGTCGAATGCCATCATCTTCTGCGGTCACTTCCCGGATCAGGCATACACCTTCAGCCAGGAAGAAGTGGAGAACGAGACTCGCGGCGGCTGGTACGTCCGTCAGCTCGTCGGTGCCGCCAATATCGACGGCGGACCACTGTTCCATCTGATGAGCGGCAACCTGAGCTACCAGGTGGAACATCACCTGTACCCGGATATGCCCAGCACTCGGTACTCGGACGTCGCGCCGAAGATCAAGGACATCTGCGAGCGCTACGAATTGCCCTACAACACCGGGCCGTTCTTTCAGCAGTGGGGAATGGTCCAGCGGACCATCGCCCGTCTGGCGTTCCCGGGCGGCAAGACTCGGCCGAAGCCGGGCCCCTACCGTCCCGAGGAGAGCTGGCGTCGCAAGTTCGCCGAGGGAGCCACCAAGGACAGCGAGGCCGCCAAGACGCGTGGTCGCGTTCCCGCCGGCCATCCAGCGGCCGGACCGGAGCACAACTCCGGCGGCGTCGACGTTCAGCCACCGCCCCGCGGCGACGACTAGAGATCGACCGCTCGAACCGACGAAGTACCGCGGCCACCCGATCATCGGGTGGCCGCGGTACTTCGTTGTTGGGGTTCCGTCGTTGCGGTCGATCAGGTCATGTCGACGTCCTTGGTCTCGATCAACCGCTTGGTGCACACCAGGCTGAGCACCGACAGCAGGGCCAGCATGACGCCGATGGAGATGCTGCCGAATGCAGCCGTGAGCGGTGCCGCGAGCATCGGCGGAATCGCGCCACCGAGGACGCCGGCGAGGTTGTAGCCCAAACCTGCTCCGGTGTAACGGAATCGAGTCTGGAACAGCTCGGGGAGCAGGGCTCCTGTCGGTCCGTAGGCCACTCCGAAGATGGCGAGCGTGACGCACATGCCGATCACGAATGCTGCGGGTGACCCGGTGTCGAGAACGGGGAACAGTGCGATCGACCAGGGAATCGCGAGCATGCACGCTCCCATGATCACTCGCCGTCGGCCGACGCGATCGGAGTAGGTCGCCGAGACCGCGATGGCGATTCCGAAGATGACCGCGGCGCCGATTCCGGTGATCAACACGAACGGGCGGTCGAATCCGAGGGTCTTGGTGCCGTAGCTCGTCAGGTACGCGGTCCCCATGTAGAAGAAGGCGAACAGGGATGCCAATGCGCCTGCAGCAGTGATGATTTCACGCTTCTGGATGCGCCAGGCGTCGAAGATCGGCAGTTTCGTCGGAGCCGCATTCGCCGGGGCCTGCTCCTCGGCGAGCTTGTTGGCGCGGAAGACCGGGGTCTCCTCGATGGCCAACCGCATGTACAGGCCGATGAGCACCAGAACGGCGCTGAGCAGGAACGGGATTCGCCAACCGTAATTGAGGAACGTCTCGTTGGTATCGCCGAGCAGCAGACCGGTCGCGAGGAATGTCGCACTGGAGAAGATGAAGGCTGCCGACGGTCCCAGCTGGGGGAACATCGCGTAGAAGCCACGTTTGCCGGGCGGTGCGTACTCGGCCGTGAGCAGGGTCGCGCCGGCCCATTCACCGCCGACCGCGAACCCTTGCCCGAATCTGAGCAGCACCAGGATGATCGGAGCGGCCACGCCGATCGTCTCCGCGCCGGGGAGCAGACCGATGGCGAACGTGGACACCCCCATCAGCAGCAGCGTCGAGATCAGGGTCTTCTTGCGACCGATACGGTCACCGAAGTGTCCGAACAGCACTGCGCCGACGGGCCTGGCGATGAACGCGACCGCGAACGTCGCGAACGAGGCCACAGTGCCTGCGGTGGAGCCGAGAGCCGGGAAGAATATCGTCGGGAAAACCAGCGCGGCTGCGGTGCCGTAGATGAAGAAGTCGTAGAACTCGATCGTCGTGCCGATGCCACTGGCGACAGCGACCCGGCGGACACTGGTCTTGGTCTGCACCGCAGGTGGCGTCGATGCGGACACACCCGGGTCGTCGGGTGAGACAGTGGTCATGGTTCCTCCGTTTTGTCGGGTATCGGGTAAATGTGCGATACCGAGTGCGACGAACGGTAGTGACCCGGGTCACCCCACGAATACCCCCGAATGGGGGGACCGGTCGAGGACTACTCCCAATGGGCGGTTTCGACGGCCGCTCGGTGGGTCTGCTCGAGAAAGGCCCTGAGCACGGCGTCGGGATCCTCGGCGGTGCGCACCGACCGATAGGGCAGGACGTATTCGCCGAGATCGCGATCGAAGTACGCCGGGGCAGTGACGGCCGGATGGCTGTCGTACCCCTCCGGATCGGGATACGCGTAGGCGTAGAAGACGCCCTCTGCGGCACCGCCCGGCCAGAAGCCGGCGCTGGAGACCTCGTCGCTGTAGGCCTCGTGCATCACCCAGTCCGGACAGTTCGGAATTCCGCCCGGGTGCTGTGGTGCGGGGCGACCCGAGAATCGAGTGACCGCGAGATCGAAAGCGCCCCAGAAGAAGTGCACCGGACTGGACTTTCCGCGGAAGTCGGCTCGGAAGGCCGAGAACACCCGATGTGCGCTCACGAGCGATCGCCAGAACTTCTCGATCGCGGCCGCGTCGTACGACGCATGCGAGACGTCTTCCGCGAACGGCGTGGCGTGCGTCAACTCGACGGGCACGCCCACCATCGGAGCGTCCACACCCAGTTGCGTCAGCAGGTCGAGGTACTCGGCGTAGAAGTCGGCGACGGTACGCGGTTCGAGCTTCATGCTCCGTCGCTCACCGTCGGTGGTGGCGAGTATCAGCCGGTGCTCGAGGAAATCGAAGCGAATCTCGAGCCCCCGATCGCCGAGCGGCATCAGCGACGTCGTCAGGCCCGACGCGTCGACGTACAGCGCAACGCCCCACCAGTGATTGATCGAGGGCGACAACGCCATTCGTGTCTTTCCGACGATCTGGGTCCACAGGTGCACGGTGTCGCGAGTGTCCACCCAACTGTCCACCTCGAGTCGAGGCCATGCGTCGTGAGAATTTGTCATGTGTCGATGATGCACGCTCGGCGGTGGCGGAGGCCACACTCGGTGCGTACTCGGCCTCAGGCGCACCTCAGGGTTCGCCGGTACCGTCTGCTCCAGGGGCGGGGCGCCTGTGTCTGCGGTCGGTGAAGCGGAGGTGATCGTATGTCCATAGACCACAATCGAGACGTGTTCGACAGCGCGCGGGTAGCCGCTGCATACGTGGAGTACGCCGGTCCCACCGATGGGTTTCTCGACCGTGGGGAGGCAGCGGCGCTGGTCGCGGCAGCCGGGGTTGCTCGCGGAACGCCGGTACTGGACGTGGGCGTCGGAAGTGGCCGAACCACGGCGCTGCTGCGATTGCTCAGCGACCGCTACGTCGCGATCGATTACGCACCGAACATGATCGAGGGCTTTCGGCGGAATTTCCCCGACCTGCCTGCGCACGTTGCCGATGCGCGCGATCTGGCGGACTTCACCGACGGCGAGTTCGGCTTGGTGGTGTTCAGCAACAACGGAATCGACACCGTGACACATGACGAACGGATTCGGGTACTCGCAGAATTCCACCGAGTTCTCGGCGAGTCCGGAATTCTGGTGTTCTCCACGCTCAACCGCAACGGACCGTCGTTCGGGGAGAAGCCGTTTCAGTTGAGCAGACCGACCCAACGGTTCACGTTCTCACTCGAGCGCGTCGTGACGGCCATCGGGAGGCGACTGCTCGATCCCGCCGGAGTCGTTCGCAGCGTTGCCAATTGGTGGTCTGCGCGCTCGAGGGTCGTCGATCGCGGAACGTGGGCCGTCGCTCCGCTCGCTGCGCACGACTTCGCTCCGTTCATGCACTTCACCACTGTGGCGGACGTGCGACGACTGGTGACCGATGCCGGGTTCACCATCTCCGAGATCTTCGCCGACGACGGTTCGATCGTGGCACCCGATGCCCTGGCGAGCTCGGCGGACAACTTCACCGTCGTCGCACGCAAGTAGGGCCTCAGCCCAGTCGCTCGAGCGCCTCGGTCATCTTCTCCACCGTCTCCGGAGCGACTTTCGCTTCGAATCCCGCTTTCAGAAACGGTCCGGCTACCTTGGCGGCACCGTTGAATTCGACCTTCGCGTGATAGTCGATTCGGGTCGAGTGTGATCCTTCGGCGGTCAACGTGATGTCGTCGACGCTGGTGGCCGTCTTGTTCTCACCTTCGAACACGATGTGATGGGGCTCGTCGGTGACCAACGTGTAGGTCAGTTCGGTCGTGATACCGAACAACTTCGAGACATTGTGCCACTGCGTGCCGACGGCAACCGGACCGTCGGAAATCTGCGTGCAACTCTGCGTCCCGGGATCCCACGCTGTCGCGTTGGAGAAGTCTCGGAGAAAGGCCGCGGCCTTCTCGATCGTGACTTCGGCGGTGAATGTTCTGGTGACGTCGACCATGAAGCTCTCTCTCTTTCTGTGCGGATCAGTCTTCGAGGCGGACGCCGAGATGGTCGGCGAGGCGGCGCATAGTGTCGACTATCTGGTCCTCGGTCACCCGAGGAAATCCGGCCATCTTCCGAAACTCGGGGTCGGTGACGCGAGACCAGTCGTAGACCTGAGTCAGCGCGGTGCGATCCGCCGAGACCGCGTCGAGCTCCCAGGACCACCGCGTACCGCGAGGCTCCATGCCCTGACGACGAGGAATCCAACCGATGCGCCGGTCCTGTTCGAATACGAACACGGTGTTCTCCATGACGTACTCGCCGAGCTCCGGCTGGTACATGTCCATTGCGAAGGTGTCGCCCACGGCTTCCAGCGGCGTCGGGTCGATCGCGCCGCGTAGCATTTCCGAGCCGTCGACAGCGGCCTGAACCTCGGGGTTGGCCAGTGCGGTGAACACCGAGGCAGGGGGCGCGTCGATCTCGCGGCGGACGGTCAGCTGGTCGGTCACAGGGCTCACTTTCGATTGTTTACGCTGGCTACGGAGTTACCCCCGTCTGCGCAGAAAGAAACTCCGATCGCCGTTTTTGCCTCGCAGTGGACACAACGACGAAACACGACCGCCACGTCGCATTCGTACAGTCGCCGAGTCGGACTCCGCAAAATCCAGCTGCGGAGCAGCACCTTGTCAAGGGGTAGCCATGAGTGGAAATACCGTCCGCCTGCAGGCGATCAAAGACGTCGAGGCGTATGTACCGCCTGCGGTCAGCTTCGTCGGAGACGAGAAGCCGGGCGAGATATTCGGTGAGAACGTCTTCAGCAAGGTCGTCATGCAGAAGCGTCTGCCCAAATCGGTCTTCAAGTCGGTGATGGCGACGATCGACAAAGGCAAGAAGCTCGACCCCATGGTCGCCGACGCTGTCGCGTCGGCAATGAAGGACTGGGCTCTCGAGAAAGGCGCGACGCACTACGCGCACGTCTTCTACCCCCTCACCGGATTGACGGCCGAGAAGCACGACAGTTTCTTCGACCCGGTCGGTGACGGCAGCGCACTCGCGGAATTCGCGGGCAAGACTCTGATCCAGGGCGAGCCCGACGCCTCGAGCTTCCCCAACGGCGGCCTGCGCAACACGTTCGAGGCGCGCGGATACACCGGCTGGGACGTCACCAGCCCGGCGTACGTGCTCGAGAACCCGAACGGCAACACCCTCTGTATCCCGACGGTGTTCGTCTCGATGACCGGTGAAGCCCTCGACCACAAGACGCCGCTGCTGCGCAGCCAGCAGGCGATGGGCGGTCATGCCGAGCGCATCCTGAAGCTCTTCGGCCACGAGAACATCGAGAACATCGTCTCGTTCTGTGGTCCCGAGCAGGAGTACTTCCTCGTCGACCGACACTTCTTCCTCGCCCGACCCGACCTGCTCAACGCGGGCCGCACCCTGTTCGGCTCGAAGCCGCCCAAGGGCCAGGAGTTCGACGACCACTACTTCGGTGCCATCCCCGAGCGTGTGCTCGGCTTCATGATGGACACCGAACGCGAGCTGTTCAAGCTCGGCATCCCGGCCAAGACCAGGCACAACGAGGTCGCACCAGGACAGTTCGAGATCGCCCCGATGTTCGAGCGTGGAAACATCGCGGCCGATCACCAGCAACTGCTGATGACGACCTTCAAGACCATCGCCAAGAAGCACGGCATGGAGTGCCTGTTCCACGAGAAGCCCTTCGAGGGCGTCAACGGTTCCGGCAAACACGTCAACTTCTCGCTCGGAAACTCCGACCTGGGATCGCTGCTCGTTCCCGGCGACAACCCACACGACAACGCGCAGTTCCTCGTCTTCTGTGCCGCCGTCATCCGCGCGGTACACAAGTACGGCGGCCTGCTGCGCGCCTCGGTGGCGTCGGCGACCAACGATCACCGCCTCGGCGCGAACGAGGCTCCGCCCGCGATCATCTCGATCTTCCTCGGCGATCAGCTCGCCGACGTGTTCGATCAGATCGCCAAGGGTGCAGCCACGTCGTCGAAGGGCAAGGGCACCATGATGATCGGTGCCGACACCCTTCCCGTGCTGCCGACCGATCCCGGCGACCGCAACCGAACCAGCCCGTTCGCCTTCACCGGCAACAGGTTCGAGTTCCGCGCCCCCGGTTCGATGCAGACCGTCAACGGCCCGATGGTCACGATCAACACGATCATGGCCGAGGCTCTCGACTACATGGCGACCAACCTCGAAGCGGCCGTCGCCGACGGCACCGATTTCGACACGGCCGTGCAGAATCTGTTGACGGAGATCATCACCGAACACGGCGCGGTGGTGTTCAACGGCGACGGCTACTCCGACAACTGGCAGATCGAGGCCGAGTCACGGGGCCTACCGAACCTGCGTACGACGCTCGACGCCTTGCCGGAGCTGATCTCGGACTCGGCGATGGAGCTGTTCGAGAAGTACAAGGTCTTCAACCACCGAGAAATGCACTCGCGCTACGAGATCGGACTCGAGCAGTACGCGCTGACTGTGTTCGTCGAAGCGCGGCTGACGCTCGAGATGGGTCAGACGTCCATCCTGCCCGCTGCGGTGCGCTACCAGACCGAGTTGGCGCAGAACGTCAGCGCGCTCAAGGGCGCAGGCGTCGACGACGTGGACATGACTGCGCTACAGGCAGTCTCGGCTCCACTGTCGGAGTTGCGCGCGGCTCTGGCGACGTTGAAGTCCGCTCTCGAGGCGGATCCGGGCGGCGACGCTCTGGCCGAGGCCACACACGCCAAGGACGAACTGCTGCCCGCGATGGCCGCCGTTCGTTCTGCAGCGGACACCCTGGAAGCGATGGTGGCCGACGATCTCTGGCCGCTGCCGACATACCAGGAGATGCTCTACATCCTTTAGTGCGCTACGCGCAGTGGTGTGGCTGAGTGCCGTCTGTGGCACTCGGTCACACCACTGTTGTTTTCGGGGTGAGCAATGTCTCGGACCGGAATAGCTTCGTGGAACTCCGTCGTTTCGAGTGAGCAGTGGCAAAGACTGTGCACGCACTCGTGAGGAGAGAGATCCATGAAGTTGTTTTCCCCGTTGACGCTCGGTGACCTGAAGCTCGACAACCGGCTGGTGATGGCCCCGCTGACGCGGGTGCGTTCGGGACGTAACGGAGTGCCTGGCCCGCTGGTGGTCGAGCACTACAAGCAGCGCGCATCCCTCGGTCTCATCGTCACCGAAGGCACCTACCCGAGCCACGCGGGCCAGGGGTTTCCGGGCCAGCCCGGGCTGGTGACGGACGAGCAGATCGCCGGCTGGCGCAACGTCACCGACGCAGTGCATGCCGACGGCGGATCGATCGTCGCGCAGGTGATGCACGCAGGTCGAGTGACGCACGAGGCGACGACGGGTGGCCACGAGGTCGTCGGACCCAGTGCGATCGCCATCGACGGCGAGACCCGCACCTACGAGGGCAAGAAGCCGTACCCCACCCCTCGTGCGCTGCGTGAAGACGAATTGCCCTCGGTGATCGCAGATTTCGTGCAGGCGTCGAAGAATGCCATCTCGGCCGGAATGGACGGCGTCGAGGTCCACGGTGCCAACGGGTACCTGCTGCACGAGTTCCTCTCGCCCGCCTCCAATCAGCGCGACGACGCGTACGGCGGCTCGCCCGAGAACCGGGCACGCTTCGTGGCCGAGGTGGTCGAAGCAGTGGCCGACGCGCTCGGAGCGGGCAAGGTGGGAATTCGCATCTCACCCGAGCACAACATCCAGGATGCGCTCGAGACGGATTCCGACGACGTGCGTGCCACCTACCGTGCCCTGGTCGAGCGGCTCGCACCGCTGGGGCTGGCGTACCTCAGCGTGCTGCACAAGGATCCGGCGGGCGAGCTCGTTCAGGATCTGCGGCAGGCGTTCGGCGGACCGGTGCTCGTCAACAGTGGCTTCGGTGAGATCACCACCCGCGACGAGGCTCTGTCACTGATGGAGGACGGTATCGGCGACGCCGTCGTCGTCGGGCGTCCGGCGATCGCGAACCCCGACCTCGCGTACCGCTGGCGTGAGGATCTGCCGTTGAACGAGCCGGATCAGAGCACCTTCTACTCCGAGGGTGCCAAGGGCTACACGGACTACCCAGCGTTCAGTGCCTAGCGGCAGTGGTGCGGTCGAGTGCCCTCCGGGGCACTCGACCGCACCACTGCGCGGAGCGCACTCAGAAGTCGGCGGTCTTGCGGGCGCGGACCTTGCTGACGATCGAGAACACCACGGCGATGATCATCAGTGCGTACAGCACGATGGTGATCGCGCTGCCGACCAGGATCGACGGGTCACCCTCGCTGACGGCCAATGCGCGACGCAGCGACTCCTCGGCCAGCGGGCCGAGGATCACCGCGATCAACACCGGTGCCAACGGAATGTCGTAGCGGCGCATCATGAAGCCGACGATGCCGAGCCCGAGCATGAAGATCAGATCCACGATCGAGGCACTCGATGCGTACACGCCGAGGGCGGCGAACACCGAGATGCCGGCGTAGAGGTAGTTCTTCGGGATCTTGAGCAGCTGCGCCCACAACGGTGCGAACGGCAGGTTGAGGATCAGCAGCACGATCATCGCCACGAACAGGCTGGCCAGTAGGGCCCAGACGATGTCGCCGCTGCGCTCGAACAACAGTGGTCCGGGCTGCATGCCGTACTGCTGGAAGGCAGCCAACATGATGGCCGCCGTCGCCGACGTCGGCAGACCCAGAGCCAGTAGCGCTCCCATTGCCGTTCCGGCCGTGGAGTTTCCCGCGGCCTCCGGCCCGGCGACACCGCGAATGGCGCCCTTGCCGAACATCGGCTTCTCGCGCTTGCGATCGAGCCTGCGCTCGGTGCCGTACGCCAGGAAGCTCGGCACTTCGGCACCGCCAGCGGGGATCACACCGAACGGCACACCGAATGCCGTGCCGCGCAACCAGGCCGGCATCGCATCGCGGAACTCGGCCTTGCTCAGCCAGGGGCGTCCCTGCGACTTGATGAGGCTTCGATCCTCGGGCCGACCGATCTTGGATGCGATGTGGATGACCTCACCGAGCGCGAGCATCGCGACGGTGATGACGACGATGTGAATGCCGTCGAACAGGGCAGGTACCTCGAACGTGAATCGTGAAGCGCCCGAGGGTCCGTCGATGCCGATCACGGCCAGGGTGAGGCCGATCAGCAGTGCGGTCAGACCCTTGAGAGCCGAGTCCGAGACCACGGCCGAGGTGGCGATGAACGCGAACACCGCGAGGGCGAGGTACTCGGCCGGGCCGAAGTTGGTCGCCAACGACGCGAGCGTGGGAGCGAAGAACACCACCAGGGTCGTGGCGACGATGCCGCCGATGAACGCGCCGATGGCCGAAGTGGCCAAAGCCTGTGGGGCCCGGCCGTTCTTGGCCATCCGGTGCCCCTCGAACGTCCCGGCGATCGCGGTGCTGTTGCCGGGGGTGTTCATCAGGATGCCGGAGATCGAATCGCCGAACAGACCACCGAAATACACTCCGGCGAACATGATCAGCGCGGCGGTGGGGTCGAGGGTGAAGGTGACGGGCAGCAGCAGGGCCACCGCCATGGCAGAGCCGAGACCGGGTAGGACGCCGACGGCAGTGCCGAGCAGCGCGCCGACGAACACCCAGACCAGGTTCATCGGTGTCAGCGCGGTGCCGAAACCGTCGATCAGATTACTCAATGAATCCATCGTGAAGTCAGCTCCGTCAGAAGATCTGGGCGAGAACGCCGCCGGGCAGGGTCAGGCCGAGGCCCGCGGAGAATGCAATCTGAATTGCGCTCGAGACCAGTAGCGCGACGGCCGCGTCGAACACGTACCGGCGACCACCCAATCCGACCGAGACACCCCAGAAGAGCAGCGCTCCGGCAAGAACCCAGCCGAGCGGGTCGAGCAGTGCGATGAACACGGCAACCGATCCGACGGTGATCGACAGGGTGCGCCAGTTGCTGACGGTGCCGGTGTGCGGCTTTCCGTCGGCGTCGACACCGCGGTCGATCACGTCGGGCTTGACCAACAATTGGATGGTGACCAACAGAGCGACGACGAAGCAGCCGCCGGCAACGATGGCCGGAAAGACCTGCGGGCCAGGTGATGTGGCCGTGGGTGGAACCTGCATCGTGACGGTTCCGTAGACCAGGAAGGCTCCGAGTGCGACGAGCAGCGCGGGAACGATCAGTCCACTGCGGCCCGTCCAGAACGATCGGGATGTGTCCGTGTCGGTAGTCGTCGTTGTCATACCAGCCCCAACTCCTCGAGAATTCCGGTGATTCGTTCCTGCTCCACGTCGAGGAATTCGCCGAATTCGTCTCCGGTCAGAACCGATTCCTTCCAACGGTTGCGTTCGACGGCCGTCGCCCACTGCTCGGTCTCGACCATCTCGGAGACGATCTCGATCAGAGTCTGTCGGTCCTCGTCCGAGATCCCCGGTGGGGCAACGATTCCGCGCCAGTTGACGAGGTCGACGTCGTAGCCCTGCTCGATGAATGTATCCACGTCGAATCCCTCGAGCGGCTCGGGCGAGGCGACTGCGAGTGCGCGCACGTTGCCGGCCTCGATCTGATCGCGGAAGTCGTTGAATCCACTGACTGCCACACCGACGGTGTTCGACAGCAGCGACGTGAGTACCTCACCGCCGCCGGAGTAGGCGATGTAATTGATTGCGGCCGGGTCGATGTCGGCTTCCTGTGCCAACTGGCCCGCGACGATGTGGTCGATTCCGCCGAGCGAACCGCCGCCGATCGGAAGGCCTCCGGGGTTGGCTCGCCACGCCTCGATCATGTCCTCGAGATTCTGGATCGGTGAATCCCTCGGCACGACGAACACTTCGAAGTCCTCGGCCAGTTTCGCGATCGGGACGGTGTCGGCCAGAGTCGTCTCGGAGTTGTTGATCGCGATACCGCCGAGCATGACGGTTCCGGTGATCATCACGGTGGTGGGCTGCCCGCTCAGGTTCTCGAGCTGGCTCAGACCGATCGTGCCGCCTGCGCCGGGGACGTTGACGACCTGGGCGTTGTTGACGATGCCGTCACTGCGCAGTGCCTGCTGCGATTCGCGGGCGACGAGATCCCAGCCGCCGCCCGCAGCGGCCGGTGCGATCAATGTGAGCTTGGCGCGAGCATCGGAGCCGCTGGCGCTGTTGGCGGCGTCGATTCCCGCGACAGTCACCGCTCCCACCACCGCCAATGCGCCGGCCGTTCGTAGGAGTGTGGGCGATATCGCCATCAGAGACCTTTCGTGTGGTGTGTCACAGCGTCAGGTTAGATACAGTCTGTCGGATTAGTCCAGTTCACAACTCTCCGAGGGCGATCCTCGGTGGATACGAGCAATGGGAGAGAACGTGTCGGTAGCGAGCGCAGTGGCAGTAGCGATGAGCAACACACCGGAGGGTCAGGAAGCATTGCGCCGCGGTGCCGCCGAGGCCGAGCTGCGTCAGGCCCCGTTGATCGTGTTGTCGGTGGTGGACCGGGATTCGGTGTCCGCGGACGACCGTAGCTCCGCTCAGTCCGAGGTCGAGCGAACGCTGCCGGGGATCGCGGCCACCGTGCGTGTCGAGCCCGACGGCGGCGACCCGGCCGGCGCTCTGGTCGATCTCGTCGCGGACGTCGGTGCGGGCATGGTCGTCATCGGTTCCAAGCGTCGTTCCGCGGTCGGCAAGTTCCTGATGGGCAGCACCGTGCAGCGGGTGCTGCTCGACTGCCCGGTACCCGTTCTCGTCGTCAAGGCGCCGTGACTTCCCTCGCGGCACGGTAGTATCGGACAAACTTCCCACCATACGACCCTGAGGAATCATGGACAGCGATAAACCCGGGCCGGACACGGCTCCCCGCACTACGGCTACTACGTGCGAGGCGGTGTCCGGCGAATGAGCGTAGTGCTCACTCTCTTGCTCGGCCTGCTCGTCGTTTTTCTCATCACCGTCGCGACCGGCTACTTCGTAGCTCAGGAATTCGCGTACATGACCGTCGACCGGTCCCGGCTCAAGGCTCGCGCCGAGGCCGGCGACGCCGTCGCGGCTCGTACCTTGACCGTCACCAAGCGCACGTCGTTCATGCTGTCCGGTGCACAGTTGGGCATCACGGTCACCGGCCTGCTGGTCGGCTACGTCGCCGAACCGCTGATCGGTCAGTCGTTCGGCGCAATTCTGGGCGGCGTCGGAGTGCCGACGGCAGTCGGTGTCGGCCTGGGCGCAGTTCTGGCGATCACGTTCGCGACGTTCGTGCAGATGCTCTTCGGCGAGCTGTTTCCCAAGAACTTCGCCATCGCTCGTCCCGAGCCGGTGGCCAGATGGCTGTCGCTCTCGACCACCATCTACCTCAAGCTCTTCGGCTGGTTGATCACCATCTTCGACCAGTCGTCGAACCTGTTGCTCAAGGCGCTCAAGATCGAGCCGGTGCACGACGTCGAGCATTCGGCCAGCCTGCGCGACCTCGAACACATCGTCTCGGACTCGCGGGAGACAGGCGATCTGCCCGACGAGTTGTCGACGTTGCTCGACCGCATCCTCGACTTCCCTACTCGCACAGTCGAACACGCGATGATTCCGCGTTCGCGCTCGGCGACGGTCCGCGATACCGACACCCTCGCCGAGGTCGCGGCCCTGATGGGTCAGGAACACTCTCGCTATCCGGTGCTCGACGACGACGACGGCATCGTCGGCGTGGTCCATCTCGCGGACGTCCTGTCGGCGACGGTGCCGGGTTCCACCCCGATCTCCGAGCTCACGCGTGATGCGTTGATCCTCCCGGAGATCCAGAGCCTGCCCGACGCGATGCGCGAGTTGCGCTCGACGAAGAACCAATTGGCTTGTGTGATCGACGAATACGGCGGTCTGACCGGCGTCATCACGATCGAGGACTTGGCCGAGGAACTGGTCGGCGAGATCACCGACGAGCACGACGACGACCTGTCCGATCCGAGTCCGGTCAGTGCCGACGACGGCAGCTGGACCATGGCCGGGGAGGTGCACGTCGACGAGGTCGAACGCGCCATCGGTATCGATCTGCCCGAGGGCGATTACGAGACCATCGCCGGTTTTGCCATCGCGCACAACGGATCTCTCCCCGACGTCGGGGAACGGATCGAAGTGGACCTACCACCGGACAACGCCGATCTGGCGAACGACGAGGAGAGTCCCATTCGCTTCGTGATCCTCGAGATCGAGGAGATCGACAGCCACGTCCCGTCCCTGCTGACCCTGACACTCGGCGAGCGTGACCCCGAGCACGACGACGAGTCGGCCGAGACGAAGGAAAGTGTGCACCGATGAGCAACATCTGGGTCTTCCTGGCCGTCACGATCGGCCTCATCGCTGCCAGTGCGTTCTTCGTGGCCGTCGAGTTCGCGCTGTTGGCCGCCAAGCGGCATCGGCTCGAGGACGCGGCTCCCAATTCACGGGCCGCGCGTGCCGCTCTGCGCAGCTCGTCCGAGCTGACCGTTCTGCTCGCCGGCTCGCAACTCGGCATCACGGTCTGCACCCTCGGCCTCGGAGCGACGACGAAGCCGGCGGTGCACTATTGGCTCACGCCGCTGTTCGAGAGCGGCGGCCTGCCGTACTGGTTCGCCGACGTTCTCGGCTTCGTGCTCGCGCTGATCGTCGTCACCTTCCTGCACCTGGTGGTCGGTGAGATGGCTCCGAAGTCCTGGGCAATCGCCCATCCGGAGAAGTCCGCGACGATGCTCGCAATCCCGATGCGCGGGTTCATGTTCCTGACGCGTCCAGTACTGACGGCGCTGAACAACATGGCGAACTGGTGCCTGCGACGGGTTGGCGTCGAGCCGGCCGACACCGTGGGTACGGGCCAGAACGCGGACGATCTGCGTCAGCTGGTGGAGCATTCGGTGAACGTCGGTGCTCTCGACGCCAGCTACCAGGCGCAGATCTCGAGTGCGCTCGAACTGCAGGAACTGACCGTCGGTGACCTGGTGCGCCAGTTCGGCAAGCCCACGTCGGTACCGTCGACGGCGACCATCGCCGACGTGCGCGAGGCCTCGCGTCGCTCGGGGCATCTGCGGATTCTGGTCAGCGACGCGGACGTGGTCAAGGGCGTGGTGCACGTGCGCGATACGTTGACCTCTCCGCAGACCCTGGCCGAGATCACGCGTCCGGCATACACGCTGGAGGCGACTACGCCGGTATACGTTGCCCTGCAGTCGATGCGCGAGACCCGGCATCACCTGGCACTGGTGGTCGACGGTTCGGCGGCGGCGGACGATCCGGCGCGCAGCGTCGGCGTCGTGACCTTGTCCGATGTGCTGACCCGGCTGTTGCCCCAGCCCGTCTGATTCGGTTTCGAACGAGGCATCCCCGCCCGGCCTGCGTGGCCGAGCGGGGATGCCTTTGTCGTGTCGGGTCCTGGATTTCAGACCGGGGCGACAACCAGCAGGTGTGCCCAGTACGACGCGACGTCGTGGCCGAGTTGGGGGAGCAGAACGTCGTAGAGCAGGTAGGACATCATTGCCGTCGAACTCCTTGTTCAGCGGGCCGTTGCCGACTCGCGTTCCGAGACTGTGGGTGACCGAGACTGTAGGTCACCCAGACTGTAGATCACGCGGCCTTCGGTCACATCCATATCGCCCACTCGCGCCCCCCGTGGCGTGCGTCAGCCGATGCAGCCCTGCAGGGTGGTGAAGCTGCCGGCAATTCCGGCACCGTCGCACACTGCGCCGGTCGGGGTGAGGGTGATGGTGGAGCCGGGTGCTGCCACCGCGATGGAGAGCCCGAGGCCGGCCGCGGTGTTCTGTGCGACGGCACCGGGGCCGAAGGCGATCGCTGCAGGCGCGCCACCGAAACTGCCGTTGCTGACTGCAGTTCCACCGTTCAGCCCGAGTGCCAGGGCTGCTGCGTTGTCCATTGCCTCGGCCGAACCCCACCCCTCGAGCCCGAGGCCGGCTGCCGCGCTCGCGCCGTCTGCCGAGCTGTCGCACTGCGATCCTCCGACGAGCGCAGCGATATCGGCCCCTCCCGGTGCGGTGGTGCAGGCGACCGGCGCTGCGGATGCGGTGCCGGGTACCAGCGCCGCGAACGCACACGCGAATCCGAATGCTGCCGCTCCGCCGACAATCCTCTTGGTGTGGAACATGGTGAATGCCTCCCCAGATCAGTGCGTCGGCACCGGTGTGCCGAGCGTGTCGGTCGCCGGGCCGATGTCGCACACGGCCCTCGCGTCCTGGCATCGAGTCTCGACGGGTCCGAACGCGGCACGGGTTCGGCATCATCACGGAAGCATCTCGTTAGTATCACGCTGAGATAACGCCCTTGTGGGTGCTCGCGGCCTCTAGGATCGGTCTGTGATCGGGCGGATGGACGAGGTCGTCTTCGACTGTGCGGAGCCGGCGTTGCTGGCGGAATTCTGGGCCGAGGTGCTCGGCGGCGAGCCGATGGTGCGCGATGAGCGCTGGCATTACGTCGACGTTCCCGGGTTCACTCGGCTCGCGTTTCAGCGAGTACCGGAGGGCAAGTCGGGCAAGAATCGACTCCACCTCGACGTCGCGGTATCGGATATCGACCATGCCGTCGGGCAGGCGGTTGTTCTGGGCGCGACGGTTCTCGGCGAACGACACTCCGACGCGGCGGGAACCTTTCAGGTTCTCCTCGACCCCGAGGGCAACGAGTGGTGCCTGGTGACGCCACCCGCGTGAGCCCGGTCGATCAGCGGGCGTCGTGTTCGGCGCGTGATTCGAGGACGGCAGGCATGTTGCCCTCGATGAGTTCGATGAGGTCGCTCAATCGGGTACCGACGTCGCGTCCCAGCGGGGTGAGGCTGTACTCCACCTTCGGTGGGATGGTCCCCTGCACGGTGCGAATCACGAGGCCGTCTCGCTCCAGGGTTTGCAGGGTCTGCGAGAGCATGCGTTCGCTGACGCCGTCGACGCGTCGGCGCAACGCATTGAATCGGTAGTCACCCTCGGTGAGCGCGGCGAGCGCGAGCACGCCCCACCTGCTGGTGGCGTTCTGCAAGGTCTGCCTCGACGCACAGTCACGCGCGAAGACGGACGCTTCGAGTGATTCTGCGGGCTCGGGCATATCGCCATGCTAGCGCATGCGAAAGAGTGAGTGATGACTTCAGGGGTTGCACTGTACGAAAAGTAAGTGCATAGTGATGTGGTACTTGAAACCTCAACCTCAGGAGCTCGATCATGACCACAGCGGTAACCGGAGCAACGGGCAACCTCGGCGGACTCGTCGTCGACGCACTCATCGAGCGTGGCGTCGCACCCGCCGAGATCGTGGCGATCGTCCGAAACGCAGACAAGGCCTCGCCGCTCGCCGAACGAGGCGTCGTGGTTCGGGTCGCCGACTACTCCGATTCCGCCGCGATGACGGCGGCTCTCGCGGGCGTCGACAAGCTGCTGCTCGTCTCGGGCTCGGAGGTAGGTCAGCGAATTGCGCAGCACACCAACGTGATCGAGGCAGCGGAGGGTGCCGGAGTGGGCCTCATCGCCTACACCAGCCTGCTCGCCGCCGATACGTCCGGAGTGAGCCTCGCGCCCGAGCACAAGGCCACCGAGGAACGCCTCGCCGCGTCCAGCATTCCCGCGGTATTCCTGCGCAACGGCTGGTACTGGGAGAACTACCTCGGCTCGCTCGCGCAGACCATCGAGGGCGGAGTGCTCCTCGGTGCGGCAGGCAACGGCAAGCTCGCCGCCGCGTCTCGCGTCGACTTCGCCGCCGCGGCCGCCGCCGTGCTGACACTCGATGATCAAGGCGGAAAGATCTACGAGCTCGGCGGCGACGAACGCCTCACCTACGCCGAGCTCGCGGCGGTCATCAGCGAGATCTCCGGCAAGCCGATCGTCTACAAGGACGTCTCCGAGTCCGAGTACACCGCGATTCTCCAGGGCGCGGGACTGCCCGACTTCGTGGCAAGCATGTTGGCCAGCGCGGACGCAGGAATCGCTCGCGGCGAGCTCGACTCCGATTCCGGAGACCTGCAGGCCCTGATCGGTCGAGCATCGACCCCGGTCGCAGACGTACTCCGCGCCGCAGTGTGACGGGCATCGGAGGCAGTACTTGTAGCGTGGGCGCGGTGAATCACTCCTACACCCGCACCATGTTCCTGGCCGCCTCCGTCTCGCTCGTCCTGCTGACGGGTGCATGCAGCTCGGACTCGGACTCCTCGTCCCCGGTGACCTCCACGTCGTCCGCTTCGTCCGACGCTGCTGCCCCGGCCGCCTCGAGCACCTGCCCCACGGCGACACCCGACGCCGCAGCCACCCCCGAATGGACGCTCGACGGGGACTCCGGCAGCATCGCCGTCGTCGGATCCACCGACACGGCCGCGCCCGCGGTCACCGTCGACACACCGTTCAGCGTCGCCGAGACGCAGGTCGAAACACTGGCAGCGGGGGACGGGCCGGTCATCGCAGCCGACGCCGAGGTGTCCGTCTGCTACATGGGCGTCAACGGACGCACCGGGGAGACGTTCGACAGCAGCTTCGATCGGGGTGCACCGGTCGAATTCCCACTCGACGGCGTCGTCGCCGGCTTCCAGAAGGCCATCGCCGGACAGACTGTCGGCTCGACCGTCGCCGTGGCAGTAACCTCGGCCGACGGATACGCGACCGGCAATCCGGCGGCCGGAATCGAGCCGGGAGACAGCTTGATCTTCGCGATCTCGATCCTGTCCGCGAGCTGAATCCGGCTCCGCCGGAGCTCGTGCGCGTTTTGCGTACCCAGAGCTACGCAAAACGCGCACGAGGGGTGGTGCGGCTCCGTCGGACTTACACCGTCGAGAGCTGCTGAATCGTCGTCGCGCCGCCCGGGGTGGGCGTCGTGGTGATGAAGTTCGAGTCGTAGCCCAGCGATTCGACGACGCTGCGGATCCCGCGGAACTGCTCGACGCTGACGTCGGGCGTGCGCTTGAGCACGAATCCGGACGTGCGGTTGGGGCTTCCCACGAACGCCCACGAGTAGTCGTCGGCGATGTAGGCGACGATGTAGTTGGTCGGCCCGTCGAGGCTCTCCTGGGTGGGCACTCCCGGGAAGCTCACGTGCAGTTGGGCATTGGTGACGGTGTCGTTGACCCGAGCGTTGCCGACGATGCGGTTCTCGCCACCGGTCCAGGTGGTGCAGGTGTTCTCGACGCGAATGTTGGATTCGTCGATCATCTGGTAGTTCGCCTGGGTGTCGCGGGCGCAGATCAGGTTGAACGGCTGCGGCACCGCGGCAACCTGGTTCCAGGTGCCCAGGTAGCGCTCGACATCGAGTGACGGGATCGGAGCCAGTGGCTCGAGACCGACCGATCCCAGGGGCCCGACCGGCTGAGCCTGAGCCGGGGCCGCGGTCAGCAGTGCGCCTGCGGCGAGGGCACCGACAAGTGCGGTTCGGCCGAATGCGTTGCGGATCTTCATGAATTTGCTCCTTGTGTTGTGTTCTTGCTCGAGTCGATCCTGTTCGGCCACCAGATCCCCGGGCCGATGAGGGTGAACAGGGCGGGAATCACGACGGTACGTACCACGAAGGTATCGAGCAGAATGCCGAGTCCGACGATGATGCCGAGTTGGGTCAGGGTGATCAGCGGTAGGACGCCGAGCACGCAGAAGACGGCTGCCAGAACGATTCCCGCGCTCGTGATGACACCTCCGGTGGCCGACACGGCCCGCACGATGGCAGACCTGGTGCCGTGCTCGGGCGTCTCCTCGCGGGTGCGAGTGACCAGGAAGATGGTGTAGTCCACGCCGAGAGCTACCAGGAACAGGAACGCGAACAGCGGAGTGTTGTCGTCGAGGGCGGGGAATCCGAAGACGTGCAGGCTCACCCAGCTGCCGATCCCGATCGCGGCCACTGCGCTCAATACCGTTGTGACAACCAGGATCACGGGTGCGATGAGGGCGCGCAGCAGCACCAGAAGCACGGCGAGCACGACCACGAGGATTGCGGGAATGACCACGAGGCGATCGCGGGCCGCTGCGTCGGAGGTGTCGAGTGCCTTGGCGTCGCTGCCGCCTACCTGTGCTCGGTCCACGCCGGTGACTGCGGCGCGGAGGTCCTTCACGACGGCGAACGACTCGTCGGATGCGGGGGCCGCATCGGTGACGACCGACAAGCGTGTGAGCCCGGTATCGGAATCTGCGACGCGATCGACCGAGACGACTCCGTCGATGCCCTGAGCGGTGCCGATGACTGCGTCGATGTCTGCGGTGGGAGCGAGGACCGTCATCGGATCGGCGGACCCGGCCGGAAAGTGTTGCGAGAGAGTGTCGAAGCCCTCGACGGACTCGGCGGTGACGCGGAACTGCTCGGTTTGCGAGAGACCGATCTGGGTCCCGAACAGTGCGGCGCAGCAGGCCAGGAGCGCGACGATCGTGACCGAGGCGGTGGCTACGGGGCGTCGGGCAACGCCTGCGGCGATCGAGTGCCACACGCCCTCAGTGGTGGTGTCCCGGTCCGATTCCTTGGGAACGAACGGCCAGAACAGCTTCGGGCCACACAGTGCCAGCAGGGGCGGCAGTACGAACAGGACGAACACTGCTGCGACGACGAGTCCGGCCGCGGCCAGCGCCCCCAGGCTGCGGGTGCTCGGCAGCATCGCCAGGAGCAAGGTCAGCAAGGCCAGCACGACGGTCGCGTTGCTGGCGAGGATGGCGGGGCCGGCCTGGCGAACGGCGCGGTGCAGGGCGAGGCGATGATCGGACTCGCGACGCAGCTCCTCGCGGTATCGAGAGATGAGCAGCAGTGCGTAATTCGTGCCTGCACCGAACACCAGGACGCTGGTGATTCCCGAGGTCGAACCGTCGAAGGAGAGGCCGGTGGCCTCGGCGAGCACGGTGCCGACGGTGGTGGCGAATCGGTCGGCGAAACCGATGACGGCCAAGGGCACCAACCACAGGATCGGTGATCGGTAGGTGACGATGAGGAGGACGGCGACCACGAGTGCAGTGACGGCCAGAAGCGTGATGTTGGCACCGGAGAAGGAGTTCGCGATGTCGGCACCGAACGCGGGTCCGCCGGTGACCTGAGCAGTCAGATCGGGCGAGAGGCCGTCGGTTGCAGCGGACCGCAGTTCGGTGATGAGTTCGTTGAGCGTGAAGCCCGACAACTCGGAATCGACCTGGACCAGCGCAATCGCAGCTTTGCCGTCGGGTGCGACGATCGGGGGCGGGCCGGGCTCGTCCGGCACCGAGCGATCGACGGCGAGCAGCCTGCTCTGTGCGGCAGCTGCGCCCTCGATATCGGCCGGTGTCAGGTCGCCACCGTCGGCGCGGCTCAGCACCAGAATCACGGGTGCGGTGTCGGAGTCGGGGAACTGGGAGAGGAGCTCGTCCACCTGGTAGGACTCGGCCGATGTCGGCAACGAGTTGGGCGATTGGTCGGCGGAATCGTTGCTGCCCACCAACCCCATCACGGCGACCGCGAGGATGAAGATCGCTGCCGCCAGGGCGCCGGATCTGCGCCCGGTGGCCGCAGCCGCGACGCGGTCCCAGACGGTCTTGTTCTCGGTTCGAGTGCTGTCCACGGTCAAACAATCTCATTTACTTAGATATTAAGCAACTGAATCTCTTGCGGGCAGTAGTCTGACGTTGACCGCAGCGAAGGAGTTACCACCGACATGGCCGACCGAAACCACCTCGAATCCGCGATTGCCGCGGATCTACGAGCGATGTCGTCGGTCTCCGAACAGATCGGCCAAGTGTTCGGTGCTCTGCACAGCCTGCGGCCCAACGACTTTCGTGCGCTTCTTCACGTCATGGTTGCCGACGTCGAGGGTGCGCCGCTGACGGCGGGGGAGCTGGGCACGATGCTGGGGCTGTCGTCCGCGGCGATGACCTACCTCGTCGAGCGCATGATCGCCTCCGGTCACATCCGCCGCGAATCCGACGCATCCGATCGCCGCAAGGTAATTCTGCGATACGACGAGCATGGGATGGAGGTCGCTCGCGGGTTCTTCGGGCCCCTCGGCAGGCGCACGAGCACCGCGTTGGCGGACCTTCCCGATGCCGATCTCGCCGCCGCGCATCGGGTGTTCGAAGCGCTCATCGGAGCCATGCGAGAACATCACGCCGACCTGGGAAGCAGCGGTCGAGCGTAGGGGCTGCGCCCGGGTTCAGTGTTCGAAACGCTGGTGGGCGGCCTGCTCGAGCCAATGCTGGACTCCGAGCGTGCAGTTGCCGTAAGGTTGGCCGCGGTTGAGCTAACAGCCGGTCACGGGGAAACGCAGCGAAGTCGGCGTCCGGGTCAGGCAACATTCTGCTCCCGCTGCGTCAATCGGTTTCCCCCTCAGTTCGACCGATCGATGGGATCTGCCATGAGTGTTGAATCTTCAGGCAACAAAGTTCGAACCACCCCGGTGACTGTCGCGGAGAAGTCCGTGTCCGTCGCAGCAACCGGAGCAATCTTTACCGCGCACGACGGTCCCGACGGCTCGCTCGTCGTCGCCGTCCACGGCGACATCGACATGCGCAGCGCGCCGATGTTCTCCGATTTCGTCTGCAGCCGCGTGTCCAGCAAACGGCATGTCACCCTCGACCTGTCCAATGTCGAATTCTTCGGCATCGCAGGTCTCACCGTCTTCGATGCAGTCCGTGAGTACACGGCAGGCATCGAAGCATCATGGTCGATCGTCGCAGGACGCTCGGTCTCACGTCTGATCCAGGTCGCCGACCTCGAGTCCACGATTCCGACGGCTCGTCCTTCGAACGACCAGTAATACTCCGGCGGTCATCGCCGCGACAAGAGGTGGGCAGCTCCAGTACAGGGGCTGCCCACTGTTCGTTCACTACCTCGGGTAAGAGCGGACGGCCCCGCGCTCGGCTGAGCCGACCTGCGGAGCCGTCCGAAATCCCTGCGGTGCAACCGAACTAGTCTTTGGTTCCCTCGGAGTCGCTGAAGAACGCCCACTCGCCGTCGTGCTCGACCTCGAGTCGCCACCCCAACTCCTCGTTGTCGGCGCGGCTGTCCTTGAACCAGGCGTGCGCGTCCTCGGAACTGGAAATGTCCTTGGTCGCGGCGACGGTTCCATGCGGATCGATAACTCTGTAATTTGCCATGCAGCCAGGGTGCCCCGATGTCGCAGAACCTAATCCACGGTGGGACGCGGTGGCCGACCCTGAGATCCGCAAACGCGCGCGCATTCGTCGAATGCGCGCGAAATCGCCTCGGATACGACGCGATACTGCGCGCACCTGGCAAACGCGCGCGCGTTTGCGGCGACCGGGTGGGGCGGTGCACCTTCTACGTGCGCGAGAGCACCGACCGCGCGAAGAACATCAGGTTCGCCGGACGCTCGGCCAGTCTGCGCATGAAGTAGCCGTACCACTGCGATCCGTACGGGACGTACACGCGTACGTTGCGCCCGGCGCCCACGAGTCGCCGCTGTTCGGGATCTCGGATTCCGTACAGCATCTGGAACTCGAACTCCTCGGACGACCGTCCTGCAGCCGACGCCAACCTGTCCGCCGCCTCGATCATCTGCGGGTCATGCGAGGCCACCATCGGGTAGCCGCGGCCGTTCATCAGGACCTGCAGACACCGGAGGTAGGAGTCGGAGACCTCCCGTGCACTCTGGAACGCCACCGACGACGGTTCGTTGTACGCACCTTTGCACAGTCGGATACGAGATCTCGGTCCGGACAGGTCGTGGCAGTCGGCCTCGGTGCGCCGCAGGTACGCCTGCAACACGGTGCCCAGGTCGGGGAAGTCCACGCGCAGTTCGCGGACGATCGACAGGGTCGAATCGGTGGTGGTGTGGTCCTCGGCGTCCACCGTCACCCACACCCCGGCCGCGGCGGCGGCAGTGCAGATCGTCCGTGCGTTCTCCAGTGCCAGAGTACGGTCGATTCCCTGGCCGAGCGCGGACAGCTTGAGCGATATCTCCAGTGCGGTTGCATCGGCATCTCGCGTCGAAAAGCGTTGTATCAGTGAGAGGTACGCGTCCACGGTTGCCCTCGCCTGGCCTCGGTCGGTGGTGTCCTCACCGAGGTAGTCCACCGAGACGAACCGGCCCGACGCCAGCAGGGCGTCGACTGCGCTGACGGCAGCGGGCTCCGATTCGCCCGCCACGAAGCGGTCGACGAGGGACCGGGTGGCGCGTAGACGTGTCACCGTCGCCTGCAGTTTCGGCGAACGTGCGGCCGCCAGCAGTGCCGGTCGCAGCGGGTTGCTCAGCAGAGTGGTCATCGCGTGCCCTCACCTTCCTGATGCGGGTAGCCGTGAGTGGTCGGCGGGACGAACGTTTCCTTCACGGTGCGGGCCGAGGACCATCGCAGCAGGTTCTGCGGTGAGCCCGCCTTGTCGTTGGTTCCCGACGCGCGGGCTCCGCCGAACGGTTGCTGTCCCACCACCGCGCCGGTCGGCTTGTCGTTGACGTAGAAGTTGCCTGCGGCGAATCGCAATGCCGCATGGGCTTGTTCGACGGCGGTGCGATCGGTGGCGATGACCGCTCCGGTCAATGCGTACTTCGATCCGGAGTCGACGGTGCGCAGCGTTTCGGCATAGGCGTCGGGCTTGGCGTCGTCGTACACGTGGACGGCGAGGATGGGGCCGAAGTACTCGGTGGTGAAGGCCTCGTCGGTGGGATCGTCGCCGAGAAGGACCGTGGGGGAGACGAAGTACCCCTCCGAGTCGTCGCAGGTACCGCCTGCAGCGATGGTCAGGCTCGAGACGGACTTCGCTCGATCGAGAGCAGCTGCGTTGCGGTCGAACGCTTTTCGGTCGATGACCGCTCCGCCGTAGTTGGACAGGTCGGTCACGTCGCCGTATTTCAGAGCCGAGACCTGCTCGATGAACTTATCGCCCATCGAAGCCCACAGCGATTTCGGTACGAAGGCCCGGGACGCTGCCGAGCACTTCTGTCCTTGGAAGTCGAACGCGCCGCGAATCATGGCGGTGGTCAGCACATCCGGATCGGCCGAGCTGTGCGCGACGATGAAGTCCTTGCCGCCGGTCTCGCCCACGAGCCGTGGATACGAGTTGTAGTTCGAGATGTTGTTGCCCACCTCGCGCCACAGCGTCTGGAATGTCGCCGTGGACCCGGTGAAATGGATCCCGGCCAGACGCGGATCGGCAAGGGCCACTTCGGATACCATCGGCCCGTCGCCGAGAACCAGGTTGATCACCCCCGGTGGCAGACCTGCAGCTTCGAGCAACTGGAGCGTCAGATACGCGGCCACTGCCTGGGTGGGCGAGGGCTTCCACAGCACGGTGTTGCCCATCAAGGCAGGTGCGGTAGGGAGGTTGCCTGCGATGGCGGTGAAGTTGAAGGGGGTGATGGCGTAGACGAAGCCCTCGAGCGGACGGTATTCGACGCGATTCCACACTCCCGGTGCCGAGATCGGCTGCTCGGCGAGAATCTGCCGAGCGAACGCGACGTTGAACCGCCAGAAGTCGATCAGCTCGCAGGGTGCATCGATCTCCGCCTGGTAGGCCGACTTGGACTGACCGAGCATCGTTGCGGCAGCGATTCTTTCGCGCCACGGGCCGGACAGTAGATCGGCGGCCCGCAGGAACACCGCGGCGCGCTCGTCGAAGGGAAGGTCGCGCCAGGCGGGGGCGGCTGCCGTCGCGGCGTCGATGGCGTCGCGCACATCCTGGTGAGTGGCACCGGTGAAGCTGCCGATGATCGACGAGTGCTTGTGCGGTTCGACGACGTTCTCGACCGGGCCGTCGGCCTGTCGGTGAACGCCGCCGATGACCTGACGGATCTCCACCGGGGAACTCCGGAGCTCGCCCAGACGGCTGCGCAAGCGGGCCCGTTCCGGGCTACCCGGGGCGTAGGTGTTGACCGGCTCGTTGGTGGGGGTGGGGACGGATGTGACGGCGTCCATGGCTGCTCCTCGTCTTCGATGTGTGGTGCCCATTGAAGTCCGATCCGCACGGCGTTCAATCAGCCCTTCGGCCAAAGAATTTGTGATCTACTTGTCCGTATGGCCAACACGGTGTCGCTGCGTTCCATGCTGACCTCACTGCACAGCGCCGTCGTCGAACTCATCCTTGCGCCCGCAGGAACGGACATGGCAGTCGAGTCGGTCGCGCTGCTCGATGCCGACGACCTGCGCCTGCCTCCGGGAACATCCTCCGATCTGACGCTGCTGGTGGGCGTGACCGAGGCCGATGTGGTGCGGTGGTTCGACGATCTCGTCTTGCGCCCGATCGCAGACCGACCACTCGCAGTGCTGACCAAAGTGGCCGCCTCGACTGCGCTGTCCCACGGTGCGCGGGAGACGGGCATCGCACTGGTTGCGGTGCACCAGCAGACACGGTGGGAGCTGCTGCTGTCGATGATGCGTGGAGTCCTGGACCAGGTTCGCGCCCAGAGCCCGGACGACGGACTGTTCGGAGCCGACACCGACCTCTACGAACTCGCGCAGACGGTGGCGTCACTGACGAAGGGCATGGTGAGTATCGAGGACGAGCGCTCGCATGTGTTGGCCTACTCGGCATCCGACGACGCGGCCGACGAACTGCGGACTCTGTCGATCCTCGGACGCGAGGGGCCGGCCGACTATCTGCGCAGACTGCACGAGCGAGGCGTGTTCGATCGACTCCGCCGCACCGACGAGGTGATCGACGTGCCAGCCGATGCCGAACTGGGAATTCGTCGACGCCTCGCGGTCGGAATCCGTCGGATATCCGGCAGCCCAACGACTCTCGGGACGATCTGGGTGCAGGAGGGTGCCGCCCCGCTCGCCGCCGATGCCGACGCGGTGCTGCGTGGTGCCTCGGCCGTCGCGGCCCGCCTGATCACCCGCATCGCGAACGCCCCGACCAACGAGGCCCTGCAGATTCAGCGCCTGCTCGGGGCCAGGGGCGGCGGTGTCGACGTCCCTTCACTGGCGTCGGCGCTGTCGATACCCACCTCGGGATCCGCGGCGGTCGTCGGATTCGCTGCCTGCGGGGGGTTCGAGATCAGCGCCCTGGCACCGTCTGTTCGACTGCATGCCAGCGCTTTTCGACGAGACTCGTTGGTCACCACCATCGGTGAGAGAATCTACGCACTGTTTCCCGGGGTGGCGTCGGGCACGGGGATTGCGGCGTGGACCGCCGATGCCGTGGGGCGGATCGAGACGCGTACCTCGCTGGCATTGCGAGCCGCGGTCGCCGCACCGATCGCCGATCTCGACGGGGTGGCGGTGGCCAGATTCGAGGTCGACCGAGTGCTCGACGGCACCACCGGCGAGGTGCGCGTCACGACGCTGGAGGAGTCGAGAACCTCTGTGTTGCTGGGCGAAATCCTGGAATTGATCGCCAATCACGAACAGCTGCGAGACCCGCGCATCACCGCCCTCGACCGATACGACGCCACCAACGACTCCAGAATGCGCGAGAGTCTCGAGACTTATCTGGCGTGCTTCGGCGACGTTCGCGCCGCCGCCGAGCGACTGCACATTCACCCGAACACCCTGCGCTACCGCATTCGCCGCGTCGAGCAGATTCTGGACCTCGATCTGACCGACGCCGACGCGCGTCTATTGGTGGAACTGCAGCTGCGCATGTGAGCGAAAACTCGTAGCAGGCTACGAGGTTCTATGCACGTGCGGCACCGGTGCTCGCTCGGATCACCAGGCTCGGCTCGATGCTCGAACGTCTGGTGCTTCGGTTTCCGGTGTCGATCTGGTCGAGCAGAATTTCGACGCTTCGGACGCCGACGTCGGTGAATTCCTGGCGGATGGTGGTCAGGGGCGGCGAGAAGAATTCTGCGTCGGGAACATCGTCGAAGCCGACCACGCTGACGTCCTCCGGTACTCGCTTGCCGTGGACCTCCAGTGCGCGTAGCACCCCGAGAGCCATGGCGTCGTTACCTGCGAACACTGCGGTGACGTCGGCGTTCCCGGCCAGTTCGCTGCCTGCCCGGAATCCCGATTTCGCGGTCCAGTCGCCGCTGAGAGTGGCCGGTGGTTCTATGCCGGCATCCTCGTGGGCCATCCGCCATCCGGTGACGCGGTCGGCGGCCTCGTACCACCCCAGCGGGCCGGCGACGTGCCATACGGCGCGGTGTCCGAGCGAGAGCAGGTGTGCGGTTGCGGCCCTGGCTCCGGCGATCTGGTCCACCGATACGACGGCCAGATCACCGGCAGGCGAACCCTCGACGGCGACGAGCGGCAGCTCCCCGGCCAGATCGGCGATGTCGCCGCCGTCGGTTCGCAGGGGCGCAATGACGACGACGCCGTCGACACCCTGCTTCTGCAACCGGCGCACACAGGTGATGATGGCCGACTCGTCGAACGAGGTGGGAACGCCGACCACCACGGAGTAGCCGGCGTGGCGGGCCGCGTACTCGACGCTGTAGAGCGTCGACACCGGACCGTAGAGAGCGTTTCCGGTTCCCACGATTCCGATGGTCTTGCTGCGGCCGGTGACCAGAGCGCGAGCCGCAGTGTTCGGCCGGTAGCCGAGTTCCGAGATCGCTTGATCCACCTTGGTTCTCGTCGCTTCGGTCACGTTGGGATGACCGTTGATGACGCGGGAGACGGTCTGATGGGACACGCCTGCGAGCCGGGCGACATCGGTCATGGCGGGTCCGCGAGTCGGTGTCATCTTTTCCGAGCCTCCCTTCGTGGTCGAAGACAATCACAGCATGCCCGGGGCTGCGGTGCCCGCGACTGCGTGGTTTATGTGGGTGTGTGGTTCACGTGGGTGTGGTCACCGCCGAACCGGTCGTGGTGGGCGCGGGCTTACCGGGCTCGGCACCGGAGAACATCTCGGCAGGCACGGGCACCCCCAGATAGCTGCTCGGCGGCGCGGCTTTGTCGCCCTTGCTGCCCTTACCGCTCGCTGCTCGGCGCTTGGTCCAGATGTCGAACGCCACCGCGGCGAGGAGTACCAGGCCCTTGACCAGCTGAACGCGTTCGCTGGGCGAACCGATGAGCGACATCCCGCTGTTGATCACGGCGATGATGAGCCCCCCGGTCAGCGCGCCGACGATGCGGCCGACGCCGCCCTGCACCGCTGCGCCGCCGATGAAGGCCGCTGCGATCGCATCGAGCTCGAAGCCGTTGCCCGCGGTGGGTCCGGCCTGATTGAGGCGGCCGGCGAAGATGATTCCGGCGAGTGCGGACAGCACGCCCATGTTCACGAAGATCCAGAAGGTGACCGGCTTGACCTTGATGCCCGAGAGCGACGCAGCGTGAATGTTTCCACCGATGGCGTACACGTGCCGACCGAACACCGTCCGGCCTGCCACCGTGGAATAACCCATCACCAGTACGGCGAGAAGGATCAGCACGTACGGCAGGTTCTTGAAGCGCGCCAGCTGGACGGCGATGGCGAGAACCAGACCGCCGGCCAGAACCATCTTGAGCAGGAACAGCGGCATCGCATCGACGGCCTGACCGTACTTCTGCCGTCCCGTTCGAGAACGCCACTGGCCGAACACGATTGCGGCCACTGCGAGGATCGCGACGAGCAAGGTGAAGATGTCCGCACCGCCGAGCGGACCGAGACCCACATTTCCCAGGAAGCCGGGGAGGAAGCCGTTCGCGAGCGTTCGTACGGGTCCGGGGAACGGTCCGATGCCCTGGTTGCCGAGCACGATGAGGGTGACGGCGCGGAAGATGAGCATGCCCGCCAGGGTCACGATGAACGCCGGAATGCCGAAGTACGCAACCCAATAGCCCTGCCAGGCTCCGATCAGACCGCCGATGATCAGCGTGATGAGCACTGCGAGCGGCCACGGCACGTTCTGCTGGACCATCAGCACACCGGAGATCGCTCCGGTCGCCGCGACGACCGATCCGACGGACAGGTCGATGTGGCCCGCGATGATGATCACGACCATGCCGATGGCCAGGATGAGGATGTACGAGTTCTGCACCACCATGTTGCTGATGTTCTGCGGCACCAGGAGTTGGCCGCCGGTGAGAACGGTGAACAGCAGGATGATCAACGCGAACGCGATGAAAATCCCGCTCTGGCGGAGGTTTCGCGTGAGCAGCCCCCGGACGGTGATGAGCTGATTCATCGAAGTACTCCTGTTCCACGGGTCATGAGATGCATGAGGGATTCCTGTGTCGCGTCCTCGCGAGTCACCTCACCGGTGATCCGGCCTGCGGACAGCGCGTAGATCCGGTCGCACAGCCCGAGCAGTTCCGGTAGCTCGGAGGAGATCACCAGAACTGCCTTGCCCGCGTCGGCGAGACCGTTGATGATCGAATAGATTTCGAACTTCGCGCCGACGTCGATTCCTCGCGTCGGCTCGTCGAGGATGAGCACATCGGGATCACTGAAGATCCACTTGCTCAGCACGACTTTCTGCTGATTGCCGCCGGAGAGCTTGCCGACAACGGCGGAGACGTTCGGTGCCTTGATGTTCATGCTCTTCCGAAAGCCCTCGGCGACCTTGTACTCCTGGTTGTCGTCGACGAAACCGCCGGTCACCAGTTTGTCGAGCGCGGCAGTGGAGATGTTGCGCTTGATGTCGTCGATCAGGTTGAGGCCGTATCGCTTTCGGTCCTCGGTGGCATACGCGATTCCGTGATGGATGGCGTCGCTGACGGATTTGACGTGAATTTCCTTGCCGTACTTGTACAGGTGCCCCGAGATGTCGATGCCGTAGCTGCGTCCGAAGACACTCATGGCCAACTCGGTGCGTCCGGCACCCATCAACCCGGCCAGGCCGACGATCTCACCACGGCGCAGCGTCAGATTCGCCCCGTCGACGACGGTTCGGCCGTGCTGGGTGGGGCTGTGCACGGTCCAGTCCTCGATGCGCAGAACTTCCGCTCCCACAGTGGATTCGTGGGGAGGGAACCGGTGCTCGAGATCGCGGCCGACCATCAGCGAGATGATGCGATCCTCGGTGACCTCCGGGTTGCGCATGTCCAACGTCTCGATGGTTCGGCCGTCGCGAATGATCGTCGTCCGGTCTGCGATAGCGGCGATCTCGTTGAGCTTGTGCGAGATGATCACGCACGTGATTCCCTCGTCTCGCAGACCGCGTAGCAGGTCGAGGAGATGAGAAGAGTCCGAATCGTTCAGTGCCGCAGTCGGTTCGTCGAGGATGAGCAGCGTCACGTCTTTCGACAGTGCCTTCGCGATCTCGACGAGTTGCTGCTTGCCGACGCCGAGATCGCCCACCACGGAGACGGGGTTCTCCCGCAGCCCTACCCGGTTCAGTAGGGCTGCGGCCTCGGAGTTGGTGCGGTTCCAGTCGATGAACCCGCGCCTGGTCCGCTCGTTGCCGAGAAAGATGTTCTCGGCGATGGACAGATGCGGACTCAACGCGAGTTCCTGGTGAATGATGACGATGCCCTCGGCTTCGCTGCTCCTGATGTCGGAGAACGCACACGGCTTACCGTCGAACACGATCTCGCCGTCGAAGGTTCCGTGCGGGTAGACACCCGACAGGACCTTCATCAGAGTCGACTTTCCGGCACCGTTCTCGCCGCAGATCGCGTGAATCTCACCGCGCTCGACCGTCAACGTGACGTCCTGGAGAGCCTTCACTCCCGGAAACGTCTTGGTGATGCCGTGCATCTGCAAGATGTGGCTCGTCATCTCCGAACTCACTTCAACTGGTCCTGGGTGTAGTAGCCGCCTTCGACCAGCAGCTGCTCGTAGTTGCCCTTGTTGACGATCTCGGGCTGCAGCAGGTACGCGGGAACGACCTTGTCGCCGTTGTCGTAGTCCGTCGTGTTGTTCGTCTCCGGCGTCTGGCCGTCGAGCATGGACTGAGCCATCTGAATCGTGACCTCGGCCAGTTCCCGGGTGTCCTTGTAGATCGTGGAGTACTGCTCGTCGGCGATGATCGACTTCACCGACGGCACCTCGGCGTCCTGACCGGTGACGATGGGGTACGGCTGACCGGCCGTACCGTAGCCGTTGCTCTTGAGCGCGGAGAGGATTCCGATCGACAGGCCGTCGTACGGAGAGAGCACGCCCTGCACCTGCTGGCCCGAGGAGTACGTCTTGGTGAGCAGATCCTCCATGCGCTTCTGTGCGGTCGCCGGATCCCAGCGAAGTGTTGCGGCCGTCTCGAAATCGGATTCGCCGCTGCCGATCTTCAGGGTTCCGGCGTCCAGATACGGCTGCAGAGTCTCCATCGCGCCGTCGAAGAAGAACGTGGCGTTGTTGTCGTCGGGCGATCCGGCGAAGACCTCGATGTTCAGTGGGCCCGCGGGGGCGTCGGCCTTGTCGGTACCGTCCTCGTTCTTCAGTCCGAGGCCGACGAGCAACGATGTGGCCTGGTCGACGCCGACCTTGTAGTTGTCGAACGTCGCGTAGTAGTCGACGTTGGGGGAATTGCGAATGAGGCGGTCGTACGCGATGACGCCGATGCCGTTGTCCTTGGCTTCCTGCAACTGCGTGGTGATGGCCGTGCCGTCCACCGAGGCAACGATGAGAAGCTTTGCGCCCTGGGTGATCTGGTTCTCGATCTGGTTGACCTGAGTGGGGATGTCGTTCTCTGCGTACTGCAGATCGACCTTGTAGCCCTGGCCCTCGAGCGCGCTCTTGAGGTTGTCGCCGTCGGCGATCCATCGAGCCGAGGACTTGGTCGGCATCGTCACGCCGATCAGCGCGCCTGCCGTGCTCCCTCCGTCGGCCGGCTCGACGTCCGCGGTCTTGGTGCTCGATCCGCATGCGGTGACCGTGATGGCCAGTGCCACCGCGGCCGCGGCCATGGGTAGATGTCGAAACTTCATCGTTTCTCCCTGCTCGGTGAAATCAGATCTCGAAAGTCGTTGGTCGAGGCCTCGCATGTGCCTCACATCACATCAAGACGAAAGTGTGAGCGATAACATCGGCAATGTCAAAGATTATTTTCCGCAACCCAGTTGACCAGTGTGAGCGCTAACATCTGCAGCAGACGGCATCGAACCGTTACCTCTGCTTTCGAACCCTCAGCGACCTCGCCATCATGGCCAAGATGGCTGATGCCACGTGTGTGATCCCGGTTCTACTCGACGGACCCAGCCTCGCCGCTCGCGCGGTCCCCCTGCCCAGGGGTGATTGCATTCCCGCATGGAAACGGGCAGTCCGCATTGCGGCTGGCCACCGCTCCCGCACCCGGCAATTCCGCCGCCGCCCGTGACTCGACCTGGCGACGATCGGGTGGTGCTGATCGACGTCGACGGAGTCCTCGCGGACCTCGACGCCTACCAATCCCTACTTGCCGCCGAGGAACGGCCGGCCGAGCCTCGGTGCCAAGAGTTCTCCGCCCACATTCCCGACGCCGCCCTGATCAACACCGGATTCGCCCCTCCCGGACGAACTACACCCATAACCAGCCTGGCAGACCAAGCGTTTCCACGCCCGATCTGTCACCCACCAATACCGAGCTTGGCTCCGCGCATTCATCGACGACGACCCCGTTGTGCGCGCCAGACTGGCGGATGCCGAGATCCCCGCCTTTGACGCGCACCCTCGCAACTCTGACCACGCATGCCTGCGTAGTGCATTTGAACCACCGACGTGACCTGCTGATGGTCGGCCGCCCGCACGGACCCAAAATTAATGGCCGCTGGGTAGCCCGTGAACGCAGTCGACTCTGACACTGATATCGGTGACAGAAACGTTTCTGGCACCCCTGTCGGGTCCCATCTTCCGGAGATCAATGATGCCCACAGCGAAGCATGGCGCAAGAGCTGTACGAACCGCATACCGGATGGTCTTCTGTCGGACTGCGCCGCTAGTGTCTAAAGCACTGAACCGGGTCCGGAGTGAAAGAGGACGGCGCACCATGAGCAGCTACGAGGTCGAGTACGCCAGAGGGTCTGAGTGGAGAAAGTGGGACCTTCATGTCCACGTCCCAAGCGCAACCGGTGCCGAGAACCGCTACACAATGCTGCCCAACGGTGAACCAGACTGGGACAGATTCTCCACCCTTGTCGAGGCTTCGGATGTTGCCGTCGTTGGAATTACAGATTACTTCAACTTAGATCGCTACTTTGATTTTGTAGCTGCATTCAGGCGCAAATATCCCACGTCTGACAAACGTTTTCTTCCGAACATGGAGGTTCGCTTGAATGAGGCTGTCAACAAGGCGGGGGAGGAAGTAAATCTGCACCTAATATTCTCTGATAGCCTGACCGTAGACGATGCAGACCGGTTTATGCGTTCGTTGCGAACCGAGCTGCACACATCAGACGATCGGAAAATGTCTTGCCGTGACCTCAAGACTGCAGAGCACCTCGGTTCCGCGACGGTAACCCGGAAAGCGATTGCCGATGCGATTAGAGATACCTTCGGGATGAAGAACGATCAGCAGGATAGTGTCCTTATTTTGACTTCTGCGAAGGGCGATGGCATACGCGCGCAGCGTGGAGCAAAACGCAAAGCGAACTTGACTGACGAGATTGACAAAATGTCTGACGGTTTCTTTGGTAGGTCGACGAGCAGCGAGTATTTTCTCAACACGTCGCGTCTAGAGAATGAGCATGATGAAATCCGTGCAAAGCCGGTTTTCTCCGGCTGCGACGCTCATACATTCGACGATCTCAAGGACCGGCTTGGAAAATCGATCTTAGATGGTCCCAACCAAACTGAAGTGACTTGGGTCAAAGCCGATCCAACTTTTTCTGGGCTGCGTCAAACTTTGATTGAACCGTTAGACAGGGTGCGAATACAGCCGACGATGCCAGATTCTAAGGAACCGTACAACGTCATTTCAAGCGTGTCTTTCTCTGATACCAGTACTTTTCCTGCTGAAATCAAGTTCAATCAGAATCTCTGCTCCATCATTGGTAGTAGGTCTTCCGGAAAATCGTCTCTCCTGGCTTACATCTCACACGCAGTCGATCCGCAGCTAACGGTTGAGCAGCAGATCGCCGCGCGAATTGCGGCCAATTCAGAAGCGGCAGGTCCGGCAGCAGGTTACCGTTGGTCGCAAGTGCCTGCTGGCACGTGTCAAGTAAATTGGGGCGGTACGTCAGGCGGCTCTGGGCAGGTTATCTATATTCCGCAAAACTCTCTGTACGCGATCAGTGAGCGCCCTGACGAGATCACCCAGAAGATAAAGCCCGCGCTGTTTCGTGATGATGCCGAGTTTCGGGCTGCAACGGAACGGGCGACAGCCGACCTTGAATCGGCAGATTCCGCGATGGAACACGCAATCAAGCTCTGGTTCGACCTTTCTCTGAAGATCGAGAAGGCGGAGCAAGACCTGCGATCTATGGGCGATCCCGATGGAATCGCTGCGGTGAGGGATGAGCTAGCAGCCGAAATCAACAAGCTTCGGGATGAGTCTTCGTTGACGCCGGAGCAGGTGCAGCAATATGAAAAGGTTATTGAGGCCATCGCAACTTCGCGAGTGCACGCAGCCGAGATTGAGGAGAAAATACGGCAGCTATCGGTGTACGTGGAGCCTCAGGCGGACGGTGGGATCAGCGCAGGGCAGCTACAAAACTGGGCGGTAACGGAAGCCGTGGGCGTCCAAGTCGAAACCATTCCGATCCCTTCCGATGTGGATCAGACTCTCGCAACTGAGATCACCAACCTAGTAATAAGTACCCGCGAATCCATTCTCGAATCTCTCTCGAACTTGTTGGTCAACGCTCGTACACAACTGGAGGCTGATTTGCGTGAAGCCCGCCTCTCTGGTCAGCGACTGGAGGCGGAAAACGCCGATCTTATCGCAATGAACGCTATGAACGCCGAGCTGGATTCGGTTGTCCAGCGGCATCAAAACCAGGTGGAGGCGCTAAAGCGCATAGAGGTCCAGAAAGAGGCGATTTTACGACTGGCCGCGCAGCAGGCTGAATCAGTGAATTCGGTGAAGGGGTCCTTGGGCACACGTAACGAAGCGTTAGCAACGCTTCGCACTGTATTTGATCGGCGACGGCATGAGTTGGACGAAATGGTACTGGGTATGGAGATTTCCCTGAACCCTGACACCGTTGACGCGCTGAGTCAAGATCTCCACAAACAAAACAAGAGTCCATTCTTAACCGAAGATAAAGTGCTCGATCTAGCGCATGTGCAAGCCAACCCAGAAGTATTCATGCGTGCTTTGGCCTCAGGCACGCAGAAAGTGAAGCAAGGAAGAAGTCCGGCCGATGTAGCGACTGCAGTGCTACAAGCCACGCCTGAGGTTCGATATTTTGCTGAACTCGATGGGGACAGGGTGGGAGGTTTCGCGGTTTCAACGATGACCCCTGGGAAGCAAGCTCTGTTTGCATTGACGTTAATCCTCAACGAGTCAACCGATAAATGGCCTCTACTTATTGATCAGCCAGAAGACGACCTTGATAGCCGGTCCATTTTTGAACAAATTGTTCCTTATCTCGTGAAAAGGAAGTCAGACCGGCAAATAATAATGGTTACTCACGACGCGAACCTAGCAGTCGGAGCGGATTCTGAACAGATAATTGTTGCGAACAGGCATGGAGACGACCGGCCGAATGCAAATGGGCGGACTTTCGATTACAGATCTGGCTCTTTGGAGCACAGTGGGCCGATGATAGATCATGCGGAGGCTCTGAAAGTTTGTGGTACACGGGAGCATGCGTGCTTAATCCTGGACGGAGGTGAAGATGCGTTCAGGAAGCGGCGCCAGAAATATCAGATTTGAGATTGGTTGCTTTCGCTTGCCCGCTGAACGTCGCGGGCCAAGCGCTTGCCGCCAACCGATCTTGCGACCTCTACCTCCAGCTGCAGAATGAGAACCTGGCCGACCCTGCGTAGGCCGAAGCTGGTCTCGTAGCTGGTATCGAAAGACGGGAAGATTTGACTGACAACTACTTTGACTGGAGATGTCGATAGGTAATCGGCCTTGTAACACCGGCCTTCTCCGTTCCACAAGGACGGGCCAGCAGACAGCCTGTCGGCGGTGCCGGCCACCGGCCGGGGGCGTCAGTGCAGCTCGTGAACCGACTGCTTGCCGCTCTTGAGCCAGCGACTCGGGAGTCGTCCGACCAGCTCTCCCAGCGGGTGAACGGCAGCCGAGAGGATCTCCACAGAATCCTGCAGGATGTCGATCGAGATGCTCATCCGCTCGATGTTCGGGGCCACCGATGTCAGCGTTTCCGAGAGCTTGACCAACTGATCGAGCGGACCGTCCTTGGCCGTCAAACGCTCGACGGCACCGTCCTCGGCGAGAAGCGTTTCGAGGATGCCCTCCTCGGCGATGGCCCGTTCGATGAGGCCGTCCTGACGCGTGAGCACCTCGAGCGGGCCGTCCTTTGCCGTCAGTCGTTCGAGCGGTCCGTTGGTGGCGGTGATGCGGTCCAGTAGGCCGCCCTCCGCGAGGAGTCGTTCGAGCGGTCCGTCCTCGGCGAGCAGTCGGTCCAAGGGGCCGCCGGGAGCCAGGATTCGCTCGACCGGGCCGCCCGGGGACAGCAGTCGTTCGAGGGTGCCGTCCTCGGAGGTGAGGCGGTCGACGACGCCACCCTGGGCGAGGAGGCGATCGAGTGGCCCGCCTTCCTTGAGTGCATTGCCCAGGGCGCGGTCGTCGGAGGTGAGCTGGCCGAGCTGGGCGAGCAGCTGCATCGTGCCACCGCGCGGGTTGGCGAGCGAGGCGACACCTGCGGTGCCGGACGCACCGGTGGCCAAGGCCATCCTGGTGGTCGCCAGCGCGACCTCCGCGACGCCGATCGCCTGCTCGGCGATGGCAATTCCGGCGCGCGCGGGCAATGTGATCGCTGACACCCAGTTCATCGTTTTACTGTAACTGCTCGTAGCCCAGAAAATCAGTGAAGAACCTTCAGTCCCACGACGCATCCGACGATGCCGACCAGAAGCGCAACCTTGAGCAGCGAGGCGGATTCGGCACCGGTGATCATGGCGTACGTGACGGTGAGGGTGGCACCGATTCCCACCCAGACGGCGTAGGCGGTGCCGGTGGGCAACGAGCGCATCGCGATCGCGAGGCCGATCATGCTGAGCACCACCGTGACTCCGAAGACGACGGACGGTCCGAGTTTGGTGAAGCCCTCGGACTTACCGAGTGCTGTCGCCCAGACTGCTTCGAGGACGCCGGAGACGACGAGAATGATCCAAGCCATGAGAAATCACTCCTTGCACCGTCTTGTCGCTGTTCGGGTACGGTGCGCTCGTCCGATTGTCGGAAGTGACTTGTACGATCGTACCAATTTTGGCCGACAGTGGCCACAGTGTCAGTACGCGTACGTGTTCGCCGGTGCCTCGATTCGCTCGACCGTCGACACCGTCATCGTGGGTGTGAACGCGGTGTCCTCCGTCGCCGTGGCAGCGTCGACGGTTCCCGATATCTGCAGCCAGGTGCCGTCCGGAATGTCGTCGAGAGCTGCGCTACCTGCGTCGAGGTGGATGCGAACGGACCTGGCGTCGGCCGCGCAACAGATGATGAGAATGCGAGCGAGGTCGATGCCTTCTCTCGTTCCGTCGGCGCGCGGCGAGCCTCCGTTCGCGGTCGCGACGGCAAATCCGGTGACGCGAATCTCCCGTCCGTCGAGGCTGCCTTCGGTGTCCCTGACCGCGCGTTGCACAACATCGAGCAGTGGAACCTCGGGTGCGCGCTCGTCCGGCAGGGGTGGAAACGCTGTCCTCTGACGATCGGCCGCCGAGGTGACGGATCGATCGCCGACCGCCGAGACTCCCAGCGCGGGTGGTGCGATGAACAGGATGACCGCGAGCGGGACCAGGAGCAGCCAGTACGGACGCGAATCGTGATCATGACCGTCGTCACCGGGCCCACCGCGGCGGATGTCGGCGACGATCGACGCGATCGCCAGGGCGACGATCAACACCCCGGCGGTCAGCAGATACGGATGCAGCGACGGTTTGACGTATCGCACAAAGCTGCCGTCCCACGAGATCTTGACCATCGCTCCGCCGAGGAGCAATAGCAGCAGATTCTGCACCTCGCGTTTCATCGCGCACCCAGAAACAGGTAGCCGCTCACCGAGGCGCACACGATTGCGACCACGAAGGTCAGGGGAGCGAAGCGAGCCACGAAGCCGCGTCCGAAGCTGCCCGCCTGCATCGCCATCAGCTTCACATCGACAGCAGGTCCCACCACCAGAAAGACCAGCCGCGGCAGCAGCGGCAGCATCGACATGCTCGCCGCGACGAATGCGTCGGCCTCCGAGCACAACGCCAGGATCACCGCGAGCACGGCCATCACCAGGATCGACAGCAGCAGCTGCCCGGCGAGATGGGCGAACACCCAGTCGGGCACCACCAGGTGCAGCAGCGCGGCAGCCGCTGCTCCGAACACGAGGAAAGCTCCGGCCTGGAGCAGGTCCGTACGCGCCGACTCACGGAAGGTCTCCCACTTCGAGGTTCCGTGGCGGTGTTCGCGATCCGCGAGTCGAGCGGTGATCCACTCGGCCTTGCCGAACCTGGTCCACAACCAGCCCATCACCAGTGCGGTGGCGAGCGAGCCGAAGAACCGCGCGAGAACCATCGCCGGTTCGCCGGGAAAGGCCACTGCGGTGGAGACCAGGACGACGGGGTTGATCGCCGGTGCGGAGAGCAGAAACGCCAGAGCTGCAGACGTCGGCACACCCTGATCCATCAGCCGACGCGAGATGGGAACGGCTCCGCACTCACAACCGGGCAAGGCCATTCCCGCGAGACCGCTCACTCCGACAGCAGCGGTGGCGTTCTTCGGCACCACCTTCTGCAGAACAGCGGGTGAGACGAATGCGGCGATGCCTCCGCTGACGAGCACACCGAGCACCAGGAATGGCGTCGCCTGCACGAAGATCCCGGTGAAGACCGTCGCTCCGGTCTGCAGCGCGGGGGACGAGTCGACCCACCGGGTGGCGTCGGCACCGAAGACGATGCCCAACACGAGCAGAGTTGCGAATACGTGCATGGATGACACGGGAGGCCGAGTCCTGAATCGGCCGTCCGTCTTCGCGTCGAGCATCGCTGCCATCATGCCTCCTCCGGGGTTCCACCGTGCTGCCGGTGGCTCACAGCTGTCGGTGGCTCACAGCAACCTCACAGCGAGAGTGCAGCGGACGAGCAGCTTCCCGGACGATGATGGACACCGTGAGCGAGACACCCGAGGCACGAGTCCTGATCGTCGACGACGAACCGACCATCGTCGAGCTGCTGTCGGTCAGCCTCCGATTCCAGGGGTTCGAGGTCGCGACGGCGTCGTCCGGTCCCGAGGCTCTGGACAAGGCCCGCAACTTCAGGCCCGAGGCTCTCATTCTCGACGTGATGATGCCCGGCATGGACGGCTTCGGTCTGTTGCGCCGGCTCCGAGCGGACGGAATCGATGCCCCCGCCCTGTTCCTGACCGCGCGAGATTCGGTGGAGGACAAAGTGACCGGCCTGACGCTCGGTGCGGACGACTACGTCACCAAACCGTTCTCGCTCGAAGAGGTGGTGGCCCGGCTCAGGGTCATCCTGCGGCGATCGGGCAAGAGCGAGGACACTCAGCCGTCCCGAGTTGCGTTCGCAGACATCGAACTCGACGACGACACCCACGAGGTGTGGAAGGCAGGCGAGCCGGTCTCGCTCTCACCCACCGAATTCACGTTGCTGCGGTACTTCATGGTCAACGCGGGAACCGTGCTGAGCAAGCCGCGGATTCTCGACCACGTGTGGCACTACGATTTCGGCGGCGAAGTGGGAGTGGTGGAGTCCTACGTTTCGTACCTGCGCCGCAAGGTCGATACGGGTGATACCCGATTGATCCACACACTGCGGGGAGTCGGCTACGTCATGCGTCAGCCACGGTGACGGGCATTCGAGGTCGGATTCGGAGTCTGCCGCTGCGTTTCACCTTGGTCGCAGCGCTGCTGCTTCTGGTCGGGCTCGGTCTGCTGGCGTCGGGGGTTGCAGTGACCTCCTCGCTCGAGACCTCGCTGATGCGTCGGCTGGACAGTCAACTCATCGAGGCGTCCCAGGGGTGGGCGAAGCCGGGTGGAGAACGCCCGCCTTTTCCGGTCGACGAACCCAACCCGAACAGACCGCCGTCCAACTTCTTCGTTCGCTCGGTGGCCAACGACGGTACCGTCCGCGGCCCGATCAACGATGTGGCGGAGGATGTTCCGGATCTGTCGGGCACGCCGTCGGCCATCCCGACGACCGTCGGTTCCGAGGGTGACCCGTCGAAACAATGGCGGGTGATCACGGTGACCAACAACGAAGGCTCCACCACCGTGGGAATGTCGCTCAGCGCCAACCAGCAGACCGTCAGCAGGCTCGCGGTACTTCAGTTCTACATCGGAGCAGCGGTGTTGCTGGCCCTGGCCGTGATCGCGTATTTCGTGGTGCGGCGCAGTCTGCGACCGCTGCGTGAGGTGGAGACCACTGCTGCGGCCATCGCTGCCGGGGATCTGCATCGCCGAGTGCCCGAGTGGAGTGAGAAGACCGAGGTGGGCCGGCTGTCGGCGGCCCTGAACGGAATGCTCTCGCAGATTCAGCGCGCGTTCGCCGCAACTGCGGCCTCGGAGGAGGCGGCACGTGCGTCCGAGGATCGGATGCGCCGCTTCGTCGCCGACGCCAGTCATGAACTACGGACGCCGCTGACGACGATCCGCGGGTTCGCCGAGCTGTACCGGCAGGGTGCGATGAGCGACATCGCCGTGCTGATGAACCGAATCGAGGGCGAGTCGGCGCGCATGGGACTGCTCGTCGAAGACCTGCTGATGCTCGCGCGCCTCGACGCCCAACGACCCCTCGAAGTACGCCGAGTCGATCTGCTCACCATCGCCGCCGACGCCGTGCACGACGCGAAGGCGGTCTCGCCGCAGCGCGACATCTCGCTGAAGGTGTTGGCAGGACCGGGAATTCCTGAGGTCGACGGTGACGATGCTCGGCTGCGGCAGGTACTCGCGAACCTCGTCGGGAACGCGGTTCGGCACACGCCCGAATCCGCGTCGATCACCGTGTGTGTCGGGACCACCCGGTCTTCGGTGCTGCTCGAAGTACAGGACACCGGGCCGGGTCTGCGAGAGGAGGAGGCCGCGCACGTCTTCGAGCGCTTCTATCGAGCCGATTCCTCGCGGACCAGGGAGAGCGGCGGCAGCGGGCTTGGGCTGTCGATCGTCGCGGCGTTGGTCGCCGCTCACCGAGGCACGGTGCGAGTGCACAGCACCCCGGGGCAGGGCGCGACCTTCCGGGTCGAATTACCCCGCGCCGACGGTTGATTCGCTCGCCGCCCTGGCCTTCTTGCGTTCGGCCAGCCTGGTGTACGCGGCTGCGGCGAGTGGCGCAGCGACGAGCATCGACACCAGCCGGATCACCTGAACGCACGCCACGAAGGTGACGTCCGATCCGGTCGTCGCCGACACCGCCAGCACAGCGGCCAACCCGCCGGGGGTGGTGGCGAGGTAACCGGTCAGCATGCTGACCCCGGTGACGGCGGAGAGCGCCCAACCGAACAGTGCGCACACCAAGCCGATCGAGAGGACCAACAGCGCCGCCCACGGAAATATCCGTCCGATGGCCCGCAGGCTCGCGGTCGTGAACGCAAGTCCCGCTTGCCATCCGATGACGATGAACGCCACCGGCAGCAGGACCGTGGGCACCGAGATGTCCACGGGCCACCCGAGCAGCTCGCATGCGCCCGCCACCATCAGCGGTCCGAGCGTTGCCGGTGCCGGCAGTCTGATCAGACGCGCGAGCACGATCCCCGTGACGACGGCTCCGAGCAGAAAGGCCGTGCCGAGATACCAGGGCGTCGAGATCTCCTCTCTCGCCGCACCACTGCCGGAGTCGGCGTGGAAGGCGAACGTGACGATCAAGGGCATCGTGACCACCACGAGTGCAACGCGCAGGTACTGCACCACGGCGACGATGCGCTCGTCGCCGCCGAGCTCCCGGGCGATGGACACCAGACCCGTTGCGCCACCCGCGATCAGGGACAGTGCGCCGGTGACCGGGTCGACATCGCGATGCAGGGCCAGCAGCGCGCCACAGCCGGCGCTGACGACCAGCGTTCCCGCGCCGACGAGAACGGCGGGAATCCAGTTCTCGCCCAACGCACCGAGTGTCTCGGTGTCGAGCATCAGCCCGATCGTCACCGCCAGGGTCCCCTGCGCCGCCATCGACAATGGACGGGGGACGGCCGCGGGTCCGAGACCGGTCAGTGCGAAGACCACGGCGACGACGAGCGCCGCGAACAACGACGGTGCTGTGAGCCCCAGCGCCGCGAAAAGGGCCCAGCCCCCGACGGATACGGCTGCGAGGCCGATCCATCGGAGGCTGTGCCCCACTACTTTTCCGGCGCGGTCGGAGACACTCACACTCCGGACTTGACCAGCAGAACCGGAACCGGAATCTCGAGCAGCAGCCGCTGAATCGTCTGTCCCATCAGGAACTTGCCGACGGCCGAACGGTGGCGCGACCCGACGACGAGGATCTCGGACTTCTGTTCCTCGACCAGTGTCAGCAGGGTGTTGACGGCATCGGGATCGGGCCTACCCACCGCCACGGTCCAGGTAACGGCGTCGGCGTGGTCGATGTCGGTCAGAGCGGTCTCCACCGAAGTGGACACTGCCTGCGTCTCGGCCGCCTCGGCGGACGGTTCGGCAGATCCCGACAGTGCGTGCAGGACGACGAGGTCCGTCTCTCGGATGCGTGCTTCTCGAACGGCGGCCGCCAGTGCGGCGCGGCCCTCGGGTGAATTGTTGTGCAGTACGCCAACGGTCATGAGGGGTTCTCCTACGCGAGGTGGGGTGGGGGATCAGCCGAACGGGATCTGGCCGAGGACGATGCCGACGGCCAGCATCGCGAGGGAGACGACCACCGCTCTCCACAGGACTTTCTTGTGGTGGTCGGCCAGCGACACTCCGGCGAGGGTGACCAGCAGCAGGATGGCCGGAACCAGCGGGCTCTGCAGGTGGACGGGCTGACCGGTGATCGATGCACGGGCCATCTCGACCGGGTCGATGCCGTACTTCTCGGCGGTCTCGGTCAACACCGGGAGGATGCCGAAGTAGAACGCGTCGTTGGTCATGAAGAACGTCAGCGGGATGCTCAGGATGCCGGTGATGACGGCCAGGTACGGGCCCATGCCGGGCGGGATGACGTTGAGCAGCCACTCGGCCATGGCCTCGACCATGCCGGTGCCCTGGAAGACGCCGGTGAGGATTGCCGCGGCGAGCACCATGGCGACCACGGAGACGATGGAGGACGAGTGCCGTGCGATCGCGTCGCCCTGCTCCTTGACCTTGGGGAAGTTGACCGTCAGGGCAATCGAGGCGGCGATCATGAACAGCACCGGGATGGGCAGGATGTCCATGACGAGGATGACGAGGAGGACGACCGTCAGTGCAGCGTTGAACCACAGCAGCTTCGGGCGCAGGGTGTCGCGGTTGGGGTCGAGGCCGTCGAAGAACTGGCCCGATTCGCCGTCGTCCGATCCGCCGGTGCCTGCTCCGCCGGTTGCCTTGCCACCCTTGCGGATACTGCCGCCGCCACCGGAGGCCACCAGTTCGGGTTCGTAGATCAACTTGCCGATGCGTCGGCGTTCCATGATGCCGAGGTGAACGGCAAAGAGCAGCACGATGATCAGGCCGACGATCATCGAGGGAACCATCGGAACGAAGACGTCGGACGGGGAGATGCCGAGAGCGGAAGCAGCGCGAACCGTCGGGCCGCCCCACGGGATGATGTTCATCGTGCCGTTGGCGAGACCGGCGACGACCGTCAGAATCACCGGGCTGACACCGAGTTTGAGATAGAGCGGCAGCAGTGCGGACGTCACGATGATGAAGGTGGTGGAGCCGTCACCGTCGAGCGAGACGACCATGGCCAGAATGGCAGTTCCGACAACGAGTTTCATCGGGTCGTTGCGCACCAGGCGGAGAATTCCGCGCACCAGTGGGTCGAACAGGCCGACGTCAATCATGATTCCGAAGAAGATGATGGCGAAGAACAGCAGAGCCGCGGTGGGGGCCAGGGACTTGATGCCGTCGGTGATCATGTCGCCGATGCCGAGCCCAGCGCCGGCCAGCAGACCGAAGATGACGGGTACGAGGGTGAGTGCGACGACGGGCGTGGCTCTCTTGGTCAGGATCAAGAACATGAAGGCGGCTACCATGAGGAAGCCGAGTATCACCAACATCGTGCACTCCTTCTCGAATGTGTGAGGTGGGTCCGGTTGGACTGCGTGTGTGACTGAAGTTACGTAACCGGCATCACATGGTCGCCGTTGTGCGCACTACCCGCGCAAGCAACGTAAAGAGCCTTTTGCGCATTGTGCTCGAGCCCGCCCGGCGCATAGCCTGAGTGGGTGCGATTGAGGACCCAGGTGCTGTTGTTGCAGGCAGCGCTGGTGGCGGTGGCCTTGGCAGTGGCGTTCGGGGTGTTCGCGATCAGCAGTGGCAGGCAGGCGAGCGAGGAGTACGGCGAACGTGCGCTCGCAGTCGCCCGGACGGTGGCGTCGGACCCGGAGGTGCGCTCGCTGGTCGAGCAGTTCTCGGCAGTCGACACCGCCGGCACCGATGCCGCGCCCGCGGGTGTGTTGGCGGGTGGGGCGTTGCAGCGCGCGGCCGAGGGTGCCCGCACTCGCACCGACGCCCTGTTCGTCGTCATCACCGATGATCGGGGTCTGCGGTTGGCGCACCCCGATCCGACGGTGCTGGGCCAGCGGGTGAGTACCGATCCTTCGGGTGCGTTGGCGGGCAACGAGGTGGTCGAACAGGAGCGTGGCACGCTCGGCGACTCCGTACGTGCGAAAGTGCCTGTGCTGGCGCTCGGTTCGACCGACATGGTGATCGGTGAAGTGAGTGTCGGTATTTCGACCACGGCCGTGCGCACCGAGCTGGTGAAGGATCTGGTCAACGGCGGGTTGGTGACCGGCGCCGTGCTGTTGCTCGGGCTGGCCGGCTCGACCCTGTTGGCGCGCAGGTGGAAACGGCTGACGCTGGGGCTCGAGCCGGAGGAGCTCGCCGAATTGGTCCGTGAACAGGAGGCAGTGCTGCACGGGATCGGTGAGGGTGTAGTCGCCATCGATCCCGACGGAGTCGTCACGGTCGTCAACGACGAGGCACGTACGTTGCTCTCGATCGACGGCAAACCTGGAATGCGCATCGAGAACATCGGTCTGACCCCCAGGTTGCTCGAGGTCATCCGATCTCCGACGGCCGAGCCGGTGCTGGCCGCCGTGGACGAGTTGGTCGTCATCGCCTCCGCCCGAAAAGTGCTGCGTGACAATCGCAATCTGGGTACGGTGCTGACCGTGCGTGACCGGACCGACGTGGAGACACTGACGCGTCAGCTCGACGCGGTGCAGTCGATGTCTGCCGTGCTGCGCGCCCAACGCCACGAGTTCGCAAACCGAATGCATCTGGTCAGCGGACTGCTGCACGAGGGCCACCCCGATCGAGCGTCGCAGTACATCGACGAAATACTCGGTGTCGGACCGAGATCGGAAACCGTCGAGGGTATCGATGCCGTGTCCGACGCCTATCTGCGGTCGTTCCTGACCGCGAAAGCCGCGCACGCCCGCGAGAGCGGAGTTCGGATGGTGTTGGGCGAGAACACCTGGGTCGGGGGAGAGGTGGCCGTTCCCGTCGACGTGACGACTGTGCTGGGTAATCTCGTCGACAACGCGATCGATGCTGCCAGGCTGGGAGTCAGGCGGCCGGCCGAGGTGGAAGTGGAACTGGTGCAGGACGGTTCGACCCTGCACATCGTGGTCGTCGATTCCGGCGACGGGGTGGATCTGGAGCTCGATCAGGTGTTCGTGGAGGGAGTCTCGACCAAGTCGACGGCGGAATCCCCGGGCGGTCGAGGGGTGGGGTTGGCGCTGAGTCGGCAGATCGCGCGCACCCGCGGCGGCGACGTGACGCTGGCCGATGTCGGCGGGCAGATCACCGAAGAGAATCAACGAGGAGGCGCAGTCTTCATCGCGTCGATACCGGACGCACTACTGACCGACGAGGTGACCCAATGAGAGTACTGGTCGTTGACGACGATTTCCGAGTCGCGGATCTACATGCGGCACTGGTCAATTCGCTGGACAACTACGAGGTGGCCGCGGTGGCGACGAGTATCGCCCAGGCGCGGGAGTTGGCGTCGACCCACTCGTTCGATCTGGCGCTGGTCGATGTCTATCTGCCCGACGGATCCGGAATCGACCTGGTGCGCGAACTCGAGTGCGACGCCGTGGTGCTCTCGGCTGCGGCGGATCAGCAGACGGTGCGCTCGGCGATGACCGCCGGTGCCTGGACGTACCTGATCAAACCGTTTCCGCGTTCGGCGCTGGTCGATCGCCTCACCGGATACCTGACGTACCGCAGCGCTCTGGACCGTTCGGAGGAGCTGAGCCAGGCCGACATCGACAGCGGACTCGACGCGTTGCGGCCGCGCGCTGCGGCACCGTTGCCGTCCTCGCAGTCCGTCACCCGTGATCTGGTGCTCGAGGCGGTCCGCACGACGGCCGAGCCGATGTCCGCGGGTGAAGTTGCTGCCGCCATCGGTATTTCACGTGCGACGGCGCAGCGCTACCTGGCGACCCTGGTGTCCAAGGGGCGATTGCGCATGCAGCTGCGCTACGGGTCGACCGGGAGACCGGAACAGGAGTACTCGCTACCGCCGGGAGCGTGAGGCCGCCACGACCACCGCTCCGATTACGGAAATCGCTGCGGTGACCAGAGCTGCGGTGTTCCATCCTTGGGTCAGCGCAGTCGCGCTGTGGCTGCTAATCGATTGGGTCATTCCGCGGGCTCCACTCCCGGCAGGAACGGCCACTACCGCAACGACGGTGACACCGATGGCGGATCCGACATAGCGCGCGGTGTTGTTCGCCCCGCTGCCCATGCCGCCGCGTCCGGCGGGCACGCTGGCCACGGCCTCGCGTCCGAGAGCGGCGTTGAGCACTCCGCTCGCAAGGCCTGCCACGAGCAGTCCTGGCAACAGTCGCGGGCAGGATGCGTTCTCGGACAACCCCGTCAGCATCAGCATGCCGATCGCGACGCCGACCAGGCCGACGGCAAGTTGCGTTCGGCCACTGAGCGACGCGGGCAGCCTGCGGGCGAGTAGGGCAGTGACCACGGACGTGGCCGACCACCCGAACAGCAGCAGCGCGGCACCGAGCGCATCGATTCCCAGTACGGTTCCGAGAAATCCGGGCATGTACGACATCAGCGCGATGATGCCGCCGCCGTTGGCCAGCGCGGCGACCGTGGCGGCCAGAAACGGTGGGTGCCGGAAGAGTGTGAGATCGAGCATCGCTGTGGCGCTGCGTAATTCGAGGATGGTGAAGGCGGCCAGGAGGAGAACTGCGAGCACGAAGAGAACGATCGGGGTCACCTCGGTCCAGCCCTGTCTGCCCTCGACCAACGCGGCCAACAGTGCGGCCATGCCCGTCGCCAACAGCAGCGCGCCGATCGGATCGAGGCCACGCGGGGCGTCGGACCTGGATTCTTCGACGAGCCGATGCGCCGCGACGGCCAGCGCGAGCGTGGCGACGGCGAGAACCACGTAGGCCTCACGCCAGCTGGCCCAGCGATCCAGGGCGGCGGCGAGCAGCGGGCCGAGCGCGATACCGGCACCCACGCTCGCACCCCAGACTCCGCTGGCCTTCGCGCGCACGGGACCGGCCGGATGGGTGTGCGCGATGATGCCCAGACTCGACGCGACGACGGCCGCGCCGCCGAGGCCCTGCAGTATGCGGGCCAGAACGAAGATCAGTGTGTTCGGAGAGGCTGCGCAGACGATCGCGCCGACGGCGAGGACCGCGGCACCGAGTGCGAACGTGCGGCGACGGCCGAAGTCGTCGGCGACGGTGCCGGTGGTCAGCAGCGCGGCCGCCAGGCCGATGCTCATCGAGCTGAGAATCCAGGTGCGTCCTGCTGCGTCGGACATCAGATCGGCCGCGGTGCTGTTGATCGTCGCGAGCGGTGCAGTGAACGCCATCAGGGTCAGCAGGGTGCCGAGCGCTGCGATGGTGAGCGCTCGGGTGCTGTTCGTGGTGCCGGCGGGCGAGGGTGCAGTGTCGGTCATGCTGGAGCCGCTTCGTGTCAGTTCGGGACGTGCGCCTCGTGCCCGAGGTCACGCAACGCCGCCCGCAGCTTGGTCGCCGCCTCGTCCTGTGACTCCGCCGACGGATTCGGATCGGCACCCGAGATGTCGAAGTTGCCCATGTCGTAGGCAGGAAACACATGCAGATGCAGGTGCGGCACCTCGAGCCCGGCAATCAGCAACCCGGCGCGGGGAGCGTCGAACGCGGTCCTGACTGCCTGGCCGATGATCTGAGCAACGGCGGTGATCTTGGCGAACGCGGCACCGTCGACGTCCTGCCACTGGTCGATCTCCTCACGCGGAACCACCAGCGTGTGGCCCTGGGTGACCGGTGCGATCGTCAGAAACGCAACCACGTCGTCGTCCTGCCAGACGAAACGTCCCGGGATTTCGCCGGCGATGATCTTGCTGAAAATGGAAGCCATGGGAACAGGATGCCCTATGTGGCTCCTGCACATCGGTCACTCCGCAGGCTCCGCTCCTGTCCTCCCAGGTGATTGCCAGGTTCGTCGCAGGGTGGGTCCAGCTCAGGGGCCGATTCTGGTCCACATGACAACGAATTCCCTCGCACGAGCAGGCCAGCGGCCCGGCTCGAACGCCACGGCCACTCTCGAGGTGGTCATCCCGGTATACAACGAAGAGGCGGATCTCGAACAGTGCATTCGTCGTCTGCACGAGCACCTGGACGACCGGATCCCGTTCCGGTCGCGAATCACCATCGCCGACAACGCCAGTACCGACGGCACCCTCGCGGTGGCACATCGGCTCGCCGACGAGATCGAGGGAGTTCAGGTTCATCACCTGGACGAGAAGGGGCGCGGACGGGCACTCAAAGCCGTCTGGCTGGCATCGGACGCCGATGTCGTGGCCTACATGGACGTCGATCTCTCCACCGACCTCAACGCTCTGATGCCGCTGATCGCGCCGCTGATGTCCGGTCACTCGGACCTCGCCATCGGATCTCGGCTCAATCGATCGTCCCGGGTGGTCCGCGGCGCGAAGCGTGAATTCATCTCGCGCAGTTACAATCTCATTCTGCGCACTTCGCTGCGCGCACGCTTCTCGGACGCGCAGTGCGGTTTCAAGGCCATGCGCACCGATGTGGCCCGGCAACTGCTGCCGCTCGTCGAAGACACCGGATGGTTCTTCGACACCGAACTGCTCGTCATCGCGGAGAAGGTCGGCCTGCGTATCCACGAGGTACCCGTCGACTGGGTCGACGACCCGAACAGCAGCGTCAACATCATCGACACCGCCGTCAAGGACCTGCAGGGATGCTGGCGCGTCGGCCGCGCCCTGGCCACCGGAGTGCTTCCGGTCGCCGAACTGCGTCGAAGCCTGGGACGGGAGCCGCTCGTGCCGGGAGTACCGCACGGAATGATCAGCCAGATGGTGCGATTCGGCATCATCGGCATCGCCAGCACCGTCGCGTACGCGTTGCTCTACCTGGTGTTGCACTCGTTGATCGGTGCGCAGGCCGCGAACTTCTTCGGACTGCTGATCACCGCGGTGCTCAACACCGCGGCCAACCGCGCCTTCACCTTCGGCGTCCGCGGATCGGACGGCGCAGGCAAGCATCAACTGCAGGGACTGGCGATCTTCGGGTTCGCCCTCCTCGTCACCAGCGGATCGCTCGCCGTGCTGCACGCGTGGGCACCCGATGTGTCCCGGCACGTAGAACTCGCCGTCCTCATAGTCGCCAATCTCGTTGCCACCGTGTGCCGATTCGTCGCCCTGAGGTGGGTCTTCCGTAGCTCTCAGTCGGCCGATTCCCAGTCCGCCGGTTCGGAGAAGGCTCTGTGACGACGACGATCGAACGCCCCTCCGCGGCTGCGCCGTCCACGCCTGCGACCTCCTCACGGTGGGAATGGATCGGGCTGATCGCGCTGTTGGTCGGCACCGGTGTCGCCTACATCTGGGGACTCGGTGCCTCGGGGTGGGCGAACTCCTTCTATTCCGCTGCGATACAGGCGGGTTCGGTGTCGTGGAAAGCGTTCTTCTTCGGATCCTCCGACGCCGCCAACTCGATCACCGTCGACAAGCCCCCGATGTCGCTGTGGCTGATGTCGTTGTCGGTGCGCATCTTCGGACTGAACGCCTGGGCGATGCTCGTGCCCCAGGCTCTCCTCGGAGTCGCCTCGGTGGCACTGTTGCGAGCCACCGTCAAGCGTCGCTTCGGTGGCGCGGCCGGCCTGCTCGCAGGCCTGGTACTGGCCGTGACTCCCGTTGCCGCACTGATGTTCCGGTTCAACAATCCCGACGCGCTGCTCGTGCTGCTGATGATCGCATCGGTATGGGCGCTGCTGCGAGGCGTCGAGACCGGAAAGACCAAGTGGCTGTTGATCACCGGCATGTTCGTCGGATTCGGCTTCCTCACCAAACAGCTCCAGGTGATGCTCGTGGTGCCGCCGCTGGCACTGACCTACCTGATCGCCGGGCCGCCGAAGTTCCTCACCCGGCTGTGGCAGCTGTTCGGAGCTCTGGGCGCGATGATCGTCGCGGCCGGATGGTGGCTGCTGATCGTCGAATTCTGGCCGGCGTCCTCCCGGCCGTGGGTCGGCGGCTCGCAGAACAATTCGATCCTGGAACTCACGCTCGGCTACAACGGATTCGGCCGCCTCAGCGGTGACGAGACCGGAAGCGTCACTCCGGGACGCGGCGGTATGGGCGGGGACGTCGCGGGCGGGATGCCCGGTGGTATCTGGGGAGAGACCGGCATCTTCCGCATGTTCGACGCCTCCCAGGGCGGCCAGATCGCCTGGCTGATTCCGGCTGCATTGGTCCTGCTCGTCGTCGGACTCGTGTTGCGCGGCAGGGCCCCTCGGACGGACGTACAACGAGCGTCACTGATCGTCTGGGGATCGTGGTTGCTCGTCACCGGCCTGACGTTCAGCTTCATGGCCGGAATCTTCCACTCGTACTACACCGTTGCGCTCGCGCCCGCCGTCGCTGCTCTCGTCGGCATCGGCAGTGTGGTGCTGTGGCGGCAACGCGAGAGGTATTGGGTGCGCATCGCAATGGCCGTCGCGGTGGCGTCGACCGTCGCCATGGCGTGGGTGCTGCTCGGTCGCAGCGAGAGTTTTGTGCCCTGGCTGAAGTGGGCAATTCTCGTCGTCGGAGTTCTCGCGGTCATCGCACTGCTGATCCCGGCGCTGACTCGCGGCAGATTGGCTGCGGCGTCGATCCTGGCGGTGATGTTCGCCGGACTAGCCGGCCCGACGGCCTACGCCGTCGACACGATCGGCACTCCGCACAACGGATCCATCGTCTCGGCCGGACCCAACACCGGCATGCGCGGATTCGGCGGCATGGGCGAGGGCCGACGAGGCCAGGGCGGTATGCCGGGTGGGATGCAATTGCCGGCCGGGATGCAGCTACCGGCGGGCGCTCCCGGCCAGATGCCGGGTGGTGACGGTGCGGCCGGTGCCGAGATGGGTGGCGGTATGGGCGGTGGAATGGGTGGTCTGCTCGAAGGCAGCACGCCGACCAACGCGATCACCGAGATGCTCGAGCAGGACGCCGACTCCTACACCTGGGTGGCAGCGGCCATCGGGGCCAACACCGCGGCGGGCTACCAATTGGCCACCGAGGAACCCGTCATGCCCATCGGCGGATTCAACGGCACTGACCCGTCGCCGACCCTCGCCGAATTCCAGCAGTACGTCGCCGATGGAGAGATCCACTACTTCATCGGAGGCGGCGGCATGCCGGGCATGGAGTCGGGTACCTCGGCCGCGATCTCGGCGTGGGTCACCGAGAACTTCACCGCGACCACCGTCGACAATGTGACGTTCTACGACCTCACGCAGTAACACCGAACCACCACGAAAGAGCCCCGCACCATGACAGGTGCGGGGCGCTTTCGCGTCGAGCAGATAGTCTGATGCACTGTGCGCGTACTCGTCATAGGTTCCGGTGCTCGTGAGCACGCCCTTCTACTTGCGTTGAAGGCCGATCCGTCGGTCGAGAAGCTCTTCGTGGCTCCCGGCAACGCAGGTACCGCAAAGCTCGCCGAGCAGCACGCCGTCGACGTGGCGTCCGGCGAAGCGGTGACTGCACTGGCGAAGAAGGTCGAAGCCGATCTCGTCGTCATCGGACCGGAGGTGCCCCTGGTCCTCGGCGTGGCCGACGCCCTCCGCGAAGCCGGTATCGCCGCATTCGGCCCGTCCGCCGACGCCGCCCGCATCGAAGGGTCCAAGGCCTTCGCCAAGGACGTGATGGCAGCGGCCGGTGTGCGAACCGCGCACAGTGAAATCGTAGATTCGCCCGCCCTGCTCGACGCAGCCCTTGACCGTTTCGGCCCCAACTGGGTGGTCAAGGACGACGGCCTGGCCGCAGGCAAGGGTGTCGTCGTCACCACCGATCGGCTCGTCGCCCGCGATCACGCCGCCGAACTCCTCGAGAACGGCCACCCGGTGCTGCTCGAATCGTTCCTCGACGGCCCCGAGGTGTCCCTCTTCTGCCTCGTCGACGGCGAGACCGTGGTGCCGCTGCTGCCCGCGCAGGACCACAAACGCGTCGGCGACGGAGACACCGGACCCAACACCGGCGGCATGGGTGCGTACACCCCGCTGCCGTGGTTGCCCGAGACCGCAGTCGAGGAGATCGTCCGCGATGTGGTGAAACCCGTTGCCGCCGAGATGGTGCAGCGTGGTGTGCCGTTCTCCGGTCTGCTGTATGCCGGTCTGGCGATGGGTGCCGACGGCCCGGCGGTCGTCGAATTCAACTGCCGCTTCGGCGATCCCGAGACTCAGGCAGTGCTGGCGCTGCTCGATTCACCTCTCGGTGAGGTGCTGAACGCGACGGCAACCGGCACGCTTGCTTCACTTCCGCAGTTGCGCTGGAAGGACGGCGCGGCCGTCACCGTCGTCATCGCCGCCGAGAACTACCCCGGTCGACCGCGTACCGGTGACGAGATTCTCGGCTCCGAAGGCGCAGGCGTCCTGCATGCAGGCACCGCGGTGAAGGACGGCGCGGTCGTCTCCGCGGGCGGGCGCGTGCTGAGCGTGGTCGGCACCGGATTCGACCTCACCGCCGCCCGTGACGACGCCTACTCCCGTATCGCGGGAATTCGGTTGCCGGGCAGCCACTTCCGCACTGATATCGGCCTGGCTGCGGTGGAGGGTCGGATCTCGCTGTAGATGTGCTGCGTCGGCCGGGTTTGTCGAGGCCGGTCGTCGGGGGCAAACGCGCGCGCATTCGTCGGATGCGCGCAGAATCGCCTCCGAAACGACGCGGTTTTGCGCGCGCATGGCAAATGCGCGCGCGTTTGCGAAGGCCTGAGGTACCGAGCGTCCCAGGATCAGTAGTGTCGAGCCAATGCACAGTGAATCGCAGCGATCGATGGTCGAGCCGTTCCACGTGATGGATGTGTTCGCCGCGGCGGCCGAGCGGGCGCGCACTCACGGCGACGTGCTCTCTCTTGCTGCAGGTCAGCCCTCCACGCGAGCGCCCGAGCCGGTATTGCGGGCCACTCGCGAGGCTCTGGATGCGCACCTGCTCGGGTACACCGAGACGCTGGGGATTCTGCCGCTGCGTCGCGCGATCGCCGAGTATCACAGCGCGCGGTACGGCATCACCGTCGACGCCGACGACGTGGTGATCACCACCGGCTCGTCGGGCGCGTTCACGTTGCTGTTCCTCGCTGCGTTCGACGCGGGGGACACCGTCGTCATGGCCAGGCCGGGATATCCGGCGTATCGAAACACGTTGGCAGCGTTGGGCTGCCGCGTCGTCGAGCTCGACTGCTTGGAGAGCACGCGATTTCAGCCGACCGTCGCGATGCTCGAGGACCTGCCCGAGCCGCCCGCAGGGCTCATCATCGCGAGCCCGGCCAACCCCACCGGCACGATCATCGACCCCGACGAGTTGGCCGCAATTGCGCGTTGGTGCGACGAGCACGGAACTCTCCTGATCTCGGACGAGATCTACCACGGAATCGCCTACGGGGACGCGCGTACGTCGAGCGCCTGGGAGACCTCGAAGGAATCCGTCGCTATCGGATCGGTGTCGAAGTACTTCTCGATGACCGGATGGCGGCTGGGTTGGATGCTGCTGCCGACCCGATTGCGCAGAGCCGTCGAACGATTGGCGTCGAACATGACGGTCTGCCCACCGGCGATCTCCCAGGTTGCCGCCATCGCGGCGTTCACCGAGGAGTCCCGCGTCGAGCTGGATTCACATGTCGAGCGCTACGCCGTCAACCGTCGAATTCTGCTCGACGGTTTGCCGGCCATGGGTATCACCGACCTCGCACCGGCCGACGGTGCCTTCTACGTCTACGCCGATATCGCGCACCTGACCGACGACTCGCGGAACTGGTGTGCGCGAGTGCTTTCCGAGACCGGAGTCGCGTTGGCACCCGGCGTCGATTTCGACACCGAACGCGGGAACCACACCGTGCGATTCTCGTTCGCAGGCACGACCGCCGACGTCGAGGAGGCATTGGAGCGACTTCGTCGCATGTGAGCGTTTTCTCGTAGCAGGCTACGAAGTTTCGCTCACGTGCGGCGCAGCCGCTCCAGCGCCTCGGAGATATCGGAGGCATCGACGTCGCGGTGGGTCACGAAGCGCACCTTGCCCGCGACGGTCACCGCGGCGATGCCCAGCTCGGCCAGCTCCGCGACCGTCGACGCCGGGTCGGGAACCGTTGCGAGCACGATGTTGGTCTCCGGTTCCGGTACCTCCCAGCCTCGCTCGCGCAGCCCGGAAGCAAGGGTGGACGCGTTGGCGTGATCCTCGGCCAGATCACCGATGCGATCCAACGCGACGAGCCCGGCAGCCGCCAGGACGCCACCCTGACGGACGCCGCCGCCCAACATCTTTCGTACGCGTCGAGCCTCGTGGATCCGTGCAGAATCCGAGACCAACATCGAACCGACGGGTGCGCCGAGGCCCTTGCTCAGGCACACCTGCACCGTGTCGGCACCGGCAGTGAGCGACGCGATCGGAACATCGAGGGCGACAGCAGCATTCCACAGCCGCGCGCCGTCCAGGTGCACCTTCAGTCCGCAATCACGCCCGGCGGCAACGAGATCCGACCACTCGTCCGCTCCGATCACAGCACCGCCGGCGAAGTTGTGGGTGTTCTCGAGCGAAAGCAGCGTCGTCCGTAGCGCGAAATACGGCCCCTCGCCGCCGGCTTTCGCGCGCACCGTCGACGCGAGGGGACGGCCGGGGCCACCGTCGTGGGGGAGGGCGTCGGGCATCCCGCCCGCCAGCCATGCGGCGGTACCGAGCTCGGACCCCAGTACGTGCGCGTGCTCGGGGGCCAGGAAGCGATCGCCGCGTTGCAAATGCAGCATCAGCGCGATGATGTTGCCCATCGAACCCGACGGCACCCACAGCGCCGACTCGAACCCGAGCAGCCCTGCCACCGCTTCTTCCAGCGCTGCCATCGTGGGGTCGTGGTCGAGGACGTCGTCGCCCACTTCGGCGTCGGCCATGGCTTTTCGCATGACCGAATCGGGTCGGGTGATGGTGTCGGAGCGAAGGTCGATCGTTCGATGTGCCACGAATACTGACAATTCCATAGCGCCAAAGCAGTCCGACGAACGGCCTCGAGCTGGCACGATGACTTGAATGTCCGCAGGTCCGACCGAGTCGCAGCACAAGGTGTCGGGTGCGACTCCGAAGGGGGTGCGCCGCCGCCAGGCATTGGCGTCGGCCGCTGCGGACCTTCTAGTCGAGGGCGGATTCGACGCGGTGCGGCACCGATCGGTGGCCGCACGAGCCGGGTTGCCGCTGGCGTCGACCACCTACTATTTCGAGTCCCTCGGAGACCTGGTAGCCGCGGCGGTCGACGTCGTCGGGACGCGCGAGATCGACGTCATGCGCGGTCGCATCGACGACGAGGGCAAGTGCTCGAACGAAATGGAGTCGACGGTCGATCTCATCGTCGACCTGCTCATCGGGCCGCAGGACGGCCACGAGCAGCTGATCGCGAGATATGAACGCTTCATCGCCTCGGCACGGCATCCCGAACTGCGCGAGGTGCAACTGCGGCTGCGCGCCCAGATCGACGACCTGCTCACCGACGTACTGCGCAGATCGGGCCGAACCGTGCAGGAAGAGCAACTCAGGCGGCTGGTGGCAGTGGTCGACGGAGCCGTCGTCGGAGCGCTCAGCGAAGTGGACCCAGACCCCCGCCACATGGCCCGAAGCATGCTCCTGGCCGTCATCGACATCGTGGCACCGGCGGTACAGGTGCCTGCCGATTGACTGTCAGTCGGTCTCGCCGGTATCTGCGTCGTGAATCTGTGGCACCTCGCACACGCCGTCCTCGCAGACGGGGCCGTGTTCGTCGCCGACCATCTCCAACGGACCGCTCATGAGCCGGCAGCGGCCTTCTGCAGGACGTCGGCGAACACCGACGGGGCCTGCGCGCCCGACACACCGAGCCGTCCGTCGATCACGAAGAACGGCACACCGCTGATCCCGTAGGCGATGGCCTGCTCCTTGTCCGCGCGCACTGCCGGCAGGAACTCCTCGGACTTCAGCGCCCGGGCCGCCTCGTCACGGTCGAGGCCGACCTCCGCGGCCAGGTCGGCGAGGTCATCGGTGCGGCCGACGTGGCGGCCCTCCTCGAAGTAGGCCGCCAGAAGACGTTCCTTCATCTCGACTTGCTTGCCCTTCGACTTGGCGAAGTGCAGAAGTTCGTGCGCCTTGACGGTGTTGGTGTGCTGCATGGCGTCGAAGTCGTACGCGAGCCCTTCGCCAGCGGCCAGCTCGGTCATCTGCCCCAACAGCTGCGTGACCTGTTCGGCCGGCATGCCTTTGTGGGAGACGAGAAAATCGACCTCGCTGCCGTCGAAGTCGACCGGTGTGTCGGGTGCCAGCTCGAACGAGTGGAACTCCACCTCGAGCGTCCCGCCTCCGGCGGTGAACTCCGCAGCGCCTGCCTCGAAACGGCGCTTACCGACGAAGCACCACGGGCACGCGATGTCGGACCAGATGTCGACCTTCACTGTTCGGCTCACGGCGGCTGCAACATCGAAATGCGCTGCGGTTATTCCGCGCTGCGGCGATAGTCTCGATGCTCGGTCCGACGGCCGAATTCGAGTCCGACCTCATCCGAGACCGACAACTGCGCCACGTAAGCTGGATGCTCGTGAGCATCCCGAATGTCCTGGCCACCCGTTACGCGAGTCCCGAACTGGTGGAGCTGTGGTCTCCGGAGCACAAGATCGCCCTCGAACGCCAACTGTGGATCGCTGTGTTGCGCGCGCAGTCCTCCCTCGGAGTCGACGTCCCCAACGCTGCCATCGCCGATTACGAAGCCGTCGTCGACCAGGTCGACCTCGCGTCGATCGCCGAGCGTGAGCGCGTCACCCGCCACGACGTCAAGGCCCGCATCGAGGAGTTCAACGCCCTCGCCGGCCACGAGCACATCCACAAGGGGCTCACCAGCCGCGACCTCACCGAGAACGTCGAGCAGCTGCAGATTCTGCGCTCACTCGAACACGTCCACGCGCACGGCGTCGCCGTCGCGAAGCGGTTGGCCGAGCGCGCCGCCGAGTACTCCTCGCTGGTGATGGCCGGCCGCAGTCACAACGTCGCAGCTCAGGCCACCACACTGGGCAAGCGGTTCGCGTCTGCCGCAGACGAGCTGCTGTTGGCTCTGTCGAGGGTGCAGGAATTGATCGCGCGCTACCCGTTGCGCGGAATCAAGGGCCCGATGGGTACCTCGCAGGACATGCTCGACCTGTTCGGCGGCGACTCCGCCAAGCTCGTCGCGCTCGAGCGGATCGTCGCCGATCACCTCGGCTTCCGGCACACGATGACCAGCGTCGGCCAGGTGTACCCCCGATCGCTCGACCACGAGGTCGTCTCCGCGCTGGTCCAGGTCGGTGCCGGACCGTCCTCGTTCGCGCACACCGTTCGCCTGATGGCCGGCCACGAGCTCGTCACCGAGGGCTTCCAGGCGGGCCAGGTCGGCTCGTCGGCGATGCCGCACAAGATGAACACGCGCTCGTGCGAACGCGTCAACGGCCTGCAGGTGGTGCTCCGAGGCTACGGATCGATGGCCGCCGAGCTCGCAGGAGCGCAGTGGAACGAGGGCGACGTCTTCTGTTCCGTCGTGCGCCGTGTCGCCCTGCCCGACGCGTTCTTCGCGATCGACGGACTCATCGAGACCTTCCTGACCGTGCTCGACGAATTCGGCGCGTACCCGGCCGTCATCGCGAAAGAACTCGACCGCTACCTGCCGTTCCTCGCGACGACCAAGGTGCTGATGGCTGCCGTGCGCGCAGGTGTCGGACGCGAAACCGCACACGAGGCGATCAAGGAACACGCCGTCGCCGTCGCGCTGGCCATGCGTGAGCAAGGACTGGAACCGGACCTGCTCGACCGTCTGGCCGCCGACGATCGCCTGCCCCTCGATCGGGCTGCCCTCGATGCTGCACTGGCCGACAAGACAGCATTCACCGGGGCGGCCGACGCTCAGGTCGATGCGGTCGTCTCGGCAGTGGAGCGACTGATCGCGAAATTCCCGGCCGGGGCGTCGTACACGCCGTCGCCGATTCTGTAGTCAGGAGAGGACACCGGGGAGGTCGGCAACCGAGTCGATCACGTGGTCGGGTTCCATCGCGAACTCGTCCGTGATGCGTCGATCGAGTACGTCCTGGCGGAACTTCCCGGTGCGCACGAGCACTCCCGTCATTCCGACGACCTGGGCGGCCAGGACGTCGTTGTCGAGATCGTCACCGACCATCACGACGTCGTCCGGGTCGACGCCCATCCGCTCGGACGCCGTCCGGAATCCCAGCGGAGCCGGCTTTCCGATGGCCTTCGCGGTGTGTCCCGACGCCTGCTCCATGCCGCCGAGGTACATGCCGGTGTCGATGCGTAGTCCGGCCCCGGTGCTCCACATCAGCGATCGATGCATCGCGACGACGGGTATGCCCCGGCACAGCCAGTCGTAGACGCGACTGAGGCGCTCGTGCGTGAACTCCGGGCCTGCACCGCCGACGACCACGACATCGGGATCCTCGGACGTCTCGTCGACGAATTCGATTCCCGGCATGTCGCCTGCGATCTCACCGTTGTTGATCAGTACCACTCGCGCATCCGGATAGTTCTCACGCAGATGGTCCGCGGTGAGTGACGCGGCCGTGACGATCTCGTCCGAGTGCACGTCCAGCCCCACGTCGCGCAGTGCCGTAGCGATCTGCTCACGCGTCTTCGACGTCGTATTGGTCAGGAACGCGCGAGCAATGTCCTTGCTGTCCAGGTACTTCAGAGTGTCTGCTGCCCCTGGCACCGCCTGCCACGACGTGACAAGGACGCCGTCGATGTCGAAGAGAACCCCGCCGATGCTCATCGGCAAACAGTAGTCTCCGGCTCCGGGCCCCGCAGCGTCAGTGCACCGAGCGCCTACGCTCGGAGACTGTGAACCCCTACACGATTTTCGCCGAGATCATTGCCGGGACGGCCGAGGCCTCTCGCGTCCACGAGGACGAGACAGCGATTGCGTTCATGGACATCAGGCCGCTCACCAGCGGACATGTGTTGGTGGTGCCCAGAGAGCAGTTCCGGACCCTTGCGGAGTTGCCACCCGAGATCGGTTCGCACCTGTTCGTGGTGGGGCAGAAGGTGGCCGCCGCTGTGCGAGCGAGCAATCCGCGTGTCGCCGGCGTCAACTTCTTTCTCGCCGACGGCACGGTGGCCGGTCAGGAAATCTTCCACGTGCACCTGCACGTCATCCCCCGGATGATCGGCGACGGCTTCGGGTTGCAGGCTCGGCCGTCGTCGCCGCAACGATCCGAACTGGACCGGCAGGCCGGGGAGATCGCAGCGGCTCTCACTCGGTCGTGACCTTCTTCGCCTTGGACAGAGCGTCGGCGTAGATGTCGATGGTCTTGGTGTAGCGGCTGTAGCTCTTGTTGGCACCGTAGTCCCACAGCACCATCTGTTGGTTGTCGACGGCGGCAATGGCGTCGAAGCCGGGGTAGCGGCTGGGAATGTCTGCAAGTGTCACATCGGCGGCGTTGGCGACGTCGTGATAGACGAAGGCGACATCGGCGTCGACGGTCGACACGTTCTCCCACGACACCTTCTTCCAGTACCCGTCATCGGTACCGTCGGGGGTGTACATCTTCAGTCCCCAGCGCTGGTAGTCGCTGAAGTCTGGGTCGGCCGACGGATCGAGTACGTAGGCGACGTCGAGGGGCCAGACTCCCACGCCGGTGAGGTCCTGGCGTTCGGAGGCAACCTTCTCGAAATTCGCGACGGCGGCGTCGTAGTCGGCTTTGATGTCTGCCAGTTGCGGGGTGTCGAGGTCGACTCCGAGTGATGACGCAAGACCGGCGTAGTTCTCGATCGTCTTGGCCGTCGATGTCGTATCCAAGGTGACTCCCAGGGTGGGAGCGAGCTGATCGATGGTGTCGGCCTTGGACGAATCGGCCGTGGTGGTCAGCTTGCCGAATTGCCCGAATCGAGGGTTGAACTCGCCGATGACGAGATCTGGGTCGAGGCCGGCGGCCTTCTCGAAGTCGAATGTGCCCCAGCTTTCGCCGACCGATTCGATGCCGGACAGATCCTGGCAGGCCAGGATGGGGCTGGTGGCCATCGGCGTCGTCGACCAGATGGCGACGGGCTTGATTCCGTACGACATCAGCGCTGCGGCCGATTCCTCGTCGGCGATGATTCTGGTCGGTTGCGAATCGAGGGAGATGGTCCGTCCACGGCCGTCGGTGTACGTGAACGGTCCTGCTTCTCGGTCGACCGTGTCGACGCGGTCGTTCTCGCCGCAGGCGGCTGGGTTCGCGTTCAGGTCGACGACCTGGGTGCCGGCGTCGTCGGTGGTGCCGCTGCTGCACGCTGCCGCAGTGGCGAGCACGAGAACCACGATGCCTCCGGTGAGGGCGCGGGGTGCGGTTCTGTATCGCCGTACGGTGCGGTTTCTTCGTGGGGACATGCGCTCACTTTCGTGTTCGACGATGGACGGTGGAACCGAGGAAGTCGAGAGCCACGGACCTTGCCGGGCCCACCCGGTGGACGACGGAGCCGTTGTACCCGAGGAAATGTTAGGTTAGCCTACCGTAGGCGCGTAGCGTTGCCCGTGGCATCGAGCCACGGCGAAGGGCAGTGCCGAGACGGCCATCGACGGCCCCTCGCCGGCGTCCCGTATCTCGTCCGCAAGAAGAAGGAAGACGCCTGATGCATCGCACCAAGCTGGGTGGAACGATCCACCGTGCAGGTCTCGTTCATGCCGAACTGCACAACCTCGGCTCCACCGATCGGTTGCCGGGGGCGAGCGTTCGATGACCTCGGACGACAACTACGACATCGTCGGAGTCGGATTCGGGCCGTCCAATCTGGGACTGGCCATCGCGATCGAGGAGCACAACCGAAACTGCTCTCCCACAGAGCGATTGACGGCCTGCTTCGTCGAGTCCAAGGACGAGTTCGCCTGGCACCCCGGCATGTTGTTGCCCGGGACGTCGATGCAGATCTCGTTCCTCAAGGACCTGGCGACCCAGCGCAATGCCAGCAGTGAGTACACCTTTCTGGCATACCTGTCGGAGCAGGGTCGGCTCAATCACTTCATCAACCTGCAGACGTTCTTCCCGAGCAGGCTCGAGTTCCACGACTATCTGGCGTGGGCCGCCGGAAAAGTCGACGCTACGGTGCACTACGGCACCCGGGCGGTGGACGTCGTCGACACCGGCGACGGCTACGGCGTTCGAACCGAGGGCCGGCGAACCGGGACCGTGCGAGGGCGCAACATCGTGCTCGCCGGAGGACTGACAGCCACCCTGCCCGACGGGGTCACGGCGTCGACGCGGCAGTTCCACAATCACGATCTTCTCGGCCATCTCGATCGGTTGCCGTCGCGGACGCATCGCACGTTCGTCGTGGTCGGTGCCGGGCAGAGCGCCGCCGAGGTGGTGGACTACCTGCACTCGACGTACAGCGACGCGTCGGTGCACGCGGTGCTGCGCAAGTACGGGTACAGCCCGGCCGACGACAGCCCCTATGCCAATCGCATCTTCGATCCGACGGCCGTCGACGACTTCTATTCGTCCTCGCACACGCTGCGCGAGCAGCTGTTGCAGTATCACCGCGGCACCAACTACTCCGCCGTCGACCTGCCTCTGATCGAGGAGTTGTACGCGCGCGAGTACGCCGAGCGAGTCAGCGGGCAGCGCCGGTTGTTCGTGCACGGAGCATCCCGGTTGATCGGGGCCACCGAGGAGCCCTCGGGCGTGCGTGCCTCCGTCGAGCACGGCCCGACGGGGCTGGCCGAGGACATACTGTGCGACGCTGTCGTCTATGCCACCGGCTTCACGTCCCTCGATCTACCCGAGATCCTCGGTCCGCTGTTCGACGCCGTCGAATACGACTCTCGCGGTCCTCGCGTGACACGTGACTACCGACTCGTGACGCGTGAACAGAGTGCGGGTTCGATCTACCTGCAGGGCGGCACCGAGCACACGCACGGTCTGACCTCGTCGTTGCTGTCCAACATCGCTGTCCGCAGCGGTGAGATCGTGAAGTCCGCTGTGAGCGCGAGGGTGCGATCGGTGGTGTGAATCGGGTGAGGACGAGCGTGGGCGACGAGCCGGAACAGCGAGATGTTCCGGCTCTCGCCGGTGGTCTCGCTCGCACCGATGCGCGTCGCGCCGCGGGGTTGTTCGTCGTCGTCGGTGTTCTGGCAGTGCTGTGCCTGGTGAGCATTTCGGTGGGCACCGAGTACATCCCGATCGGTCAGGTGTGGCACGGGCTGCTGCACGCCGACGGATCCACCGAATCCGTGATCGTCCGCGAACTGCGGCTCCCGCGTACGGTTCTGGGGTTGCTCGTCGGGATTGCCCTCGGGGTGGCCGGTGCGCTGATTCAGGCGATGACGCGAAATCCGCTGGCCGACCCGGGAATTCTCGGCGTCAATGCCGGGGCGGCGTTCTTCGTCGCGTTCGCCGTCGGCGTGCTGGGTGTCACCGGCATCGGGTCCTACATCTGGTTCGCGTTCGCGGGGGCGGTGGTCGCCACGATCGTGGTGTACGCACTGGGGTCGCTGGGGCGAGCAGGAGCTACTCCGATTCGCTTGACACTGTCCGGAATTGCGCTCGGTGCGGTACTGGGCGGCGTCACCTCGGGCATGCTGTTGCTCGATCCGGATGCCTTCGACAGGATGCGGTTCTGGGGAGCCGGGTCGTTGGCCGGTCGAGGTCTGGACATCGCGTCCGAGGTCGCCCCGTTCATCGCGCTCGGAGTCTTCCTGGCTGCCCTGATCGCACGTCCCCTCAATGCGATTGCGCTCGGCGACGATCTGGCCCAGTCGTTGGGGGCGAATGTGATTCGTACGCGAATCGTCGGTGTCGTCGCAGTGACTCTGCTCGCCGGCGCTGCGACGGCGGCGGCCGGGCCCATCGGATTCGTCGGACTGATGATTCCGCACATGGTGCGGTGGTTCGTCGGACCGGACCAGCGTTGGATTCTGATCTACACGGTGTTCGCGGCACCGGGCTTGCTGCTGCTCTCCGATGTGGTCGGACGCATCGTGATCAGGCCGGGGGAGCTGCAGGTCGGTATCGTCACCGCGTTCGTCGGCGCACCGGTGCTGATCGTGCTGGTTCGCCGGAAGAAGGCGAGCGGACTGTGACCCGTGAACAACGCGGCGGCGACATCGATTTCGGCCGAAGGCTGTGGGTCGTGCGAGTGCGGGACCGAGTGGACGGCCGCATCGACATCCGAACAGTGGGCGTCTGCGCGGCCTTGCTTCTCGTGACGGTGATGGTCTCCGTCGTCGCGGTCGGTACCGGCGACTACTACATTCCGCCGAACGAGGTGCTCGCCGCGGTGTTCGGCGACGCGCCGCGCCTCACCGAGATCGTGGTGATGGAGTGGCGCTTTCCCCGAGTGGCACTGGCCTTCCTGTTCGGAGCCGCCCTCGGCGTATCGGGAGCGGTCTTTCAATCCTTGACGCGAAATCCGTTGGGCAGCCCGGACATCATCGGATTCGGCACCGGTGCCTACACCGGCGCTCTCGTGGTCATCCTCGCCCTCGGTGGCGGCTACTACCGGACCGGAGCGGGCGCGCTCGTCGGCGGACTCGCGACGGCGGCCGTGGTCTACCTGCTCGCGTACCGGCGCGGGGTGCAGGGCTTTCGGTTGATCATCGTCGGGATCGCCGTCAGTGCCGTCCTCGCCTCGGTCAACACCTGGCTCGTGATCAGGGCCGACCTGGACGACGCGATCGCGGCCGCCGTGTGGGGTGCGGGCACCCTCAACGGGCTTGGATGGTCGCTGGTGGGGCCCGTGCTGGCCGTGTCGGTCGTCATCGCGTCGGGCTTGGCGGTGCTCTCGCGTCGGCTGCCGATGTTGGAGATGGGGGACGATGCAGCGAGGGCGCTCGGTGTGCGCGCCGAGCCGACCCGTCTGATGCTGGTGTTCCTGGGTGTTGCGCTGATCGCGATGGTCACCGCGGCGGCGGGGCCCATCTCGTTCATCGCCCTCGCCGCGCCGCAGCTGGCGCGCCGCCTCACCGGCACCTCGTCAGTGGCGATGGTGCCCGCCGCGTGCATGGGAGCGCTGCTGCTGGTCGTGAGCGACGTTGTTGCGCAGCGCGCCTTCGCTCCCACTCAGCTGCCGGTGGGTGTGGTGACCGTATCGGTCGGCGGCGCATACTTCGTGTGGTTGTTGGCGCGGGAAGGCAGGAAGCAGTGACGAAGCCTCGGTTGCACACCGACGACATCACGGTCGGATACGACAAGAGCGTCATCAGTGAGAACCTGACCGTCGAGATTCCCGACGGCAAGTTCACCGTCATCGTCGGACCGAATGCCTGCGGTAAGTCGACTCTGCTGCGGGCACTTTCGCGGCTGCTGAAGCCCTCGCACGGAACCGTTCTGCTGGACGGGAAGGCGATCTCGTCGTATCCCGCGAAAGAAGTTGCCCGACGCCTCGGCCTGCTTCCGCAGACTTCCATCGCACCCGACGGTATCTCGGTGGCCGATCTCGTTGCGCGGGGCCGCTATCCGCATCAGAAGCTGATCAGGCAGTGGTCGACGACGGACGAAGCCGCGGTGATCGAGGCCATGAACGCAACGGCGGTGACATCGCTGTCTGCTCGTCCGGTGGACGAACTGTCCGGCGGGCAGCAGCAACGCGTCTGGGTGGCAATGGTTCTGGCGCAGCAGACGCCGCTGTTGCTGTTGGACGAGCCGACCACCTTTCTCGACATCGCCCACCAGATCGAGCTGCTCGACCTGTTGGCCACTCTCAACCGCGAGAACGGCCGCACCCTCGTGGCGGTACTGCACGACCTCAATCACGCCTGCCGGTACGCCGACCACATCATCGCGATGAAGGACGGCGCGGTGGTCACCGAGGGCGCGCCCGCCGACGTCGTCACCGCCGAGCTGGTCGAGGCGGTCTTCGGGCTGCCGTGTCGCATCATCGATGATCCGGAATCACACACTCCGTTGGTGATCCCCAAGGTGGTCGGTCGCAGGCTAGGCAAGGCTTAGTTTAGAGTCGAGGAAGAACGGCTCCGAGTCAGCCTGAGGGTTTCTCGCAGGAGTTACGTCGAGATATGTATCGAGGACGAAGATGAGTGAACAACCGCGTGGCTTCTACTACGCCGACGTCGTTGCGGTGGAACGACTCACGGTGCACATGGTGCGCGTGACGTTCGGCGGCGAACATGTCGCCGGCTACCGCACGCTCGGTGTGCCCGACGAATGCGTCGGAGTCTATTTTCCCCGGGCAGGCGAAGCTGTCCCGCCGCCGATGACCGAGGTGGACGGGTTCTGGTGGTTCCACGGTCTCGACGACGCCCCAGAGGGTCGCAACTACACCATTCGTCGTCTCGATCCGGAGCGCGGTGAGCTGACCATCGACTTCTTCGCACACGAGGGCGGTGTCGCATCCACCTGGGCCCAGCAGGCCGTCCCGGGGCAGACCGTGCTGTTCACCCGCCCGCGATCCTGGTATTCACCGCCCGCCGATGTCGAATGGCTGCTGCTGGTCGCGGACATGACCGGGTTGCCCGCGCTCGGCCGACTCGTCGAGCAGTTGCCCGCAGGAATGCGGGCGCACGCGATTGTCGAGGTTCTCGAACGCGGCGACATCCAATCCTTCGAGACCCTGGCCGACGTCACGTTCGACTGGCGCATCGGATCCGGAAACGGCGACAGCGCAAGCGTTCTCGACGACGCGGCGCTGGCCTACCCCGTGCCCGAGGGACGTGGGTACGTGTGGTTCGCCGGCGAGGCGTCGTCCTCGCGTCGGGTGCGCAAGCATTTCCGCAAGGAATTGGGTTACGAGATCGCGTATTTCGACATCATCGGATACTGGCGCGCCGATTCGGAGAAGTGGCTCGAGAAATACAAGCAATATCAGGAGGAGGCGCTGGCGGTGTACAACGGCGTCATCGAATCCGGCCGTTCCGAGCAGGAGGCCAGCGAGGCCTTCGACGCGCTGCTCGAGCGGGTGGGGCTCTAGCCTGCGTTGTCGAACTCGTAGTCCGGCAGCTCGAGTGTCGCCGCGTCGGGACCGAGGAACTTGCTGCTCACGGACTGCACCGGCTTGGATCCGGCCAGGCGCAGTACGGTGCGGAATGCGGCCACTCCCACCGAGGTCTTCGGATGCGCGACGCGAGGAACGCCGGGTGGGAGTTTCTGCGCCTGATCGACGAACGGACGCATGCGCGCCTCGAAGGCCTCGAACCCGGCGCGATGATCACTCGCCCGTGCGAGTTCGCCGGCGAGCACGTACGCGCCGGTGACCGACAACGTTGTGCCCATGCCGGACAACGGAGTTGCGCACCAGGCGGCATCGCCGAGCATGCCGATTCTGCCTTTCGACCAGCGCGGGGCCTTCACCTGCGCCAGATAGTCGACGTACAGTTCCGAGTCCGGTCCCAGCGAGTCCAGGATCCGGGGCACTTCCCAACCGACACCGGCGAACTGCGCTCGTAGCGCAGCAAAGACCTGTTCGTCCGACGCTCCCTCGTACCCGCCGGCGTCGGACACCCAGGAGAGGCTGAACCGCGTCGTGCCGAGGTTGTCCGGTCGTAGATTCGCCACTCGGGATCCGGGCGCGTTGTACCAGCGCCACCAGCCGTCGTCGCTCGGTCCCTTCGGCAGTACGCCGTAGGCGGTGTACAGGCCGACGGGTGTGGTCGTGGCCTCTCCGGAAAACACCAGTTCCCTGCTGCTGGAGCGGATTCCGTCGGCAAAGAGAACCAGATCGAATCGCTCGGACGGTCCCGACGCGAATGTCACATCGACTCCGTCGGCATCTTGGGCCACGTCGACGACGCGATCGCCGTAGCGATACTCGGTTCGCGGTCCGGCGGATTCGACCAGAATCCGCGCGAACTCGCCGCGCAGAATCTCCAACTCCGCCGTCGGGCCGTCGTGGGATCCGTCGCCGGCCGGGAAGGCCGCGATGGTGGCGTCGGCGTCGTCGACGAAGCGGGTGCCCTTCTCGGTGGTGCCGTTCGCGAGGAGGGTTGCGTCCAGGCCCATGCGCCGCAGTACCTCGCGGCCGGAGCCGCGAACGTCGATGTTCTGGCCGCCGAGTCGCAGTTGCGGTGCGCGTTCGAGGACGGTGACCTCGAAGCCTGCCCGGTCCAGCCAGAAAGCCACGGTGGGACCGGCAATGCTGGCACCGGTGACGAGTACGCGAGAAGTCATGGGGCGCGAATGCCCGGGCGGCCGGACGTTCAATCCCGGAGGGAAAGTAGCTGAGCCTCACCTTTGTGGTGTACTTTCATCGAATTGTCCGAATGACCCGTTTTCGTCAGGAGAACCGTGTTCACCGTTCGCCGTTTGGCGCTGCTCTCGTTCAGCGCAACCCTCGCCCTCGGTCTCGTCGCATGCAGCTCGGAAGGCTCGTCCGACGAAGGCACGTCCACCTCCGAGTCCGCCACCGCCGAGTCCGCACTCGTGGTGTACTCCGGCCGCGGTGAAGAGCTCGTCGACCCACTGATCGAGCGCATCGGTGGCGGCATCGAGGTCGACTACTCGGGCAACACCAACGCCCAGGCCGCAAAGATCCTCGAAGAGGGCGACGCGACCCCGGCAGACGTCTTCTACGGTCAGGACGCAGGAGCACTCGGTGCCCTCGACGAGGCGGGCACTCTCGCACCGCTGCCCGAGGACATCCTCTCCCTCGTTCCCGAGCAGTACCGCGGTGCCGACGGCACCTGGGTCGCCACCTCCGCCCGGGCCCGCGTGCTGGCCTACAACTCCGATTCGGTGCAGGCCGGCGATCTGCCGACCGGTATCGACGGTCTGCTCGATCCCCGCTGGCGCGGACAGATCGGCTACGCACCGACCAATGCGTCCTTCCAGGCCTTCGTCACCGCCCTGCGTGTGCAGCGCGGCGAAGACGGAGCCCGCACGTGGCTCGAAGCCTTCGTCGCCAACGAGCCCGTCGCCTTCGAGGGCAACGGCCCGCTGCTGACCGCCGTCAACGACGGACAGGTCTCCGCCGGTCTGACCAACCACTACTACTGGTACCCCTTCAAGGAAGAGAACGGCGACGACGCCCCGGTCGAGCTGCACTACTTCGAGCCCGGTGACCCCGGCGCGCTGATCAACGTCGCCGGTGCCGGTGTGCTGGCTGCCTCGGACAACCAGGAAGCGGCATTCGACTTCGTGCGCGAGTTGCTCTCGACCGAATCGCAGACCTACTTCGCGAACGAGACCGCCGAATACCCCGTCATCGACGGAGTCACCTCCGATTACGACCTGCCGCCGCTGTCCGAGCTGGGCTCGACCGATCTCGATCTGGGTCAGCTCTCGTCCCTCGAGGCCACCCAGACTCTCCTCACCGACGTCGGAATCATCTAGTCGGTGCTCGGCTCTGCACTCCAGCCGCTTCGGCGGCGCCACTTCGGCGGTCGTCCCGTTCTCGGGACGACCGCGTTGTGCGTGGGAGCGCTGACGCTGACGCCCTTGGTGTACCTGTTCGTTCGAGCGTTCGACGGCGGAACCGAGAAGGTTCTGGGACTGCTCCTTCGGCAACGCACACTCGACCTCGCCATCCGCACGGCAACCCTGACGCTCACCGTGCTCGTCGCGTCGGTCGTGGTCGGGACTCTGCTGGCGTGGTTGACCGTCCGTACCGATCTGCCGGGGCGACGCTTCTTCGCGATGGTCCTCGCAGCTCCACTCGCCATCCCGTCGTACGTGTCCGGGTACCTGTGGATCGCCGAGTTCCCCTCGTTGGCAGGGTTTTCCGGTGCAGCCCTGGTGCTCACGTTGTCTTGCTTCCCGCTGGTGATGCTGCCGGTGTCCGCGGCGTTCGCCACCGCGGACCCATCGTTGGCCGAGGTCTCTCGAACCCTCGGTCGAGGCGCTGTGCGCACGGCGCTGACCGTCGAGTGCCGTCGCGTGGTTCCCGCCGCGGCAGCAGGCGCGCTGCTGGTCGCGCTGTACACCATCAGTGACTTCGGGGCGGTGGCTCTGATGCGATACGACGCCTTCACCCTCGGCATCTACAGTGCGTACCGCGGGGGACTCGATCGCACCGCTGCCGCCGTCCTCGGACTGGTCCTCGTGGTGGGCGCGTTGGTGCTCACCCTCCTCGAACGGCGTGCCCGACGCGGCGCCACGGCGAGGGTGGGATCGGGAACCGACCGGCAGGCCGAGCCGATCGTCCTCGGCCGGTGGCGCATCCCGGCTCTGGCCGTTGTCGTTGCGGCACTGACTCTGTCGGTGGTGGTACCGATACTGGCCTTGGCGCGATGGCTGAGCCGGTCGTTGCGGTTCACCTTCGATTGGGTGGACGTGCTGGCCGTCACGGCCAAGACCGTTCAGTACTCCGCGACCGCCGCGGTGGTGGTGGCCGTGCTGGCGCTGCCGGTCGCACTGTTCGCGGCCCGATCCACGTCGAGGGCCGCCCGCGGTGCCGAGTTGTCCACCTACATCGCGCACGGACTACCGGGTATCACCGTCGGGCTCGCCACGGTCTTCCTCGGAATCAGGTTTCTGCCGTCGTTCTACCAGACAGCGGTGCTGCTGGTATTGGCATACGTGGTGCTGTTTCTGCCGCTGGCCGTCGGCAGCACGAGAGCGGTCGTCGACGCCACTCCCGTTGTCCTCGAGGATGTCTCACGGACCCTGGGCGCGGGTCGGATGCGTACCGACCTTCGAGTGACGATTCCGATCGCGGCCCCCGGCATCGCCGCCGGTGCTGCTCTGGTGTTCCTGACCGTCGCCAAGGAGCTACCTGCGACGTTGATGCTGCGCCCTCGGGGAGTCGATACGCTCGCCACTACGCTGTGGTCCACCACCGAGGCGTTCCGATACGGCGAGGCGGCTCCCTACGCCCTGGCCCTGATCCTGATCTCGGTGGTCCCTACGGTCGTCCTGACACGGGCGCTGGGGCGCACGACGCGGAAGCGAGTAGCACTGCCATGAGCATGGTGATTTCCGGACTCGTTGCCTCGTACGGCAGTACGGCCGTGCTGCACGGCATCGATCTCGACCTCGGCGACGGCGAGATGCTCGCCGTTCTCGGCCCCTCCGGCTGCGGCAAGACGACCCTGTTGCGATCCATTGCGGGGCTGCACCGCATCGACGCGGGCCGAATCACCTCGGACGGTCGGGACATCTCGGTGGCGGGCCAGATTCAGGTGCCACCGGAGAAGCGGGAGATCGGCCTGATGCCGCAGGAAGGTGGGCTCTTCCCGCACCTGACGGTACGGAGGAACATCGAATTCGGTTTGCGTGCAGGGTTTCTGCGGCCATACCTGTCCGGTCGCGGAGAGCGCGCACAACGCGTGGACGAGATGCTCGAGCTCGTCGGACTACCCGATGCCGGTGGGGTCAAGCCCAGCGAGCTCTCGGGTGGTCAGCAGCAGCGCATCGCGTTGGCGCGTGCGCTCGCGCCGGCTCCGTCGGTGGTGTTGATGGACGAGCCGTTCGCCGCCCTCGACGCGGGGCTGCGTACCTCGATTCGTCAGGACGTACGAGAGCTGTTGCAGTCCAGCAAGACCGCGTCGATCCTCGTCACCCACGACCGGGCCGAGGCCCTCGGAACTGCCGATCGAGTTGCCGTGCTGCTGGGTGGTCGCTGCGCCCAGATCGACACCCCGCGTGAGGTGTACGAGCGACCCGCCACACCCGCGGTCGCGCGCTTCGTCGGCGACGCCTACTTCGTCGACGCTGCGGCCCAGGGCGGCCACGTCGACACCGTCCTCGGGCGTCTCGAGTCCACCACCCGAGCGACAGGAAACGGGCAGGCGTTGCTCCGGCCCGAGCAGCTGGCGGTCTCGGAGCGCAAGGACGGCGCATTCGTCGTCGAACACGAGTTCTTCACCGGCCCCGAATCCTCGGTGACCCTGCGGCACAGCGATACCGGGCTCCTGCTTCGCGCCATCGCCCGAACCGCCGACCGATTCGCTCCCGGTACTTCCGTGGAGGTCTCCGTGACATCGCCGGTGCACTGGTTCGCGGGTTCGTCGGACTAGTTTCGCAACTCCACCAGCACGATCGGCTCGTCCTGGCCCGGCCAGGTACCCAGCAGATGGGGCAGCTCGGTCGGAGTCGCATCGATCACGCGCCGGACCTGCAGGTGGGGTGACGTCAAGGCGCTTCCACCGGAACCCCACACCTGCGTGGTGGACTCACGCACCGATCGAGAACCGTCGGCCGCCTGCACCACCAGCTCTGCCTGACGAGTGCCCTCGACGATGGCCGCGGTGGTGACCGCCACGTACACCGGATCGCCGACGCCGTCGTACAACCAGCGTGTGCCGAGCACCGAATGTTCCAACGTGGCAACGAGATAAGCGTCTGCCCCGGCCAGCGGTGCGCTGCGGTACGTCAGGGGTACCTGAAACACGATGCCCGACGCCGAACGCAGGAGATGTGTCTCGATACCGACCTCGCCGTCGGGATCGTCGAACCGATACGCGGCGACGGCCTCGAGTCCGGTGATATCCCGACGGGCATACCACTCCTGCGTCGGAAGCCACGCTGCGATGGCGTCCAGTTTCGATGGAACGAGCGTCGCCTGATGAATGAGGGCCATGCGCAAAAGCTACCGAAGGGACGCTATCGGGTCGGCTCCGCGCCACGCTTGGGCATGAACAGTGCCGCGACGGCCATCACCGCTGCCGCCGCCAGGACACCCAGAAAGACCGGATGGATGGCGTCGGACAGTTGTTCGGGGCTCGGGTCGTCGGAGATGCGTGAGTTGACGATGGCACCGAACACCGCGACCCCGACTGCGCTGCCGATGGAGCGGGCGAACATGTTGGTCGAGGTGGCGACGCCGCGCTCGGACCACTCGACGCTCGACTGGGCGGCGATGAGAGTGGGGCTGGCGATCAGGCCCATACCGAGGCCGATCACGAAGCACACCGCGCCGACCTGCCACACCTGTGAACCGGCACCGAGGCCGGTGGCGAATGCCGCTCCGACGACCGCGATGGAGGCACCGATGAGTGCCGTGGTGCGGAAACCGAACCGGAGGTACACCCGTCCGGAGAGGGATGCTGCGATGGGCCAGCCGAGTGTGAGGGTGGACAGCGCGAAGCCGGCGACGATCGCGCCGGTGCCGAGCACGCCCTGCACGAACGTCGGAACGTAGGACGTCAAGCCGAGGATCAGAGCGCCGACGAGCAGCGAAATGGTACTGCTGACCACCAGGACCCGGCGCGTGAACACCCACAGCGGCAGGATCGGCTCCTCGACTTTGGTCTGAACCACCGCGAACGCGGCCAGCAAGGAGACTCCGGCAGCGAAGATGGCGATGCTGACGGGGGAGTTCCAGGCCCAGGACTGTCCGCCCTCGAGCAGCCCGAGCAGCACCATCGCTGCGCCCACCGTCAGCAGCCCGGCACCGAGGTAGTCGATCTTGGGCTTGGTGCGTTCGACGGCTCCCTCGTCGAACTTGCGCCACAGCATCACCGCGGCCAGCGCGCACAGCGGAATGTTGACGAAGAAGATCCAGCGCCACGTGAGGAACTCGGAGAAGACACCGCCGAGTGCCGGGCCCAGTACCGAGGACATCGCCCAAACGCTGGCCAGGTAGCCCTGCACCTTGGCGCGCTCGGCCAGGGTGTAGATATCGCCGGCGATGGTGATGGCCATCGGCTGCACGGCACCAGCGCCGAGGCCCTGGACCGCCCGGAAGGCGATCAGGGCGGGCATGCTCCAGGCGAGGCCGCACAGGATGGAGCCGAGCAGAAACACCGCGATGCCGAACAGCATGATCTTCTTGCGGCCGAACAGGTCGGCCAGTTTGCCGTACAGCGGCACCGATACCGCCTGCGCCAGAAGATAGATGGAGAACAGCCACGGAAACTGCGTGAACCCGCCCAGGTCGTCGACGATGGACAGTACCGCCGTGGCGATGATGGTCGCATCGAGGGCGACCAGAGACGTGCTGAGCATCAGCGCAACCAGTATCGGTCCGCGTTCGGAGCGGAATCCGACATCCGATGTCGTGTTTTTCGTTGCCACGGCTACCAGTCTGATGCCTGCCGGCACCCCCGCGGCCACCGGCCCAGATAGTGTTGAACACCGTGCGACCATCACTGAGTAGCTACGAGCATCTGGCCGGCGGCAAGGTCCGCGATCTGTACACGATCGACGACGCGCATCTGTTGCTCGTCGCGAGCGACCGAATCTCGGCCTACGACCACATCCTCGACACCCCGATCCCGGACAAGGGACGCGTGTTGACGGCGATGAGCGTGTTCTTCTTCGAGGAGCTCGGCGGCGTCAACCATCTGGCCGGCGATCCGCTCGACGAACGCATTCCCGCCGAACTGCTCGGCCGCGCCCTGGTGGTGAAGAAGCTGAACATGGTGCCGATCGAATGCGTCGCGCGCGGCTACCTCACCGGATCCGGGTTGGCGGACTACAACGCGACCGGAGCGGTGTGCGGCGTGCAGCTTCCCCCCGGGCTCGTGGAATCCAGCAAGCTCGGCGAGGCGATCTTCACCCCCGCGTCCAAGGCCGAACTGGGCGATCACGACGAGAACATCACCTTCGACCAGGCCGTCGAGCAGGTCGGTGCCGAACTCGCGTTCAAGTTGCGTGAAGACACCATCGAGATCTACTCGCGCGCAGCAAACTTCGCCCTGGAACGCGGAATCATTCTCGCGGACACCAAGTTCGAGTTCGGTACCGACGCCGACGGCAACCTCGTCCTCGCCGACGAGGTTCTCACTCCTGATTCCTCACGCTACTGGCCCGCCGATTCGTACCAGGAAGGTCGCGTCCAGCCCAGCTTCGACAAGCAGTTCGTCCGCGACTGGTTGACGGGCGAATCCGGCTGGGATCGCAGCTCCGACACTCCACCGCCACCGTTGCCGGACGACATCGTCGCCGCAACCCGCAGCCGCTACATCGAGGCCTACGAGCGCATCTCGGGCCTGAACTTCGACGATTGGGTCACACCATGACGATCACCCCACCCGTTGCCAAGACGGTGCCACACGAGCGCACCCACCACGGCGATACGTTCATCGACAACTACGAGTGGCTGCGAGCCAAGGACGATCCCGAGGTGATCGCCTACCTCGAAGCCGAGAACGCCTACACCGAGCAGCAGACCGCAGGCCTGGAGTCGTTGCGGGGCAAGATCTTCGACGAGATCAAGTCGCGAACCCAGGAGACCGACCTGTCCGTGCCGACGCGGATGGGGCAGTGGTGGTACTACTCGCGCACCGTCGAGGGGCAGTCCTACGGACTCCAATGCCGTTGCCCCGTCGACTCTGCCGACGACTGGACTCCGCCCACGCTCTCGTCCGACGTGGACGTCCCCGGTGAGCAGATCCTGCTCGACGCCAACGAAGAAGCGAAGGGTCACGACTTCTTCTCTCTCGGCGCGTTCTCGATCAGCCTCGACGGCACGCTGCTGGCGTATTCCACCGACACCGAGGGCGACGAGCGCTACACGCTGCGCTTCAAGAACCTCGAGACCGGCGAGCTGCTCGCCGACACCATCGAGAACGTCGCGCCCGGAGCTACCTGGACGGCCGACGCCACCCACGTGTTCTACCTGACGGTCGACGAGTCCTGGCGTCCCGACACCGTCTGGCGGCACACCCTCGGAAAAGCTGAGGACGTCAAGGTCTTCCACGAGCCCGACGAAAGTTACTGGGTCGGTTTCGGTTCCACCCGCAGCGAGAAGTACCTGATGATCTGGGTCGGTTCGAAGATCACCTCCGAGTGCCTCGTGCTCGAATCCACCGATCCCGAAGGCGAGTTCCGCGTCGTGCTGCCGCGCACGGACGGCGTCGAATACAGCATCGAACACGCCGTCGTGGCCGGTGAGGATCGATTCCTCATCACCCACAACGGCTCGGTGAACGGCTGGGGCACCGAGGGAGAGAAAGCCGAGAACTTCCTGCTCGCTGAGGCACCGGTCTCGGACCCACTCGACCAGCGCACTCTGGTTCCGCATCGCGACGACGTTCGGGTCGAGGACATCGATGCGTTCGCCGGCCACCTGATCTTCACCTACCGTCGAGAAGCCTTGACGCGCATGGCGATCTGGCCACTGACCGACGAGGGGTACGGCGAGTACCGCGAGCTCGAATTCGAGGAGGAGCTCTACTCCGTCGGCGCAGGCTCGAACCCGGAATGGGATCAGCCGCTGCTGCGGATGGTGTACACCTCGTTCATCACCCCCGGCCAGGTCTACGACCTCGACATCGCCAGTGGCGAACTGCTGCTCCGCAAATCGCAGCCGGTTCTGGGGAAGTTCGATGCCGGTGACTATGTGCAGCACCGTGATTGGGCCACCGCGCCGGACGGAACTCAGGTTCCGCTGTCGGTAATCCGGCGCAAAGATGTGCCCGACGGCCCTGCGCCGACGCTCCTCTACGGCTACGGATCGTACGAGGCCTCGATGGACCCGTCGTTCTCGGTTGCCCGGTTGTCGTTGCTCGACCGCGGCATCGTCTTCGTCGTCGCACACGTACGCGGCGGCGGCGAGATGGGTCGGCACTGGTACGACAACGGCAAGACGCTGAAGAAGAAGAACACCTTCACCGACTTCATCGCTGCCGCACAGCATCTCATCGACACCGGACGCACCTCACCGAAACACCTGGTCGCCGACGGCGGCAGCGCAGGCGGACTGCTCATGGGAGCGGTGGCCAACATGGCACCGGAGCTGTTCAACGGCATCCTCGCCAACGTTCCGTTCGTCGATCCGCTCACCTCCATCCTCGACCCGTCGTTGCCGCTGACGGTCATCGAATGGGACGAATGGGGAAACCCGTTGGCCAACAAGGAGGTCTACGAGTACATGAAGTCGTACAGCCCTTACGAGAACGTCGAGGCCAAGGACTACCCGTCGATCCTGGCGATCACGTCCATCAACGACACCCGCGTCCTCTACGTCGAACCCGCCAAATGGGTTGCTGCCCTGCGTGCAACGAAGACCGGTGACTCGGACCTGCTGCTCAAGACCGAAATGAGCGCCGGACACGGAGGAGTCAGCGGACGCTACGAGAAATGGAAAGAAGCGGCCTTCGAGTATGCCTGGATCGTGAGCGCCTCCGGCGCACGTGCATAGAACTTCGTAGATTGAGGAACTGCGTCTTCGAATTAGTGAATTTTGCACGCGAACTGTCTGTTCGAGTTAAACTTTCGAAGCAGATATCCTGCGTTCGCAAGGGGGGGCAGGCAAAAATCGGATAGCGTTCTTGGCGGAAACGAAAGCCGCCACGCGTTGTTTGAGTAGTCCGCGCGTACTGCGATTCGTGCTGACGCCGAAAGATCAGGGAGATTTTGAGTATGGGGACGATTGTTTCTAGCATTTACATCGAGAATTTTCGATCCTTTCGCAAGTCATGGTTCGAGACAAGCGGCGACACTGTACCCATAATTGGTTTGAACTCGGCAGGAAAGTCTAACGTCTTGCGCGCGCTGGACTTGTTCTTCAACGATTCGATCGATGGACAATCTTTGGACTTCTCGAAAGACCTAAGTGCTCATCTCCCAAGCAAAACTAAGAAAAAAATCGGTGTGGGCGTGCAGCTCGAATATCCTTCGAGCTTCGGCCTCAAGGGAAACCAGGCATTTTTCAAGGCCAATGACTTGAACGAATCCATTTCGATCTACAAAGAATGGTCGGTTGCGCCAAGTGGGTCTCTGCAGTGCAATACCACATTCGGCCCAGACATCGACAATCAGAAGCCAGCATTTTCGGACGGTGATGTGGCGGCGGTAACAGCAATCGTCCGTTCGGTAAAGTACCACTATGTGTCGAATCATATTCGCCCAGCCGATAAAGTCGCCGAAATTCTGGAGATCATGCGACCGGAGATAATGAAGAGTTGGAAAAATAATTACAAACAATCGGGAGACTTTCTCGACCATCTCACGGCTGCAGCTAATCAAATGTTCGGTCCAGTTTCGCAGTCTGTTTCTAAGGGCATCGATGGTTTAACGATTAGCGCGGCTGTGCCCAAAGACCTTGGTGATCTTGCGTTCGATTTGGGTATGAATGCGATCGCGGGCGCAGACATAATTCACGACCTAACGCAGGAGGGTTCGGGAGCTCAAGCCTTTACTTTGCTGCACTTTCTTCAGCTGCAGGACAAGATCGCACGCCAGAGGAGGTTCGGATGGGTGCAGGCAAGTATTTGGGGCCTTGAGGAGCCGGAGTCCTTTTTGCATGCAGGCTTGCGCACGCGATTTGCCGACGATTTGAGGATTTACACTGAGTCGGACCGGCGGCAGGCTCTGATCACAACTCATGACGACGACTTTATTAGATCGGCCTCCGAGACTTTGATTGTGTCGGGATCCCCCACGGGATCGAAGGCTGATCGGACCACTAGCCGTGACGCGATCGCGCACTCGGCAAAAGCGCGAATTACGTCGTATCGGCATCCTTTGGTGACTTATACGGACGACCCTTTGGTGGTTGTAGAGGGTAAATCTGACAAAATTTACCTATCCGCAGCTATTCGGAAGGCAAATTTGCGTCCAAGGTGGCGTCTAATTTCACCTGATGAGGACTTTGAAATTGGATCATCGGGTGATGCGTTGCAGAAATATTTCCAGATGAATCAGAAGGCGTTGAGCGCGCGGCCTGATTCTGCATTCATTTTGGCTCTAAAAGATTGGGAAGACGGCGGGAAAGTGGCCAGACTCGACTCGACGTTGCAGACGCATCCGTACTCCAGGGCAATTGTCTGCCCGAGTTCACTATGTAACCCTGAGCTGGGCAAGAAGTTCGTTGGAATAGAACGGTACTTGCCAACAGTGCTGATTACCAAAACAGCGGATCCGGCGCAGCTAGAGTCAAATGTTCAAACGGAAGTGCTAGGAATCGACAGGCAGCATCTCGAATCGATCAAGGGCTCACTTGCCTCGGCGGTAAATTTAGGTGCAGACGTCGGCGACCACCTTGTCGAATTAGTCAATTGGATCGACTCGGAGGTGGAAGCGACGTTAAAGACCGTTCCTGTTGAGAGCTTCTTGTGACCATGACGCGCGACACTCGCTCTAACACCGCGTTTACGATGCCGAGTCCGGCTCGCCTTGAGGCTGAGGTCGTGAATCAGTTGTAAGCATCTTTGCTTATCAGGTGGTTTATGCATTCTATTCTAGATTACTGGGTAAAGTGCCAACTATTTGCGTAGCGGTACTGATTTGTCTAATTGACCTGCTATCTGGTGTGGTAATTCCAGGTTACAACTCGGGCCTTCTTGATCTTGAAGACGTAGACCCATGCGATGGTTATCGTCAACATACATGCCAGGTTGATGGAAGTTGACAGCACTGCGTATGGCCATGCGCCGTTGAGCCAGGCTTGCGAAATGCTAATTACCGCAAAAGAGATTGCAATTACCGCTCCACCCCCATAGGAGAGTAAAGTTGCTGCGGCGAATGGCCAGCGTTCACGGTTCCAAAGGTCTGGCAGATCGACGACTGTTCGACTGGCGTTACGTCCGACCGCTTTCCTGTTTCCTCCGGGCAGATCAGCCTCTTCGATTAGCTCTATTTCGAGTGCTTCGATGGAGATGTTGTGGACCCAAACTTTTGCAATTATCAAGACGTGGAATCCTAGGAATGCCCAAACTGGAATTGGTAGCCACGGTGCGATTTCCCACGGGATATCATCACCGCGGGTAGCCCAGACAGCGGCCGCTCCGGCCATGTAAGCGAGCGATAGGTTGGACAAGTGAAGCGCGTTTCCTGAAATTGTTGCCAGGTCGGATCGCTCCGCTTCATATAGTGCACTCAATGCGGCCACTTTATCGTTGCTGGTCATCTCACACCTTCGCTCGCATGGATGCACTTTGTGCCTGTGCTGCAGGCTAGTTGGGGGTTAAGCTACCGCATGAATGGCTTTCCTGTCCACCGGTCACGCAAACTTGATCGTAATGCTAAAGGGGTGACGGTGGGTAGTTAGTTGATGCTGCAGTCGGGCCAAGTAATAGTTTCATTGCGGAACACTTGCTCAAAGGTTTTCTGGTCTCTTAGTTCAAGCAAATGGTTGGGCTCGGGGTTTCCAAACGTCAGCAAGTTTCTGCTCTTGGAGCTGACGTCTGTCACGGAAGGGGAAGAACTTGGGGCCGATTGTCTGACGTTGAATAACGTCAAACGATATGGCGATAAGATTTGGCCTGGAGTGGTGGTCGGCGTGTAATTTCCTGAGTTCAAGGGTCTGTGGCGAGCCGGGCGCTGAGTTAGCGTGCCTCGTGGATAGGACGTTGCTCTAGGGTAGGTTGCGGTGGCCGGGCAATCGACCACTCAAGCCTGATCGATCAACGCGCTGTCGTGCGTTCTCCATTGGAAGCTGCGCGGAGTTGAATCGGTGCACCTTAAAACATGAATGTCAACGCCACACGTAGCGGACCTGCGGTCGCCCGGCCTTGCCGTATTCGGTGTGCCGGGTGACCAGTCCGTCGTCGGCCAGTCGCTCGAGGTAGCGCCAGGCCGTCACTCGGGAGACTCCGACGACCTTGGCGGCCTCGGATGCGTTGAGTCCGTCGGCCGCTTCCTTGATGCTCGCGCTGATGCCGTCCATCGTTTGCGGGGCAATGCCCTTGGGTGTCGAGACGCGTTCGTCGGCCGTCCGTAGATGCGCCATGGCGCGGTCGATATCGCGTTGACTCGACGCGTTCTCCCCGGCCGGCAACGCAGCATGGAATTCGCGGTAGCGCTCGAGCTTGTCTCGAAACGCAGCGAACGTGAAGGGCTTGAGCAGATACAGCACGATGCCGTGTGCCACTGCCGAACGCACCACCGACAGATCGCGCTCGGAGGTGATGGCGATGACGTCGGGACTCGGGCGTAGACCGCCGAGAGCTGCCGCCACGTCGATACCGCTCGCGTCGGGCAGACCGATATCGAGCAACACCAGATCGACGGCCTCGGTGCTGGCGAAGCGCATGGCCGACGCTCCGGTGTGCGCCACCCCGGCCACTTCGAAGCCCGGGGTGCGCTCGACGTACGTCTTGTGCGCCTCGGCGATGAGCGGTTCGTCGTCGACGATCAGGACGCGGATCACGAGAGCGATCCCGGAATGGTCGCAACGAGGACCGACCCGTACGTCACTTCCGAGGTCAAGGTGCCGCGATGGCGACCGATCACCTGGGTCACCAGGGCCAGGCCGAGGCCGCGGGAGCCGGACTTGGTCGAGTAGCCGCGCCGCAGAGCAGCTTTGAGCGTCTCCGGCGGCATTCCTGGACCACTGTCGGCGACTCTGACGACGAGTTCACCATCGGCGTCACGGACCGTCACTTCGACCCACGGCTGGTCGGATTCTTTCGAGGCATCGATGGCATTGTCTATCAGATTGCCTACCAGCGTGACCAATTCACGTGCCGTGAGCACACCCTCGTGCTCCATCGCCGTGTCGTCGGTGATCGTCAGTTCCACGCCCTGCTCGGCGGCCTGACTGACCTTGCCCAGCAGCAGCGCAGCGAGCGCAGGTTCGCTCACCGCGTTCATCAGACGATCGATGAGGGCCTGCGAGAGTTCCAGATCGGCCGTCGCGAATTCGACTGCCTCCTCGGGTCGGCCGAGCTCGACCATGGTGATGACGGTGTGCAGCCTGTTCGCCGACTCGTGAGCCTGCGAACGCAGCGACTCCGCGAAGCTGCGCACCGAGTCCAATTCACCCATCAACGAACGCAATTCGGTCTGATCGCGAATCGTCAGCACATTGCCCAGGCGTCGGCCCTCCCACATCACCGGATCCTGATTGACGACGAGTACGCGATCCTTCGTCAGATGCAATTCGCCGCGCACGATGCCGGTGTCCATCTGCTGCATCGACTCCGGCAACGACTCGAACGACACCGGGCCCTCGGGCAGATCGAGGAGGCGTCGGGCCTCGTCGTTGACCAGCTCGGCTTCGTCGCCGCGGCCGAACACTAGCAAGCCTTCACCGATCGAGTGCAGCACCGCGTCGTGATGCTCGTACATCGTGCGCAGTTCCGCCGGTGCCATTCCCAGTGTCTGACGCCTGAGCCGGCGGCTGAGCAGCGTCGATCCCGCTGCTGCGACGACGAAGGCGGCGAGTACGACCCCGATGATGAGCGGCAGGCCCTGGAAGAACTGATCACTGATCTTCTGGCGAGTGACGCCGGCGGAAACGAGGCCGACGATCTCACCTTCCGTATCTGTGACCGGGGTGACCGACCGGATCGACGGCCCGAGTGAACCGACGTACGTCTCGGTGAACGTCTCGCCCAACAAGGCGCGATCGATGTTGCCGCTGAACGGTTTACCGATCAGGTCGACGGTCGTGTGCGTGAAACGCGTGCGATCCGGTGCCATCACGACGATGAAATCGACACCGGTGACCTGACGGATCTTCTCCGTTTCCGGCTGCAGACGCGACGTCGGATCGTCGGATTCGATCGCAAGAGGCGTCGACGGTTCGTTGGCGATGCTCACGGCAACTGCCGTGACTTCGCGTCGGGTCGCGTCGTCGCTGTTGGACCGCTCGTTGAGCACCGTCAGGATGCCGCCGGCGAACACGACGACGCCGATGACGACGAGCTGCAACACCAACACCTGGCCGGCGACACTCAGCGGACGTTTGGCGGACAACGGATTCCTTTCGCGCAAGAACAGTCGGTGTGAACGAAATGAACGTATAGGTGACTCCAGTCACGGCGTCGAGCAACATCATCTCTCAGCAGGCGTGATCCACCTCACTCCACTCCCAGTAGTCACGAAGTCAGCCAGTTCGACTCGCGCTTCACCAGAAACCAGAAGGAACATTCATGACAACCATCGATGCCGAGCGGTTCGACAATCCGCCCACCGAGCCCAAGAAGAAGCGCGACAAGACTCACTGGCTCTACATCGCCGTGATCATTGCCGTGATCGCAGGTGTTGCCGTCGGCCTGCTGTGGAAGGACTTCGGCGTCGAGCTGGCAGTTCTCGGCACACTGTTCGTCAGCCTGATCAAGATGATGATCAGCCCGGTCATCTTCTGCACCATTGTCCTCGGCATCGGATCGGTCCGCGCCGCAGCCAGCGTCGGACGAGTCGGCGGACTGGCACTGGCGTACTTCCTCACCATGTCGACCATCGCGCTCGGCATCGGCATGGTCGTCGGCAACCTGATCCAGCCCGGTGACGGCCTGAACATCCCCGTTGCGGGCGCAGGTTCGGAGTATGCGGCCGACGCCGAAGCCGCGGGCGGCACGATGGACTTCATCGCCGGCATCATTCCGACGTCGCTGTTGTCCTCGCTCACCGCAGGTTCGGTTCTGCAGACACTCTTCGTCGCCATCCTGGTCGGCTTCGCGTTGCAGGCCATGGGCAAGAGCGGCGAAGGCATCCTCAAGGGCATCGGCGCAGTACAGAAGCTCGTCTTCCGCATCCTGACCATGATCCTCTGGCTCGCCCCGATCGGTGCGTTCGGTGCCATCGCCGGTGTCGTCGGCAAGACCGGCTTCGACGCCGTGATCCAGCTCGGCACCCTGATGCTGGCCTTCTACATCACCTGCTTCATCTTCGTCTTCTTCTTCCTCGGCCTGATCCTGAAGTTCGTTTCCGGATTCTCGATTTTCAAGCTGGTCAAGTACTTGGCCCGTGAGTACCTGCTCATCGTCGCCACCAGCTCGTCCGAGTCGGCCCTGCCGCGTCTGATCGCCAAGATGGAGCACGTCGGAGTCGAGCGCACCACCGTCGGCATCGTCGTCCCCACCGGCTACTCGTTCAACCTCGACGGAACCGCGATCTACCTGACGATGGCCTCGATCTTCATCGCCGACGCCATGAACCTGCCGCTCTCGCTCCCCGAGCAGTTCTCGCTCCTCCTCTTCATGATCATCGCCTCGAAGGGTGCGGCAGGAGTCTCGGGAGCAGGTCTGGCCACGCTGGCCGGTGGTCTGGAAAGTCACGCTCCTCAGCTCCTCGACGGCGTCCCGATCATCGTCGGAATCGACCGCTTCATGTCCGAGGCCCGCGCAGTGACCAACTTCTCCGGCAATGCCGTCGCCACGCTGCTGGTCGGCACCTGGACCAAGACGATCGACAACGATCGGGTCAACACCGTTCTCGACGGCAAGCTGCCGTTCGACGAGGAGACCATGGTCGACGACCACCTCCCCGAGGACGATCGACCTGCCGACAAGCAGGTCATCATCGAAAAGTCCGCCGCCAAGGCGTAATACCTGCCGGGCGCCGCGCATCCCCCCGTCGCCCGGTTCGGAAGAACGCAAGTACGACCCCGCCACCAGCGGGGTCGTACTTGCTTTTGTACGTCGGTTCCATTCTGTCGGTACTCACAGGTAAGTTCGGGTGATGACTGAAGTTCAGAACATCGGCATCAACACGCTGGGTGGTGCGCCCACCTCGCTCGACGAGTACGCCGGACGGGCCGTGCTCGTGGTCAATGTCGCATCCAAGTGTGGACTGACCCCGCAGTACGAAAAGCTCGAGAAGCTCGCCAACGACTACTCCTCTCGCGGCCTGTCGGTCGTCGGAGTGCCCTGCAACCAATTCGGTGGCCAGGAACCCGGTACCGCAGAGGAGATCGAAACCTTCTGCTCCACCACGTACGGCGTCACCTTCGCGATGACCGAGAAGGTCGACGTCAACGGTGACAACCAGCACCCGTTGTACGCCGAGCTGACCAAGACCGAGGACGCCGAAGGCAAGTCCGGAGACGTCCAGTGGAACTTCGAGAAGTTCCTGATCTCGCCCGACGGCGTCGTCACCAACCGTTTCCGTCCGCGCACCGAGCCGGACGCCCCCGAGGTGCTCGCAGCGATCGACAAGATCCTGCCGAAGGAAACGATGTCCGTTTAGCTTCTGTCTGCATCGACTTCGAGCCTCGTTCACGCTGGTGTGCGAGGCTCGAGTCATGTCTGGACGTCTGATCGTGTCGGTGAGCGGGATCAAGAACGACACCTACGAGCACGCCGCCGAATTCGCGCGGATTCTGGACGGTCGAAGCGTCCCGCTGTCCCTGCTCGTCGCGCCTCGGTTGAAGGACAAATACCGTCTCGCAGCGGACGTGCCCACCCAGGAATGGCTGCGGGCGCGACGCGACGGAGGCGACGCGATCGTTCTGCACGGCTACGACCAGGCCGCGACGAAGCGTCGACGGTCCGAGTTCTCCGCACTGCCGCGTCACGAAGCCCGACTTCGACTGATGGCCGCCGACCGCGTCATGGAACAGACCGGCCTGCGCACCCGAGTGTTCGCCGCTCCGCGCTGGATCGCCTCACCCGGTGCCGTGGAAGCACTCCCGGACGCGGGATTCCGAATGTTGGCTGCGTTGAACGGTATTCACGACCTCGACCGGGACGGCACCGTTCGCGCCCGGGTATGGGGAATCGGCGAAGGATTCAAAGCCGAACCCTGGTGGTTCAAGGCTCTGGTACTCGGCGCAGGCCGCACCGCTCGCCGTGACGGAGTGGTGCGCCTGGCCATCAGTGCCAAGCAACTCGGACGGCCCGGACCGCGACAGGCAATCCTCGACGCCATCGACCTCTCCCTGCACCACGGAGCCGAGGCCGGGGTCTACGAATGGACCCCGCGATCCAAAGCCCGCGTGGCATAGCGGACCGCTTCGCTCGCTCTCGCGTCAATGGACCCTTGCACGGTCCAGACGTATGCAAAGTGCCATTCACGCGCACCTCGGTAATGCGTGAATGGCACTTTGCAGCGCTCAGACGTATGCAGTGGCCCATTGACGCGACGGGAGTGGGGGCGTGCAAACCCGTCGATCAGTGACTGCTCGTCGAGTACGACACCTCGTTCTCGGGTTCGGCCGCTATGGAGCGGCGCGTGCAGGAAGTCAGACGCTTGACGTACTTCGCGTTTTCCTGAATGTCCCGTGCGACGTGTTCGGGGGACCAGCCCGCGAACTGCGCCAGAACTCGCCCCACGGCCTCGGCAGCCCCCTCGTCCACGCCGGGTTCGATGCCGATCATGATGCGGCGGTGCAGGATATCGGCCAGTGTGACGGCATACTCCTCTCGAAGGGCAAGGATGACTTCGGCGGCGAGGAACGAACCCCGTCCGCGGCCGACGACCTCGGCCAACTCGGGCTCGCACCGAACCAAGTCGAGCAGTTCCTCGACTCGACTTCCGTAGACGGCAACCAATCGATCGACGAGCACGTCGGAGAGGCCGAGTTCGGTTGCGGCCGAACGCAAGGCGTGGGCTGGATCGGGCCCGGCACCCGGTAGTGGCATGCTGCGGGCATAGAAAGTCGGCTTGCGCAGCTTCATCCGGCCGTAGACCATCGTCAGAGTTTCCTCTGCCAACGACAAGTGCGGCGTCAGCTTGCCGCCCACCACGGAGATCAGGCCCTGCAGATCCTCGTGGGCGACGATGTCGTGACTGCGTGAGATGGCCCGGGTATCACCGTCCGCCTGGTACGGCAGCGGCCGAACACCCGCGTAGGTCATCACCACCGACTCGCGTGTCAGCCCTGCCCCCGGGATCAATTCGTTGGTTTCGGAGAGGATGTAGTCGATCTCGTTCTGCGTTGCCGCGACGGTGTCCAGGTCGCCGTCGAAGCGGTCGTCGGTGGTGCCGATCAGATAGTGCCCTCGCCACGGGATGACGAGAATGGCCCGATTGTCCGAGCGAGCCTCGTAGTAGACCGCACACGTCGGTGCGCCGGGAAACGGTCCGACAACTGCGTGAGTTCCCTTGGTGCCACCGATCAATCGCTCGACCGACGGTGCAGAACCGACGAGAACATCGTCCACCCACGGTCCGGCCGCATTGACCACGACGCTGCAGCGCACCGAGGCCGTGTGTCCGGTGAGTTCGTCGATCAGATCGACGCCGGTGACCTTCGACCCTTCAGTGATCAATCCTGCTGCGCGAGTGTGGTTGCGTACGATCGCGCCACGACGTGCGGCGTCGAGCACGTTTTCGACCACCAACCGCTCGGCGAACTCGACCTGCCCGTCGTAGTAGTGCAGTCCGCCTTCGAGGGAGGCAGTGTCGAGACCGCGAAGTTCGACGGCCATTGCCTTCTTGTTGAGCCTGCGGTGTCGAGGTACCGACTTCTTCCACGACAGGCCGTCGTACATGGCCATACCCACACGCATCATCCAGCCCGGCTTGTGGTTGTGGCCGTAGAGCGGAACGACGAACGGCAACGGTTTGACCAGATGCGACGCGATGCCGAACAAAGCCTCACGGTCCCGCAACGATTCGTGTACCAGTGCGAACTCCATGAATTCGAGATAGCGCAGACCGCCGTGCATCAGCCTGCTCGACCAACTGGACGTGCCGCCGCCGAAATCTCCCTTGTCGATCAACAGGATTCGGCTGCCCTGTAGAGCGGCCTCGCGGGCGATCGCGGCCCCGTTGATACCCGCACCGATCACGACGAGGTCGTAGTCCTGCGCGGCCACCTCGTCGAGATCCGGCCGTGTGCTGTTCATCATGTCTGTCCTTCTTGTCGTTCCGCTCGGTCATCGGACCTGTTGTTGTGCAGTTACTTTCGTCCAGCGGACTGCCGCCATGGGCGAGCCTGGTAGACCGTGCCCGGGCGCGGATAAAATTTGCCCGACGCCAACCTGCGGGTGTAGCTGTCGATCGGCGTTGCGTCGGGATCGATCCTGATCTCGACCACCGTCGGTCCTTCGGTGCTGAAGGCCTTGTCGAATGCACTGGCCAACTCGTCTGCGGAGGTGACCAGGATTCCCTGCATTCCCAGCCCTGCCGCCGCTGCGGCGTACGAGGTGCTGGCCTTCTCGCTCTCGAGGTCGACGGAATAACGCAGGCCCTCGTAGTGCAGGTGCTCCCACATGCGGAGCCATCCCCATGTTCCGTTGTTGAGCACGACGTGCACGATGTTCATTCCGTGTGCGGCCTGGGTGGCCAATTCTCCCACCGAGTAGCTGAATCCGCCATCGCCCGAGACGGTGACGATCCGCGCTTCGGGGCGCGCCTTGGCGGCACCCATCGACGCCGGGGTCGAATATCCGAGTCCGCCCTGTCCGCGTGCGAACAGGAAATTGCGGCCGGGAACCGGGTTCTTCAGATAGTTCGATATCCACCCGGCGCTGAAGCTGGCGTCGGAGACGACGATGTCGTGGGGGCGCAGATGCTTGGCCAATTCGGTCATGGCCCTCGGCGGCATGACCGGGCTTGCTTCGCTCAGCCTCAGTGGCTCGGTCGAGGCCCACGCGGCCGTCTTCGACTCCGCAATTCTGTTCTGCCACTGCGGAACCGACTTGGGTTCGATCAGGGGAATGAGCGCCTCGAGGGTGGCCTTGACATCACCCAGCAGTCCGGACGAAGGACCGAACGTTCGACCGAGCTGACTGCCGTCGACGTCGACCTGGATGGTCATCTGCTCAGGTTTCGGGAGGGCCCAGTTCAATGAAGTATTCTGTCCCACTTTCGATCCCAGCCAGATGATGAGATCGGCCTCGCCGGCCAGCTCACGCGCGGCCTGTGATCCGAGTGGGTTCAGCACGCCCACCGAGTAGCTCTCGGTCTCGGTGACCGAGCCCTTGCCGGTGAAGCTGGTGCCCACGGCAGCGCCGACGCGAGTAGCGAATTCGGCCAGTTCGGCGGTTGCGCTCGAACCCAGAACACCGCCGCCGGCAATGATGTATGGACGCTCTGCTTTCGCGATCAGCGCTGCGGCAGTGCGCAGTTCGTCGTCGGACGGTCGGCTTCGGTATGCGGGCGCAGAATTGAATCTTTCCTCGACCTCGAGATCGGTTTCTTCCCACTCCTCGTCGAGCACATCGTGCGGGATCACCACCGCCGTCGGACCGGGCTTGCCGGTGGTGGCGGTGCGAAACGCCGCCCGAACCAGATCGGGCACGGTTTCAAGGTCCGGTGCCAACCAGGACTGCTTGGTCATGGTCTGCAAGAACGGCATCTGGTCGAATCCCTGGGAGCCGACGCCACCGTCGCGCAGAGGAACCCACGATCGTGGAAGTTCGCCGACGATGGCAACGATGGGAACCGAGGCGTTCATGCTCTCGATGAGTCCGTCGGGAAGCTTCGTCGTACCCGGTCCGACCGTCACGTCCACGATTCCCGGCTTACCGCTCACCCGAGCGTAGGCGTCGGCGGCGTAGGCCGCGGAACGTTCGTCGCGGCAACCGAGATGGGACATGTCCTTCCTGTTCGACAGGCCCTGGTAGAACGCAGCCGTCTGGCCGCCAGGCTGGCCGAACACCTGAGTCACTCCGTGCTTGCGCAGAATTTCTGCGACGAGATCGCCACCGTGTGGCATGAGACACGCTCCTTTTCATTGGGTCGAAAGATGTTGTTGTACAACGGAAAATGGTCTTCGGTTCAGAATCCGCCGCCGGCCGCGGCGGCACGGTCGAGCACGCGGTCGATGAAGTCGTCGGTCCAGCGGCCTGATACGAGCAGCAGGTCGCACAACGTGAATCGATCACGCATGAGCGGTAGTGTCCGCAAGATCCAACGGACCGTCTCGCGGTCCACGGGCGGTGTCAGTTCGGAGAATCGCGTCGGTGCACCGATAGCGCTCAGATCTGCTGCGATATCCGACGCGGGTCTGAGCAGCGCGGTCAATACGAGTCGATGTTCGGGCCACTTTTCCACGAAGGAACTCAGTTCGGGACGCAAGTCGACCCACCGGCCCATCTTGCTCGCGACATTCCGGGCACACGCTGCACCCACCTGCCCGGTGGGATCGATTGCCTGCCAAGCCATGGCAACCGACGTCTCGAGGTCGGGAATGAGTGTCGTGGCGTCGTCCACGTCGATCGCGACGCCATCGAACGATTCGATTGCGCTCTCCCACAGTGCCGCTGATACCACGGCGGCAACACCGACTTGAGCGCCGTGCAGGTCGTGCTCGGCACCCCGGGCGACTGCGGCCATGTCGATCAGATGGCTGACGAGATGTTCGCAACCCGAGACCACCGCAGTGGTACCGGTGACGCCGATGCCGAGCCCGCCGTACGTGAGGGTGTCCAGCAGTGCGTCGAGATCGAGCCCCGACAGGGAGGGCACCCCCCGAAGCCGCTGCGCCGCTGTCCCGATCACGGCAAGAACCTCGGAGTCGAACTCGGTGTCCATGCCGAGCGCGCAGGCCAGATACCAGTCGGCAGGTGCGCACCAGATCGCGGCTGCGTCCCCGAAGCCTGCTCGGGTCAGCTCGGCCGGCGCGTTCGCGACCACCTCGTGGTCGATGATCAGTGCGACGGGCCAGGCAGTGGGAACCGTGCTCTTGGTTCCGTTGCGGACGAGGACCGAGAGTGGATCGGAGAAGCCGTTCACCGATGCGCAGGTCTGGATCACCACGAGAGGGACGTCGTGGTGGTGCGAGAGCACTTTGCCGAGATCGACGATGGTCCCGCCGCCGACGGCCACGACGGCGGCGCACCCGGCACTGGCGGCCGTGGAACGGTTCACGGTTGCCTCGTCGAGTATCACCGACTCGTGCTGCTTCTCGGGAACGAGCATCACAGCGGTGAAGGTCTTCGCGACCTCGCTGTCGATCTCGGCGAGAATGTCGCGTGTGCCCACCGAGATCGGCGTTCCGTCGTGCAGGATCACGGCGGTACCCGTGGTGTTCAGCTCGGCCAGAACGGCGTTCAGTTCGGACAGAGCACCGGGAGAGCTGACGAGGGTTCGCAGAGTAGAGGTGTCGTGGTCGATACCGATCCGGTCGAGATAGCCCGCAGTGCTCGATGGACCGATGGTTCGGAGCCGACTCATAGCGCAGCCCGTTCCAACGGACCGGGGAGAAGATCTGCGACCGATCGGACGATGTAGGTCGGCCGCTCATCCGCTTCGGTGCGATCGACGTCGTCCAGAGTCGATTCCCCGGTGAGAACGAGAGCTGTGGAGGTGCCGGCCCCGGCTCCCATGGCGATATCCGTGGTCAATCGGTCGCCCACAACGACGGTGGTGGCCGGATCGATTCCGGTGAGCGCGCGGATCGTCTCGAACATGAAGGCGCTCGGCTTGCCCATCTGCGCCACCGCGGTCAGTCCTGTGCTCGCCTCGATGGCTGCGGTGACCGCCGCCGCGTCCGGATCGCCGAATCCTCCGGGGAGAGGGCAGAATCGGTCGGGGTTGGTGGACACCAGAATCGCGCGACGATGGACTGCGAGAGCCTCGAAGGCGATCTTGAGTTTGCGGTAATCGAACCCTCGGTCGTAGCTTGCGACCACTATGTCGAGCTCGCGGGGGTCTTCGCTCAACTCGAATCCGGCCGCCGAGATCGCCTCCTTCAGCGGTGGTTCACCGATCACGAATATCCGCTTGCCCGCGGCGTTCTCGGACAACCAACGCACCGTCGTCATCGACGTGGTGATCACGTCACAGGTATCGGTCGAGATTCCCAGCGCCGTGAGCTTGGCGGCGTACTGCTCCGGCTTGCGGGTCGGGTTGTTGCTGCAGAACAACACTCGCTTGCCGAGAGCGCGGAGGGTCTGTACCAGGTGCGCGGCACCGGGAAGCAGCTCGTCGCCGAGATACAGCGTGCCGTCGAGATCGAAGACGTAGGACTCGAACAGCTGTGCCGGCTTCCGTAATACCGACTGTGCGAGTGTCGAAGTCGACGTCATCGGGTTGTCACCTTGCGGGCCCAGCCCTTGGAGAGCTCGACCGCCTCGATCCAGCCTGCGTACATCTCCTCGGCCTTGGTGCGGTCCATCTTGGGCTCGAAAGTGCGGTCCACCGACCACAGTGCCTCGATCTCGTCGAGGGATTCCCATACCCCCGTGCTCAATCCGGCCATCAGCGTCGCCCCCAGGGCAGTGGCCTCGGTGATGGCCGGCCGGATCACCGGAATGCCGAGGATGTCGGCCTGGAGTTGGCAGAGCATGTTGTTGTTCACGGCCCCGCCGTCGACCCGCAGTTCGGGCAGAGTGACCTGACCGTTGGCGGTGATCGCGTCCACGACGTCGCGGGTCTGGAAGACCATCGATTCGACGGCTGCGCGGATGATGTGCAATCTGTTGGTGGAGCTGCTCATTCCGACGATGCAGGCCCGAGCGTATGGATCCCAGGTCGGAGCGGCAAGTCCGGTGAAGGCGGGAACCAGATATACGCCTTCGGTGCTGGCCACCTGGCCTCCGTACCATTCGCAGTCCGCGGCTCCGTGAATGAGTTTCATGTCGTCGCGCAGCCACTGCATGGTCTTGCCCATGCTGAACAGCACGCCCTCGTTCTCGTAGCGGACATCGTCGCCGATGCCCCACGCAACGGAAGTCGTTGCGCCCTCCACCATCTGAGGAGTGTCGCCGCAGTTGATGGTCAGAACCCCGGCCGTCCCGTAGGTCATCTTGGCCTGACCGGCTCGGAAACAGACCTGCCCGAACAGCCCGGCCTGCTGATCGCCCATGTTGGACGCAATGGGAATCGGGGCCCCGAAAGTAGCACCGGCATCGCCCACGATCGTGTCGGAGGGTACGACCTTCGCGAGCATGCAGCGCGGAATGCCGTAGGCGTCGAGCAGATCCTGATCCCACTCACGGGTGTGGATGTTGAACATCATCGTTCGCGAGGCGTTGGAGTAGTCGGTGACGTGTGCGCATCGTCCGGTGAGGTTCCAGATGAGCCAGGTGTCGATGGTGCCGGCCAACAGTTCCCCCTTCTCTGCTCGCTCGTGGGCTCCGGGTACGGTCTCGAGAATCCAGGCGATCTTGGACGCGGAGTAGTAGGCGTCCGAGTTCAGGCCGGTGCGTTCGCGAATGACGGAGTCGAGTCCGCGTTCCCGCCATCGCTCGATCACGCCGTTGCTCTGTCGCGATGCCCAGACCACGGCGTTGTGGATCGGCCGCCCGGTCTCCTTGTCCCAGACCACGGCCGTTTCGCGTTGATTGGTCAGTGCGATGGCGGTGATGTCGGTCGGTTCGAGATCTGCGCTCCGCAGCGCCTCGCGCATCGTTTCCAGCTGCGCGGTGAGAATTTCCTGTGGATCGTGTTCGATCCATCCCGAGTTCGGATAGATCTGAGTGATTTCGCGCTGAGCGACCGCGCGGACCTCGCACTTCTCATCGAAGATGAGAGTTCTTGCGCTGGTGGTACCTTCGTCGATTCCGAGGATGTACTGAGTCATGGCTGACGCTCTTTTCCGTCGTTTCGTGGCGAGATGGGTGGGGTGTGTCGAATGAGATCGAGCAGGTGCCGCTGTGGGGCCGACAGGCCGGTTCAGAGTTGACCGAGTACGAGTTGGGTGCCGACGATCAACGACGTCGTGACAGCGATTGCGCACGCAGGCGGGTCGAAGTGGCTGTCTCCGAGTGTGTGGAAGATGCGAGAGCTGAGTTCGGCGAGAAACGCGCTGAACAGCCCCACTCCGACGGCCACCAGCAGGGCAATCGAGGTGTCTGCACCTGCGGAGAGGACGGCGACGGCGGCCAGCCCGGCGGGCAACGTGATGTGATGCGATACCGGACCGGACAATCCGATCTGCAACAGCAGAAGTGTTGTGGCACTGAAACCGAAGAGCAGAATCGGACCGAGTGCGCGTGCCGAGTCCGGGAGACTGACGATCAGCCACCCCGCTGCGAGTCCGAAGCCGACAGCGACGGTGGCAACTTGCAGCCGGTGTGATTGGAACGGTAGCCAGGCCTGCGTGGCAGTCGGGTGCCACCGGGTGGCGATCTGTGCGCCCGGCCCACCGCGATTCGATGCCACCAAACCGGTTCGGCCGAACGAAAGTCGAGTTGCTGCAGCAAGAACGACGACCGTGAGGGCGACCGTATCGGTGAGCACCACAGTCGAGGCGATCGTCGAGTCGAAGCTCAGGGCGGATTTGAGAGCCTTCTCCAGTCCGAAGCCGAGAACTCCGAACACTCCGCCGACGAGCAGCACACTGCTGCTGCCCAGGCCGACGAGCGGGGAGAGAATGTTCTTACCGTCGTCCAGCTTGCCGGTGCGTTTGGCGTAGGCCGCTGCCGCAACTGCCCCGACGAACGCTACCTGCGGGCCGAGAAAGGGCCCGAATGCCAACTGCCCCAGGAAGTCGTAGTCGACGCCGGCCAGCGCTGCCACCACACCGACGATGCAGAAGATGCCGCAGAGGCTGAAGACGAACAGTCCGCCGAGTGCTGCACCGACCAAACCACCGCCGAATGCAGCGAGGTAAGCGACCAGTTGAAAATCCACGACAAGAGTCCTTTGTTCGAGACGGTGAGGTTCCCGGTCGTCGGGGTCCTCGTGGTCGTGCCCGTCGACTCCTGGCCCGAGGTGACGGGTGGGAGTACAGGGCGGAACCTCTTCGAATGCCACCTGCCGTGCCGAGCGAGGGCGGTGACCGAGGGAGCTCGTGTTCGAGCGGCGCCGGGATAAGAGGAACTGACTTCGTGTTTATGCCGGTTTGTGCGACTTAGTGACGAAGTTAACTCAGTGCGGAGTGGCAGTCAATATCTACCGGGCGGTAATATTTTCGACTTCAAATGCCATTTCACTAGGGGCGTCGGGGAAACTGTGTGATCCTTGTCATCTAGTCCTGAGGCGGTAGCCCTCCGCGCGGGATCGCAAGAGCTGCATTAAAACGCAGACGGAATGGTGGTCATGGAGCAATACATCGTCGGAATCGACGCCGGCGGAACCTTCGTCAAAGCGGGACTCTTCGACGCACGTGGACGCGAACTGGCGGCAGCCAGAGAACTCAGTCCGCACTCGACGGTGCGCGGGGGCAGGCGTGAGCAGGATCCCGACGCGCTGTGGCGCGCGGTGTGTTCCTCGGGGCGGGCCCTGCTGCGCTCGTCGGGCATCGGAGCGCGCGACATCGCCGCAATTTCGGTCACCGGCTACGGCAGCGGGTTGTGGCTGGTCGACGAGCACGGTGTGGCCGTCGGAAACGGAATTCTGTCGACCGATGTTCGGACGGACGTCGACACCGAGTCCGTTGTGGACGAGGTGACTGCTGCGCGCGTCGCACGACTGGTATCGCAGCGAATGTGGAGCGGGCAGACCGCGGCCCTGCTGAGGTGGTTCGACAAGCACGAACCTGCGATGCGGCCGCGGGTGCATCGCGTCCTCGCGTGCAAGGACTACATCAGGTCCCGGTTGTGTGGTGACATGTCCACCGATCACACCGACGCGGGGCTCACCGGATTGTGTGACATCGAGCGGAATTCGTGGTCGGAGGACGCACTCGGTTTGCTCGGAATCTCGCAGTGGCGCAGTTCGTTACCCGACATCGGTTCGGGAGCGGAGACGGTCGGCGTGGTCACTCCCGAGGCCGCCGAATCCACCGGATTCGCAGTGGGCACGCCCGTCGTTCGCGGAGTGGTCGACGTCGTCGCCTGTGCCGTCGCCTCGCGGGTGCTGGACGAGACGCACATGTCCGTTGTCGCAGGGACGTTCGGAATAGACCAAACACTGCATCGACGGCCCAGGACCAGCACGTCCCCGTTGCTCCAATGCCGATACGTAACGGGCGAGACGTATCTGGCGAGCGAAGGCGGGATCACCTCGGCGAGCAACCTCGAATGGTGTTGTCGGCAGATCCTTCGACACTCGGTCGACGAGACCGTCGCAGGCGGCGATATGTACCGTCGGTGCGACGAGGCGGTAGCTCGCGCATACGCCCGAGATCGCCCCACCGGCATGATGTTCTTCCCCTACCTGTTCGGAGGGCCCAATGGCGCTCCGGCCGGCCTGCTCGGTGCCGTGGCCGAGGACGGATTCGACGACACAGCCCTGGCCGTGTACGAGGGAATTGTCCACGCGCACAAAGCAGATATCGAGGTGCTCCTCGGAGGTGACGACGCTGCTCGGCCCACCGCCGTCAGGATGTCGGGGGGTGCATCGCGCAGCTCGATCTGGCCGCAGATCTTCGCCGACGCACTCGGCCTGCGTGTGGACGTCGCCGACAGCGGCGAGATCGGTGTCCGAGGTGCCGCGATCACTGCTGCAGTGGCGGTCGGTTTCTTTGCCGACTTCGATTCCGCTGCATCAGCATTCACGCCTGATGTCCGATCCTACGAACCCGACCCGCGCAGGGTGTCCGCGATGCGGGTGCGATACGACCGCCACCGTGCGCTGACCACTTCCCTGGCTGCGCTGTGGAGCGGGGGAGATGCAGTCGACGATCGCTACTGCGATCGGTCGGTCGTCGCAGCGGATGCCTGACCGAGCGAATCGATGTCGTCGACGGAGATGCACTCGACGCCACTGTCGCGGTACTGCCGCAGAAGTGCGGGATCGAGGCCGGGCTCGACCGCCAGGGTGGTGATCGCCGTCAGCGGAGCGACCTGGAATGCACCGGAGTAGCCCAGCTTGTCGCTGGTGCACAGCACGATCGAGCGGTGGGCACCCTCGATCATCGCGCGTTTGATCTGCGCCTCCTCGTACTCGAAATGAGTGATGCCGGAGTCGACGTTGATGCCCAGAATTCCCAGGATCGCGACATCTGCGTTGATCGACTCGTAGGTCTTGAGGGTCTGTGCTCCCACCGTCACCATCGCATTCTTCAGGAGGCGACCCCCGACCACGACGACCTCGGAATGTGGATGTTCGGCAAGATTCACCGCGGTGGACGGGCTGTGCGTGACGAAGGTTGCGCGAAGTTCGGGATCCAACTGTTTCGTCACCTCGATCGCCGTCGTACCGCCGTCGATCAGAATCACCTGGCCGTCCTGCAACAGGCCGGCAGCAGCACGGGCGACGAGCGATTTGGCCGAAACCTCCTGGCCTCGCCGATCCCGGTAGTCCTGGTGCAACGTGGACACGACCAGTGCGCCGCCGTGCACTCGCTTGAGCTTTCCTTCTGCTCCGAGCTCGTCGAGATCCCGGCGGATGGTGTCCTCGGAAACGTCGAACGTCACGGCGAGTTCGGAAGAGAGAATCTTTCCCGTCGTACGCAGTAGCTCGAGGATTCGGAAGTGCCGCTCGGGCTTGAGGAGTGTGGCCACCAGGGCATCGTATCCGGCGATCACGGTCGTAGACTCGGTTCGATGAGTGCCATGAGCGTGACCCTGGATGACATCGCCCATGCCCATCGACTTCTGCGCGATCGCAATCCGCTGGTGCAGTGTCTGACCAACACCGTGTCGGTGCAGTTCGTCGCGAACGCACTGTTGGCCGCAGGCGCGGCTCCGGCGATGGTGGACAACCCCGAGGAAGCGGCGGGCTTCGCCGAGATCGCCGACGCGGTGCTGATCAACCTCGGAACGCCGACGGCCGCTCAGGTGGAAGGTTCTCGGCTGGCGTCGGCCGCAGCGAGGGCAGCGGGGAAGCCATGGGTGCTCGATCCGGTGGGAGCGGGCGGTCTGCCGTGGCGAACCCAGGTGGCCGTCGAGCTACTTGCCAACCGGCCCAGCGTCATTCGCGCGAACGCGTCCGAGGTCATGGGACTGGCGGGTGCGGACGGCGGATCGCGAGGAGTGGATTCGTCTGCGCAGGTGGCAGATTCGGTCGATGCGGCCCGGTCGCTGCTCGATCGATCGGACGTGGTGGCGGCATCGGGGGAGACTGATCACATTCTCGGCCCGGATGTCATGGTGAAGGTCGGCGGCGGAAGTGCACTGCTGCAGCGGGTTACCGCAACCGGATGTGCCCTCGGTGCGCTGACGGCTGCCTACTGCTCGGTGTCACCGAATGCGCTGATCGGTGCCGTCGCGGCGCACGCGCATGTTGCGGTGGCGTCGGAGATCGCTGCTCGGTCGACGTCGCGGCCAGGGTCCTTCGCTGCCGCATTCCTCGACGGACTCGACTCGGTGGACGAGTCGGCAATTCGTGAATTGGTTCGGCTCGACATCGGCTGGCCTGAATGACGCGCGTTCCAGTGTGCAACTGGTGCTCCACTGTGCCGAAATTTCCGCGGGAATGTCGCGAAATGTGCGCGTAGTGGTGCGAAAAATGCTGATCGCCTGGATGTAACGGCACCTTGACCGAAACGTGATGTAACGGAACACGTTTACGAGCGGACATACCTGGCGTCGGGCAAATCCAACCAGGTGGTCTTCATGAAACGACTTCTACTCCTCGTAGTCAGTGCAACAGCCCTCGTCGCGTGCGGCGGAGCGGAGCAAGGAACCCCGTCGGCAGCACCGTCCTCGGCCGTTCCGTCGACCACCCCGGCGCGTCCGGTGCCGGTGACGCCCGACCCGGCCACCGTGACCGAGGGAGCACAGCCGCAGCGGACGCCACCAGAGGAGGCCAGCGACCTGATTCCCATGGGTACGTCGGAAGCCGAGCCACTGTGCCTGGATCTGACGTGGGGGCAGGTACCGCAGGCCGTGGACTCGCTGCCGCTCGTGTTCGCAGATTCACCGTGGGTCGCTACCGACATGGGCGATCCCTGTGCGTCGTTCACCTGGGTCGAAGCTCTGCCGTACGGCGCGACGGTCAGCTCACCGACACATCTGCTGTTCTTCCACGACGCTGAGTACCTCGGCACTGCGACGTCGGAGCCGTACGGGTTCACGTCGGTGGCGGCCCAGTCCGCCGACACGATCACAGTGAGTTACCGCTGGCCACTCGCCGCTGACGCAAACGCGAATCCGACCGGCGGCCCGGTCACGATCGACTATCGGTGGGACGGGACGCAGGTGACCATGATCGGCACTCTCCCGCCCGAGGTCACCGGTTAGATCGAGACGGACGATTCTTCGGGAAGCTCGCGGATTTCGGCGTCGGACATCTCCTTGAAGCGGCTGTAGTAGATGCCCCTGGCCTGTTCCGCGACGATGGCCTGGTGGATGGGAAATGCCATCCTCGGGGCCACTGCGCGCAGGAACTCGACGGTCTCGGAGAGTTTCGACCACGGCGCGGCTGCGGGAAGTGCAAGTACCTCGACCTGCTGCTCGGGGACGAACAGCGAGTCGCCCGGGTGGAACAGCTGACCTGGATTCTCCGGCGTGCCGAGCAGGTAGCCGGTGTTGTCGATCTCCGGCAGTTCGGGATGGATGACGGCATGGGTGCCGCCGACGCCGGTGACCGTGATGCCGCCGACGGTGAAAGCTCTGCCTGCGGGAGCCGGCGTCCACTGGCCACCGAGTTGGCCCGCAGTCATCGGATCGGCGTGCAGTGCCGCTCGCGGATTCGCCTCGACGAGCGCGGGAAGTCGTTGCAGGTCAACGTGATCCGGGTGCTGATGGGTGACGAGGATCGCGTCGAGTCCGGTGATGCCCTCGAACCCGTGCGAGAACGTGCCGGGATCGAACAGCACGGTGGTGCCGTTGAGTTCGACGAGAACGCAGGAATGTCCGAAGTGTGTCAGCCGCATGGACCCCACAGTAAGCGCGGTTTCGCGCCTCCCGCCAGGGCTGCGTAGACTCCCACCTGCCGGTAACTGTCTTGCTGTACGTATTTCAAGGAGCGCTTTCGTGGCCCGAGTCGTTGTCGATGTCATGCCCAAGGCCGAGATTCTCGATCCGCAGGGTCAGGCGATCGCAGGAGCGCTCGGCCGTCTGGGGATCTCCGGCGTGTCCGACGTCCGCCAGGGCAAGCGTTTCGAACTCGAGGTCGACGATTCCGTCGACGACGCCGAGCTCGAGAAGATCGCAGAATCACTGCTGGCCAACACCGTCATCGAGGACTGGACGGTCACTCGGGTGTCGGTCGAGCCCGTCGCATGAGCGCCCGCGTAGGGGTCATCACCTTCCCCGGAACCCTCGACGACGTCGACGCCTCCCGCGCGGTCACCCTCGCCGGTGGCGAAGCCGTCAGCCTGTGGCACGCCGACGCGGACCTGAAGAACGTCGACGCCATCGTCGTTCCCGGCGGATTCTCGTACGGCGACTACCTCCGGGCCGGCGCTATCGCGCGTTTCGCCCCCGTGATGGAGTCCGTCGTCAAGGCGGCCGAAGGCGGAATGCCGATCCTCGGCATTTGCAACGGTTTTCAGGTGCTCTGCGAAGTGGGCCTGCTGCCCGGCGCTCTGACCCGCAACGAGGGCCTGCACTTCGTGTGCCGCGATCAGTGGCTGAAGGTGGAGAATTCCGATACCGCGTGGTCGTCGCGATACGAGCCCGGTGCCGAAATCCTGATTCCGGTGAAAAATGCCGAGGGTCGGTTCCAGGCATCGCAGGATGTGCTCGACGAGCTCGAGGGTGAGGGTCGCGTCGTCTTCCGCTACAGCGGCAGCAACCCGAACGGATCGCAGCGCGGGATCGCCGGCATCTCCTCGGCAAACGGTCGGGTCGTCGGTTTGATGCCGCACCCCGAACACGCCACCGAGCCGCTCACCGGACCGAGCGACGACGGCCTCGGGATCTTCTATTCCGCCTTGGACACCATCGTCAACGCCTGAGTTTCATGTCGGTGGTCGCGGTTACTGTGCCGCCATGACACTGACCTTGGGCATGATCACGTTCGACACCGCAGATCCGGAACCGCTCGCACACTGGTGGGCCGCGCAGGCGGACGGAACGATCGTGGAGGAGAACGACGGCTGGTTCTACGTCGTCGAACTCGCTGCGGCACCGTACCGAATGGCTTTTCAGAAAATCGACGACCCGACGCCCGGCAAGAATCGCGTCCACCTCGACATGACCACTGCTGACCTCGACGCTGAGGTCGCGCGCCTGGTCGAGGCGGGTGCAAGTGAAGTTGCGCAACACACCATGGGCGACTTTCGCTGGGTGACACTGACCGACCCCGACGGAAACTCGTTCTGCGTGTCCGGGTCGCACTGAGCATCGAATGCCGGCGCAGGCATGGGTGACTCTGGTGGTGGGCGTCCTCGCCGTCGTCGGAGTCGCTCTGACCATTCGTCAGCGCACCGTCGCCGACAAACGAGCGCAGGCATGGCAGCGGATCACCTGGTGCCTCGACCACACAGTCAGCACGGACGACGCCGAAGCTGCCCTGGGGTGGGATATCTACGGGGCGGTCACAGATTCTCCACTCATAACCAGAACAGAACAGGACGTTCTCGTTGCCGTTGCCGATCGCGCCCTCCGGCGCGCACTGGCGGAACCCTCTGAATGCGAGGACACTGACAATCGAGTCGATGAGCTGGAGGAACCGCGATGACCACCACCGAGGAACGCAAGATCAAAGCCGGGCGTCCGGAAGTCGCCGCGGCCGCCGCTCGCGCATCGATCGCAATCCGTGAACGCAACGGGCGTGAGGTACCTCAGTGGATTCGCGACGCCGCAGCGGGACGACCCACCGTCCCGCCGCCCGAATAGCGCGGCCTCTCGACACTCGAACGCTCGCACTCCCCTCGCGGAAGTGCGGGCGTTCGTCGTTGATTGTCCGTTTCGGCACCGCCCGCCCAATTGTCGGGTGGTCCACTTCCGCGTGTTTGCTTCCATCGCTCTACCCCGTCAGTCGTCGCCATCGAGCTGCACACGCCTACCTGCCGCTACCGATCCCCTTGCCCGACCACCTTCGATCCCTGCCACCGGCGCACCCCGAGTTTCGAAGCGATACTTCGACACCTTGGCGCTGCGCTCCATGTCGATCACACCGAGCGATTCCCGATCCCGAGGCGGTCGCGCGGGTTGCCCCAGACGGTCGTCTCGCCGACGTCCTCGAGTATCACGAAGTCGTCCTCGCCGTCGACGGCATGAGCTGCATCGGGCATCGATGCAGATTCCGGTCCGGAACCTCCGGCGTCCGGTCCGGATAGTCGAACTCGCCTCTGATCAGCGGTTTCGTGTTGACGGGGGTGGTGGTGTGCGGCCGTAGATGGCTGACTCGAGTTGCAACCCGACACCGGGGGGCATCATCCGATTCAGAAAGGCCTGACATGGACAACACCACGAATCACTCGACCGCCCCGGCCGTCGGGCGCACTACTGGTTGACCGATCCGGCGGGACCGATCCGTAACCACCTGTGCGACGGACCGCCCCGGGTGCCGATCCATCGTGGGTTCAGCGACAGTTCCGCTGATCTCTACGCCGCCGCCGATCTCGTGGTGCTGCCGTCGTCGTGGGAGGGTTGGGGGCTGCCGGTACTCGAGGCCGCCGCGGCCGGGAAGCCGATGGCGGCGGGGCCCTGTCCGGTGCTGAGCGAGATCCGCGAACTCGGCGTGACGGTGTTCGATCCCTCCGACATCGCATCGATTCGGGCATTGCTCGACGACCCCGATGCGCTGCGCGCGATGGCAGCCCGCAACGTCACGGCCGCCTCGGCCCGCTCGACCGCGACCCTCCCCGACGTACTGTCGGACCTCATCGGTGGCGCGCGAGCCTTGATGCGTACGCGGCGGCCCGAGGAACCCTGCGCAGTCGCCGCCGCGACAACGCGGACGGACACGACGGACGTCGATGTCCAACTCCGCCGGAGCTCTTGATCCCGAATACGTATCAGCAGGTGATCTACGTCAGGCCGCACACTCTCGCAGCTCGTTCACAGTCGACGCAAAGATGCCGGTGGGTTCGATCGAGATCCCGTCGAACACCTGGCAGTACTCGCCGTCTCGCCAGAAGAACACCGAGCGCGACAGTGGGCTCGGTGTGTCACGCGAGAACACGTCGGCCAGTTCGGCGAGCTCGGCTGCTGCCGCGAGCGCCACGTCGGCGTTGCGCGGCCGGTGAAAAATGAACTCGTAGGCATTGGGAACGACGAACAATACGCCGTACAGACATTCGCCGAGGTGCGCGGAGATCAGCTTGGTCATATCGGCAACCTTCGACGCGAGGTAGATCGAATCACCGCTGAGGACCTCGATGTCGATGCTGTTTCTGCTGAGAGTTCGGCCGTCCTCGAACTTCAGCGCTGCGGTGTTCCTTCGGCCGGCTGCCCAGGCGGCGTTCAGGTCTCGGCCGACGAGATGCCGATCTGCCAGTGTCACAGCGCGATTCGGAGAAGACAGGTTCAGTACCCGTCGCGGTGCGCCCGGCACGTCGAGTAGTGGGACGGAATACTCGTACTCGCACTCACCCGTAGCCGCCAGGGCGGACGGAGCGATGACGCGCTCGCGCAGCCTCGAGTGGAATTCGTCGTCCGACAATCCGGTGAAGAACGTGGGATCCGCCTCGCGCATCGTCTCGATCATGAGGTCGACATGGCCGGCGATGATGCCGTCCCACGCCGATCGACTCACCCCGGAGCACCGGGCGAACAAATTGTTCAGTGACATGCGAACGCCCGAGCCCACCGCCAAAGTCGTCGCGTCCTCGCGGTGAACCACCACCCCGCGCTTGCGAAATGCTTCGATCGTCTTCATCCGCACGATGGCGAATGTGGTCGCATGAACTGCGCCATAGTCTGGCAAAGAATGAAATTTCATGAAGTCGTCCCCCCGGTCGGTGTGTGCTCTCGAGGTGTTCGACGCGGCGGCTGCCACAATGGTTCCCATGCCGTCCAACGCTTCTGCAACCGGTCTCTGTAACTTCGTCGACGTCTCGCCGTCCCCGTTTCACGTGTGTCGGACGGTGTCGGTGCAGCTCGAGGACGCCGGTTTCGTACGCCTCGAGGAGACCGATGCCTGGCCGACGGAGCCAGGCCGCTACTACCTCGTTCGAGGCGGATCACTCGTCGCGTGGAGTACCGAGCACAGTAATTCGGGTCGTTCCGCAGGCTCCACTCCTGACGGCCCTTTCCGCATCGTCGGCGGGCACACCGACAGCCCCAACCTCCGCGTGAAGCAGCATCCCGATCTGCAATCAGCGGGATGGCAGATGGTGGGCCTCGAACCGTACGGCGGTGCCTGGCTCAACTCCTGGCTCGATCGCGATCTGGGTATCTCCGGTCGGTTGAGTGTGCGCGACGGCAACACGGCCCGCGAGGTACTGGTGAAGGTGGACGAGCCCATTCTGCGAGTTCCGCAGCTGGCAATCCATCTGTCCGAGGATCGCAAGGGCGTCACCCTCGACCCGCAGCGACACGTCAATGCCATTTGGGGCGTGGGCAATTCGCCACAATCGTTCATTGCATACGTCGCCGAAAGAGAAGGCGTCGACCCGCATTCGGTACTGGGTTGGGAGTTGATGACACACGACCTCGCACCCAGTGCCGTCGTGGGCGTCGAATCCGAACTGGTCAGTGCGCCGCGTCTCGACAACCAAGGAACCTGCTACGCCGGAACCCAGGCTTTGCTTGCCGCAGTGGAGAATCCGACCGGGGTCACGCCGGTGCTGGCACTGTTCGACCACGAGGAAGTCGGCAGTATGTCCGACCGCGGCGCGTTCTCGGATCTGCTGAACACAGTGCTCGAGCGCATCGTGTTGGGACGCGGCGGTGGCCGTGAGGACTTCCTGCGCACGATGGCCGGATCCATCTGTGCATCAGGCGATATGGCGCACGCGACGCATCCCAACTACCCGGACCGGCACGAGCCCGCACACCGCATCGAACTCGGTGGGGGACCGGTGCTCAAGGTCAACCAGAACCTGCGCTACGCAACGGATTCCGCGGGTGCGGGTGCCTTCGCGCTTGCTTGCGATCAGGCCGGAGTTCCCTTGCAGCGCTACGTACATCGCGCCGATCTGCCGTGCGGATCGACCATCGGACCCATCACCGCGTCGCGCACCGGCCTGTCGACGGTGGACGTGGGCGCAGCGCAGCTGGCCATGCACTCGTCGCGAGAGTTGATGGGAGCCAGCGACGTGAAGTCCTACGCCGACGCGTTGGCGGCATTCCTCGCCCCTGCCTGAGCTCGATCGGCAGCCGCAAACGCGCGCGCATTCGTCAGGTGCGCGCGGATTCGTGACCCGTGCGGGGGCGATTTCGCGCGCGTGTGGCAAAGGCGCGCGCGTTTGCGGGGGCGGGGGCGGGGGCGGAATCTGAATACCGCGGCGCGACCCCGTTCCCCGTTTCTCGTTCGGCGGTCGCAAACGCGCGCGCATTTGTCAGGTGCGCGTGGATTCGTGTCCGATCCTGGGGCGATTACGCGCGCGTATGGCAAACGCGCGCGCGTTTGCGGGGGCGGGGGGTGGGCAAGGGGTGCGCCGGTAACCCAGGATCGGTGAACCCGCGACTCGGCTAGACCGGGCTCAATTGCAGGCACGCATCCGCCGCGAGCCAGAACAATTGCTCGCGCACCGTCGTTGCCTTGGTCCAGCCTCGGTGATCCCAGTCGGCGGCGAGGGAATCGCCCGCGTACAGCAGTTGGGCGAATCGGACTCCGCGGAATCGGGCAACCGCGCAGAAGGCCGAGGCCTCCATGTCGACCGTTCGGCAGCCCTCCTCGACGCGGCGCGACACGCGGGCGCGGGTCTCGCGGTAGAGCGCATCGGTGGTCCAGGATCGGCCGGTGACGAAGTCGACTCCGGCGTCGGTGAGCACGGATTGCAGCACGGCCACGCCGTCCGGGTCGGCGTCGACCACCCGCCCCGGCGGTAGGTAGTGGAACGAGGTGCCCTCGTCGCGGACGGCACTGTCGACCACCATCACGTGTCCCATGCCCAGGTCGTCGGACAATGCTCCCGCGCCGCCGACGGCCACGAACTGGGTGCACCCCATGGCGATGGCTTCTTCGAGGAACAGCGCGGCCAACGGAGCGCCGACGCCGGGGTGGAAGACGGCAAGTTTCTCCCCGTTCCGTTCGATCTCGTAGACGGGGTGTTCGCCGTGCTCGGAGCGCATTATCGAGACGACTCGGGCGTCGCCTTTCGCGCAGATGCTCTCGATCACCTCGGAGAAGAAACAGACGACGGCTTTCGGCGGGACGTCGACTCCCTTGGCCACCATCGACGGGTCGATGACGCCCGTTTCGTCCAGATCGTTCTCGGTCAGTGCGATGTCCATCCGGTGATGTTCGCACGACGGCCAACACTCGATGAGAACCCCGGCCCCTGCGCCCGATAGACTCTCCCTGGCATTTCGCTCCATCGAAGGGACCTATTCCTCGTGTCCGCTAGCTCTGTACCCACAGACACCGTCTCCAACGCCGTCGCCACCCCCGACGTTGCGCAGCCGTACAAAGAACTCGGACTCAAGGACGACGAATACGTCCGCATCAAGGAAATCCTCGGCCGTCGGCCCACCGACGCCGAATTGGCGATGTATTCCGTCATGTGGAGCGAGCACTGCTCGTACAAGTCCTCGAAGGTGCACCTGAAGTACTTCGGCGAGACCACCACCGACGAGATGCGCAAGCCGATGCTCGCCGGTATCGGTGAGAATGCGGGCGTCGTCGACGTCGGCGACGGCTGGGCCGTCACGTTCAAGGTCGAGAGCCACAATCACCCGTCGTACGTCGAGCCCTACCAGGGGGCAGCGACGGGCGTCGGTGGCATCGTCCGCGACATCATGGCCATGGGCGCTCGCCCGATTGCCGTCATGGACCAGCTGCGATTCGGTGCTGCCGATGCACCCGATACGCGCCGCGTCCTGAGCGGAATCGTCGCAGGCGTCGGCGGTTACGGTAACTCCCTCGGCCTGCCGAACATCGGCGGCGAGACGGTGTTCGACGCCTCCTACGCCGGTAACCCCCTGCTCAACGCTCTGTGTGCCGGCGTCATGCGCGTCGAGGACATGCATCTTGCGTTTGCGTCGGGCCTGGGCAACAAGATCATTCTGTTCGGCGCACGAACCGGTCTCGACGGCATCGGCGGCGTGTCCGTGCTGGCCTCGGAGACGTTCGACGGCGACGAGACCGGTGGGGGGCGCAAGAAGCTCCCCGCGGTCCAGGTCGGCGATCCGTTCACCGAGAAGGTGCTCATCGAAGCCTGCCTCGAGCTGTACTCGAACAAGCTGGTTGTCGGCATCCAGGATCTCGGCGGTGCCGGGTTGTCCTGCGCCACTTCGGAACTGGCATCCGCGGGCAGTGGCGGCATGCACATCGAGCTCGACAAGGTGCCGATGCGCGCCACCGGTATGACCCCTGCCGAGGTGCTCTCGAGCGAATCCCAGGAGCGCATGTGCGCGGTGGTCACGCCCGACAACGTCGACGCGTTCATGGCCGTCTGCCGCAAGTGGGACGTCCTCGCCACCGTCATCGGTGAAGTGACCGACGGTGACAACCTGCAGATCACCTGGCACGGAGATACCGTCGTCGACGTTCCGCCGAAGACCGTCGCGCACGAGGGCCCGGTGTACAACCGTCCCGTGCAGCGGCCCGCCACCCAGGACGATCTGGTCGCGAACACCACGGCGTCGCTGAAGCGTCCGGAAACCGGTGACGAGCTGAAGGCGACGTTGCTGAAGATGATCGGCTCGCCGCAGCTGTGCAGCCGTCGTTTCATCACCGAGCAGTACGACCGCTACGTGCGCGGCAACACCGTCCTCGCCGAGAACGCCGACGCCGGCGTCATCCGCATCGACGAGAAGACCGGCCGCGGAATCGCTTTGGCCACCGACGCGTCGGGCCGCTACACAGCACTCGACCCGTATCAGGGTGCGCAGCTCGCGTTGGCCGAGGCGTTCCGCAACGTCGCCGTCACCGGCTCGACCCCCATGGCCGTCACCAACTGCCTGAACTTCGGCTCGCCCGAGGACCCAGGCGTCATGTGGCAGTTCCAGCAGGCCGTGCGCGGATTGGCGGACGGCTGCGTCACCCTCGGCATTCCTGTGACCGGCGGCAACGTCAGCTTCTACAACCAGACCGGTGCCGAGCCGATCCTGCCGACGCCCGTCGTCGGTGTTCTCGGCGTCATCGACGACGTGCATCGCCGCATCCCCACCGGCCTCGGCCTCGAGCCCGGTGAGACGCTGATCCTGCTCGGTGATACCTACGACGAGTTCGACGGGTCCATCTGGGCTCAGGTCGAGCACGATCACCTCGGCGGTGTACCACCCAAGGTCGATCTCGCCCGCGAGCAGCTGCTCGCAGACATCCTGCTCTCGTCCTCGCGTGACGGACTGGTCTCGGCGGCACACGATCTGTCCGAGGGTGGCCTCGCGCAGGCCGTCGTCGAAGCCGCTCTGGCCGGTGAAACCGGTTGCCGCATCATCCTTCCCGAGGGTGCCGATCCGTTCGTTACGCTGTTCTCCGAGTCCTCGGGCCGCGTACTGGTCGCTGTACCGCGCACGGAAGAAACTCGCTTCACCGGCATGTGCACCGCCCGTGGTCTGCCGTGGGCGCGCATCGGCGTCGTCGACGAGGGCTCGGATTCGATCGAGGTGCAAGGGCAGTTCTCCGTCCCGATGACGGAGTTGCGCGAGACGTTCGAGAGCACTCTTCCCAGACTCTTCGGCTGACCGAGGTGGGGGGACGCACATCGGTCGGGGACAACACATCGGAGCAGGGCCTGACCGAGCCCGACGCGGCACTCGAGCAGGACCAGCATCACCGGTACCACCTGCCCTCGGTCGAGTTCTCCGTCCCCTCACCCGCCAAGCACCCGTTCGTCATGTGGGCCTGGGGCCTACTGCGCCTGGACTTCACCGGAATTGCGTTCAGCGCGTTGTTCTTCTGCTGGTCGTTGACTCCGTCTCTGCTCCCGCGTGGATGGTTGTTCCAGGGCATCATCGGCGGTATCAATGCGGCCATCGGCTACGCATTCGGCGTGGCGGTGGGATGGGCCGTGACCCGTTGGTGGCTCTCGTCCCGATCGTGGTGGCCGCTTCCGCGCAAGGTCGAGCTGGCCGTCAAGGTCGCCGTCCCCGTCGTGGCGATCGCGGCATCGATGATCATGCTGGCGATCTCGGCGGAATGGCAGCGTGAACTGGCCGCACTGATGAACGCGGAGGGAACCACCACAACGGGGTACCTCCGCACCGGGGCTCTCAGTATCGCCATTGCAGCGGCGTCGATTTCGTTGTGGCGGGTGCTGCGTGACCTCGTTCGACTGCTCGCCCGTCAGATCAATCGCATCGTGAAGATGCCACGCGAAGTGGCCAATGCGCTCGGGGTCGTCGTCCTCGTCGTGCTGTCCGTCGCACTGGTTCAGGGTGTTCTGCTGCGCGCGGTCTCCGAGGTCACCAACTCCGCGTTCAGTCTGCAGAACGACGAAACCCGTGACGGCGCAGAACAACCCGTTGCCGACGAACGCTCCGGCAGCCCGAATTCGTTGGCTCCGTGGGACACCCTCGGATTCGAGGGTCGCAACTTCGTCTCCAGCGGGCTGCGCGCCGACGAGATGGAGCGGGCCACGGGCCGTCCCAGCCTCGAGCCGATCAGGGCATACGCAGGCCTGGAAACCGCAGAGACCCAGGACGAGCGACTGAACATCGTGGTCGCCGAACTCGAACGCACCGGGGCATTCCAGCGCGCGGCTCTCGTCGTCGTTCCGACCACCGGAACCGGATGGGTCAATCCCACGGCCATCGAAGCCGAAGAGCTCATGTTCGACGGCGATGTCGCCACCGTCGCATCCCAGTACTCGTACCTGCCGAGTTGGATCTCCTTCATCGCCGAGGGAGACAAGGCCGCGCAGGCGGGCAAAGCTCTGATCGACAAGGTGCACGACCGCTGGCTGCAGGAACCGGAGGCCACGCGCCCCAAGTTCTACGTCTACGGCGAGAGCCTCGGTACCCAGGCGGGGGAGGGCGCGTTCGACGGTCTGGCCGACATCCGGGCCACCACCGACGGCGTCCTGTGGGTTGGACCGCCGAACAACAACCGCATCTGGAGTCAGTTCGTCAGCCGACGCGACCCGGGAAGCCCGGAGGTCCGGCCGGTCTACTCCGAGGGACTGACGGTCCGATTCGCCGACAACTCGTCGGGCATCCCGCCGGAGGATCAGCCCTGGTTCGAGCCACGGATCCTCTACGTCCAGCACGCGTCGGATCCGGTGGTCTGGTGGTCGCCTGACCTGCTGTTCGAGCGTCCCGACTGGCTGTCCGAGCCACCCGGGCCGGACCGCTTGCCGAGCATGCGGTGGTTCCCGGTCGTCACCTTCTGGCAGGTGGCCGCCGACCTGACCAACGCCGCAGGCGTTCCCGACGGTCACGGCCACAACTACGGAACCCTCGTGCTCGACGGCTGGGTGGCCGTCGCCGCGCCCGAGGGCTGGACCGACCGCGACACCGAACGAGTTCGCGGTGTCATGGAGCAATTCGCCGGCCGAGACGGTCCCGAGAAGTGAGCACCGAGGCGTTGGCGATCGGCTCCGCGACGACGGCGTGGAGTACCTACCTCCTTCCCGCGCTCGGTCTCGATGCCCGTGCGAGGGCGGTGGCCAATGCCTCGTTCGCAGTGGCCGTTTCGGCGGTCTCGGGCCGTAGCGCCGCGCAACTGGGTGTGCGCAATACTGCTGCCGGACTGAAGTGGGGCGCTGCGGCGTCGGCGATTCCGGTGCTCGGATCTGCCGTCGTCGCTGCGATTCCCGCGTTGCGACGCCGCGTCCGACCGTCGCAGGACGAGCTTGCCGAGTGGGTCCTGTTCAGGATTCCGGTGGGGACGGTCCTCACCGAGGAGTTGCTCTTTCGCGGCGTGCTCGACGCCGCGTCGCCTGCCCTGTCGCCGATCTTCTTCGGGCTCTGGCACATTCACCCCGCTCGTGCGGCAGGTGACACCGTGGTGGGGACGGTCGTCGCGACGGCCGCGGCCGGGGTGGTGTTCTCGTGGCTGCGAGCCCGCAGCGGCAGCGTCCTCGCGCCGGCCTTGCTGCACTATTTCCTCAACGCCAGCGGCGCCGTGCTGGCGCATCTCGCTGCAAACGACAGGAAGCGGTAGCAGTGCCACCACACAAGGAAGTCGGCCCAGCCGAGGTGCGCGACGCCGTTCTGGCCGTCGAGGACTGGATCAAGGGCGAGGCGGACAAGCCTGCGCGGGCGCAGATCGCCGCAGCGGTGCGCACCACTGCCAGAACTCTGGGCCAGAATGCGCCGGGGTCCTCGGTGGAAGTGCGGGTACCGCCGTTCGTCGCGGTGCAGTGCATCGTGGGGCCGCGACACACACGGGGAACTCCACCCAATGTGGTCGAAACCGATGCGTTGACGTGGCTGCAGGTGGTCACCGGGATCCGGGATTTCGCCGACGCTCTCGCCGACGGTTCGATCGATGCGTCGGGCAGTAGAGCGGCCGAAGTGGGTCGCTGGCTGCCACTGTTGTCCATCAGGTGATTCGCTCTGATTCGGACACGCGTTCACCTGCTGGGAATCTCCCGTACACACGATGCGTTGACTGAGGCCGTGTGCCCGTAGACTCGGGTACGGCCCCCCGCCCCGTACCCCCAAGGGAGCAATGCCCGTGACCAACGCCGATTTGTCGGTCGACAGTCCGAATCTTCTGGTAGGCAAACCGCTCGACGAACCGGAGAACGAGCCGCGCGAGGAATGCGGAGTGTTCGGAGTGTGGGCACCGGGCGAGGATGTGGCCAAGCTCTCGTATTACGGCCTCTATGCGCTGCAGCACCGTGGCCAGGAAGCTGCCGGAATCGCCGTGTCCGACGGCTCCCAGGTGTTGGTGTTCAAGGATCTCGGTTTGGTCAGCCAGGTGTTCGACGAGCAGACGCTCGGTGCCATGCCCGGGCACGTCGCCATCGGACACTGCCGTTACTCCACCAGTGGCTCGGTGACGTGGGAGAACGCGCAGCCGATCTTCCGCACCACCACTGCGGGGACCGGGATCGCGCTCGGTCACAACGGAAATCTGGTGAACTTCGCCGAGCTCGCCACCAAGGCGCGCGACGCCGGGCTGATCAGTGATCGGCTGCAGGGCAACGGCACCTCGGATTCCGACGTGGTGACCGCGCTGCTGGCGCACAAGGCCGCCGACTGCACCATCGAGCAGGCGGCGATGGAACTGCTGCCCTTGCTCAAGGGTGCCTTCTGTCTGACGTTCATGGACGAGCACACTCTCTACGCTGCGCGCGACCCGCACGGCGTGCGCCCGTTGTGCCTCGGCCGTCTCGATCGTGGCTGGGTGGTGGCCAGTGAGACCGCAGCACTCGACATCGTCGGTGCCGCGTTCGTCCGCGACATCGAGCCCGGTGAACTGCTCGCGATCGATGCCGACGGTGTTCGGTCCTCGCGATTCGCGGCACCCGAGCCCAAGGGGTGCGTGTTCGAGTACGTGTACCTCGCTCGACCCGACAGCGTCATCGGTGGTCGTTCGGTGCACTCGACGCGAGTCGAGATCGGACGACGCCTCGCGAAGGAGCATCCGGCCGAGGGCGACCTGGTGATCCCCGTGCCCGAGAGCGGAACTCCCGCTGCGGTCGGTTTCGCGCAGGGCTCCGGCATTCCCTACGGCCAGGGCTTGATGAAGAACGCCTACGTGGGCCGCACGTTCATTCAGCCCTCGCAGACCATTCGCCAGCTCGGCATCCGGCTCAAGCTCAATCCTCTCAAAGAGGTCATACGGGGCAAAAGGCTGGTGGTGGTGGACGATTCGATTGTTCGCGGCAATACTCAGCGCGCCCTGATCAGGATGCTGCGCGAGGCCGGTGCGCTGGAGATTCACGTGCGTATCGCGTCGCCGCCGGTGCGCTGGCCCTGCTTCTACGGCATCGACTTCGCTTCTCCCGCAGAGCTGATCGCCAACGGTGTCGACTCCGAGGACGGGATTCTCGAGGGCGTTCGGCAGGCGATCGGTGCCGATTCGCTGGGGTACATCTCCATCGACGGCATGATCGCTGCCTCCGAGCAGCCTGAATCTCGCTTGTGTGCAGCATGTTTCACCGGCAAGTACCCGATCGATCTGCCTGCCGACAATGCGCTCGGCAAGCACGTTCTCGAGGGTCTACTGGCCTCGGCCGCCGGGCAGCCGGTGGACAACGACGCGAATGTGAGTGCTCTGAGTCGTCCGTGAGCTGGGCGTTCCTGCAAGGGAACAGCAGGGTTTTCTCAATGCCACATATTGGAAACAGTCCATCGGTACTGTCCCGAGTTACATAGGACACACCGAATTGGATAGAGGCATCAGATGACCCTGTCGCCCGACGACGGACGCATGCAGCGCTACAGCGCCGCATCCAGAACAGCAGTACGCAAGCACGGCAAGAAGACCGCAGCAGTGGCAGCACTGTCGGTACTCGCATTGACGGCCGCAGCTTGTGGCTCGGGCCGCACCGACGAAGCCGGTGGATCCGGCGACGGCGGCGGCGAGACGATCACGGTCGGCACCACCGACCAGGTGACGTCGCTCGACCCGGCCGGCTCGTACGACAACGGCTCGTTCATGGTGATGAACCAGACGTATCCCTTCCTGATGAACTTCGCGCCCGGTAGCTCCGAGCTCGAGCCCGACGCGGCCGAGAGCTGCGACTTCGCCGAGCCGACCGTCTACACGTGCACGCTCAAGGACGACCTGACGTTCGCGAACGGCAATCCGCTGACGAGCGAGAGCGTCAAGTACTCCTTCGATCGAATCGTCGCGATCAACGATCCCAACGGGCCCGCGTCGTTGCTGACCAACCTCGACAGCATCGCCACGCCGGACGAGAAGACTGTCGAGTTCACCCTGAAGGCCGCGAACGACCAGACGTTCCCGCAGATTCTGGCGACCCCGGCCGGACCGATCGTCGATCAGACCGTCTTCCCTGCCGATTCGATTCTCGACGACGACGCCATCGTGGCGGGTACGCCGTTCGCCGGACCGTACTCGATCGCGAGCTACGCCAAGAACTCCCTCGTCAGCTTCACCGCGAACGGTGACTACAACGGCATTCTCGGAACGCCGAAGACGTCGTCGGTCAACGTCAAGTACTACACCAGCTCCGACAACCTCAAGCTCGACGTGCAGAACAAGGCCATCGACGTCGCGTGGCGTTCGCTGACGCCGACGGACGTCGAATCGCTCGGCAGCGTCGACGGTCTGACGGTGCACGAGGGACCCGGCGGCGAATCGCGCTACATGGTGTTCAACATGAACACGATGCCCGGTGACACCCCGGAGCAGAAGTTGGCCGTGCGCAAGGCAATTGCGTCCTCGGTCGATCGTCAGGCGTTGTCCGACGGCGTCTACAAGGGCACCTACACCCCGCTGTACTCCGTGGTTCCCACCGGCCTGGCCGGCGCGAACACCGCCTTCGGCGACGTCTACGGCACCACGCCCAATCGTGACGAGGCAGCCGGATTCCTCTCTGCCGCAGGCATTGCCACTCCTGTTCAGCTCAATCTGCAGTACAACCCGGACCACTACGGTTCGAGCTCGAGCGAGGAATACGCCGCGATCAAGAGCCAGCTCGACGCGACGGGCCTGTTCAACGTGAACCTGCAGTCCACCGAGTGGAGCACGTACACCAAGGAACGCGTCGCCGATGCGTACCCGGTGTACCAGCTGGGCTGGTTCCCGGACTACCCCGATGCAGACAACTATCTGACGCCGTTCTTCGCACCGGACAACTTCCTGCAGTCGCACTTCGAGAGCCCGGAGATCACCTCGCTGCTCGATCTCGAACGCACGACCGCCGACGAGAATGCGCGGATGCAGATCATCGGTCAGATTCAGACCGAGCTCGCGACGAACTACCTGCCGACGCTTCCGTTGTTGGAGGGCAAGCAGATCGCCGTCGCCACCGACGAGATCAGCGGTGTGGACGAGACTCTCGACGCCTCGTTCAAGTTCCGTTTCGTCACTCTCGCCAAGAGCTGACCGGTGCCCACTACCGCGGACGCGCCGGTAGGGGAGAAGCAAGCGAAGCAGGCGAGCGCGCCGTCACGATACGGCGCGCTCGCCCGCTATCTCGGGATCAGATTTCTGCTGATCATTCCGACTGCCTGGATTCTCGTCACCGTCGTCTTCTTTCTCATGCGGGTGATCGGTGATCCGATCACCGCCGCGCTCGGCGGCCGCCTACCCGCCGAACAGATCGCCCAGCGCAAGGCCGAAGCCGGATACGACCGGCCGATCCTGACGCAGTACTGGGAGTACCTGACCGGATTGCTGCGCGGCGACTTCGGCCGCTCGGCCACCGACAATCGCGCGATCAGCGACGTTCTGCTCGTGAACGGCGCTGCCACACTGGAATTGGCGTTCTGGGCACTGCTGGTCGCCTTCGCGGTCGGCATCCCGCTCGGCTTCTTCGCCGCCACCCATCGGGACAGATTCGGCGACGCCTCGCTGCGGATCTTCGCGATCCTGGCGTACGCGGCTCCGGTGTTCTTCGTCGGCATGCTGCTCAAGCTGCTGTTCGCGGTCAAGCTCGGCTGGCTGCCGGTCGCGGGACGGGCCAGCACCAATGTGGAACTGGCACTGCAGAACGTCTCGCCCAAGACCAACATTCTGATCGTCGATTCGTTCCTCTACGGCGACTCGGGCTACACCATCGACGTGCTCGAGCACGCCGTACTTCCCGCTCTCGCCCTCGGTCTGTTGACGGCCGGAGTGTTCCTGAGACTGGTGCGCGTCAACCTGATTCAGACCCTGCAGGCACCCTTCGTCGACGCCGCGCGCGCTCGCGGGTTGAGCGAGGGCACGGTGACGCGGCGGCATGCGTTCCGCAACGCCATGATTCCCATCGTCACCGTCATCGGCCTGCAGATCGCCGTACTGCTCGGCGGCGCGGTGCTGACCGAGACGACCTTCGAGTGGCAGGGCCTGGGCTACGAACTCGCCCGGTACCTGCAGGCCCGCGATTTCGTTGCGGTGCAGGGCATCGTGACGTTCCTGGCCGTGGTGGTCGCCGTCGTCAGCTTCGTCACCGACGCGATCGTCGCACTCATCGACCCAAGAGTGAGGTTCTGATGAGCACCGAAGTCGTGCTGTCCGACGTCCCTCCCACCCGTCCGCACCGTCGAGGATTTCCCGGCGTCGCGTTCGTCAAGTCCACGTCGGGGTTGCAACGCGTCACCCTGATCGTCGGGTTGGTCCTGATGGTGGGCTTCGTGATCGCCGCAGTGTTCGCTCCGCTTCTCGCGCCGTACGGGTTCTCGCAGACCAGCGACGCCGGGCAGGATTTCGCCCGCCAGGCAGCCCCGTCCGCGCAGCATTGGTTCGGTACGTCGGTCCGCGGTGAGGACGTGTTCTCCCGCGTGATCTACGGTGCGAGAACAGCATTGATGGTGATCGCATCGTCGTTGGTGCTCTCGCTGATCATCGGTGTTCCGCTCGGCCTGGCCTCGGGCTACATCGGCCGTTGGTTCGACCGCGTGCTCGTGCTGTTCATGGACGCGATGTACGCCTTTCCATCGCTGCTCCTCGCGGTCGTCATCTCGATCGTCGTCGCAGGCGGACAGTCGTCCAGTTTCGGCGGTATCGCGTCCGCAGCAATCGCCATCACGGCGATCTTCGTGCCGCAGTACTTCCGCGTGGTACGCAACGCCACGGTGGCGGTCAAGACCGAACCGTACGTCGACGCCGCACGTGTCACCGGGGCCGGCACTCCGCGAATCCTGTTCCGCCACATCCTCGCCAACGTGGTGCAGACACTGCCGGTCATAATCACCCTCAACGGTGCCGAGGCCATCCTGACCCTCGCCGGACTCGGCTTCCTCGGATTCGGCATCGAGCCCACCTCCGCCTCGGAGTGGGGCTACGACATCAACAAGGCCTTGCCGGACATCTCCAACGGCATCTGGTGGACGTCGGTGTTCCCGGGCCTCGGCATCGTGCTGGTGGTGCTCGGTCTGACCATGGTGGGCGAAAGCGCAAGCGAGACACTCAATCCGCTGCTTCGTACCCGCAAGAAGTTCAAGAAGGCGGTGAAGGTATGACCTCGAGTGTCGCAACCCCACAGGAGTCCGCGCTGTCGGTGCAGTCGTTGTCCGTCACGTTCATCACCGATGCCGGTGAAGTCGATGCCGTCACCGAGGTCTCGTTCGAGGTGTTCCCCGGTGAAGTCCTGGCCGTGGTGGGCGAGTCCGGATCGGGTAAATCCGTCAGCGTCAGATCCGCCATCGGACTGCTGCCCGACACCGCACGCGTGGAGGGCCACGTGGTGCTCGGTGGCCAGGACGTGACGACGCTGAGCAACAAGGCGTGGGCGCAGTTGCGCGGCAACAAGATTTCGATGGTGTTCCAGGAACCGGGCAGCGCCCTCGATCCGCTGTTCACCATCGGATATCAGATCGTCGAAGCGCTGCGGGCACATCCTGGTAGCGACGGTAATCGGATGTCGGCCAAAGACGCCAAGGCGCGAGCGATCGAACTGTTGACGATGGTGGGTCTGCCCAGCCCCGAGCAGCGGTTCTCGTACTACCCACACGAGCTCTCGGGTGGCCAGAAGCAACGTGTCATGATCGCGATCGCCATCTCGTGTGAGGCGAAAGTCATCATCGCCGACGAGCCGACCACTGCCCTCGACGTCACGGTGCAGGCCGAAATCCTGGAGTTGCTTCGCGATCTCAAGGACCGGCTCGGCTGCGCCGTCGTGCTGATCACCCACAGCATGGGCGTGGTCTCGGATCTGGCGGACCGCGTCGTCGTGATGCAGAACGGTCGCGTCGTCGAGGAAGCTCCGGTGGCGCAGCTCTTCGACGCACCCGCAGACGACTACACCAAGAAGCTGTTGGCCGCGGTGCCCACACTCGCCGCGGTGGAGTCCGACAAGACGGTCGACACCTCGGGTGAACCGGTACTCGACGTCTCGCGGCTGGTGGTGCAGTTCTCCGGTGGTGTCGGCTCACCTGCGTTCCGGGCGGTCGACGACGTCTCGCTCACCATCCATCGCGGCGAAACCCTTGGCCTGGTGGGCGAATCGGGCTCGGGAAAGTCCACGATCGGCAGATGTGTTGCAGCACTGCAGAAGCCGACGAGTGGCAGCGTGACGGTGATGGGGCAGAACATCGCAGGCGTGAGCGAACGCAAGCTCAAGCCGCTGCGCAAGCGATTCGGGTTCGTCTTCCAGGACCCGTCGGCATCACTGAACCCCCGGCTGACCGTCGGGCAGTGCATTGCCGAGCCGATGATCGTGCACAAGTACGGCTCCAAGGACGCGATCGCCGCGAGGACCACCGAACTGCTCGACGCCGTGCAACTGCCGTCGGGCACCGACAAGCGCTACCCACACGAGCTCTCCGGTGGGCAGCGGCAACGCGTCAGCCTGGCGCGGGCACTGGTGCTGGGACCGGATCTGGTGGTCGCGGACGAACCGACCAGCGCACTGGACGTCTCGGTGCAGGCAGCCGTGCTGGACCTGTTCGAGGCATTGCAGCAGGAATTCGGCTTCGCGTGTCTGTTCATCAGTCACGACCTCGCGGTGGTCGACCGCGTCGCGCATCGCGTGGTGGTGCTGCGCAACGGGGCGATCGTGGAAGAGGGAACACCGTGGAAGATCTTGCGATCGCCGGAGGCGGACTACACGAAGAAGCTGTTGGCGGCGATCCCGGGCAAGCGCCTGCACACGTGAATTCTTCTCACCACCGGGCACTCCGGTACCGTTAGGGCGCTATCTGTGCCGGTATGGGCGCTGACATGATCGAGTACACAGGCTGGAGCCGAATGACCGAGGAATCCCAACCCACGAGCGCAACTCACTCGGGCGGTGCCTCCTACGCGGCGGCCGGGGTCGACATCGCCGCAGGAGATCGAGCAGTGCAACTGTTCGCGCCGCTCGCCAAGAAGGCCAGCAGGCCCGAGGTCATGGGCGGTCTCGGTGGTTTCGCCGGTCTCTTCGCGCTCAAGGGCGACTACCGCGAACCCGTCCTGGCCGCCTCGACCGACGGCGTCGGTACCAAGGTGGCCGTGGCGCAGGCCCTCGGCAAGCACGACACCCTCGGTCTCGATCTCGTGGCCATGGTCGTCGACGATCTCGTCGTCTGTGGTGCCGAGCCGTTGTTCCTGCAGGATTACATCGCCGTGGGCCGCGTAGTTCCAGAGCAGGTCGCCGAGCTGGTCAAGGGCATCGCAGAAGGCTGCATCATCGCCGGCTGCGCACTTCTCGGCGGCGAGACGGCCGAGCACCCGGGACTGATGGCCGACGGCGATTACGACCTCTCGGCCACCGGTATCGGCGTCGTCGAGGCAGATTCGATCCTCGGACCCGAGCGGGTGCGTCCCGGTGACGTCGTCATCGGCATGGGATCGTCGGGTCTGCACTCCAACGGCTACTCCCTCGCTCGCAAGGTGCTGCTGGAGATCAACCACATGGATCTCGGCGGACACGTCGAGGAGTTCGGTCGCACCCTCGGTGAGGAACTGCTCGAGCCCACCAAGATCTACGCCAAGGACTGCCTCGCGCTTGCCGCGGAAACCGATGTGCGGACCTTCTGCCATGTGACCGGCGGCGGATTGGCGAACAACCTCTCCCGGGTCATGCCCGAGGGGCTGGTCGCCGAACTCGACCGCACCACGTGGAGCCCAGCTCCGATCTTCTCGCTGATCGCTCAGCGCGGACGCGTCGAGCGGGCCGAGATGGAGCAGACGTTCAACATGGGTGTCGGCATGGTGGCCATCGTGGCACCCGAGGACGTCGACCGAGCACTCGCAGTGCTGACCGCACGCCACATCGACTGCTGGACGCTGGGCACGGTGAAGAAGGCGACCGGTAAGGACGTCGCCGACGAGCGTGCGCTGCTGCTGGGTAACCACCCGCGGTTCTGAACGGCAAGGTTCTGATCGCCCGATCACCGGGCAAACAAGTGAGGGGGAGCCGCATCGCGGCTCCCCCTCAGTCGTTCAGTGCACAAAACTAGCGTCGCCAGTCCTCGTACTCGTCTTCCTCGACTCGGGAATGCACATCCGAGTCAGAGTGGATGCCACGATGGGAGTTGGACGAACCACCGGAGAGTTCTTTCTGCAGACTCTCCAAGTCCGTTGTCGGCGAGCTGTACTTGAGCTCACGAGCGACCTTTGTCTGCTTTGCCTTAGCCCTGCCTCGGCCCATGGCGGTGCCCCCTCGCGGACTTGCGGGGCGGCCTGGGGAAATTTGGCGGCCCCGTTAGAGTTGGTATTTCTTCCTGGCACACACTCTAGCGCGCGAATCGCCGCGATGCGTAGACGGCGCCACGTGTCGGTGGCAGGCGAACGGGCGCGACACGCCCGGGGCAGGGGTCGGCGCTGCCTGTACCTGCACATATCCGTGCACAGGCAAACTATCTTTGTTCTGCGACACGAGAACTACGTGCTGCGCGTCATGGGGAGCGGAGCCCGCAGGAGCGACCAGAGGGGTGGGGAGCGAAGCCCGCAGGAGTGACCGGAGGGGTGCGGAGCGAAGCCCGCAGGAGCGACCGGAGGGTCAGTTCCGCGTCGATTTCAGCGCAGCTGCCGCATCGCGGTACACCTTCGGTGCCAATCCCGGCGCGTCCAGCAGAGTCTGCATCGCAGCTGTATCCCTCCCCTCGAAGAGCATCCGCACCGTCACCCCGTGCTCGGGGACCGACGTCACAGTCACAGCGTCACCGCTACCGAAGACCCCGGGTTCGAGAACGCGGAGATACGCACCCACATCGCCGCGCGCGGTGAATCGACGGATCCAGCCGGGTTCGGCCATCCACCGCGCGAACGTTCCGCATGGCTTGCGGGCGATCGTCACCTCCAACTCGACACTGCCCACTCGCCACCGCGAGCCGATCACCGCATCGGTCACCGGGACACCGGTGGTCCGTAGATTCTCACCGAACCGTCCAGGAGGAACGGGCGTCCCCAGCTGATCGGCCCAGTACCTCGCCTCGTCCTCGTCGTAGGCGTAGACGGCCTGATCGAGCCCGCCGTGGAACTTCGTGTCCCGGCAGTGATCGCCCCCGATACCGAGCTCGTGGACGTCCACCCGCCCGTCGACGGGCCGCTTGTCGATGCCGCTGTCGACCACCGCGCGGCGTCCGAACGGAACATCGGCGTGCACGACGCAGACAGCGAGAACGGTCCCGATCACCGGCCGCGCAGGCGGTCCACCGCAGCGCGACCGGCCTGGACGTCGTCGTACGCCGGGATCGAATCGGGATCGATCGACGCGGCACACGGACCGGCCTCGAGGGCGGTGTCGACCGGAATCGTTCTCTTGAGCAGAGCCAACGCGATCGGCCCCAGCTCGAAGTGATCGATGACGGTACCCAGACGCCCCACCGCCCGTCCGCCCGCGGTGACCGGATCGCCCGTGCTGGGTCGACCGTCCGCGGAACCGTCGAGATGCAGCAGCACCAGATGCCGGGGCGGGCGACCGAGGTTGTGGACGCGCGAGACCGTCTCCTGTCCGCGGTAGCAGCCCTTCTCCAGATGCACCGCGCCGAACTCCGCCGCGCTGCCGATCCAGCGCACCTCGTGGGGAATGGTCTTCTCGTCGGTGTCCACGCCCACGCGCGGACGCAACGATTCCACTCGCAAGGCGTCGAACGCCCAGGTTCCGGCCGGGGCGGCCCCGGCGTCGCGTAGCCGGAGGAACCAGTCGCTCGCGTTCGCGCGGGGAATCACCACGTCGTACGAATTCTTGCCCGGCCAGGGCATCCGTCGAACGAAACCGCCGCCGTCGATCGGCGAGGCACCGTAGATCTCGCCCGGAGCCGGCAGGCCGGCCTTCTCGAGCGCCGACACCGCGTCGGATCCGAGGACGGTGAGAACGGCGAGTTCGTCGGCCTGACGGGGTTCGGCCTTGGCCCAGAACACCATCTTCTTCAGGAACGAGAGCAGATTCGGGCCGGCTGCGCGCTCGGTGTCGATGTAGGTGACGCCGGCCAGGTCGGTCTGCACGAAGTGATGCTCGATGCGGCCGTTGACATCCAGGCTCAGGTTCTCGGCCGAGCTGCCGTCGGCCAGGTTCGTCACGAGTTGGCTCGAGATCGTGTTCAACCAACTCAGGCGTTCGTCTCCGCTGATGGCGAGCACGAAGCGGTGGGATCGATCGATGACGGCAGCGCCGCTGACCGCGTCGCGTTGTTCACCGAACGGATTGCCGTAGTGCCAGGCCACCCCGGCATCGACGCTGTCGTCGGGGGAGGGCACTGCGCCGGGGAGTGTCAGAAGTGGGCTCGGGCTGATCGTGACTGTGTCGGACACATCTCCATAGTAGGAGCCCGTCGGCGCAGCAACTCGGTGACCGGTCCCTTTACACCCTCGAAACGGCGACGACACGGCACTGCGACGACGCGGACCTAGCGTTTCGATCCATGAAGAAACTGGCGCATCCGGCCGCGCAGATCGGCCTCGCCGCGATCGGCGGCATCGTGTTCGGGTTGGTGGTCGGCGAGTGGGCCGCGAACCTGAAGTTCATCGGCGATCTGTTCATCCGACTGATCCAGATGTCGATCGTCCCGCTGGTGATGGCCTCGGTCATCGTCGCCACCGGATCGATGGCCGGGGCGGGAACCGGCAAGATCGCCTTCCGCACCTTCAAGTGGATGATCGGGTTCTCGGTCGTCGCTGCCGTGCTGGCCTGGGTGCTGAGCAGCATCATTCGCCCGGGCGCGGGCATGGTGTTCACCCAGCAGCTCGATCCGTCGCTCGAGGAATCGGCGAGCGAGGCGCTCGGCTGGCAGGACACGCTGCTCAACTTCGTCAGCACCAACGTGTTCGACGCCATGTCGACCGCGACGATGGTGCCGATCATCATCTTCTCGCTGCTCTTCGGTATCGCGCTGCGCAGTCACATCACCAAAACCGGGAACACCCAGGTGCTCTCGTTCATGGACCAGATTCAGCAGATCGTCCTGACGATGATCCGGCTGGTCATGGTCATCGCCCCGGTCGGTGTGTTCTGCCTGCTCGCCGCGCTCGCCGGAGACGTCGGCTTCTCCGTGGTGTCCACCGCGCTGAGCTACCTCGGCACGACGCTGCTCGGGGTGTTGATTCTGTTCGCGCTCTTTGTCGTGGTCGTGACGATGCGGACCCGATTGAACCCGTGGAAGCTGCCCAGCAAGCTCACCGAACAGACCGCCGTCGCGGTGACGACCACAAGCTCGGCCGTGACGTTCCCCACGGTGCTGCGCAACACGGTCGAGAAGGTCGGCGTCAGTCAGAAAGTCGCCAACTTCACGCTGTCGATCGGGTTGACGATGGGCTCCTACGGTGCCGTTCTCAACTACATGATCGTGGTGATGTTCCTCGCGCAGGCAGGCAACATCGACCTGAGTCTCGGGCAGATCGTGCTGGGCATGGGCCTGGCGGTTCTGCTCAACATGGGCACCATCACCGTGCCCGGCGGATTCCCCGTCGTCGCGATGTTCCTCGCGACCTCGCTCGACCTCCCCTTCGAGGCCGTCGGCCTGCTGATCGCCGTGGACTGGTTCGCCGGGATCTTCCGTACTTTCCTGAACGTGAACGGAGACACGTTCGTCGCGATGCTCGTCGCCAACGCCGACGACGAGATCGACCGCGAGGTCTACAACGGCACCAAGGTCGTCGTTGCCGAGGATCTCGACCTCGACGAGTACGCCGACGCGATGGCGACGGCCGACCGAGCGGATTGATCGACCGCGTCCGCGCCCCTCTAGGGTGACGGGCATGTCGGAGTCGGTAGTGGTGACGTTGGACGGCCGAGTGCACGACGCGAATCGGCCGTTGCTGTTCGCCGACGATCTGGCCGTGGTGCGCGGCGACGGGGTCTTCGAGACGCTGCTCGTGCGCGGCGGCGCGGCCTGTGCGGTCGAGTTGCATCTGGCCCGGCTGGTGGCGTCGGCGAAGGCACTGGACCTGCCCGCTCCCGATCTCGAACAGTGGCGCACCGTCGTCGAACAGTCCGTCGGTCTGTGGGCGCGAGAGTCCCAGGACGAGGCGGTTCTCCGGCTGGTCCTCAGCCGCGGACGCGAGAGCGGTGGTGACCCCACCGGGTACGTCACGGTCGGGCCGCTGCCCGAGCGAGTGCGAGCAGCGCGCACCGACGGGGTATCGGTGATCACCCTCGATCGCGGCTACTCGGTGGATTTCTCGTCGGGAGCGCCGTGGCAGCTCGCGGGGGCCAAGACGTTGTCGTATGCGACCAACATGGCCGCGCTGCGGCACGCCGCCGCTCAGGGCGTCGACGATGTGATCTATCTCAGCAGTGAGGGTCGGGTGCTCGAAGGTCCGCGCTCGACGGTGGTGCTCGCGCGCGGTAAGACTCTCGTCACACCGTCGGTCGAACAAGGCATCCTGGCCGGAACCACGGTCGCCGGACTGTTCTCCGTGGCCGAGTCTGCCGGTTGGACATGTGAACACGGGCACCTGTATCCGGCGGATCTCATTGCAGCAGATGGCGTTTGGCTGGTATCGAGTGTCACTCTCGCGGCGCGGGTCACGGCGATGAACGGCGTTCCTCTCGGCACGCAGATGCTCGCCGACGATGTCCGATCGATGGTCGATGCCGCCGTGGAGACGGTCGAAACTCGGTAGGAGTCCAACGACCCTGCCGAAAGACTCTTCCCTACTACTACCCGTAGTAGTACTGTCGAATTCGTCGCGGGCCAACGCCCTGACCTGCGGTGTTGCCCGTCACAGCACGGGTGGAAGAGTTCGGAGCTTTGATGGACGCCTTGGATGTCTCACGATGGCAGTTCGGTATCACCACCGTCTACCACTTCATACTCGTTCCCCTCACCATCGGCCTCGCTCCGATGGTGGCTGCCATGCAGACGATGTGGGTGATCACCGGCAAGGACTCCTGGTACCGACTGACCAAGTTCTTCGGCAAGCTGTTCCTCATCAACTTCGCCCTCGGCGTCGCCACCGGAATCGTCCAGGAGTTCCAGTTCGGCATGAACTGGAGCGAATACTCCCGCTTCGTCGGTGACGTGTTCGGCGCTCCTCTCGCACTCGAAGGCCTCGTCGCCTTCTTCCTCGAGTCCACATTCCTCGGGCTGTGGATATTCGGTTGGAGCAGACTCCCCAAACTCGTTCACCTGGCCACGATCTGGCTCGTCGCCATCGGAGTCAACGCCTCGGCGTACTTCATCATCGCGGCCAATTCCTGGATGCAGCATCCCGTCGGCGCGATCTACAACGAAGAGACCGGCCGCGCCGAACTGACCGACATCTGGGCACTGCTCACCAACAACACTGCGCTGGCGGCATTTCCACACGCCGTGGCCGGAGCGTTCCTCACCGCCGCCACCTTCGTCGCAGGCATCTCCGGTTGGTGGATGGTGCGCGAGGCTCGCAAGAACAAGGCTGCGCTCGCTCCGCTGTCCGAAAACGGGGTCGATACGCAGGCTGCGCTCCCGGCCACCGACTCGCGTCCGATGTTCAGGTCGGCAGCACGCATGTCCTTCGTCATCATGATCGTCGCCGGTGGTGCGCTGGCCATCACCGGAGACATCCAGGGCAAGCTCATGTTCGAGCAGCAGCCGATGAAGATGGCATCCGCAGAATCGTTGTGCGACACCGAAACCGGAGCCAGCTTCTCGCTCCTGACCGTGGGTACCCACAACAACTGCGAATCCGTGGTGCACCTCATCTCGATACCCGGCCTCACCTCGTTCCTGGCGGAGAACGATTTCGGTGCCACCGTGCAGGGCGTCAACCAACTGCAGGAGCAGTACGAGCAGCAGTTCGGCCCGGGTAACTACAAGCCGAACCTGTTCGTCACCTACTGGGCATTCCGGATGATGATCGGACTGGCCGCAGGCTCGGCACTGCTCGCGATCGCGGGTCTGTGGGTCACTCGGGGTGGCCGGATTCCCGACCAGAAGTGGTTCTCGTGGTTGTCGCTGTTGGCGATCCCGACGCCGTTCCTGGCCAACAGCGCCGGTTGGATCTTCACCGAAATGGGCCGTCAGCCATGGGTTGTGGCACCGAACCTCTCGGGTGTCGATCAGATCCGGCTCACCGTCGATCAGGGAGTTTCCGACCATCCCGTCGGCCTCGTCGTCGCCTCGCTGGTGACGTTCACACTGCTCTACGCCGCTCTCGGTGGTGTGTGGTTCTACCTGCTTCGGCGCTACGTCGTCGAAGGGCCTCTCGACCACGACGCGCATCCGCACGTCGACCCACCGGAATCGGAAGACGAAGAGCCCAAACAGCTCTCGTTCGCCTACTAGGGGATAGCAATGTCACTGCCCGAATTCTGGTTCTTCATCATCGCCTTCTTCTTCGTCGGCTACTTCGTGCTCGAAGGGTTCGACTTCGGCGTCGGTATGCTCATGCCCATCCTGGGCAGGCACCCCGACGCCGCGACGGGGGAGAAGCGCAGGCGGGCCGTCCTCAATACGATCGGCCCGGTCTGGGACGGCAACGAAGTCTGGCTCATCACCGCAGGCGGTGCCCTGTTCGCAGCGTTCCCCGAGTGGTACGCAACACTTTTCTCGGGCTTCTACCTGCCGCTGCTGCTCATTCTGGTGGCACTGATCCTGCGCATCTGCGCCATCGAATGGCGCGGCAAGATCGACGACCCGGTGTGGCGCAAACGCTGCGACATCGGCATCGGCATCGGCTCGTGGGTTCCGGCGGTGCTGTGGGGCGTCGCCTTCGCCAACATCGTGCGCGGCGTCGCCATCGACGAGAACAAGAAGGTCACAGCCGGCTTCTTCGATCTGCTCAACCCGTATGCATTGCTCGGCGGAGCCACGATGGCGCTGGTGTTCGCGTTGCACGGCGCGGTGTTCATCGCACTCAAGACCTCCGGCGACGTGCACGAGGACTCGGTGAAAATCGCAGCGCGACTCGCGATTCCGGCAGTTCTCGTCGGCGGAGCATTCGCTCTCTGGACCCAACTCGCCTACGGCAAGACGTGGACCTGGGTACTGGTCGGCGTGGCCGCGGTCGCCCTGCTGCTCGTCGTCGCACTGACGGCGAAAGTGCGTGAAGGCTGGGCCTTCGTGTTCACCAGCATCGCCATCGTTGCGGTTGTGGTGCTGCTGTTCGCATCCTTGTTCCCGAACGTCATGCCGTCCAGCACGGATGCCGCGTTCGATCTCACCATCGCGAACGCGTCGTCGAGCCCGTACACGTTGAAGGTGATGACCTGGGCTGCAGCCTTCGCCGCCCCTGTTGTCCTCGGATATCAGGCCTGGACGTACTGGGTGTTCCGCCAGCGTATTTCGAGTGCCCAGATCCCGGACTCGATCGGACTGACGGTGAAATCGTGACCGCGCCCGCTCGCTCGCGGGGACCGGTCGATCCCCGCCTGTGGAAATACTCCAGATCTGCGCGGGGCTACCTGATCGTCACTGTCGCTCTGTCTACCGTGGTCACGCTCTGCATCATCGTGGGCGCGTTGACCATCGGACGTGTGCTGGCAGGTGTCATCACCGACCCGACCGCCAGGTCGTTGTCCGCTTGGACGACCGAACTGGCCGTGCTGGCGGGCGCAGTGGCCGTCCGTGTGCTCGCCACCGGAGCCCAGTCCCGCTACGCGCACCGGTCGGCGTCACGGGTGGTGGCCGAGCTCGAAGTCGAGGTACTTTCGGCAGCAACACGATTCGAGCCTCGGGAGCTCGACCGAGAGCGCGAAGAGTTGGCCGTCGTCGTGACCCGAGCCATCGGGGGTCTGCGGGCGTACCTGACCGGATACCTGCCGGCGCTGGTGTCGGCGGTCATCGTGACTCCGCTGGTTCTGATCGTCATCGTCACCCAGGACGTGACCTCGGCGTTGATCATCGCGGTGACCTTGCCGCTCATCCCGATCTTCATGATTCTGATCGGGTTGCTGACCAAGGGTCGCGCGGCTGCGACGCTCACCACGATGACCCGGTTGTCTGCGCAGTTGCTCGATCTACTGGCCGGTCTACCGACCTTGCGTGCGCTGCGCCGCGAACACGGACCGGCCGCTCGCATCCGTGCACTGGGCGATGCCCATCGACGAACCACCATGCGCGCGTTGAAGGTTGCCTTCCTCTCGTCGATGGTGCTCGAGTTGCTCGCGACCCTGTGCGTCGCGCTGGTGGCCGTCGGCATCGGATTGCGCTTGGTCTTCGGGGAGATGACGCTCGAAGCAGGCATCATCGCGTTGATCCTCGCCCCCGAGGTGTACTTTCCGCTGCGCGCCGTGGGGACCCAGTTCCACGCGGCAGAGGACGGCGTCGAGGCCGCGGACCGGGCATTCCGAGTCCTGGATCGGCGTACGACACAGCCGATCGGCGGCCGGACCGTCGACGCCACTACCGCGGACATCGAACTCGTCGGACTCACCGTCGCGAACCGGGACGGCGACGCTCCGGCAGCACTGAGCGCGCTGTGCCGGAAGGGCACCATCACGGTGCTCACCGGTCCCAACGGATCGGGTAAATCTACTGCGCTGCAAGCGGTTCTGGGACTCACGACGCCGACGAGCGGTGCGGTTCTCGTCGGCGGCGTGCCCGTGGTCGATCTCGATCTCGACCGGTGGTGGGCTCAGGTCGCCTGGCTCCCGCAGCGGCCGGTGCTGCTTCCCGGCACGCTCTACGAGAACGTCACCCTCCACGGCGTGCCCGACGCCGCTGCCCTGGACGCAGCCTGCCGCGCTGCGGGATTCGATGCCGTGCTGCGAGACCATCCGAACGGCTGGAACACCCGTGTCGGGCAGGGTGGAGTGGGTCTGTCCCTCGGCGAACTGCAACGCCTGGCCCTGACCCGAACATTCGTCTCCGACGCTCCGGTGATGGTGCTGGACGAGCCGACGGCACACCTGGATGCGGCGAGCGAAAAGACTGTCCTGCAGGCCATTCGAGATGCGGCCGACCGAGGCGTCACCGTGGTGATGGTCGGCCACCGACGCTCGGTGCTGCACGCCGCAGATCGCGTCGTCGAGGTGCGTAGCAGCTCACCGGTGGCACGGGAGTTCGATCATGTCTGACCTGAAACGCGCATTGGCCCTGTTCGAGCTGTCCCCGCGTCGGGTGGCACTGGCCGTGGCCGCGGGCGTGGCAACCCTCGGCAGCGCACTGGCTCTCGCCGCGCTGTCGGCATGGTTGATCACCCGAGCCTGGCAGATGCCTCCGGTGATGGACCTGACCGTCGCAGTGGTAGCCGTTCGGGCGCTGGGCATTTCCCGCGGCGTGTTTCGCTACCTCGAACGATTGACCACGCACGACGCGGCCCTGCGCGGTACGACGGCAGCGCGCACGAGGATCTACGAGCAACTGGCGAACGGCGACGGCGCGCTCGCTCTGCGGCGCGGTGACGTCCTGGCTCGCACCGGGGCGGACGTCGACGTGCTCGGCGACGTCGTCGTACGCGCGATCGTCCCCATCTGCGTCAGCGTCGTGATGATGCTCGCAGCCGTGGGACTGCTCGCCGGGATCTCGCCTGCTGCCGCGTCGATCCTGGCGGTGACGTTGTTGATCGCCGGGGTGGGCGCACCGATCCTGGCGGCGCGGTCGGCACGGATCGCCGAGGAGGCCGGAGCAGACGCCGACGCACGGTTCGCCGAGACCGCCGTCCGGGCACTCGATCACGCCGCAGAACTGCGGGTCGCCGGACGACTCGACGCGACGCTCACCGAAGCCCGCGGGGCAGCACAGGATTCGGTGGTCGCGCGCGATCGGGCCGCGCGGCCGTCGGCGCTGGCCGATGCCGCCGGTCCGCTGTCGATCGGTGCCTCGGTGATCGGATCCTTGCTCGTCGGCATCGGGCTGTACGGACCGGCCGGAGGCACCGCAGGCGGCATGACACCGATGGCCCTGGCGATCATGGTGCTGGTTCCGCTGGCCGCTTTCGAAGCGACCGCGGCACTCCCCGGAGCGGCAATCGCCCTGATGCGTGGCCGAATCGCGGCAACTCGAATCCTCGCCATGCTCGATGCGGCTCCGCCGCATGTGCACGGAAACTCGACCCCTGCTACGAACTTCCGCGCACATGCGCGCAGCGCTCTCGTCGGACCGAGCGGATCGGGCAAGACCACGATGCTGCGGGAGTTCGCCGAGGAATGCGGTTCGGACGCAGCGCTGTTCGCCGAGGACGCGCATCTGTTCGACACCTCGATTCTGGAGAACCTGCGGGTGGTGCGCGGCGATGTCGACGAAGAACAGGCATCGGAGGCGCTGCGACGCGTGGGCCTGGGTCCATGGCTCGACGCTCTGCCTCTCGGCGTTCACACCACCCTGGTCGGCGGCGCGCAGGCCGTCTCGGGGGGAGAGCGCCGCAGACTGCTGCTGGCGCGCGCCCTGCTCAGTACGGCACCGATCGTGTTGCTCGACGAGCCGACCGAGCATCTGGACCGAATCTCCGGCGAATCGATCCTGCGCCAGCTTCTCACCACCGACGGAGGGCTGTTCGGAGCCGACCGAACTTTGGTGGTCGTCACCCATCAACTGCCCGAGAACACCGACGCCGACCAGGTGATCGACCTCGGCCCGGACCGCGCGAAAAAACACTTTGCCGACTCGGAAACTCGGGCGTACGTTGTGAAGTACACGAGAGAGGAGGTGGTCTGAAGTTGATGAACTCTAGGACGCGTGAGGTGGCTGTCAGCTAGCCGCAATCGCTGACGGATTCACTGTGAAGACCGCGCGAGCGGCAGGCGAATCCCAGGCAGCTACCCGGCCCCCGAGCCCCCGACCTGTCCGGTCGGGACCTGAAAGCAGGTACGGCTCGGGGGCCGTTCGCGTGCAGTGGGTAGTGAGAGAGTCAGCCGATGTAGCGAGTCAGGCGCGCGGACAACCGCGGTGCCAGTGGGCCGTCGGCGACGACGCGCTCCTCGACGTATGCAAGGTCTCCGCCGTCGACGATGCCGTAGAGCCGCCTGGCCCCGCCGACCAACACACCCGAAGTGCTTCGAATGACGACATCGGTGGCCAGTTCCCAGGACGACTGGGTGAGCGCATGGCCGTAATACAGTTCGACGACGCCGGTGCTGTGCGTCAGCAGTAGCTCGACGACCTCTTCGTTGTCGGAACCCTTGACGCCGTCGCCTCCGCTCATGCGCCAGAATCCGGTTTCACGGAGATCGGGGTGTGCGAAGTTGCCGTCGGAATCGAGTCGCCACGAGCGCGATTCCCAGCTGAGGTAGCTGCCGCCGTCGTGGGTGACGACGATCTGCTGACCGAAGGGGTAGTCGGTACCGGACTCGGGGTCGTGGCCCTCGCCCTCGCCACGCCACACGCCGACGAGCGGCAACAGAGCGAGCATCGTCGGGTGCAGATCGGGACCGAGACGAAGATTGGCCGTGTCGTCGGGATGCGGGATGTCCGGCAGGACCGGAACGTTCCGCGTCGACGCGTCGGCGAACTTCTGTTCGGCAGCCGCTATTGCTTCGTCGCCACTGGTGATGGGGGCGTCGAGCCCCTCGTCAGCACTGCCGGGTTGCCCCGCGACCGGTTCCGTCACGACTCGTCGTTGACCAGTCGGTAGACGACGTAGAGCGAGAACGCGATGATGGCTATTGCCGCAAGCACCAGCAACAACTCGAAGAAGATGACCACGTGTGCGAGTTTAACCCGCAGCGATCCTGATCGAGAACAGCGGCCCGAATCTGCACTGTGTCCTTGGTGACATCTAACCGAATTGGGGGTCATCAGTGCGGTGGATCACTCGTAACGGTGGAGAAACGGCGTCGAGCAGGTACCTTCTTCGGGGGGCGTCGGGCGCTCGAGGGTGAATTTCCGACGTTGTTCACTGTGTTCTGTCACGAAGGCTGGGGAGGTCTCCGCAATAATGCTGCGTCGTAAACGGGCTCTGACATCGTCGTTCGGATCCGTGTTGTTCAGGTCCGCGGTGGTGACTCTGGCGTTGGCGCTTGCCGCTCCCGCAGCTGCGCTCGCCGCTCCGGACTCGGGATCGGCAGAGTCGGGATCGTCCGACTCCGGTTCCGCCGACTCCGGATCGTCCGACTTCGGGTCTTCGCAGGGCCCGAACATCGACCCCAACAACTATGCGCAGGACTGCCCGGACGTGTTGATGCTGGCCGTGTCCGGTGCCACCGACTCGGATTCGGGTCGCAATCCTCTCAACGAGGAATCGCAGACCGTCGCATCCAACTGGGTCGGGAACGTCACCGTTCCCACCGGTGAGGTGAACGCAGGCACCCCCGGCACGGTCGGCTGGCTGTACGTCCCCTATACATCGACCTACGGAGTCGGCTTCCTGGACGACGTGGCCACGTATCAGGAGTCGATCAGGGACGGCGTCGCGTCGACCAATCGTCTGCTGGACGAGTACAAGACCAAGTGCGGTGACCGCACGAAGTTCGTTCTCGTCGGCTACAGCGTCGGCGGAGAGATCCTCGACCGGCTGGCCGTCGACATCGGCCGACGCGACCCCGGCGCGCTGGTCAGCGGCGACGACATCGCAGGCGTGATGATGATCGGCTCGCCCTATCGTCCGGCCGGTGTGCCGAACTTCGGGGACGAGCCCGGTGAATCGCTCGGCGGGTTCATGGACCAGTCCCCCCGGGATTACGGCACGCTGACCGACAAGGTCAGCTGGTCGTGCCGGCCCTACGACCTGTCGTGCGACGCTCCGGCCGACATCGAGCTGGCGCAGTTGGCACTCGAGATCATCTCGCAGATGCGGATGACGCTGGTCAACCCGGTGCAGACCGTGGCCGACTTCGCGCGGGCAGTGTCGACCATCGCCACCCGCGCGATCATCGACATCGCAACCAACAAGGCCTGGCTCGAATCCGACGAAACACTGCTGCAGGTTCTGGTGAAGGTCGCGGACGTGGACTACACGGTCGCCGATCAGCAGGCGGTCGACGCTCTCACGCCTGAGCAGCTCCTCGCCGATCTCAACTGGGCGATGGGGCCCGGTGCCGAGACCGTGGAAGCCAAGCTCCGTGCCGAGGCCACAGGGTTCGAGGAGAACAACAAGGGCATCGCCGATGTCGTGCTCGGGCCCTACCTGGCGATCGGATTCCTGCAGCATCTGTCGTACTGGTACAACGATCCCAACGACGGCTACGAGTGGGAAAGTGAGAAGGTGGTGGCCTGGGTCACCGATCTCGCGCGCACCGAACGCGAGAAGAAGAACGCGCCCGAGGCAGTCACACCGGAAGCCCCCGCTCCCGAGGCTGCACCCGAACCCCGACTGCTCCCGGTGCCCGGAACGCAGACGAGGGTCAGCGATCTCGGAGCGTTCCTCGAATCCCAGGGAATTCCGGTACCGGAAGGGATGTTCCCGCCGCAGTACTCGACGGTTCCCGACCCGGCGGCCTCTGCACCCGTTCCCAACTAGAACCTCCGCTGGACCGAAAGAACCCCGCACCTGCTCGCAGGTGCGGGGTTCTTTTCTCGTTCGGTACGAGCGGTGGGATCAGACTCCGACGGTGACGTTCGCCGAGTGCACGCCTGCGCCCTCGGGAGCGATCACGGTGTCGCCGTTGCCCGATGCCGACAGTGCACGCAGCGTCCACTGTCCGGGAGCGGCGAAGAACCGGAAGTCTCCGGTGCCCGACGCGACGACCTCTGCGGTGAATTCGCCGCTGCCGTCGAGCAGCCGGACGAACGCGCCTGCTACGGGCTCACCGTCACCTGCCAGGACGCGGCCGGTGATGACCGTTTCCTTCTCGACGTCGACGCCTGCGGGGATGGTCTGGCCCTGTACGGGTGCTCCACACATATCAGTGAACCTCCAACTCGATGGGTGCTCCGACGAGAGAGCCGTATTCGACCCAGCTGCCGTCGTAGTTCTTGACGTCTTCCTTGCCCAGAAGCTCCTTGAGGACGAACCAGGTGTGGCTCGAACGCTCACCGATGCGGCAGTAGGCGATGGTGGCCTTGCTGTCGTCGTAGCCCTTGGTCTTGTACAGCTCTTCGAGCGCCTCGTCGGACTTGAACGTGCCGTCCTCGTTGGCGGTGGTGCTCCACGGGATGTTGATCGCGGACGGCACGTGGCCACGCTGCTGAGCCTGCTCCTGCGGAAGGTGAGCCGGGGCGAGGATCTTGCCCGAGAACTCGTCGGGCGAACGCACGTCGATCAGGTTCTTGTTGCCGATGGCGTCGATGACCTCGTCGCGGAACGCACGGATCGACAGGTCGGGTGCCTCGGCGCGGTACTGCGTGGTCTCGCGGCTGACGACGTCCTTGGACAGCGCCCGGCCGTCGAGTTCCCACTTCTTGCGTCCACCGTCGATGAGCTTGACGTCCTTGTGGCCGTACAGCTTGAAGTACCAGTAGGCGTAGGCAGCGAACCAGTTGTTGTTTCCGCCGTACAGGACGATGGTGTCGTCGTTGCTGATGCCCTTGGCCGACAGCAGATCCGAGAACTGCTCCTGATTGAGGAAGTCGCGGCGAACCGGGTCCTGCAGGTCCTTGCGCCAGTCGAGCTTGACCGCACCTTCGATGTGTCCGCCGTCGTAGGCGCTTGCGTCTTCGTCGACCTCGACGAAGACGGTCTTCGGTGCGTTCAGGTTCTGCTCGGCCCAGTCGGCAGAGACCAGGACGTCGGAGCGAGCCATGGTGTTCCTTTCGGTCTTTCTTTACGGATCGGTGAGGGTCAAGCAGTGGTGCGCAGTCGCGCGGCGAGGGGGTAGATCATGCAGCCGAGGCACACCGCGAACGCGGCATTGAGGAAGGCCGCGAACAACGCGAAGCCTGCCGCCACGGTGCCGACGACGGGAGCGCCGAGCGCGAAGCCGAGAACTCCCACGGCGGCGAACACGAAGCCCACCAGTTGAGCGAACTTCAACGGTGCCACCGGCTCACGTTCGCTGGTGGGGGAGAGCCGCGGTGCGACGAATGTCGCGAAGATCGTGCCGTACGGACTGCGCTTGGGTCCGCGGACGGCTCCGATTCCGAACACGATCGCCTGTAGCCCGAGCAGGATTGCCGCCGCGGGGACCGAGAACGTGGTCAGGAGGAGAACGACGACCAGAACGGCGGTGGTGATCCACGCTGCGAAGCGCGGACCGCGAACGTCCACCTGGTCGATCGTGGCAGTGGGGATGGTGGTCCGGGTGTCGGGTGTCGACATCGAGAGGTACTCCTGTGCGAGGCCGGGGCACGCCGCATCGGCAGTGCTCGGACGTGGATTTCGATCATCGGGCCGTACATCACGCATGGGCGTGGCGGCAGAAGGAAATCAGCAGCAGCGACAGCAACAACCGCCCAGTCGGCACAGATCAACTGTGCGACGACTGGTGAGCATCAGCTCGCGGCGGGAGAACACGAAGAGCATCGTACCCGCTACCAGCGGCGCGTCCTACCGCCGGCCCGAAGAGGCGAGGTCACAGTGCGTCGAGCGCCGACCGCAGTGCCGCCGCAGACGGCACCCCCGCGATTCTGGAGCGCCGTTGCAACGTGGTGTCGAGGACGAACGTCGTGGGCAGTGACAGCACGCCCAGTTCACGAGCGAGGATCGGATGGGCGTCGATGTCGAGTTCGAGTTCCCGGGCATCGCTTCGGTCGTCCAACACCTGCTGGACGACGCGTCGCACGGCTGCGCACGGTCCGCACCAGTCCGCCGAGAAGTGCAGCACGGTCGCGGAGTCGGTCGTGGCACCCGCGTCGAGCAGGAGTGGGTACAGAGCGTCGGTCTCGGAGTCGGTGTTCCGCACTGCCCGCACCGCACCCGATCGGCTGCGGAGGAACAATCCGGTAGCGACGGCAAGGATCGCCACGACGGCCAGGACTGTGATCCCTGTCACGGCTTTTCGATCTCGTTGAGGTCGATGGTCACGTTCTCGCCCGATCCTTCGACGACTATCTGTGAGCCCTCCGCGTAGACGTCGGTCGGCAGGAGTCCGAAGGGCAGGCTCTGACGCTCGATGGTCTTGGTGAACAGCCCGAGGACCGTGGGCTTGGCGAACTCGGGGATCGAGAAGTCTGCCTGACCCTCCGGGCCGAAGTAGAAGTCCGTCGCGACGATGGCGACGCTGTCACCCTCGAGCAACAGGTCGGCCTGGACGCTCACCGTCGTCTCGAGGGGGCCGACCGGAACCGTTCCGGTCAGCACGACGCCCCCGGTCGTGGTCTTGCCCGACCCACCGGAACCGCCGGTGCCGTCCGACTTGTCGGCCGGCGGTGCGGAAACCTGCAGGTCGACGATGCCGAGGAACCGGCCGAGGTCTGTGGCCTCGATACGGACGCGGCCGTCGAGCTCGTCCACCGGGATCGCCCGCACGTTGTTGTCGATCAGGTCGGACAGTGCGATGTGCACGCCGCGGAGATTGGCCTCGATCGTCGTCGAGCCGACGTACTCGGTCGGAACGTCCTGCGCTCGAATCTCGATGTTCTCGTAGTGGCCGTCCGCCGCCTGGGTGAGGAACGGGAAGCCGTGCACGATCACCTGAGGGTCCGAGGTGAGCTCACCGCCGGCGCGGATTGCGCGAGAGACTCGGTACTCCGAGTAGGCCGCAGCGCCGAAATCCACCACGAGCGCGAGGGCCAGCAGGCTGGCGAGTCCGATGAGAAGTGTGCGCACGGGTCCATTGTGACCGACGAATCGTGCACTGCCCTCTTCGGCCGGTTGTACGGACAAGCTAGTCTGTGTCCTTGACGATCACTCAAGTCCAGCCTGGGCTGGACCGGCCAGCAGTAAGAATGGAGACGCAGTGGAGCTCCTACTACTGACCTCCGATCCCAATCCGGAGGGCGTTCTGCCGTCCCTTGCTCTCCTGGCGCATCACATCCGTCCGGTGCCCACCGAGGTGTCCTCGCTTCTCGAAGCAGGTTCGGCAGACATCGCACTGGTGGACGCTCGCACCGATCTGGCTGCCGCTCGCGGACTGTGTCGCCTGTTGGGAAGTACCGGATCTGCCATCCCCGTCGTCGCTGTCCTCACCGAAGGCGGCCTCGTGGCGGTGAACTCCGATTGGGGCCTCGACGACATCCTGCTCCCCGGTACCGGTCCCGCCGAACTGGACGCTCGACTGCGGTTGCTGGTCGGCCGTAGCGGCGGAGTCGCCAGCCCCGAGACCTCGGGCAAGATCACGCTCGGCGAGCTCGTCATCGACGAGGGCACCTACACGGCGCGACTGCGAGGCCGTCCACTCGATCTGACGTACAAGGAATTCGAGCTGCTGAAGTATCTGGCTCAGCATGCGGGCCGGGTCTTCACCCGCGCCCAGCTCCTGCAGGAAGTGTGGGGCTACGACTTCTTCGGTGGCACGCGCACCGTCGACGTCCATGTTCGACGCCTCCGTGCCAAGCTCGGTACCGAGTACGAGTCGCTCATCGGTACGGTGCGCAACGTCGGATACAAGGCCGTTCGTCCGGCGCGCAACGCCAAGGGCGGACCGGTGGCATCGGACGCTGCCGACGGCGATTCCGACGATGCGAATTTCGAGTTCGAGCAAGAGAGTACTCTCTCGTAGATGAATTCGGATTCTGCCTTCGACGTCCATTCGATCGACGGCGGCGCACCGTCTTCCCGTGTGTCCTACGAGATTCATCGAATCCTTTCCCGCGCAACGGAAGTCGACGGCACCGCACCCTTGTCGGAGCAGGCCGTCAAGGCCGTCGACGACGGTGACGAGGTGGTTCGTTTCGTCGCCACCGAGGGTGATCGTGTCCTCGGCTACGTCGGAATCGCCGACGGGATGGCCGAGGCCGTCGTGGATCCTCCGGCCCGCGGTCGCGGCGTCGGACGCGAATTGATTTCTCGCGCACTCGATATCGGCTCCGACACTCGAATCTGGGCACACGGCAACCTGCCCGCTGCGCAGTCCGTTGCGGCGCGGCTCGAGTTGCAGGTGGTTCGCGAGCTGCTGCAGATGCGTCGCACGTCCGCGCACCCCGAACTTCCGGATGTCGTTGTGCCGGAGGGAATCTCACTTCGAACCTATCGAGGGCATCAGGACGATGCCGAGCTGCTGCGTGTGAACAACGCGGCATTCTCCTGGCATCCCGAACAGGGTGGCTGGACCGATCGCGACATCGACGCACGACGAGAAGAATCGTGGTTCGATCCGGCCGGTCTGTTCCTGGCGTTCGAGGAGGGCAGTGACCGCCTCCTCGGTTTCCACTGGACGAAGGTCCACCGGGCCGAAGGTGTGGAGCCGGCCATCGGCGAGGTGTACGTGGTCGGCATCGACCCGCAGTCGCAGGGGCGTGGTCTGGGTCGAGTGCTCACGCTGGCCGGCCTGCACTACCTACGCAGCAGAGAGCTGGGACAGATCATGCTCTACGTCGAGGCCGACAACACCGCTGCCGTGCACACGTACACCAAGCTGGGTTTCGAGAACTACCACGTGGACGCCGCATACGCGCGCAGCGTCTGAAACGGACATATCAACTGCGGTGTTCATCTTCCGTTCACCCACGCGGGGGTAAACGTCTACCACCTGCCCCTACCTTTCTCCATGGGCGGCAACCTACGCCGCCTGGTGCGAGGTTCTCTTCTCGAGCCGGCACCCACACAGTCACAGCGCGGCCGATCAGGTCCGAGCCGTGGACACGGCCCAAGATTCCTCGGAGGAAACAGGTGAACCTCAAGCGCAACGGTGCTCTCATGAGTGCAGTGGCCATCAGCGCCATGTTGCTGACCGCATGCGGTAGCGACGCGAACGTCGAAACCGTCGGCGCGGATGATTCTTCCGCCTCGTGCGAGGGCAAGTCTCCGCTCACGGGCGAAGGATCGTCTGCACAGCAGAACGCGATGTCCAACTTCACCTCGGTCTACTCGAGCGTCTGCTCCGGCAAGTCCGTCGAGTACACCACCAGCGGCTCGGGCAACGGTCGTACGCAGTTCGTCGCCGGTCTGGTCGACTTCGCCGGATCCGACTCCGCGATCAAGGACGAGCAGGCAGCCGAAGCGGCCACTCGCTGCGACAGCAACCCGGCATGGAACCTGCCGCTGGTCTTCGGGCCGGTCGCAGTGGCCTACAACCTCGACGGCGTCGACAGCCTGGTGCTCACGCCCGATGTCACGGCACGGATGTTCACCGGCCAGATCACCACCTGGAACGATCCCGCGATCGCCGCCCTCAACGAAGGCGTCGACCTGCCCGCCACCCCGGTCACCCCGGTCTACCGCTCCGATTCCTCGGGCACCAGCGACAACTTCCAGCGCTTCCTGAGCGATGCTGCTCCCGAGGCGTGGACCCTGGACCACAGCTCCGACTGGGCCGGCGGCGTCGGCGAAGGTGCCAACGGCTCCTCGGGCGTCGCCCAGGCCGTTTCCGGGACTCCCGGCTCGGTCACGTACGTCGAGTTCGGCTTCGTGGAGCAGGAAGGCCTCAGCGCCGCGAACATCGACTTCGGCAACGGCCCGGTCGAGCTGAGCAACGACACTGCGGCCGCAGCCATCGACGCCGTGACCTTCTCCGGTGAGGGCAACGACCTGGTGCTCGACCTCGACACGCTGTACGCCAGCAACGAGGCCGACACCTACCCGTTGGTGCTCGCCACCTACGAGATCGTCTGCTCGGCGGGCTACGACGCCGACACCTCGGCAGCAGTCAAGTCGTTCCTGCTCAGCGCCGCGAACGAGGGCCAGCAGGGCCTCGAAGAAGCCGGCTACGTGCCGCTGCCGGACCGCTTCAAGGAGCGCCTGATCTCCGCTATCGAAGCAATCGCCTGATTCAATGAGACGTAATCCTGCTTCGGCTCGCGAAAACGCGAGCCGAAGCAGGACCGTCCTCGACCTCCACACGAGACAGTGAGCGGTATGAGCGACACCCACTCGATGACCGGCGTTCCCTCCGCGGCCACCACTCCCTCCGCGGGTGCCGCGCACAAACCGGAAGAACCACAATTGTCAACGAAGAAAAAATCGGGGACCGTCACCCGCCCCGGTGACAGGATCTTCTCCGGCCTCGCCACGGGCTCGGGTATCTTCATCATCGCCCTGATCGCTGCCGTCGGCATCTTCCTGATCTGGCGCGCGATCCCCTCACTGTCGAACAACACGGTCAACTTCCTGACCTACAACGGTGCCTGGGACACGACCAACACCTCGGCCATGGTGTTCGGTGTTCTCGATCTGTTCCTCGTCACCGTCACGGTGTCGCTGTTCGCACTGATCCTCGCGATGCCTGTCGCACTCGGCATCGCCATCTACCTGACGAACTACGCACCCAAGCGAGTCGCGGGACCGCTCGGCTACGTCATCGACCTGCTGGCCGCAGTCCCGTCGATCGTCTTCGGTCTCTGGGGCCTGTACGTCCTCGCGCCGGTTATCAGCCCGTTCGCCGAGTGGCTGAACACCAACCTGGGTTGGTTCCCGCTCTTCGGTACCGGGTCGGTCTCCATCGCCGGCGGTGGCACCATCTTCACCGGTGGCATCGTGCTCGCCGTCATGATCCTGCCGATCATCGCCGCCGTCACTCGCGAGGTGTTCATGCAGACGCCGAAGGGGCAGATCGAAGCCGCTCTCGCACTCGGGGCTACCCGCTGGGAGGTCGTGCGCACCACGGTCATTCCGTTCGGAAAGTCCGGTTACGTCAGTGGCTCCATGCTCGGTCTCGGTCGTGCACTCGGTGAGACCATCGCGCTCTACATCATCATTCGCAGCACCCAGTCGACCTTCGGCGGAACGTTGTTCGACGGCGGTTCCACCTTCGCCACGAAGATCGCGCTGGCCGCAGGCGAGTTCAACAACCCGCTCCAAGCCGGTGCCTACATCGCCGCGGGTCTGGTGCTCTTCGTCCTGACCTTCGTCGTCAACGCCGGTGCTCGCGCCGCCATCGCCGGAAAGAAGGACTGACCCATGACCGCAACCATGGACAAGCCCGTCAAGGAACCCACCTTCCAGGGCGTCAGCGCTCGGCGTAAGGCGTCCAACCTGTCGGCGACGATCCTCGTCAGCCTCTCGGTGCTGGTGGCTCTCGTCCCGTTGATCTGGGTGCTCTACACGGTGATCTCCCGCGGACTGTCCGCGGTCGTGTCGCCCACCTGGTGGCAGAACTCGCAGGCCGGCGTCACCCAGTTCATCGCAGGTGGCGGTGCCTATCACGCCATCGTCGGCACACTCCTGCAAGGACTGTTCTGCGCCATCATCTCCATCCCGATCGGCATCTTCGTCGCCATCTACCTCGTCGAATACGGCGTGGGCACGCGGCTGGCCCGAGTCACCACCTTCATGGTCGACATTCTCACCGGAGTGCCGTCCATCGTCGCGGCCCTGTTCATCTACGCGCTGTGGATCGCCACCTTCGGATTCCAGCGATCCGGTGTGGCCGTCGCATTCGCCCTCGTTCTGCTGATGATCCCCGTGATCGTGCGGTCGGCCGAGGAAATGCTGCGCATCGTTCCTCAGGATCTGCGCGAGGCGTCCTACGCGCTCGGCGTGCCGAAGTGGAAGACCATCGCCAAGATCGTCATCCCCACGGCCCTGTCCGGCATCGTCACCGGAATCATGCTGGCTCTGGCCCGCGTGATGGGTGAGACGGCACCGGTGCTGATCCTGGTGGGATCGGCCACCGCCATCAACTTCAACATCTTCGAGGGGCCGCAGACGTCTCTGCCGCTCATGATGGTCGACCTGCAGAAAGCAGGAACCGGCGTGCTCACCGCTGAGCGCATGTGGGGAGCAGCCCTGACGCTGATCCTGATCGTGGCAATACTCAACATCGGCGCGAAGTTGGTCTCGAAGTTCTTCTCGCCCAAGAACTTCTGACCCACCCGACTCCAGCGAATTCTAAGGACGAAGAACATGGCAAAGCGTCTCGATCTCAAAGACGTCAACATCTACTACGGCAAGTTCCACGCCGTCTCCGACGTCACTCTGGCCGTACCGCCGCGCAGCGTCACCGCGTTCATCGGACCGTCCGGCTGCGGTAAGTCGACCGTCCTGCGATCGCTCAACCGCATGCACGAGGTCACCCCCGGTGCCCGCGTCGAAGGTTCGGTGCTGCTCGACGGCGAGGACATCTACGGCGGCGGCGTCGACCCCGTGGGTGTGCGTCGCACCATCGGCATGGTCTTCCAGCGCCCCAACCCGTTCCCGACGATGTCGATCCGGGACAACGTCGTCGCCGGCCTGAAGTTGCAGGGCGGCCGCGGCAAGAAGGAACTCGACGAGATCGCCGAGCGCTCGCTCAAGGGTGCCAACCTCTGGACCGAGGTCAAGGATCGCCTCGACAAGCCAGGCGGCGGCCTCTCCGGCGGTCAGCAGCAGCGTCTGTGCATCGCTCGCGCGATCGCGGTCTCGCCCGACGTTCTGCTGATGGACGAGCCGTGCTCGGCTCTCGACCCCATCTCCACCCTTGCCATCGAGGACCTTATCCAGGAACTCAAGCAGGACTTCACGATCGTGATCGTCACGCACAACATGCAGCAGGCTGCACGCGTGAGCGATCAGACCGGCTTCTTCAACCTCGAGGCGACCGGCAAGCCCGGCAAGCTCATCGAGATCGACGACACCGAGAAGATCTTCTCCAACCCGACGCAGAAGGCCACCGAGGACTACATCTCCGGCCGCTTCGGATAACCACACACGAACGCCAGAACCCCCGTCGAGCGAAAGCGCGGCGGGGGTTCTTCGTGCGTGTCTGCGATCGTTGGTCCGATGCGGCTGGCTACTCCGCTACGAAAGCCGAGTAGCGCTGCAGCGCAGCGCCACTCGGTCTCGACGAGGGTGGGTACTACGAGGTGGGAATGTTGTTGTGGCTCAGGTCGAGGGGCAGTTCGCCCGTCACCAGGAAGATCACCCGACGGCCGACCTCGACGGCGTGATCGGCGAATCGCTCGTAGAAGCGACCGAGCAGTGTCACGTCGACTGCAGCAGCGACGCCATGGCTCCACTCGCGGTCCATCAGCACCGTGAAGAGGTGACGGTGCAGGTCGTCCATTGCCTCGTCCTCCTCCTGCAGCTTCGCAGCGCGCTCGGGATCGCGGGTCTCGAGGACCTCGCGGGCCGAAGCGCCGATCTGAACGGCGAGGCGACCCATCTCGGCGAAGTACCCGTTGACGACCTCGGGGAGGGCGTGGTTCGGGTGCCTGCGACGGGTGATCTTGGCGACATGGAGTGCGAGTGCGCCCATACGGTCGATGTCGGCGACGATCTGAATGCCGGCCACCACCGAACGGAGATCGCCTGCGACCGGAGCCTGCAGGGCGAGAAGCGTGAAGGCCTTCTCCTCGCACACCGCGCTGAGCTCGGTGATCCTGTCGTGTTCGGAAATGACCTGCTCGGCGAGCACCAGGTCTGCTTGAAGGAGGGACTGAGTGGCCTTTTCCATGGCCGTACCAGCCAGGCTCGCCATCTCTCCGAGGAGATCGGCAAGCTCGTTCATCTGTTCGTTGTAGGCGACGCGCATGAGCGAAGTTTAGTAGGTCACTCCGACCAGTTCTCTGTCCCGAGGGTTAACGGAGCATGAATGAAGTCAGGCGCACGTGTCGTCGGCGGCATTGGTGTACGAGAGATCCTCCGGAAGGGGCGCACTCTGGGTGGTCCCTTCCACCTGAGTGGGATCGATTTCGGTGCCGAATGCCGTCGGGTACTGGGTGTATCCGGGATAGTTCGAGCCGAGCACGACATCGACGACATTGTTCAGGCTCGGTGCCAGCTCGATGGCAGCGCCGGGGATCGCCGATGCGACCGTCGCCGCAGCCGCCTCCTGATCCTGCGAGTAGCGCACCACGGTCTGCGCTGCGGTGCCCGAGAAGTTGCCGACCGTCAGGATCTGGAATCCGTAGACCGCGAGTTCGTCCGACGCCGTCTGAGCCATCCCGGCGATGTCGGATGCGTTGGACACCTGCAGAGAGACGGTTCCCGGATCGACGGCCAACAGCGGCGCGTCGGGTGCGGCGGCAGGTGCGGGCGCTTCGGGTGTGACCGGCTCCGCGCGTTCCTCACCGGGCAGGGGAGCGTCGTCGATGATGGCCTGGAAGATCGCACCGATCGCGTCGTCGTTGGGGATCTCGTTGCCGTAGTCGTTGGTGCCGGTGGTGGGGATGGTCAGGAAGGTGACCGCACCGGCGTCCACGTTCTGCAGCGAGCGTCCCAGTGTCACCAGGTCCTGAGTCCTGACGTTCTCGACGAAGGTGTCCGAGGTGAACGCGTTGACGAACCCGTTGAGCTTGCCTGGATCGAGCAGCACGTTGTTCGAGAGAGCAGACCTGAGCAGTGACGACAGGAAACGCTGCTGTCGCTTGATGCGGCCGTAATCGCCGTTGCCCTCGGACTCGACGTTGCGCGCCCGAACGTAGTTCAGTGCGGTTCGGCCGTCGATGCGCTGTGTTCCGACGTCGGGAAGAACATTTCCGAGTTCGTAGTCGAACAGGGGTTGCGCCGTGCAGACCTCGACACCGCCGACCTCGTCGACCATGGACTCGAACCCGGCGAAGTCCATCCCTACGAAGTGTCCGATGCGCAGGCCCGAGATCTTCTGGATGGTCTTGACCAGACACTTCGGGCCGCCGAGGGCATAGGTGGCGTTGAGCTTGTCGCCGTAGGCCTCGGGGAACATCTCCCCGGTGTAGGTATTGGTGACGTTGTCGAACTGCTCGCACTCCGGCCGCGTCACGTCGAGGTCGCGGGGGAAGGACACCGCGACGACGCGACTGCGGTCGGCGGGGATGTTGACCAACATGACGGTGTCCGAGCGCGATCCTTCGGCGTCGGCGACGGTACCGGCTCCCACCTCACCGCTGGCTCCGGCGCGGGTGTCGGTGCCCACGATCAGATATGTCTCGTCGCCGTATTGGCCTGCGGCGTCGACGACGTCGGTCGAATCGGGGTCGAGCGCGGCGACCTGGAGAAATCCTTGATCGGTATTGCGTAGGTATCCCCACACCACTCCGGTCAGGGCCACCGCCAGGATCGCGACGAGGGAGACCAGGCTTCGGCCGATCATCCGCACCCGGCGGCGTCGACGCACTCGGCTCATCGCCAATCGGGTCAGAGCCGGGCGATCCGCTGCGGGCGATCCCACCGGTTCCGGTGCCGCATGCGGGGGCGGAGTCGGCGGCACTGCTCGGGCGGGCGGGGGAGTGGAATCGGTGATGGGGGCGATGACCTCGGTCGGCTCTTCGACTTCGGGACGTTCGGCCGGCACCCGCCGCATCGATCCCGAGCGCGACATCTTGTCCACCAACTCGGCCACCGAGACGGTGTCGGCGTTACGCGGTGATCGTTTGCCGAGCCTGCCGCTGTCTCCGGGCTGCGGCGGTTGCTCCGCGTCCGGTGTTGCAGGGCTGTCGGAGCGAGGTGGGCGCTGCCCGGAACGTCCGATCGATGACAGCGGGCGCTCCCATGGGGCGCGACCCTCGGGCATGGACGGGCCCGACTCTCGATCGTCTCCCACGAATTCGAACCTGGCCTTCCATCACACGCACGCGCCGTCAACTCGGCAATCCCAGCCATAGTACTGACTCGAGCGGCATGGTCCACTCGTGCGAGGTGGGCGGCTGGTCAGCTGCGAATCAGCCGCCGGAATGCATCAGGTCGGCACCGGCGGGGACGCAGACGTCCTCCGGATCGTCGAGCCAACCGTCGGGCAGCGACACCGCGCCCGGCGAGCCCTGCCGACCACGGGGGCCTTCGGCGTCCTTGGGAAACGGAACGGTCGGATCGAGCTGCGCCAGAAGGTCGTCCAGTTCGGCGAGAGTGGACACCAACGCCATCGAGACCCGCAGGTCCGATCCCGCCGGAAAGCCGCGGAGGTACCACGACACGTGCTTGCGCAGCTCACGCAGACCCTTGCTCTCGCCGTGATGCTGAGCGAGCAGCTCGGCATGCCGAGCGATGATGGTGGCCACCTCGCCGAGGGTGGGTGGAGTGGGCTCGGGCCTGCCGTTCAGTCGGGCACTGAGCTCTGCGAACAGCCAGGGCCGACCGAGGCAACCACGCCCGACGACGACGCCGTCGCACCCGGTCTCCGCCATCATGCGGACCGCGTCGGACGCCGAGAAGATGTCACCGTTGCCCAGCACCGGGATGCCGGAGACATGTTCCTTGAGTCGAGCGATCTCGTTCCAGTCGGCGGTGCCGGAGTAACGCTGCGAGGCAGTTCTGGCGTGCAACGCCACTGCTGCCGCGCCCTCGTCGGCGGCGATCCGACCTGCATCGAGATGAGTGTGGTGGTTCTCGTCGATGCCGACGCGGAACTTGACGGTGACGGGAATGTCGGTGCCCTCGGTCGCCTTGACGGCAGCAGCGACGATGCGGCCGAACAGGTTCCGCTTGTAGGGCAGCGCGGCACCGCCGCCCTTTCGGGTGACCTTCGGAACCGGGCAGCCGAAGTTCATGTCTATGTGGTCGGCCAGATCGTCGTCGACGATCATCTTCGCCGCGGCGTACGTGGTGTCCGGATCGACGGTGTAGAGCTGCAGTGACCGCGGGGTTTCGGTGGGGCCGAAGGTCGTCATGTGCATCGTGGCCGGCTGCCGTTCGACGAGCGCGCGTGCTGTGACCATCTCGCACACGTACAGGCCCGAGGTGCTGCCTGCCCGCTCCAACTCCTGCTCCCTGCACAGGGTGCGGAACGCCACATTGGTGACGCCGGCCATCGGTGCGAGGACGACGGGGCTGCGCAACTCGAGTGAACCGATCTGCAATGTCATGGAACACAAGCCTTTGGAACGGAGGGAGAACTGTCAGGAGAAAAAAGGGTGCCCGGTACCGAGGTCGGTACCGGGCACACCAATCGATCCGAGCTTACGACGCGCGTGCTTCGGCCTTCGCGCGTTCGCGGGCGAGGGAGCGATCGCGCATCTCCTCGAACTTGGTGGCCTGACGTTCGAGGTCTTCGAGGAACGCGGCGAGTTCTTCGCGCTTGTTCTCACCGCGTGCGGTGAAGTCGTTGCGCTCGAAGACGCTCCACTTGCGCAGTACCGGCCAGACGACGTCCTCGAGGTGTTGACGCAGGTCGTAGATGCCGTGCTTGGCCATCAGCACACCGTTGCGGCGGAAGTTCGGCATCCCGGCACCGGGCATGACGAAGTTCGTCACGATGTCGGAGACCGCGTCGAGAGTCTGGTCGGGAGCGATGTCCATCGCTGCGCCGGTGATGTTGCGGTAGAAGATCATGTGCAGGTTCTCGTCGGCGGCGATGCGCTGGAGCATGCGGTCGGCGATCGGATCGTCGCAGACCTTGCCGGTGTTGCGGTGCGAGACGCGGGTGGCGAGCTCCTGGAAGGTCACGTAGGCGACCGAGTGCAGTAGGCCCGTCTGCGACCCTGCCGGCGAGGCGAACCCGTTGGTCATGTGGATCATGCGGGCTTCTTCGAGGGCGACGGGATCGACGCCGCGGGTGACGACGAGGTAGTCGCGCATGACGATGCCGTGGCGGTTCTCTTCGGCGGTCCAGCGACCGACCCAGGTTCCCCAGGCACCGTCCTGGGAGAAGTTCTCGGCGATCTCACGGTGGTAGGACGGCAGGTTGTCCTCGGTGAGCAGGTTGGTGATCATCGCGGCCTGTGCGACGTCGGAGAGTTTGGACTGCTCCGGGTCGTAGTCCTGACCGCCGAGTGCGGCGAAGTTACGGCCTTCGTCCCACGGAACGTAGTCGTGAGGGTGCCACTCCCGCGCCATCGAAATGTGACGGTTCACATTGTCCTCGGCAGTGGGCACCAGCTCTTGCAGAAGCTCGAGCTGTGTCAGATCCCTCGCCATTAGATCGCCTCCATAGATTGCGTACGACCGGTCCAGCTTACGGCACCGTAGGTTCGGTGTGAACCTCGTCGCGCCTGTTCACTTGCTGTTCCGGCGGTCGTGATGTTCGGTGTCGATCGGCGCGAAGTGCCCCCGGAGCGCCGATCTTCCGGCCGGCCTTCGCGAGTTCACGACCGCTGCAGTTCCCCCTGCACGTCGCTCGGTCTCGGCCGATCGTTACGTTCGAGTGTACGTTCCGGACAGGTGTGATCACTGTTACCCGGACGGTGTGTGGTGCCCCCAGTAGGACTCGAACCTACGACCTGCGGATTAAAAGTCCGTAGCTCTACCAACTGAGCTATAGGGGCGCGGGTCGAAAGTGTAATGGGCCGCGCAGCACCGACGGGCAGTACCCCCGGCACCGGTGCCGACCGGTCAGCGTCCGAAGCTGCTGCATCCTTGCGGCACCGGAATGCCGGCCAGCCGGTCGTCGATCCAGGCGTACGCGCCGGGAATGCCGCTGAAGGCAACGATCAGGTGCTCGCCGAGATACTCCTCGAGTCTGACGTTCGCACCCTGAGCGCACCATTCGTCGTAGAGGGTCTCGGCTCCTTGCCGAGGAATCCAGAACTCCTGTTGGCCCTGGTAGATCATGGTGGGGATGGTGGGCGCGAGGTCACCGCCGAGACGGGTCGCGGCGATGACACTCTCGGCGATCTCGGTGCGATCGACATTCGGGATGTCCGAGAGCGCCTGCGCCGGGATCGGGGCCACCACTCCACCGGGGGCGAGCAGGCTGACGCACATGTCCTTGGCGATCGTGGCCAGACGCAGTCCGTTGGCGTTCATGAGCGAGAACAGTTCGGGGTACTCGCGGGCCACCCCGAGTGCTGCGGACAGGAAGAGCGTCGACGCGGCCGTTCCGTTCATCGACGTCAGCAGAATCCGGTAATCAGTCGGTGGACCACCGAACGCCGCGCCGACCAGATTGACGTCGGGCGCGTACGTGGGGGCCAATTGTGCGGCCCATCCTGTGGCGATCGCCCCACCCGAGTACCCCGTCACGGCGATGGGAGACGACGCGGGCAAACCGAGCTCGGGCAGTCGGACCATGGCTCGGAGGGCGTCGAGCACCGCGTGCCCGGCCATGCGTCCGGCCGCGTAGGCCTGTCGTGGCCCCTCGTGGTCGGTGACGACGACGGCGTAGTTCTTGGCCAGGAAGGCCTGAACAGCGGGGATCTCCCGCGCGAGCCCGCGGGGGAGCAGCCAGGACGGCGCGCATGTGTTGCCGAGTGAGTTGATGGCCATGTTGTATGCGACGACGGGTCGGCTCCCGGCCCCGGTCCACGGTGCGACCGGCACGATCACGGTGGTGGCCGCAGCAACGGGGCGGTCCTTGGAATCGGTGGTGCGAAACAGGATCTGAGTCGAAGTGACCGGCGTGAACAGCGGTCCGACGGTCACCTGTCGGGTTGCCAGCACCGACCCGGGAGGTTGTTGTTCGTAGCCTGCGGGGGGATCGAACCAGGGCTCGCCCAGTGGGGTGGGTAGATAGAGTGCCGGGTCGGGGACGGGAGCGATGAAGTTGCCCAGGGGGTCTGCAACCGCCGTGCCGGTTGTCGACAGAGCGAGCACGGCCACCGCGAACAGAGTTGTGATGGAACGAAATGGGCGGATCGATACCTTCATGGCATTCACTCGTTTCCGATCGGCCGAACTCCCCATATGGTGCATGTCACAGTAAGTCAGCGCGGGCGTGAGCTCGGCGCTTGACCTTCGAACGTGTCGAAAACGTTACCGACCGGTCTTTCTCATATCGATTACCGTGCAATGGATTTGACCGATTGGTAGTAGCGGTACCTGCGTATTCGATTGGTGGGCAATAGATTTGAAATGCTAACGAGCAATGCGAAGCTTCCCGGGCTCGAGATCCCTTACCGTGAAATGTAATTCGGTTTTCAACCGAAATCGGTTGTAGGCCCGACGGCGGCATGGGCGATGCGTCGACCATTCGGTTCGCGAAACTCGGTTGTGCCTCGAATGTGCCCCGAATGCCGCCGAGGGAGAGTCGGTCGGGGTGTGATTCTGCGCAGGAAAGTTCTGAGTAGTGCTGCGTTGCCGACGGTTGTGGACCACGTCGAGAAGCGGCTCGAGTGCGCACCCCCTGCAGCGCACTCGAGCCGCGCAGATCATACCATCCGGCTTGTTTCGGTTGCCTAACCGATTTTTCTGTCGGGTGTGTGTGTCGAAGCGAACCGTAGGTGAGTCGACTCGCGTGTCGTTCGGGTGAAGTACTCTCTATCTGTACTACCTGCGGATACGCAGGGCGCTTGGGGCTCGGAGGCACGGAATAAATGGCACAACAAGAGCGCGCACGGCGGACCCGGGCTGCCATCGTGGAGGCGGCGGCGGCGGAATTCGCCAAGCGTGGATACGCAGCGGCATCCGTCAACACCATCTTGGAGGGCTCCAATGCCACCAAGGGTGCGATGTATTTCCACTTCCAGTCGAAGGAAGATCTGGCCCGAGCTGTGCTCGGGGCCGGACTGGATCGGTACGTCGCCATCACGGAGAAGTGGGCCGACACCACTGCACATCCGTTCTATGTCATCCGCGGGATCGTGGACGACATAGCGCAGAACTTCCAGAACGACGTGATCGTGCGTGCCGAGTTTCGGCTGATAGTCGAGCCGGAGTTCTACGCGGAAGTTCATTCGGGTGGCGGTCGAGTCTGGGGCGCTCAGGGGCACGCGCAGGCCGAGCGGGCGCTGGCGATGGGTGACCTGAAACCGGAGTTCGACGCGACCAAGTTCGTACGAGTGCTCGCCGCGTCGATGGCGGGTCAGCGGTACATGTCGGATCTGGTGGCAGACAACGCAGATCTGCGCGAGCGGTTCGAGGAGTCCGTCGAGGTCGTGCTGCTTGCGATGGCGTCGGAGCGTTGGCTCGCGGAATTCAAGTTGCACGGGTGGGAGCACTACGGCGAAAACTGCGCGAAAACCACCTCTGACCTGCCAGTTTGAGATTTACAACAAAAGTGTCCTAAGCTATCCCAGCTCCCAACGGAACGCCGTTGAGGGTAACGTCGAAGCAGTTCGGCGGGCCCCCTTCGTCTAGCGGCCTAGGACGCCGCCCTTTCAAGGCGGTAGCGCGGGTTCGAATCCCGTAGGGGGTACGTAGGAAGAGATCGGATTGACAATCCGGTCGGCAGTACAGCATTCTTCGTCTCGCTTCCTGCGAGATGCGGATTTGCAGTTCGGAGAGTTACTGCGCTAGAAATAGCGCGGCAACAACAGCAAGGCCCTGTGGCGCAGTTGGTTAGCGCGCCGCCCTGTCACGGCGGAGGTCGCGGGTTCGAGTCCCGTCAGGGTCGCAACATCGGTACGAAAGTACCGACATTGCGATGGCATTGTTTTACCGGTGCCGCCCGGCCAGGTAGCTCAGTTGGTACGAGCGTCCGCCTGAAAAGCGGAAGGTCGCCGGTTCGATCCCGGCCCTGGCCACCACGGTGTTGGATCGACAAGCACGATGAAAGCCCCTTCCGGTTGTCCGGCAGGGGCTTTTTCGTGTGCACGAGTTATTGTCGACGCGTGGACGTGATCGATCGAGCGCAGGAGGATCTGGCGCGCGGAGACAGCATCGCTGCTCGCGATCGACTGGTCGGCGCATTGGTTCGGAACCCGACGTCGCCCGGCATTCTCGAATTGCTCGCGTACACGTATCTGGTGCTCGGCGATCGTGCGGCGGCTGGAGCGGCATGGTTCCTCACCGACAAGTCCGATGACGATCCGACGGCGTCCGCTGCGTTCGCCGCACTGGAGAAGCAGTACAGGTCGCCTCTGATGATGGCGCGGGCCCTGCCCATCCACGCGCCCTCCGACTGGTATCCCACCCGCGCTCGGATACGGCTGGAACGGCTCGGAGCCGCGATAGAAGCCAACGGTCAGCAATGGGTGCCGCCGCGAGACGTCGTCTACTTCGACGAGGACGGGCTGAACTCGGACGACTTCTACGGCACGGACGGCGATCAGGACGACTCCGAGTACGACCGCACAGGGTCCAGCTACCGAACGGTGCGGCAGCGTGCGATCGCGGCGACCATTGTCATCGCCATTGCTGCCACCTCGGCATCTGTCGTCCTGGCGCTCGTCTTCGGGTGACCCCGGTTCACGGACGAAGCGTTCGGTGCCGAGCGTAGAGTCGCGAAAGAATTTACGGCCGACGATCGAGGGTGACGAGTTTTCATGGGCACAGCGAACGGCGCGGCGTCACCGGCTCCGCGAGACGACAACTATGCCGTCAACCTCGAGCAGGCGAGGGTGTTCGCGAGAGGACTGGCCGAACACATCGAGACGTGTTCGGCGTCCATCGAACAGGCACAGTCCAAGGCGTTTCGTGCTCGCGCGGATCGCGCCGAATCCCGGGCCCGAGCGTTCGAGTCCGAGGCGTCGAAGCTCCGGACCGAGCTCTACGAAATGTACCGACACATCGATGCGATGACGGCGCGATTTCCGGAGCTACGCAGCGATCCATCCGTTCGCGGCTAGCTTCCCGGTTCGATCGGATCGCTGGTTCGATCAGATCGCTGCGGAATCGGTGACCAAGCCGAAGGTCGTCTCTGCGCCTCGACGGCCGAGTGCCGAGCCCCATACCTCGTACACCGCATCGGTGGCCGAGGATCGCTCGATATCGCGGCCCTCCGCGACGGTGATGAGCGTGCGAGAGAGCTCGAACAGACTGACCCGGTGATTTCTCGCGGTCGTGAACAGCTCGTCGATGGCGTCGGCAACGGATCCACCGTGGATCCCGACGAGCACTCCGGTTGCGATGTCCACGTGAGTGCGAGATGCAGGCGATTCGGGCAGTCTGTCGGTCATCTTTTTCCTCGAGATGTTGTGGTCGGTGCGGATGACCGAAGCGGATCCTGGCGTCGAGCGGGCTTCACTGTCTCACACGGACATGACATTTCATACCGTCGGTTTTGCCCGCACGTGCATCCGCTCGCCCTGGGGTCCGAACAGGCTCAGAAGCTCCACCGGCCGGTTGCCGACGGCACCGAACCAGTGCGGCACACGAGTGTCGAATTCGGCTGCCTCACCGGCCTTCATCGTCAGATCGTGCTCGCCGAGAATCAGGCGGAGGGTGCCGTCGAGGACGTAGAACCACTCGTACCCCTCGTGGGTCCTGGGCCGCGGCTCCGAGCTTTCCGGGCGGATCAGGAGCTTGTACGCCTGCAGGCCGCCCGGACGCAGCGTCAGGGGAAGGATCGTCACGTTTTCGCGAACGGTGGCCGTGGTGCGCACCCGAGGGTCCGCCACGGGCGGCGCGGTCACCAGATCGTCGAGTTTCATCTGATGGGCCCGAGCGATGGGCCACAGCAGTTCGAGGCTGGGCTTGCGGTCACCGGACTCGAGTCGCGACAGTGTGCTGATCGAAATTCCCGTGGTGTCCGACAGCGATGCCAGTGTCGTGTTCTTCTCCATCCTGATGCGCTTGAGGCGGGGGCCGAGGCCAGCGATGACCTCGTCCAGGCCGGTGTTCGACTCTTCCATGACACCATTGCAGTTTCGGCAATCAGATTTGTCAACCCAGGAAACTTCAGACCTGCGAAAACGGCCCCCGGTCGACGGCAGGCGGCACATACTCGATCGATGACCGGTCGTCCGGGGACCACATATCGCAGTGGCATGATTCGCGATGCCTACGGAAGCCCCGCATCCGAGGCATTCATGGTCGTCGCCATCGCGACCATTCTGATCACCAGGGCTTACCTGGAGTTGACCCACTATCCCCAGGTAGGCGGCAAGTCGCTCCACATCGCTCATGCCCTGTACGGCGGCGCGGCGATGATGTTCGCGCTGCTGATCGGGTGGATGTTCATCGGGTTCGGCGTTCGGGTGTTCACCGTGCTGCTCGGCGGGATCGGATTCGGGCTTTTCCTCGACGAAGTCGGCAAATTCGTCACCAAGGACAACGACTATTTCTACGGACCCTCGTCGGAGATCATGTACGTCCTGGTGGTCCTGCTGTTGGTGTTCAGCAGGATCGTCCGGGAGTTCCGCCGGCCCTCGGTCGACGAATCGCTGGCCAACGCGGCTGCGATCGCCGCCGACGGCGTCGCGCACGGCCTCCCCGAGCATCGACGCGAATGGGCGCTACGGATGGTCACGCGGGCCGAGGCCGAGGGCGCCGACGCGGACACCGTGGCCGGAATCAGACTGTTGCTCGGTCGCTGCCGTCTGTCGACGTCGCGGACCCACTCGCTGCGCAACTTCGTTCCCCGTTTGATTCCCGCGTTCTTCACCAGTCCCCGGTGGATTCCCGTCGTCGGCTGGGGGTTGGTTCTGCTCTCCGGGGCCGGGGTGGTGTTCGGAATCGTCGAACTCGTCCTCGGGGACCTGCACATCGATCGGCGCGACCTGACGATCGACATCGATGGAATGGGGATTGCCAGCGGGATCCTGTTCGTCAGTGCCTGCCTCACCTTCGCCACGGCGCTGCCGGCGATGCTGTGGTTACGCGCTGGAGGACCACTCTGGCCCCGCGCACCCTCCGAGTGTCCGCGTTGATCTTCACGCTGCTCAACGCCCTCGTGGACTTCGCTCAGGAAGGATTCGCCGCGCTGGTGAACGTTGCGATCGGACTGTTCGCGCTCGCAGTCATCTCGCATCGCATCACGGTGCGCACAGCCGAGCTCATGGAGAACTCTGTTGTGCTGCAGGTGGATCGAGACTCCGATTGCTCTCGAACCGTCGAACCAGGCCGCTGAGCGGATCGACGAATTCGATCGAACGCGCCAGCAAGCGAAGCGGGTCGGAGTAGTCGTCGTCGGCGACATCGCGGAACGAGGGGTAGAAATTGTCGCCGACGATGGGAATTCCCAACGAGCACAGATGAACCCGCAGTTGATGCGTCTTGCCGGTTCGCGGATGCAATCGGTACAGGCCGTGGGCCCCGAGCGTGTCGACGAGCTCGACGCGTGTTTCCGCGTTGGGCTCGCCGGGTACCTCACGGGCCTGAAGTACGCCGCGCTCCTTGATGATTCGGCTGCGTACCGTCAGCGGGAGATCGAGATCGGGAGTGGAGCCCGCGGAACGACCCGTAATATCGGCCGCGAGAGGGGCAATCGCGTCGTACTGCTTGGTGATCGTACGTTGAGCGAAGAGCTCCTGGTACGGCCGGCGAGCCTGCGCCCTGACGGTGAACACCAGTACCCCGGCGGTGAGTCGGTCCAGGCGATGCGCTGGACTCAGCTCGGGCAGGTCGAATCGGCGCCTCAGCAGAACGAGTGCAGACCGCGCGACGTAGGCACCGCGTGGGGTGGTGGCCAGAAAGTGCGGCTTGTCTACGACGAGCAGGTTCTCGTCGCGATGAAGGACGTCGAGGGAGAACGGCACCGTCGGCTCCACGGGTGGGTCGCGGTAGAGGTAGATGTCCGCTCGCGGTTTCGCGACCGTCGTCGAATCGACGGGTACGCCTGCCGCGTCGACGATCTCGCCGCCGTCGACCTTCTCGGTCAGCCTGGCCGCGTCCTGAGGAAACCGGGCGCACAGGTACTCGAGCACCGTCGCTCCGGTCGCGATGTCGGGCATCCGCACCCGAGTGGGGTCGAGACCGTCGCGCAACGGCAAGGGAGCGGCGGGCATGTACCGACTGTAATCGGTGGGGCATGGAAACACCCCGGTCGGAAATTTCCGACCGGGGTGTGGACTGCGGTAGAACCGTTCGGGTCCGACTCAGATGGTGACGACCATCTTGCCGGTGTTCTCGCCCTTCATCAGTCCGATGAACGCCGAGGGAGCGTTGTCGAGACCGTCGACGACCGTTTCGTCGAATTCGATTGCGCCGCTGGCGAGCCACTGGGTCATCTTGGTGCGGAACTCCTCGGTGAGGTGCGCGTAGGAGCCGACGATGAAGCCCTTGAGCGTCAGTTCCTTGCCGATGGCCAGGGCGAGGTTGCGCGGTGCGGGAGTCGGCTCGGTGGAGTTGTACTGAGCGATGGCTCCGCACATGGCAATTCGGCCGTGCTTGTTCATCGACCCGATGGCGGCCTCGAGATGTTCGCCGCCGACGTTGTCGAAGTACACGTCGATGCCGTCCGGTGCTGCCTGTCGCAGCTGCTCGGCAACAGGGCCGTCGTGGTAATCGAACGCCGCGTCGAAGCCGAGCTCGAGCAAGCGAGCAACTTTGGCGGGGGAGCCCGCACTGCCGATCACCCGGGATGCGCCGAGCGCCTTGGCGATCTGCCCGACGAGCGACCCGACTGCGCCGGCAGCGCCGGACACGAACACGACGTCACCTTCCTTGAACGACGCAACGTCGGTCAGGCCGGCGTATGCCGTCGTGCCGGTCATTCCGAGCGCGCCCAGGTACGCCGAGGCCTTGGCTGCGCCGAGATCGACCTTGCTCGCACCCTTGGCCGGGACGATGGCGAGATCTCGCCACCCCTGGCCGTGTACGACCGCGTCGCCGACAGCGAAACCCTCGGCCTTGGATTCGATGATCTCGCCGACGGCACCGCCGTCGAGCGGTGCGTCGATCCGGAACGGCGGGACGTACGACTTCACGTCGTTCATCCGGCCGCGCATGTACGGATCGACCGACATCACGATGTTGCGGACGAGGATCTGCCCGTCGGCGAGTTCGGGAAGGTCGACGACCTCCGCACGAAAGTTGTCTTCCGTCGGCCAGCCTTCTGGGCGGGACGCGAGGTGAATTTCGTGTGCCTTCAATGTATTTCCCTTACTCGTCTTCGGTGACTGTGACGGTGACGTCGATGTTGCCGCGGGTGGCGTTGGAGTACGGGCACACCTGGTGGGCCTTGTCGGCCAGAGCCTGGGCGTTCTCGCGACTCAGATTCGGCAACGTCACCTCGAGGGTGACGGCGAGCTGGAAGCCGCCCGCGTCGTTGGGGCCGATGTCGACACGAGCGCCGACGGCCGAATCGGTCACGTCGGCCTTGTCCTGACGTGCCACCATCTGCAGTGCGGAGTGGAAGCATGCGGCGTAGCCGGCGGCGAAGAGCTGCTCGGGGTTGGTGCCGTTGCCGCTGCCGCCCATGGCCTCCGGGATGGCGAGGTCGAGATCGAGCCGTCCGTCGGAAGTGCGGGCGTGGCCGTTTCGGCCTTCACCGGTAGCAAGTGCTTCGGCGGTGTAGATGGTCTTCATGATTCTCCTTCTGTCGTGCTCGAATCGGTGTGATGCAAAGCGCTCGTCAATGCGTCGAGCGACTCTTTGAGCTTGACGAGATCGTCGACGTTCATTCCGGTCTTCTCGGCCAGCTTGCGTGGAATGTCGAGTGCCTTTGCGCGCATGGCACTTCCGGTCTCGGTGAGGTGGATCTCGACGCGGCGTTCGTCGGTGCTCAGGCGTCGGCGCTCGATGAAACCGAGACCTTCGAGCCGCTTGAGCATCGGCGACAGAGTGCCGGTGTCGAGATCGAGTTCGGCGCAGATGTCCTTGACGCCGCGCCCGTCCTGTTCCCACAGCACCAGCAGTACGAGGTACTGCGGGTATGTGACACCGAGCTCGTCGAGCATCGGGCGATACACCGCGGTGGTAGCCCGCGATGCGGAGTACAGCGCGAAGCACACCTGACGGTCGAGTGCGAGTTCGTTGGTCACTCCAAGAACAGTAGTGCACGGTTAAGTTGTGCGCAACCTACCTGTCCGATGTGAGCGAAACTTCGTAGCCTGCTACGAAGTTCTGTGCACAATGGGGTCAGCTCTGCAGGGCGCTCTTCAGGCCGTCGAGCACGATGGTTGCCGCCGTCGGCCCGGCGTTGAGGTACCACGGGTCGTCGTCGACTCGGACGATGTGATTCTCGGTTGCCGCGCTCATTCCGGTCCACAGCGGGTTGGTGGTGTACGACGCGGCGCTCGAATCGGCTCCGGCGTCCTGGCTGGAGACGAACACCCAGTCCGCGTTCGCCAGTTGAATTTCTTCCTCGCTGAAGTCCTGTGAGGTCTTGTCGAACTGCTGGCTTTCCGGGCGGGCCAGGCCGGCGTCCCAGGCAATGTATCCCGCGAACGACGGGATACCGAACACGCGTGCCCGATCGGCGGTGAAGCGGACGAACGAGACCGTGGGCGTGCCGCCATCGGCAACCGAATCACCCAGTGCCGCAGCGTCGGAGGCGTAGGTGTCGAGGAAGCTCTGCGCTTGCTCGGTGCGGCCCAGCGCGTCGCCGAGGAGGAGGAAGTCCTGCTTCCAGTTCACTCCGGTGCCCTCGGTGAGCACGGTCGGCGCGATGGTCGAGAGAGTCGAATAGATGTCCTCGGAGCCCGCCTTGTTCGCCAGGATGAGGTCCGGTTCGATGGCCGCGATCGCCTCGATGTCGACTTCCTGCCGGTTGCCGACGTCGACGAACTGCGCCATGCGATCTGCGTACTGCGGAAACGAGAAGCCGATGTAATCCGGTACCAGTGCGGCACCGTCTCCGTAGGCGACTCCGGTGGGTACGACGCCCAGAGTGAGGGCCGCGTCGAGCTGACCGGTGGCGATCACGACGATCTTCTTCGGTTCGGCGGGAATTTCGGTGGAGCCGCCGAAGTGGCCGACCGTGCGGGGGAACACTCCGTCCGCGGCACCCGAACCCATGCCGTCGGGGATGCCGGTGGGGCCGGGTGCGTCCGTAGCCGCGTCGTCGGAGGAGGTGGCCGACGCCGTGCTGGTTGCGGGAGAGGCCGTCTGCTCGGCGGTACCGCCGCAGGCAACTGTGGTCAGTGCGGTGACCGCGGCGATCGTGGTGGCCAGGAGTAGACGTTTCACTTCGTTCTCTTTCACAGGGCGGGCGTAACCAGGTAAGCCTATCCTGAACCGGATCGGGTTGAGGTCCGCGGTTCATTCGTCTGCTACGGTGCTTTTCATGCAGCGCACGTATTTCTGGTTTAGCAGGCCGGCCCCGGGTGGGTCAGCCAGCGACGCCATGCGCTGACCCTCCACCCCACGAGCCGGATACAGACCGGCTCGAAGTGCGTGTGGAGCATGAAGAGCCGGCCTGGGAACAGGAACGCCCTCTCATGACACTCTCTCTCGACACCCCACCTCTCGACGATCAGCGGACCATCAGTATCAGTCCGCTGGTTGCCCCGTCGGTGCTGCGCCGCGAACATGCTGTGGACGACGCGATCTCGGCCACCGTCAGAACCGGGCGCGCCGGCGTGGTCGACGTGCTGGACGGCCGCGACGATCGGCTGATCGTCGTCGTGGGACCGTGCTCGGTGCACGACACCGACGCGGCCCTCGACTACGCCCGACGACTTGCGGCCAAGGCATCCGAACTGGGCGATCGCCTGCACATCGTCATGCGGGTCTACTTCGAGAAGCCGCGAACGACGCTGGGCTGGAAGGGCCTGATCAACGATCCGCACCTCGACGGCAGCTTCGACATCAATGCCGGTCTGCGCGTGGGACGTCAACTGCTGCTCGATATTTCCGCGCTCGGTCTGCCGGTCGGGTGCGAGTTCCTCGATCCGATCACCCCGCAGTACATCGCGGACCTGGTCAGCTACGGCGCAATCGGTGCGCGGACTGCGGCCAGTCAGGTGCATCGCCAGCTGTGCAGTGCGTTGTCGATGCCGGTGGGGATCAAGAACTCCACCGAGGGCGACATCCAGGTCGCGGTCGACGGCACCCGTGCTGCCGCAGCGAGCCACGTCTTCCCCGGCACCGATCTCGACGGCCAGGCGGCTCTGATCCGCACCGTCGGAAACCCGGACTGCCACGTCATTCTGCGCGGCGGCGTCGACGGACCGAACTACGACGCGGAATCGGTCGCCGATACCGTTGCGCGACTGCGTAAGTCGGGCCTGCCGGAGCGAGTGATCATCGACGCGAGCCACGGCAACAGCCGCAAGGACCACAACAAGCAGGTCGACGTGGTCACCGACGTGGCAGCGCGGGTCGCGGCAGGCGAACACGGCATCGTCGGTCTGATGCTCGAGAGCTTCCTGGTCGCGGGGCGTCAGGATCTCGAACTCGGCCACCGGGACGAGCTCGTGTACGGGCAGTCGATCACCGACGCCTGCCTCGATTGGGACACCACGGCAACGCAATTGGACACGTTGGCCGCAGCGGTCGAGCAGCGTCGAAGCTCGATCACCGCTCGTTAACGGACCCCGCGCGGTCGGAACTGGACGCTGATGCGTGGGCCGATCGCGCGGGTGGACTTGGGAATCGCATGCTCCCATGTCCGTTGACACGAGCCGCCCATCACCACCAGGTCTCCGTGACCGAGCGTGAACTTCAGCGACGTTCCGCCGCCGCGCGGTCGGAGCATGAGTTGCCGTGTGGCACCGAGCGATACGATCGCGACCATGGTGTCCTCGGTTGCGCTTCGGCCGATGTTGTCGCCGTGCCAGGCGACGCTGTCGGATCCGTCGCGGTAGTAGCACAGTCCGGCGGTGGCGAAGGATTCGCCGAGTTCGGTGCGGTAGTGATCGTCGAGGGCATCGCGTGCGCCGTACAGTGCTGCGTCGGGCCACCGCTCGCGCTCGGCGTAGAACCGAACCAGGCGCGGCACATCGACCACGCGGTCGTACATCTGCCTGCGCTCGGCTCGCCAGTCGACGGCGTCCACCAGCGAATCGAACAGGTGGGTATCGGCCAACCAGCCCGGGCGAACGTCCACCCACGCCCCGCGTGTGAGTTCGCGACGGGTGACGGACTCGAGCGACCCGACGCCACCGTCGGCGTCACCGAACAACGAGCCCTGCATGGCGAGCGACATGACCGTCACTGTATCGAACGTGCGTTCCCATTTCCAGTGAACGGCGGTACCGTGCCGTCATGGGATACACATTTCAAGTCGTCGTCGACAGTGCCAACGCCCATTCACTGGCGAAGTGGTGGGCGCAGACTCTGGGCTGGCAGGTCGAACCCAGCAACGAGGACTTCATTCGTGAGATGGTCGCCGCTGGGCACGCCCGCGAAGAGGACACGATCACGTTCGAGGGCGTTCTCGTGTGGCAGGCGGGCGCGGGAATCGTCGATCCCGAGTCGCCCGGCAGCCCGCGGGTGTTGTTCCAGTCGATCGCCGAGCCGAAATCGGTGAAGAATCGGTTGCACCTCGACATTCGCGTCGGCGACGAGCGCGAGACGGTGGTCACGCAACTTCAAGCACGGGGTGCATCGGTACTGCATCGAGGAGATCAGGGCCCCAGTGTCTGGATCACCATGACCGATCCCGAGGGCAACGAGTTCTGCGTCAGCTGAGACGGTGTCCGCTACCGATATGCGCCGGGGGTCTGGCCGGTCCACCGCTTGAAGGCCCGGCGGAAGGCGCTGGGCTCGGAGAACCCCAATCGGGTCGAGATGTCGTCGACGCTGTCGCCGCGGCTCAGCCCGGAGATCGCCGCATCGCGCAGCACTTCTTCGCGCAGTTGGTTGATGGAGGTGCCCTCCTGCCGAAGAATGCGTCGCAGGTGCGGTGGGCTGATGTTCAGCATTGCGGCGATTTCCTCGGTTCCCGGTGCGCCACCTTTGAATCCGGTTTCCAGGGCGCGGCGAACCTGGCTCGACGCAGTGCTGTCGTAGTCTCGGGACGAGAACAGTAGATTGGGCGACTCCGCGAGATAGTCCGCCAAGGTCGCCTCGGTCTGCACGATCGGTGCCCGCATCACCGCGCTGTCGAATTCCAGTGTGGCGAGGTCGGTTCCGAACTCCACGTGGGTTCCGAAGATGGCGTCGTACATCTTTCCCGCTTCGGGTCCCGGCAGTGGGTAGGGCAGTTGCACCGACAGAAGTTTGACCCGGTTACCGATGAGCCACGCCGCGAATCGGTGCAGCAGAATCAACAGGAAGTCGGTCAGAAGTCGCTCGGCGAGTTCGTTGCCTTCCGGGCTCAGGTGAGTGGTGGGAGTGACGTGCACGGTCAACACCGTGGATTCCTCGGTTCGCTCCATCGTCATGGGGCGCACCGGAATCAGCACCCGCATGGTCTCGGACATCCGAACCAGCGCAGCCCACAGGTTCTCGGTGTGGATGAGTGTCTGACACACCACGCGAAAGCTCCCGCGCCGCACCGGTACTGCGGCGAGACCGAACAATTCGTCGCCGGTCATCGCCCAGACCGCCTGGGTGAACGCGGTGACCTGCCGGGTGGTCAGCCGCTCCGCCGGGTTGTCGAGGATGGTGGAACCGATGCCGGCCATCGACAGCGGGTAGGTCAGGTCCACCCCGCTCTTCGTCGCGAGGTCGACGGCCTGCCTGACGAAGTAGGCCGGGATCGTCGGTTGCGCAGTCACAACTTCCGTAGCCTCTCGGCCGCGTCGGCGAGCACCTCGTCCTGCTTGCAGAAAGCGAAGCGCACCAACGACTTCCACGGAGCGGGCTCGTCGACGAACGCGGTCACCGGAACCGCCGCGACGCCGACCAGGTCCGGTAGGGCACGGCAGAATTCGTAGGCGTCACCGCGCCCGATCGGGGCGATGTCGGCACAGACGAAATATGTTCCCGCGCTGTATTTCACATCCGCTCCTGCGGCGGCGAGAGCAGTCGAGAGCGTGTCCCGCTTGCGTTGCAGGCCGTCGCGCATGGCCGCTATCCACGCCTGCTCGTGCTCCAACGCGTAGGCCACAGCCGGTTGGAAGGGAGTGCCGCCGACGAAGCTCATGAACTGTTTGGCGGCGCGGACGGCGTCGATCAGTTCGGCAGGCCCCAGCGCCCAGCCCGTCTTCCATCCGGTGGCGTTGAAGGTCTTGGCGGCACTCGACACGGTGACGGTTCGCTCGAACATCCCGGGCAGGGTCGCGATCGGCGTGTGCACGCGGCCGTCGAAGACGAGGTGCTCGTAGACCTCGTCGGTGAGGACCAGCAGATCGTGCGCCACGGCGATGTCGGCGATGCGGATCATGGTGTCGCGGTCGAAGACCGTGCCGGTGGGGTTGTGCGGAGAATTGACGATCAGCATGCGCGTGCGCGGCCCGATGGCGCGTTCGAGGGCGTCGGTGTCGACGGTCCACCCATTGCCGTCGGCGACCAGCGACACGGCGGTTCGGGTGGCACCGGCGAGAGCGATGGCGGCCGCGTAGGAGTCGTAGAACGGCTCGATCAGCAGGACGTCGTCGCCCGGTTCGATCAGCCCGAGGAGCGACGCCGAGATCGCCTCGGTGGCACCGACGGTGACGAGTATCTGCGAATCGGGGTCGTAGCTCAGACCGAATCGAGCCGACCTGTCGTCGGCGATGGCAGCGCGCAGCACCGACATGCCAGGGCCGGGGGAGTACTGGTTCAGGCCGCTCGCGATGGCCTCACGCGCGGCCTCGAGCATGGCCGGTGGGCCGTCGGTATCGGGGAAGCCCTGCCCGAGGTTGACGGCCTTCTTCTCGACGGCGAGTGCGGTCATCTCGGCGAAGATCGTCGATGCGAACGGGCGCAACCGTGCCACTGTGCGCGAGGGGTACAACTCGGACATTCCTGCAGCGTAGTTCACAGACGGCAGACGGTCGTTCGCCCTGCGTCTGTACTGTGCCTGTCATGCGTTTCGGATTGTTCGTGCCACAGGGGTGGCGTCTCGATCTCGTCGGTATCGACCCTGCCCGGCAGTGGAGTGCGATGCGTGACCACGCGCTCGCCGCCGAGGCCGGTCCGTGGGAATCGCTGTGGGTGTACGACCACTTCCACACCGTTCCCACCGCGACCGACGAGGCGACGCACGAGGCATGGTCGCTGATGTCCGCTCTGGCCGCAACCACCTCGCGGATCAGGCTCGGGCAGATGTGCACGGCGATGGCGTACCGCAACCCGGCCTACCTCGCCAAAGTTGCTGCCACCGTGGACATCGTTTCCGGCGGCCGCGTCGAGATGGGCATCGGCGGCGGCTGGCACGAGCACGAGTTCCGTGCCTACGGCTACGGGTTTCCCTCTGCCGGAGAACGATTGGGCAGGCTCGACGAGGGCGTGCAGATCTTCAAGCAGGCATGGACGGCCGGGGAGGTGTTCCTCGACGGTAAGTACTACGAGATCGACGGTGCCGTGGTGCGACCCCTGCCGTTGCAGGAGGGCGGCATCCCGCTGTGGATCGCGGGCGGCGGCGAGAAGGTCACTCTGAAGATCGCCGCGAAGTACGCGAACTACACCAACTTCGACGGAACCCCCAGCGGATTCGCCGGCAAATCTGCTCTGCTGCGCGAGCATTGTGCAACCGTGGGTACCGATTTCGATGCCATCGTCCGCTCGGCCAACTACAACGTCGCGATCGGCGCAACCGAGGCCGAGGTGGAAGACAGACTGCGCGCGCTCGAGAGTCGCCTGACCGAGTACGTGGGTGCCGAGAAGGCACACAGTGCACTCGACGCGTACCGCGGCATGCCCGCAGTGGGAACTCCGGAGCAGATCGTCGAAAACTTGTCGGCGCTGCAGGAGCAGGGGATGACGTACGGCATCTTCTACTTCCCCGAAGCGGCCTACGACCGCTCCGGCATCGAACTCTTCGAGCGGGAAGTCATACCCGCACTGGCCTAGGTCGTTGTTGCAGGCTCTAGCGCAGGTCGTCGGGAAGATCCGCAGGATCGATGAGCAACTGTTGGTTCTTGGCCGTGCGGACCTTCTCCGACAGGCCGATGTTGGCGTGCAGCAACGCCCACTCGCCCTCGGTGATCTCCCGGGCGGCGCGCGCGAGGACCGCCTTGTCGGTGGTTCCCCATGCGATGGGCATCGCCGAGGCCAACTGCCACGTTCGCCCACCGGTGTTTCGGCCGCGGTCTGCGAGAACCGACACCGCAGGCACCTGTGCGCCCCGCTCGACGGCGTGGCCGGGAAGCGCCCGTACGACGCGGGTGATCAACACGTAGTGCGGCTCGTCCACCTCCGGCTTCCCGATGTCGACCAGGGCCAGCAGTATCGCTCCACCCGGTAGCTTCTCGGCCACCACCGCCGGCACGAGATCGCCTGCTGCATATTGCGATTCGATGGAACCCATCTTTCGGGGTGCCCACAGCATCACCCAGAGCGAGGTGGCCGCGCCGATCAGGAACACCGCGCCGAGGATGTACGACCACGGGGCCGCGATCCAGATGAACCAGGCACCCAGCGCGATGAGGAACACGGCGGTGAGTGCGGCAGAGGAACGTAGCCGACGAAGCTCGGTGAACGTCTCGTTGACCGACTTCGCGTGGGCTACGTCTACGGGGAACTCGAACTTGCGCACAGAGGTATTCCTAGCACGGCCGTCGAGTCGACCCGAAGTCTCAGATCGCCGGACCGAGCAGATCGTCCGCGTCGGTGATGCGGTAGGCGTAGCCCTGTTCGGCAAGGAAACGCTGGCGGTGGGCTGCGTACTCGGCGTCGAGGGTGTCGCGGGAGACCACCGAATAGAAGTGCGCCTGACCGCCGTCGTGCTTCGGCCGGAGCAGTCGGCCGAGGCGCTGCGCCTCTTCCTGCCTGGAGCCGAACGTTCCCGAAACCTGCACTGCGACGGAGGCTTCCGGAAGGTCGATCGAGAAGTTCGCCACCTTGCTCACCACGAGCGTCTGGATCTCGCCCTTGCGGAACGCGTCGAACAGCACTTCGCGTTCCTTGTTCTTGGTCGAGCCCTGAATGACCGGAGCGTTCAGCGCTTCACCGAGCTCGTTCAACTGGTCGAGGTACGCGCCGATGACCAACGTCGGAGCGTCCTGGTGTTTGGCGAGGATCGACTTCACGACGGCGATCTTGGTGTGCGCCGTCGAGCACAGCTTGTAGCGCTCTTCGGGCTCGGCGACCGCGTACGACATGCGCTCGGCATCGGTGAGGGTGACGCGAACCTCGATGCACTCGGCCGGCGCGATCCAGCCCTGTGCCTCGATGTCCTTCCACGGTGCGTCGTACCGCTTGGGTCCGATCAGCGAGAAGACGTCGCCCTCGCGGCCGTCCTCGCGGACGAGCGTCGCGGTGAGGCCGAGGCGTCGACGCGACTGCAGATCGGCTGTCATGCGGAACACCGGCGCGGGGAGCAGATGCACCTCGTCGTAGATCACCAATCCCCAGTCGCGGGAATCGAAGAGTTCGAGGTGCTTGTACTCACCCTTGGTGCGACGCGTGATCACCTGGTACGTGGCGATTGTCACAGGGCGAATCTCTTTGCGTTCTCCCGAATACTCGCCGATCTCCTCCTCGGTGAGCGAGGTACGTGCGATGAGTTCGCGCTTCCACTGCCGACCGGCGACGGTGTTGGTGACCAGAATCAGCGTGGTCGCCTTGGCTCTGGCCATTGCGGCTGCGCCGACCATCGTCTTGCCCGCGCCACAGGGCAGTACGACGACGCCCGAGCCGCCGGCCCAGAACGAATCGGCCGCCATCTCCTGGTAGTCGCGCAGTGTCCAGTTGCCGCCCTCGGTGTCGAGCTCGATGGGGTGGGCTTCGCCGTCGACGTAGCCGGCGAGGTCCTCGGCAGGCCAGCCGATCTTGAGCAACATCTGCTTCACGTGGCCGCGTTCGCTCGGATGCACGATCACCGTGTCCTCGTCGACCATCGCGCCGAGCATGGGCGCAATCTTCTTGTGGCGCATCACCTCTGTGAGCACCGCGCGGTCCAGGCTGATGAGTACCAGGCCGTGGATCGGGCTCTTGACCAACTGCAACCGGCCGTAGCGCGCCATGGTGTCGACGATGTCGACCAGCAGCGGCTGCGGCACCGCGTAACGGGAGAAATTGACCAGCGCGTCGACCACCTGCTCGGCGTCGTGGCCTGCGGCACGTGCGTTCCACAGCGCCAGCGGGGTGATGCGATAGGTGTGCACGTGCTCGGGGGCACGTTCGAGCTCCGCGAACGGTGCGATGGCCGCCCGCGCTGCGCCCGCGAGTTCGTGATCGACCTCGAGCAACAGCGTTTTGTCGGACTGGACGATCAGCGGGCCGTCGGTCACGGTTCCTCCTAGAGACATCTGCTGCGCCCGAAAGAGCGCAACTTCTCCATTGTCCACAGGTAGGGGCGTGCGTGCACGTGAGCCCGGTCTACTCGACCAACGCGACCGAGGTGATCCGATGCAGGGTGAAGCGCCGAACCCCACCGGTGGCGGGGTCGAACGCGTCGAGTTGGCCGCCGCCGATGCTGATCGGATCGACGATGCGATGGGTCGCCACCCCCTGGGCGTCGACGTAGCCGATGCTCACGCTCCGTTTGACCTTCGCCGCGGTCTGCAGCAGCGTCATCGTCGCGGTGCTGCTGGCCCGAGATCCGTCGGCGCGCACCACTGCGCCGCCGTTGCCTGCCGCTCTGTCGGCAGCGCGCATTCCGCGCACCAACGAACCCAGCTGTTCCTCGGTGGGGACGGCCGGAGTGCGGAACGCCTGGCGTGGCCGCCTCGCCGATACCCTCGACCCGCGGGCACGCAGATCGACGATCGTGCCGGACGAGTCCTCGCCCGCAGGCGCGAACCCCGCTCCGGCCAGGACCGTCAGCACCTCGGCGAGCGGGGCCTGCGAGATCGCGACGGTCGGAGCCAGCGCTCGCAGGGCCAGCGATTCGGCTGCCGGGGACGCCATCACCTCGGCCAGCAAGGCCGGGTCCTCGCACCGAACGAACGACGCGGCGACGCCTGCTCGTAGGCGGCCGTGCCGACGAGCCACGTCGTCGATCAGGTAGGTCAGGGCCTGCGGCACCGGGGTTCGTGAGTGGGTGGCGAACAACGAGTGCAGCTCGGAGGCGGTCAGTCCCACATCGAGAGCGCGGCGCAGGCTGGTGTCGCTGATCCTGTACATCGTGGCTGCGCCCGCGGACTCCACATCGGCGACCAGTTCGATTCGATCCTGCAGGTCCGGTTCGAGCGGGCCCGGTGCCACCAGGGTGAGGTCGGCCTGCACCAGGACGTAGTCGATGGGCTCGGGCAGGGCCGCACGCATGTCGGCCTCGGCATTGCCGTCGTGCAGCAGGGAGCGGCCAGGGGTCGAGATCGCCCCACGGGCGACGATACCGAGAGCCGTTGCTTCGGCGAGAACGTGTCCGACGGGCGTGACGCCGAAGCGCCCGGACCATCGTGGTCGACGCCACGCCAGGGTGCGGGCGAGGTCGGCGGGCTGCGCTGCGTGTCCGCTGCCGAGTTCGGCGAGCAATTCCAGGACCATCCGTCGATCCCGCGGTGCGGCCGGAGAGCGGACTTCCTCGGACAGGGCGGCGATGGGTTTGTCGTTGGGGTCACGCATCCCGATGACCCACGGTGCTCGCGGCACTTCGAGCCAGGCGGCGGCGAGGGTGTGCCAGCGGGCCGCCGGGGCTGCGGTGAGCCATGCGTCGACAGCCGGGGTCGGTGCCCAGTAGTCGTCGCCGTTGTCGGACGCAGGCACCGGGTCCGGTGTTCCGCTCGAGATGAGGTGGGCGGCGGCCAGCAACTCGACGAGGATGCTCACTCGATCGTCGTCGAGGCCGGTCGCCTTGGTGATCTTGCGGAGCTCGCGCACGCCCAGGCCGCCGGCCTTGAGCGCGGGGGCAGGCGAGGCCGACAACGCCTCGAGCACGGCCACGCAGTGTCGGCCCAGCTCGAGTGCCTCTCCTGCGGCAGCGGCGTCGACATCGGCGAGCGTGTGGGTGCTGGTGGCGAGCTTGGGTTCGGCGAGCGAGCGCGGGTCCGACATCGGTTCGCCGCGCAGGATCTGCCCGACCTGGACGGGAAGCTCGACGGTTTGCTCGTCCAACCAGATCAGCAGCCCTGCGGCGAGCAGCTTCTGGACGGGTCGATCCGGCGGCGTGCCCGGTGCGGCGTCTCGGGTGCGGCCGGTCGGGGACGATCTGGCGAGGGTGTCGAGAAGGCTGCGTTCGCCGTCTCCGAGTTCGGCCAGGGCCGCGGTGATGTGTGATTCGGTGAGGTTGTCCACCGGGTCGAGTGCGCGGCCGATTCGCCACGGCACCGCGTCCGCTGCTGTGGCGCTGATCCGGAAGCCGGCTGCGTCGCCCCACACCAGCAAGCGTTCGCGCAGCTGGGCCAGTGCCTTGTCCACACTCTTGGCCGGTGCGCGTCTGGCGATCACTGCCAGTAGCGCGGCGCGGGTGACGGGTCGCTCGTACGCCTCTTCGATGGCGAGGATCTCGAGCACCGTCAGAGCGAGGGTGTCGAGGGTGTCCGCGGTGTGCAGGATCGACCGGCGCTGCTCGGCCCGTCCGGCCAGCACGGCCAGGGATGCGGGCGGCGGCGCGGTCAGATCCGGACGCAGCGACATGGCCTTGATCAGCTCGGCGTCGCTGCGAGCTGCGATCCACTGAGGCAGATCAGGGGGCGTGTCGGTGTGTCGGTGCGCAGTCGTGTCGGTCATCGTCTATCAGATTAGAGACCTGGGCTGGTGCTTGCCGCAGGGCAGGTGTCAAAATAGGCGCATGGTGAACAAGTCGAAGAAGCCCTATGTCGATCCAGGCTGGCCGGAAACCGCTCGCGGTGACCACGCGGTGACCGAACTCTCGTCCGCTCGATCGGGTAGCTTGTCACCCTTCGGCGAGGACACCGAGTTCCCGCTGCCCGTCGAAGACCTCCCCTACGCCCATCCGGTGACCGTGGTCAATCGCTAGCTGCGGCCCTCGACCCACGAAAAAGCCCCCGACATTCGTCGGGGGCTTTTTTCGTACGAGCTGAACCGTCGCGGGCGCTTACTGGGGCAGGAACGCCTTGTTGGCCTGGTAGAAGTTCACGATCTGCGGATCGAGCTGGATGCCCTGGGCCGCGTTCTGCACGAACGAGGCGATCTGCGGATCGTTGGTGATGTTCTGGACGGCGGTGACGATGCCCTCGACGACCTCGGCCGAGTTGTCGACTGCCGGGATGGACGCCAGGTCGGGCAGTGCGGGAACTTCCGGTGCCTTGGGGGTGACCGGAACGCTGCGCTCGGTGGGCGCGCTGTTCAGTCCGAGGCTCGAGGAGCAGGACGGCCATGCGCCCCAGCCCTGCGAGTCGAGGACCTTCTCTGCGACTGCGATCTGCTCTTCGCGGCTGGCCTGGTTGGCCGTGGCCGCGTACTGCTGGCCGCCGTGCGCGTTCCAGGTGCTGGGGGAGAACTGCAACCCGCCCTGGTAGCCGTTGCCGGTGTTGATGCCCCAGTTGCCGCCGGCTTCACACTGTGCCAGGCGGTCCCAGTCGGAATCCGGTGCCGCGTTGGCGGTACCGGTGAAGGCGATGCTTGCCGTGCCCATGATGGCTCCGGTGACTGCGACCTTTGCAACGGTCTTGCCAGTGGTGCTCGGCTTACGATGACGTCCGCTCATACGAGTTGAAATCCTCTCCACACGCGCCTGCGAGGTCAGCTGTCGGGTTCGGGCTGAGAGGTAGCCCGGCCTTTTCGCTCACTCCTGCGAGTGGGCAATTGGGCTTCACCCCAAGGGAAGTCGGTGCGGCTTCGTGAGTCGCTACAACTTCCCGGTTGTCCGTGGAGGACGTGGGTCCCCCGTCCTCGTCCCCTGGGTGATCGTCGAGGGTGTTCCGGTTCCCGCGGGACGAGGTTTGGCGCTGCGGGCCGGAATTCGGCCGAACTTTCCGGCCGCTGCTGACCGTACTGAAATTCCCGCCTTACGTCACTATTTGGTAACTGTCGATTTCGGGGCGTCGCCGAGAGCACATTTTGTACCTCTTTCGGGTCTCTCGAGTCGGCCCAGCTAGTGGACGTGCCGGGCATTGAACCCCTGTCCGTTGCCTGTCCGTTACCGGAGCGTGATGTGATGGAAGTCACATCGGCTTGAGCCGGTTCGGAAGGTCACCGAACGGCAACGATGTCCTTGCCGAGGGGCATCGGGGATACGGGAATCATCTTCAGGTTCGCGATCGCCAACGGAATGCCGATGATGGTGATCGCCATCGCGACGGCAGTGACCACGTGAGTCAGGGCCAGCCACCAACCGGCCAGAATCAGCCAGAGCACGTTCCCGACGAGCGCGCCGGATCCGGACCCCGGCTTGTCGACGATCGTCGACCCGAACGGCCACAGCGCGTAGACGCCGATGCGGAACGACGCGATGCCGAACGGGATGGTCACGATCAGGATGCACAGCAGCAGTCCGGCGAGGAAATAGCCCAGCGCCAGCCACAGGCCGCCGAAGACCAGCCAGATGACGTTCAGTATCAATCGCATGGTCTACCGGGCCCGTCGTCCGGATGCCAACGCGTACACCAGGGCCAGCACGAAGCCGGTCGGCGCGGAGAACATGGCCGTCAGGTACAGCCCGAGTGGGGGCTTGGCGTCGGAGAAGATCGGAAACATCAGGATCGCGACGATGGCGACGAGGCCGATCGCGAACAGGGCCAGCGCGATGCGCAGCAGAGCGGTGCTGCTCTTACGGGTCGTTGTGTCCACGTGCACCACGGTAGTGCGAAGCGGGGCACTGTGAAGAGCGTGGTGCGGGGAACAACTCGAATGCTCTATCCGGGCTCACCGCGCTAGACTGACGTATTCGCGTCCTACGTTCTCGTGGGGCGCGAAACTCGTGCGGGCCGAACATCGGTCACACGGCAACGCAACCAACGACAGCAACAGATGAACGGGTGAGCTCAGTGCCGACCGGCAAGGTGAAGTGGTACGACGTCGACAAGGGATTCGGATTCCTCTCGCAGGAGGAAGGCGAGGACGTCTACGTGCGTTCCTCGGCGCTGCCCGAGGGCGTCGAGGGCCTCAAAGCCGGTCAGCGAGTCGAGTTCGGAATGGCCGCGGGACGTCGCGGACCGCAGGCACTGAGCCTGAAGGTGCTCGAGCCGGCACCGTCGGTGCGTCAGAACACCGGCAGCACCCGCCGCGAACCCGTCGAGCGCAAGCACACACCCGACGAGCTGCACGGGATGGTCGAGGACATGATCACACTGCTCGAAGCGACCGTGCAGCCCGAGCTCCGCAAGGGCAAGTACCCGGACCGCAAGATCGCGCAGCGCATCTCCGAGGTGGTCCGGGCCGTCGCCCGCGAGCTCGACAGCTGATCGCTCGGCCGACCTACGGGCGCGTGCCGATCGACCAGATGGCGTGGCTGACGAAGCCCTCCTGATTGGTATCGGTGTCGATGATGCCGGTGGGCAGACGAACTTCGATCCCCAGCAGGGTCCGGTCGCTGTCGTCCGTGGTGGGCACCGTGACGCTGAGCCTGGTTCCGGGTTCGTTGAACTCGCTGTTCTCGACGACGTTCCCGCTGTCGTCGCCGTAGATCAGGGCGAGTACCCACGGCGCCGAGTAGACGGCCTCGGGGAGTGAGAGCTGCACCGTCGGGGCTTTGCCGACCCGAATCTCGGTGGTCTCTCCCACGTTGGTGCACAACGGGTCGCTGACGGCGCAGTACAGGTACGGCTCGACGTCGACGGCCCGGCCGTTGGAGTAGGCGGCGACGGTCGGCTCCTTCTCCGGTGCGTTTCCGATCAGCAGGGCGAGCACCGCTACGAACGCAACGGCGACGACGAGCAGACCCGCGGCGGTCAGGGCGGCGATCTTCTTGGTGCGGGGAGCGAGATTCACTTGGTCACGTTTTCGCCGAAGGAACCGTCGGACACTTCTTGTTCGACGTGGTCGGGGCGGTTGCCGCCGAATCCGGGTAGGAGCGATCTGCCGCGGTAGGTGAGGAATGTCTGCACGAGCCCGATCGTAAGCAACACCGAGACCACGGTGAAACCGAGCCAGTACTCGGTGGGGAGCAGGACGCCGAGCGTGCCGCCGAGGACCCAGCACAGCTGCATGACGGTTTCCGATCGGCCGAATCCCGACGCGATCGACTCCGGCGGCAGATCGGCCTGCAGGGACGCATCGAGGGAGACCTTGGCGAGTGCGCTGGCGCTCGACGCGACGAGCGCGGCCACCGCTGCGGTGAGCAGGCTGTCGGTGACCGCGGCGACGACGGCCACCACCGTGACTGCGAGGGTGCAGCGAAGAACCACCAGGGACGGCCGGCCGAGCTTGATCCTGGCACCGAGCGCGTTGCCCGAGAAGTTGCCGAGACCGGCGGCGGCTCCGACGAGTCCGAGCATCGCGGCCTGCTGAAGCGGCTCGTGTTCGGTACGGGATTTGGCGACGAACGCGATGTAGAGCGTCAGGAAGCCGGTGAGAATGCGGATGGTGCCGTTGCCCCACAGACCGACGATGACCGCTCGACCCAGGGGCTGTCTGCGGTTCTTGGTGCTGCTCGACGTCGGCGGGGACGAGGCCGCGCGGCGGAGGTTCTCGGTGGGGGCACCGCTTCCGGCGTAATCGCGTCCACCGTGCTGATCGGCGTGGTAGCTCAGCGTCGCAGGCACTTCACCCTCGGTGATCTCCACCCAGGACGGGATGCGCATGCTCAGATAGGCGCCGAGCACGGTGATCGTGGCGACGAACCACAGGGCTCCCGGCGAGCCCGCGACGAACGCGATACCGCCGGCGAGCGCACCGGCCGCGATGGTGCCGCCGAGCAGACCGAACACCGTAAGACGGGAGTTGACGCGCACGAGGTCGATCTCCGGAGGCAGTACTCGCGGTGTCACCGCGCTCTTGAGCACCGCAAAGGACTTGCTGAGGACGAGCATGCCGAGCGCGGCCGGATACAACACCCAGCTGTCGAAGTTGAACACCAGCACCACCGCCAGCACGGTGCGCAACCCGAAGGAGGTGGCGAGCGCGATGCGTCGGCCTTGCTGCAATCGGTCGAGCAGCGGTCCGATGAGCGGCGCGATCAACGCGAACGGCGCGATGGTGATGACGAGATAGAGCGCGACCTTGGTCTTGTCCTCACCGGTGGCGGCCGAGAAGAAGAGTGTGTTGGCCAATGCGATCGCCAGCGCGGCGTCCGAGGCGAAGTTGGCCATGGTCGCGTAGGTGAGTGCCGTCAGACCGGACTTGTCGGCACCGTCGGCCTTCGCGGCTCGCTGGAACGATGCGATGCCCTTGCCGGTCAGTTCGCGTCCGCGCATGGCGGCGACGCGGGTGACGGTCAGCTTCTTGGGCATCGGCGGCGGCTTGCGTGGGCCGGACTTGCCACGCGCCGCAGTGATCTGCTCGGTCCGCGGCGGGTGCAACGGCGGCAAGGGCTGACGCCGACTCGGAACATGCGTGGACGCGAGAGGAACAGCGGGCGGGTAGTTCGCCAGACCGGGGTGCTCGAGCGGGTCAGGAGCGGAGCCTGCGGAGTGACCGGCTGGGTCAGGAGCGGAGCCCGCGGAGTGATCCTGTTCTGAATCGTCCGCACCCGGTGGGGTGTGGGGGAGACGTGGATCGGTCACGGGGTCAATTCTGTCCTACCGGCGCGGTATCGGTGAATCGCACCTCGAAGATCTTGGGCCAGTATTTGCCGGTCACGAGGAACCGGTCGGTGCCGGGGATCTGCGCGATGCCGTTGAACACGTCGGCACCGCCTCGTTCGGAGGCCGACATCGAATTCCACAGTGGGGTGCCGTCGATGACTGCGGTCACCGCGCCGGTGGCCGGGTCGATACGCATGATGTCGAACGTCTGCCACACGTTGGCGTACACCGATCCGTCATCGGCGCATTCGAGTTCGTTGAGCCGCTCGACGGGATTGCCGTCGAGGGTGACGTCGACGGTGTTCTCGGCATCGAACGACGTGGGGTCGCGGAAGGTGAGGGTGGACGAGCCGTCGCTCATCACGAGGCGGTCATCCGGCGTCTGCGTGCACAGCCCCCAGCCTTCGCCGTCGTAGTTCACCCGGCGTCGTTCGGCGAGGGTGTTCGGGTCTCGGGCGATTGCGACGCCGTCCTGCCAGGTGATCTGCCACAGGGTGTCGCCGTCGACGGTGATGCCTTCGCCGAACAGGTCGGCCGGCAGATCCACGCGATCGAGTTCGGTCATGTTCTCGAGCGATGTCCGCCTGACGAACGAGGAGCCTTCCAGTCCGGTGCCCTCGTAGAGCACGTCGCCGTCGATCTCGAAGCCCTGGGTGAACGCGTCGTTGCTGCGGTCGTATTCGCGCACGATCTCGGTGGTCAGTGTCGGAACCGAGTCGGACGTCACCGGGGTCGGCTGCGTCGTCGACGAGCAGGCGGACACAGCGAGCAGCGAGGTCACGAGGGCAGCGCAGGTGCGAGCACGGACGGTCATTGCACCCATGATGGCAGCCCGAACTGGGCGTCACCGAGTCGATGCGGCAAACTGAATGTGTGAGTTTCGTATCTTCTCCAGAGCTCGATTCCATCCGCCCCGTCTTGGCCGATGCCGTGGACCTCGCGCGGCAGGCTCTGCTCGACCTGGGAGAGGGCGGTATCGGCGAGTACCTCGGGGTCACCGCCGAAGACTCCAGTGCGGCCACCCACCGGTTCGCCAGCGATCTCGAGGGGTACCGCGGGTGGCAGTGGGCCGTCGTGGTCGCCGCCCCGGAGGACGCGGACCACGCCACGGTCAGCGAGCTGGTTCTGCTTCCGGGCCCCGATGCTCTCGTGGCACCGACCTGGGTGCCCTGGGACGAGCGCATCCGACCCGGCGACCTGGGACCCGGCGATCTGCTGTCTCCGCGCCAGGACGATCCGCGGCTCGTGCCCGGGTACGTCGGATCCGGTGACCCTGCCATCGACGAGGTGGCGGGCGAGATCGGTCTGGGCCGAGCCAAGGTCACCAGCCTCGAAGGACGCCTCGACGCCGCCCAGCGCTGGCACGACGGCGACTTCGGTCCCGATACCGAGATGGCCAAGGCTGCGCCGTCGACCTGCGGGCTGTGTGGTTTCTACCTCCCCCTCGCCGGTTCGCTCTCCGCCGCATTCGGGGTGTGCGGCAACGAATTCGCGGCCGACGGACACGTGGTGCATGCCGAGTACGGCTGTGGAGCGCACTCCGACACCGAACTCCCCACCGGAGCCGGATCGCCGCAATTCGAGCCGTACGACGACGCTGCACTCGACGTCGTCGCATCGCCGGTCGCCCCGGTCGAGCCGGCTGCAGTTGCCGAGACAGCCGACAGCGTCGAGACCGTCGACACGACCGACACCGTCGAAACCACGGGAGAGGCCCCGGAAGAGTCGGGGGCTGCCGAGGTCGTTGCGGACGACGAGGCCGACACAATCGCCGATGATGCGTCGAATACCACCGATCTTGCTGCGCAGGAAGAAGCTTCGGCATCTCCGAGCTGATCGATCCGTTCGATACCGGGTCGTTGCGGGAGTCGATTCTCGCGGCGTGGGGCTCTTCTCCCACCCGGCTTCGGGAGGATTCGGCGTCCGAGTCCGATCTGGTGCGCGGGGGCTACCGCGATCGTCTGCTCACCGAGTTGACGCAGAACGCAGCCGACGCCGCTCAGCGAGCCGGGGTCCCGGGCCGCTTGGCCGTGTGGACCGATGACGTCGGTGCCGTGCATGTGGCCAATACCGGTGCTGCGCTGGATGTCTCGGGCGTGCACGCGTTGACCGCCTTGAGGGCGTCGGGCAAGGCTGCTGCGGATTCGGGCGTCGGGCAGTTCGGAGTCGGGTTCACTGCCGTGCGTTCGGTATCCGACGAGATCGAGGTGCGATCCCGCGGCGGCGGCGTGGCGTTCAGCGCGCGGCGCACGCTCGAGGCGTTGCGTGAGCGAGACCTGCTCGCGCCCGATACCGGCGTTCCGGTGCTGCGGCTCGCGTGGCCGGTCGACGCCCCGCCCGCTGATGGGTTCGATACCGAGATCGTGTTGACAGTGCGAGCCGACGTGGCTGTGGAGTCTTTCGCCGCAGGCTTTGCCGACGAGGCGGTCGACCTGCTGCTCGAACTGGAGGCGTTGAACTCCGTCGAGATCGATGGTGTCGTGATCGACTGCGTCAGAACGGAACTCGACGACAGCAGCGCCGAGGTCGCGATCGGATCGCGAACCTGGCGGCAGTTCGTCACCCCGGCTGCCCGGTGGCTCGCTCCGGTCGTCGACGGTCTGCCCGTTCCTGCGCCGCCCGATGTGTTGCGCGCTCCGACTCGCTCGGACGAGCTGATGTCTCTGCCCGCGTTGGTCATTGCCGATGTGCCGATGCAACCCGATCGGCGACGCGTGTTGCCCGGTGTCTCGTTCGACGCGGTAGCGCACGGATACGCGGACTTCGTGGCCTCGCTACCTGCCGTATCCAGGGTGTCGTTCGTGCCCGAGGTCGGATTCGCTCGCAGCGAGGTCGACGGCGCACTGCGTGAGCTGATATTCCGTCGATTGTCCAGTGCACCATGGCTTCCCGGTGCCGACGGACGCGACCTGGTGCCCGAGCGGGCGAACGTGGTCGCCGACGCCACCGAGGAACTCGTCTCGGCGCTGATCGATGTCGTACCGAATTTGGTCGACGCATCACTGTCCGGTACGCGGCACGCGTCGGCGCTCGCGGCAGTGGGTGTGCACCGGATCGGGTTGGCGAGGCTGGCGGAGATGGTCGGTGGGCTCGATCGCGAGCCGAGTTGGTGGCGTCGACTGTTCGACGCGTTGGTCCCACTCGTGGTCGACGGTGTGGCTGCGGAAGAGCTTGCTGCGCTGCCTGTTCCGCTCGCAGACGGTCGTACGGTGACCGGTCCACGGACGACGGTGATCGGCTCCGACGCCTCGGCTGCGGTCACCTGGGTCCGGTTGGTGCATCCGGATGCGGTGAGTCCGCTGCTGACGCGGCTTGGTGCCCGTGAGGCGACTGCGACCGAATTGCTCACCGACCCGGCGCTCGAGGCGGCTCTGGACGATCTCGACTGGGACGAGAGCGAGGAGGTCGACGAGCTGGTCGCCGCCGTGCTCGCGCTGGCGGGAGAGGCGGGCGAATTACCGGGTTGGCTGGGCGGCCTGCCCCTCGCGGACGACGAGGGCGAATTGCGCAGCGCCGACGAATTGTTGCTTCCCGGAGCGCCGTTGGCGGATCTGCTGATCGATGATTCGCCGTTCGGCGTACTCGCGACTGCGGTGGTGGACAGGTTCGGTGAGCGGGCGCTGCGAGCAGTGGGCGTCGGGTGGGGTTTCTCGGTGGTGCGTGACGAACTGCCGACTGGGCCGGATCACGATCTCGACGACGAGTCGGCGTGGTGGTCGAGTCTGGCCGAGGAGCCGGAGACGCTCCTCGCGGTCCGGGATCTCGACCTCGTCCGATCGGACGGATGGTCCGAGGCGATGACCGTGCTGCTCGACGATCCGAGCACCCGCGCGGCACTGATCGATCGTGACGGCTACACCGCGTGGTGGATCGGACGGCATGCGCGACTGCACGGTTCGCGTCCGATCGAGTTCCGGGCACCGTCGGACGAAACGTTCGCCGGGTTGCTCGATCCACTGGATCATCCACGTGCCGACGAACTGCAGGCGGTGCTCAGCGCGCCGATCTGCGAGAACGCCGAGACTGCTCGTGTGCTGCTGGCAGCGCTGTCGGATCCACAGCGGAGTCCTACCCCTGCGGTGATCGCGCGCACCCACACGCTCATCGCCACCGCTGTTGCAGAGCGGCGCATCGAGGTCTCGGACATCGATCCACCGGATCGTGTCCGCACGCTCGGCGGCGCGGTGGTGGACGCGTCGGATGCGCTCGTGATCGACGCTCCGTGGCTGGCGAGCGTGGTTCCACCGGAGGTCGCCGTGCTCTCGGACATGGCCACCGCTGCCGCACTGGCAGATGTTCTCGACATCAGGCACGCGTCGGAGGCGATCAGCGGAGAAGTGCTCGGAACCGGACGCGTCAGCTCCTGGGATCGCGAACCCGGAGCCGTGTCCGCCTGTGCCGTACTGGGATTGCCGCTGCCATCAGGAGGGGTGGTGGTGCATCGCGAACTCGTGGTGCGGCTGTCCGGTGAGGTGAGCGGAGACAAAGTAGTCCCGTGGTGGGTGACCGCCGACGGAACGGTCCACTGCACGGAGAGTTGGGAGCGACCTCGTGGGGCTTGACGGTGTGATCCTGGACTGGATGGTCGAGCACCGAGTCGGGTGGGTCACGACGATGTTCTGGATCATCACCACGGTGGGCAACACGTTCATGATGTTCGTGTTGTCGACGGCGGCGTGGGCTGCGTTGCTGACATCCAAGAGGCCAGTCGACGCATGGATGGTCGCGGGCTCGATGCTGACCGGGTGGGGTCTGATGAATGCGCTCAAGTTCGCGTTCGCGCGGGAGCGGCCACCGATTCCGGAGCGGCTGGTGGATATTGCGAGCCATTCGTTTCCGTCGGGCCACGCGATGATGTCGATGGTGCTTGCCACGGTGGCGATCGCGGTGATGCTGCGATCGCCGAATCCGTGGCTGCATCGGCCGGTACTGCTCGTGCTACCTGTGGTCGCGTCCCTGCTGATCGGATTCTCTCGGATCTACCTGGGTGCGCATTGGACCACGGACGTGCTGGCCGGCTGGGTGTTCGGTGCCCTGTGGGGGCTGGGGTGGATCTATGCCGTCAGGCTGATCAGCGCGAGAAATCCGAGCGCTGTGCGATGACGAGCAGCTCGTCGCGCATGGCCGGGCTGGAGACAGCGTTGGCGCGTGCGTAGAGGGCGCGGAGCGAGCGGACGTGGTTACGGCGATTGCGGTACTGAGCGACGAACTTCATGGCCTGTGCTTTCGTGGATCGAGAGGTTTATCTGAACTGACATAACCCATGGTCCACGTTAACTTTGTGTTACTCAACCGGCTGACGGGTTAGTTTGCCCACGTCAGGGGGCTTGCGGTGATCGAGCTAACGTGATCCTGATCTCAATCGAGGCCGCGTTGGGCGGTTTTGCTCCCGCGACGTGACGCCGCTCTCTGTATCAGGAAGATTCCGAACCCTACGGCACCTACGGCGATACCGGACCAACACGTCGCCAGTGCGTCGCCGCTCCGATCTCCGGTGGCCGTGAACACCACCAGCGCGATGATCCAGCCGAGGATGCCGATCGCCAACACCGGCACCGGATCGGTGAGGCTGCGCGGAATCTGGGGGAGGTCGGCCACGAAATTCAAGCTACGCCACTGTGTCGGTCTCGGCTGCGCCGCTGCGGTTACCCAACTGCTTCGGTGTGCTTTATCGTTCGCTCATGCAATTGTCGTCGCGGCTACTCGACAACTACTTCAAGATCACCGAACGCGGCTCGACGGTCGGATCCGAGGTTCGAGGAGGCGTGGTCACCTTCGTGGCCATGGCTTACATCGTCGTCCTCAATCCGCTGATCCTGGGCAGCTTCTCCGCCGACGACGCAGCGGCCAAGACCGACGTGCTCGGCAACATTCTGCCGGTCGCCCAGGTCGCCGCCGTGACCGCGCTGGTGGCCGGATTCATGAGCATCGCCTTCGGCATCGTCGCCAACTATCCCTTCGGCATCGCGGCAGGCCTGGGCATCAACACCCTGCTCGCCGTCACGATCGCACCGCAGGTGACGTGGCCCGAGGCGATGGGGCTCGTCGTCATCGACGGCATCATCATCGTGTTGCTGGCGGTGACCGGATTCCGCACGGCGGTGTTCAACGCGATCCCGGCCGAGCTCAAGGCTGCGATCGCCGCTGGTATCGGCGCGTTCATCGCCTTCATCGGGCTGGTCGACTCCGGCTTCGTGCGCCGCATCCCCGATGCCGCGGGCACGACGGTTCCCGTCGGGCTCGGCATCGACGGGTCCATCGCGTCGTGGCCGACGGTGATCTTCGTGTTCGGGTTGTTGCTGATGGGTGTGCTGGTGGTGCGCAAGGTGCGTGGCGGTCTGCTGATCGGCATCGTGGTCACGACGGTGCTGGCGGCGATCGTCGAGGCCGTCACCGACGTGGGTCCGTCGAACGGCGTCGACCCCAAGGGCTGGAACCTCTCGGTCCCGCAGCTGCCAACCGAGTTGATTCAGTCTCCTGATCTGTCCCTGGTGGGCGAGGTCGATCTGCTCGGAGCGTTCACTCGCATCGGCGTGCTCGCGGCGAGCCTGCTGGTGTTCACGCTCGTGCTCGCGAATTTCTTCGACGCGATGGGCACGATGACGGGTCTGGGCAAGGAAGCGAAGCTGGACAAGGACGGAAAATTGCCGAACATCGGCAAGGCGCTGGTCGTCGAGGGGGCCGGAGCCATCGTCGGAGGCGGTGCGTCGGCGTCGTCGAACACCGTGTTCGTGGAATCGGCCTCCGGAATCGCCGAGGGTGCGCGTACCGGACTGGCCAACGTCGTCACCGGACTGCTCTTCCTGCTGGCCATGTTCTTCACCCCGCTCACGGCCGTCGTTCCGATCGAAGCGGCTGCTCCGGCACTGGTCGTGGTGGGTGCGTTGATGATCGGGCAGGTTCTCGACATCGACTTCCGCCGCTTCGATTACGCGCTGCCTGCCTTCCTGACCATCGTGGTGATGCCCTTCACGTACTCCATCGCCAACGGGATCGGCGTCGGTTTCATCACCTGGGTCCTACTCGCGGTCGGGTCCGGTCGGGCGAAGTCGGTCCATCCCCTGTTGTGGATCGTCGCGTTGTTGTTCGTCGCATATTTCGCCGTCGGACCCATCACCGAGGCGGTTACATGACGCGTGGTCGGTACCAGGGCGTATTCTCTGCGCTGTGACGTCGGGAAATGGTGTGAAGGACAATCGGGAATTGGCAAGCGACCTGTCGCTTGCGGTGGTGAGGCTGACTCGCCACCTTCGGGGTAGGCGAGTGGACTCGCAAGTCTCGCTCACTCAGCTGTCGGCTCTGGCCACGCTGAGTCGGGAGGGCGACATGACGCCGGGTGCATTGGCCGCGCGAGAGAAGGTCCAGCCGCCGTCGATGACGCGGGTGATCGCATCGTTGGCCGAACTCGGTCTGGTGGCGCGTACCCCGCATCCCACCGACGGGCGGCAGGTGATCGTCTCGCTCTCACCGGCCGGTCGAGAACTGATCGCGGACGAGGCCAGTGCCCGCGAAGCGTGGATGACCGCGCAGCTCGCAGGCCTCGGGCCCGAGCAGCTCGACACACTCCGTGACGCGGTGACGATCATCGGGGCCCTCGTCAGCGACTCCGAGTAGTTACCTAGGTTTATTATTTGAACGGTGGCCCCTGCTTCCCGTACCTCCGGCTCGACGATGTTCGCCGCCCTGAAGACTCGCAACTACCGATTGTGGGCGTCGGGGCAGATCGTCTCGCTGGTCGGCACGTGGATGCAGCGGGTTGCCCAGGACTGGCTCGTTCTGACGCTGTCCGGCGGCAACGGCTTCGCCGTCGGCATCGTCATGGCCCTGCAGTTCGGGCCGACGCTGTTCCTCTCGGTCTGGGGTGGGGTCCTGGCAGACCGTTACGACAAGCGCAAGCTACTCATGATCACCCAGGTCTTCGCCGCGGTATGCGGTCTGGTGCTCGGCGTGCTCGACGTCGGGGGGATGGTCGAGCTGTGGCACGTCTACGTCATCGCATTCATCCTCGGCTGCTCGTCCGCGATCGACGCACCGGTGCGGCAATCGTTCACCATCGAGATGGTCGGCAAAGAGACCCTCGCCAATGCGATCGCGCTGAACTCGATGACCTTCAACATGGCACGCATCGTTGGCCCTGCCGTGTCCGGAGTGCTCATCACCCTCGTCGGCACCGGCTGGGTGTTTCTCATCAATGCCGTGTCGTTCGCGGCGGTCTTCGGTGCCCTCGTGGCGATGAACGTCGGTCAGCTCTTCCGCGTCGAACCGGCCCCACGCGCCAAAGGGCAGGTGCGGGAGGGCTTTCGGTACGTCTGGGGGCGCGGTGACCTACGAGTACTGCTGGCCACGGTCTTCATGGTCTCGACGTTCGGCCTCAACTTTCCGCTGAGTCTGTCGGTGTTGGCGCGCAACACGTTCGGTAGCGGAGCAGACGCCTACGGTCTGCTCTCGACCACCCTGGCAGTCGGAACGTTGGCCGGAGCGACTCTGGCTGCGCGGCGGGCGAGCGCGCCGCGCCTGCGGCTGTTCATCGGTGCCGTCATCGCATTCGGAGCCTTCGAGCTGATCGTCGGATTGATGCCCAACTACCTGCTCGTCGCACTTCTGCTGATACCCACCGGTGCCCTGACGTTGACGTTCACGACGTCGGCGATGAACATTCTGCAGATGTCGGTGCCGTCCGACATGCGCGGACGCGTGATGGGCATCTACATGCTGTGCTTCCTCGGCGGCACTCCGCTGGGCAGTCCGGTTCTCGGTTGGCTCGCCGACGCCCTCGATCCGCGGGCACCGTTGCTGTTCGGCGGGGTCATCTCCCTGGCGACCGGCCTCTTCGCGGCCGTGTATCTGCTGCGGCACAACAATTTGAGGATCACCGTGGTACCACCCGCAGACGGTCACCGGCTCCCCACCCTCGACACCGTCGCCGTGAGCACGAAGGTGTGACGGTGGATCAGATCCAGCCGTGGCGTCGAGCGAGAGCGCAGGCCTCGTGCCGGTTCGCTGCACCCAGTTTCGCCGCGGCAGCGGACAGGTAGTTGCGGGTGGTGCCGGGCGAAAGATGGGCCCGCTGTGCGATCTCCGCGATCGACGCGCCGTCGGCGGCGAACTCGAGCACATCGGCCTCGCGCGGTGTGAGCGGCGAGTCGCCGGCTCCGATCGCTTCCGCGGCCAGCGTCGGGTCGACGTAGCGCCCGCCGCCGTGCACGGTGCGCACCACCTCGGCCAGGGTGGCAGCCGAGGTGGTCTTGGGGAGGAACCCGCGCACGCCCGCTTCGAGCGCCTTCTTGAGGTAGCCCGGCCGACCGTGGCTGGTGACGATGATCGACGCGCAGGTGGGTAGCGTCTCGGCGATCTTCTGGGCCGTCTCGATGCCGTCGATCCCGCCCATCTGCAGGTCCAGCACTGCCACGTCGGGGGCGAGCGAGGCTGCGACGGTCAGCGCCTTCTCGCCGGAGTCGGCCTGCCCGACGATCTCGATGTCGTCCTCGAGATCGAGCATGGTCGCCAGCGCAGCACGAATGAGATTCTCGTCGTCGGCCAGCAGAACTCGAATCATGATGTCGTCCTAGGGTTCTCGGTCGGTAGCGCCGCCGTGAGGGTGAATTCCTCGGAGGTCTTCTCGACATTCAGGGTGCCGCCGACGGCAACCAATCGTTCGCGCAACCCGCTCAGGCCCGTGCCGTCGTCGCGGCCCGACGATGCACTGGGACGATCGTTGGTCAAGCGAATGCTGCCGGCGCTCAGCTCGATCCGGCAGTAGGTGGCAGCGGAGTGCCGCAGAATGTTCGTCACACCCTCACGGACCACCCAGGCGGCGGCCTCGGCCGCGCGTTCGTTCAGGATCGAGGTTTCACCGACCAGTTCGGTGGCGATGCCTGCGGCGGACAGCAGGGATCGAGCGCCGTCGAGTTCCGAGGCCACATCGACCGATCGGTACCCCCGCACCAGTTTTCGAGCGTCGGTCATCGATTCCTGGGCGAGTGCGCGAACCTCGTCCATCTGGCCCGCCGCTCGATCGTCACCCCGGCGAGCCAGTGTCGCGGCGAGTTCGCTCTTGACTGCAATGGCGGACAGTGCGCGGCCGACGACGTCGTGCAGATCTCGGGAGAACCGCAATCGCTCCTCGGCGACCGACAGTGCTGCTGCGGCGTCGCGCGTGGCGTCGAGTTCGGTGACGATGCGCAGCAGCCATGCCGACAGTTGCAGGGTGACGGCCAGAAATGCGATGAAGAGACCGAGCACGACCGCCTCGACCGCAGGGCGTCCCAGAGCCGCCGCAAGCACTGCGGCGGCCACGGCGGCCGCCAGGCACCACCGCAACGGAATGAGGGCTGCCACGGCAGTGGTGGCGAGGGCGGCGGCCCAGAGCATGTTGTTCGAGTCTCCGCTGAACGCCACCACGACGGCGGAGACGGCCATGACGCCCAGGGGTACGCGCGGACTGGCCTTCGACTCGCCACCGATAGCGGGAGTGCGCTGCACGATCACGAAAGTAGCTGCGGCGCAGACCGCCTCCGCCGCCATCGACAGATAGTCGTCGTACTGCAGAGATGTGAGCATCGCAGCGACGGCGACGGCGACGGCGAGCGTCAGGAACGACTGGCGGGTGTAGACGCGCACCTTCTCCACGTCACTGCTGTCTTTCCAGCCGTGCAGTGGGTTGAGGTACTCGTGCAGCTTCATGATCTCCACCCTTGCAGACGGTCGACGAAAGGTGCGATCTAGGACCGCGGTTCCCAGCGGAAGTGCGTGCGGGCGATCAGCAGGCTGCCGACGATCCAGGCGAGCATCACCACCAGCGGCATTCCGGCTTCGGTGAAGGTGGCAGCGAAGCCGATCGACGCGTCTCCGGGAGTGGTGGTGCCGAACCAGCCCAGGTTGAGCAGGTCCGAGACCGCGGCCATCGGGGTCAGGTCGATCACCCTGCTGAACGAATCCGGGAGGGCGTCACGGAGCAGTGAGGAGCCGGCCATGGCGACCAGAATCACCGGCAAGCTGGTGATCTGCGCGGCCTCTGCGTTGCGGGTGAACGCCGACGTGATCAGCGCCAGGGCAGCGAACAGTGCAGCACCGCCGAACAGGGCGGCCACGACCAGTAGCACGTTGGTGGGGACGGGTCCGCCGAAGGCCAGCACCACTGCGCCGACGATCAGGCCGAGGACGACGGTGAGAATCAGCGAGGGAATTGCCGGTCCGAGCAGAATCTGCACATCCGAACTCTCTCCGGTGCGAAGTCGCTTCAGCACCAACTCGTCTCGTCGCGTGGCATAGACCGAGAGCATGTTGTAGTACACCATGAACACGAGCAGGAACAGTGCGAAGATCTCGAGTGCAGCTCCGACGCCTGCATCGGTCAATCCGTCGTCGCTGCGGCTGCCGACGATCAGCAGTGCGATGGGGAAGATCAACGGCATGACGATCGCGTTGAACAGTAGTACTCGGTTGCGTCCGAGCAGAGTGAACTCTGCTCGTGACAGTGCGGTCATCGTGCTCATGCGCTCATCACCTTCGTGTGTGTGAAGTCCGGATTGTCGAATTCGTCTGCGATGGAGAGGAATACGGTTTCGAGCGATGCTGCTCGGGCGTCGAGGCCGTGCAGGGTCACTCCATTGGTGCGGGCCCACACGAGCAGGTCGGTGAGCGTGTCCTGTACCGAGGACGTCTGGATCGAGATGGTCTCTCCCGAGACGTCGATCGCGGTACCGGGCAGTGTCGGCAACGCCGTACCGGGGGCCTTCAGTTCGATCTTCGCGGGGTGGTCGGCAACCACCTCGTCGACCGTTCCACTGCGAACGACTGTGCCGCGGTGCATGATCGCCAGTCGATCGCACAGTGACTCGGCCTCGTCCAGGTAGTGCGTCGTGAGCATGATCGTCACACCGGAGTTCTTCAGCTCCTGGATCAAACGCCATGTGTTGCGGCGGCTTTCGGGATCGAGTCCGGTGGTCGGTTCGTCCAGGAACAGCACTCGCGGACGGCTGATGATGGCGCACGCCAGATCCAACCTGCGCTGCTCGCCGCCCGAGAGGAACTTCACCCGGGTATCGGCGCGGTCGGCCAGGTCTACACGCTCGAGCACCTCCGCCGTCGGCAGCGGGTTGCTGCACGTGCCGGCCCACATCCGCAGGCTCTCCGCGGTGGTCAGATCCTGGGGCAGGCCGCCCTTCTGCAGCATGATGCCCAGAGACGGTCGAACCTTGCGGCGATCGGACACCGGATCCATTCCCATGATCCGCACCGTGCCCTCGCTGGGCCGTGAAAGTCCCTGAATCACTTCGAGAGTGGACGTCTTGCCGGCACCGTTGGTGCCCAGCAGACCGAACAGCTCACCCTCCGCGACATGCAGATCGAGTTCCTTCACGGCCTCGAAAGCATTCTTGCCCGAACCGTAGCGGCGAGTCATACCATTGACTTCGATGATGGTCATGATTGCTTCTCCCAGTGGCGGAGTCCGATGACGAACCGCACGCCCATGAAGGCGACGATGACGCCGAGTGCGACGAACGCCGGAACCGACGTACCGACGATCGCGAACAGCACGGCGACAATGGCGATGCTGATGACGATGACGACGATCTCACGCGCCATCGTCGGAGCCGGCCCGAGCTCCATGAGATCGGTGAACAGGTTTCCTTCGTCTGGTTGCTTCATGACTACGAGTCTGCTGCGACCGAACCACCGAAAACAGTGCGGCGCATCATGACCTGAAGTGACACCGTCACGATCCAGCCATGACAAAAGTCATGCGCGTGCTGTTACGCGACGGCTGTTCGGCTCGCACGAATCGCGCGCGGTACGGTCGGAGGCCGGGTACCTTCAGCACGTGAATCGCACCGAGTCGGCGAGCCCCGACCGTCGTACGCAGGTACGCGTCATTCTGGCGGGTTCGATTCCGAACCTGGTGCAGTGGTTCAACCTGTATCTCTACGCGACGTTCGCGCCGTATTTTCGGACCGAGTTCTTCGATCCGGCTTCGACCAATTCACTCGTCTACGTCTACGGACTCTTCGCACTGACCTTCGTCGTACGCCCGCTCGGCTCGTGGCTGTTCGGCAGGCTGGCGGACGTGCGAGGCCGACAGTTCGCGCTCGTCGCGGCGGTCACGCTGATGTTGGCCGGATCGGTGGCTCTGGCGCTGACTCCCACGGTCCACGACATCGGTGCCTGGGCTGCGGTGATCCTCGCGGTCGTCAGCATCGTGCAGGGCATCGCCACCGGTGGCGAATATGCGGCGGCGACGGTGTTGCTCTCCGAGTCGGGCACGCGCGGACACCGCGGATTCTTCGCCTCGTTCCAGGCCGCGACCATCGTCGGCGGCCTCGTGCTCGCGCAGGGATGTCTACTCGTGCTCCTCGCGAGCACGGACCGTGTGTCAATCTCCGAATGGGGCTTTCGCCTCGCGTTCGCCGCGGGAGGCGCGGCCGGCCTGGCGTCGCTGTGGTAGGCGCGCGGACTCGATCGCGCGCCCCGCGAACCGGGAGCACCACGGGCAGACCGAGACGCCACGATGGGGGCGCTGTTCCGCGATCATTGGCGTCCGCTCGTCTGGGTGTTCTTGCTGACCGCGGGAGGAAGTGCGGCGTTCTACACCTACACCGTCACGGTTCCCTCGATCGTTCGCGAGACGTTCTTCGCTGCGGACGGCGCCAGGGGTGAGCTCATCGCGACCGGTCTGGTTCTCGCTGCTTTCGTGGTGCTGATGGTGCTGCAGCCGGTCGGCGGTGCGCTGAGCGACCGCATCGGAAGAAAGCCTCTTCTCGTCGCGTTCGGGGCGCTGGCGATACCGGCCACCGGCGCATTGGTGCTGGCCACCACCCGGGTGACGTCTCCGCCTGCGGTGTTCGTCATCCTGGTGAGCGCGTTCGTCGTTCTCACCTGCTACCTGTCGGTGAACGGCATCGCCAAGGCCGAGGTGTTCCCCGCGCACATTCGTGCCCTCGGCGTCGGCTTCGGCTACGCCGTGGCGAACTCCCTGTTCGGGGGCACGGCACCGTTGATCTACCACGCCACCAGCGGCCGTGGCAGCGCCGACTTCATCGTCTACACGACGGTGCTGCTCTCGGTGACGCTGTGCGCAGCCCTCTGGATGCGGGGCGGCTCGGCGACCGCGATCGATGAGCCGAAGAGTCCTAGAAACCCCAACCCATGACGGCCGGGCGCGCAGTTCCGAATGTCAGGTCGAGTGCGTGCAGTGACGCGTCGTTGCGCGCGGTGAGGCGGTTGGCCGCGGCGAACAAGCGGGCACGGTGGGTGCCGAAGTAGATGCTTGCGAGCACGTCGATATCGAGTTCGATGTCCGGTTCGGATTCGACCCGGGTGCAGGTGGCGCGGCCGTCGGTCACGGTCAGCGAGTAGGTGCCGCCCGCATCGAGGAAGGGATCTCGCACCGCGATGATCAGCGAGGTGTCGAGAGCGTAGGTGCGAGCCTCCAGCGCTGCCTCGACGTGCATGATGCGGCCCCACAGCGCGTCGTGGTGAGCCGTGACCTTCGGGAGCCGATTGTTGGTCAGCAGGAACGGCAGCGCTTCGTCCCGTGCTTGCCGTACCTCGATGGTGTCGACCAGGTCCACTCCGACGAGTATCTGCCACAGCGCGGCGTACGCGTCGTCGGTCACCGCGATGAATTCTTGCACCACAACCCGGCTGGGGTTGCGACCGCGCCGGTAGGCGACGTATCCGTCGGGATGGACGACGAAGAACAGTGCTGTCAGACCCTCGCGTCGGTTCTCGCGATCGGCGAAGAACCGCTCCCAGCGGATCGGCGGCTTGGGCTGCGCGCCTGCGGTCTGCTGCTGCCAGCGGTGGTAGATGTCGGGGAGCAGTTCGGCTGCCTCGGCCGATTCGATCAGCCGGACACCGGTGGCCGGGGGAGCGTCCTTGCGGAACTGCGCGAATCGACGATCGATCGAGACGCTGATCTCCTCGGTCACCGGTCCGTATCCGAAGCGTCCGTAGATCGTCGCCTCGCTGGCCGTGAGCAGCGAGAGCGGTGCGCCCGCGTCGTTCAGGGCGCGGTGCTGCTGGGTGAACATCGATCGCAGGATGCCGCGTCGACGATGCGTCGGCGCGACCGAGACCCAGGAGACTCCGGAAGCCTCGACCTGCGCACCACCGGGAACGGTGACCGACATCGGGAAGTGCATGGCCACACCGACCGGGGTCTCGCCGTCCCACGCCAGGTACACGTGCTCGGACTGAGTCAGGATCTGCGTCTCGGCCAGGTCCTCGGCGTTCTGGTGCTCGCCGAATGCGTGGGCGTCGAGCAGCGCGACGGCATCCCAGTCGTCGTCGGTGGCGGTACGGATGGTGATCGATTCGTCGGTAGTCATCGCTCTTTACTTTTCCATACAGGAGTGGAGCCCGCGGAACGACCCGAAAAATCTGCCATACAGAAGTAGGCCTTCGCCGACGGAGTCTCGAAATCGGTCGGGTGACAAGATGAGCACGTGGTGCATGTAATCGACATCGACGACCCATCGGACCCGCGACTGGACGATTTTCGCGATCTCAACTCGTCGGATCGGCGGCCCGACCTGCCCGAGGGCAAGGGCCTGGTGATCGCCGAGGGTGTGTTGGTTGCGCAGCGCCTGCTGACCTCGCGGTTTCCGATGATCAGCCTGCTGGGCGTGGATCGACGGCTCGACGCCTTGCGCGACGATCTCGTCGACTCGGACGTTCCGTTCTACCGGACCTCCGCCGAGGTGATGGCCGAGGTCGTCGGCTTCCATCTCAATCGAGGGGTGTTGGCGGCGGCGAACAGGCCGCAGGCCCTCGATCTCGACGAGGTGTTGGCCGGAGCGAAGACGGTGGCGATTCTCGAGGGCGTCAACGATCACGAGAATCTCGGGTCGATGTTCCGCAACGCGGCAGGCCTCGGAGTGGATGCGGTGCTGTTCGGGGCCGCATGCGCGGATCCGCTCTACCGACGTTCGGTGCGGGTATCGATGGGGCATGTGCTGCGGGTGCCGTTCGCCAAGGTGCCCGAGTGGCCGCGCGGCCTCGATCGCGTTCGCGCGCATGGCTTTCAGCTGATCTCGCTGACGCCCAATCCGGCGGCGGTATCACTGGCGGCGGCGATGACGGGGGAGAAGGTCGCGTTGTTGCTCGGCGCGGAGGGCCCGGGTCTGACCGAACATGCCATGCGTGCCACGGACATTCGCGCGCGCATTCCGATGGCTCCCGGCACCGATTCACTCAATGTGGCCACGGCCGCGGCGATGGGGTTCTACGAACGCGTGCGCCTGACGTGAACGACAACGACCCGGGCGTCCGCTGGACCGGCATCCCGATCGCCGTGATCTCGGCGGCGCTCGTGGGTGTGGCACTGACGGCCTTCGGTCTGGAACTGGCCAGAATTCATCCGCTGCTCGCGATCGGTCTGAACATCATCGTCGTTGCGGGTGCAGCACCGACGGTCATGCGGTGGCTCGCGATACCGGTGTGGCGCTGGGCCGTGTACGGAGCCGGTATCGGTTCCATCCTGAGCTTCGTGGCACTGGCGGCGCTGGCGTTCTGACGTTCGCCGGGCACTGGGTGCGGGCAGAATTGCGCACTACCGGCGACAATCGGCGGAAACCCGTCGAGAGGCGGTAGTTGCGTGCAACGGTGCCCACCCCGAGACGCTATTTGCGCGAGAACCAACGCTTCTTCGGCCGCGGTGCCTGTTCCTCGGGGGCGTCGGGCATCGGTTCCTGTGCGGCGCGGCCGTTCGAGCTTTGGTTCGGCGGCGGCGGCTCCTGCCCCGGAACGTACATCGTGAAGCCGCAGACCGGCAGGGTGTTCGGATCGAATTCGTCCGCGTGCGGTGCGCCGGTGTAGCGGAATCCGAGCCACTCGGCGTTGGCCGCCTCGGCGAATTCCTGTGGGTGGAACGGCAGCGACTGCGGATCCGGCATCACTCCGGGCGGGTAGATCAGCGGATGCTCACCGGCCCAGAACGATCGCTCCCACACCAGCGGCAGGCCCGCGTCCTCGTAGATGTACACCGGGGTGGCGCTGAAGGATCGGCGAAACTCACCGCGCTCCCAGTACGCGAATGCACCCCAGGCGTGTTGGGGATCCGAGGCGACGAGGTAGGTGTGCTCGGACGCCAGAGGGCGAGTGAAGGATTCGGGAAGCGTCGACGGTGTGGGCACCGCGAGATTGGACCCGCAGACCACGGTGACGCCCGGGTAGCAACCGATGAAGACGTGATCGTCGTCCACGCCTGCCGAGGTCGATATCGGACCCTGTCCGAGGGGCACTGCCGTCAGGTGGGGGTACAGACGTCCGACGAGTGCGCTGGCAGCATTCCAGTCCGAGGTGGTGGCCTCTCGGAGTACCGAAATGGGATCCGGTGCGTCCACGTACCAGATCGTTGATGCTTTGGCCCCCACTACCGGCACCTCTCTCTCCGTTACCTCCTGGGAAGCCTACGGTGTGAGCGTCGGCGGTTCTGCACCGCGCGGCACATCGGTCACATCAGAACTCAGTTGTGACCGCTGCTGCGAACGCCGAGCAGGACGTCCTCCCACGACGGCATGGCGGGCTTGCCACGCTTGTCCTTGCCACTGGTGTGACCGGCGGCAGGCTTCGGTGCGGGCCTGGGCTCCCTGGCCACCGGTTCGCGTGGCTGCTCGGTCTCGGGAGTCGGCGCATCGTCCACCTCGACCTCGATGGTCTCGGCGTCGATCTCGCTGTCGGCGGTGGTGCCGTAGTACTCGTCGAAGCTCTGCTGCGAGGCCTCGTCGTCGGAATCATCGGCCGACGTCAGTGCGCGCACCGGTGCCAGACCGCGTAGTTGGCGTCCGAAGTCGGGATCGATCAATTCGTGTGCGGTGTCGTCGAGTGGCGCGATGGTGCCGCCGTGCCCGTCGGGCAGGAACTGCCAGTGCGCCTTGTTGGTGGTACGGCCCGCCTGCCACTTGAGCTGCGCGACCCACTTGTTGTCCTCGTCGCGCCAGGCGTCCCACGCCGCGTCGTCGAGATTGTGGCCGCGAGCGCGGAAGGCGAGGGTGACGATCTCGAGCAGGGTCTGCACGGCCGGGCCGTCGTGGCGCAGCGGATGACCGGCCTGGGCCATCGACGCGGCCTGCGAGCGTTCGAGCAGCACCGGGTGAGCGAACACCTCGACGCGACTGATGGCCATTCCCGAGTCGGCGGCAACCTGTTCGATGGTCGCTCCGCTGCGGATACGGGCCTGAATTTCTTTCGGCCGAAGCAAGCTGTCCATTTCGATCTCAATCTGTCCTAGTCGAGCGATGTCACCGCGAGAGGCCGCGCGGAGCTTGTCGTCGGCTGGAAGCCGGAATCTGTCGCCGGTCTTGGGATCTGCGCACACGACGAACTTTCCGTCGGCCTCGAGACCCACCACACGTAAGTCTCGCACCTTGACCTCCTCATCGCGCCGGCTCGCGATACCGTCGAATTCGAGCCTAGTTCACCTGCCGTATTCGGTGGGTGTTCGACACGCATCGCTTCTGCCGACGATCGTTTCCCTATCAGAGGGTAGACAGCTGCGGGCTCGGCTGCACCCATTCGGTCGATCTTCCGTCGATTGCTTTGTGGGACAACGCCGATGCGTCTCTGCGAAGGTAGAGGACGCCCAAACCGAAGCCGATGGTCAGGGCAATCGCATGCCCGACGGCGGTGAAGGACGGGTCCGACACTCCACTGATCGCGACGACACCGATCCACAGTGCGGCCCAGCCTGCACGCCACGGCATCGGCAGGTACCGAATCATCGACCCTGCGACCGCGGCTGCTGCGTAGCTGACACCGACGTCGACGGCCATCGCCAGCGAGTCCGAGAGCCAATCGTTGTGAATGCCGATGAGCAGTCCGACGGCAACCAACGCCGTCGCACCGAGGTGTCCGGCGCTGAAGGTCAGCAGGAAGCGTCGCCAGCCGGAGATCCACTCGGCGACGGCGAACAACAGAGCGACCGCGGCCAACCACAGCCAGTTCACCCGTCCTTCGGTGAGAAAGACGCTCGTGACGAGGGTGGCGAGGTGGCCGTCGGTCAGATTGTGCAGATTGGTGCTCGCCGCGTGGAGAACGTGCCAGCGATCGTGCGGGCCGATCTGGCCGAGCGCTATCGTGCCTGCCACCGCGAGTGCGCAGTACACCAGAGTCACACGAATCCGCAGCGCCGATGCCAGGAGCCTGTACATACGAGCGCTCCCTCCGAGGTCGTTACGCTTGCTTACTTGATAGCAAGTGTAGGCCTCGAAGGGAGCGCTGGAGCTGTGAGCTTGCTGGTAATCAGCTCAGGGTGGAGACGACCCAGTCGATGCTCTTGGTCAGTGCGGTGATGTCGTCCGGCTCGATGGCCGGGAACATACCGACACGCAGCTGGTTGCGGCCGAGCTTGCGGTACGGCTCGGTGTCGACGACGCCGTTCGCGCGCAGGATCTTCGCAACCTGGGCTGCGTCGACCTTCTCGTCGAAGTCGATGGTGCCGACGACCTGGCTGCGGTGATCCGGGTTCGTCACGAACGGCGTTGCGAACTCGCTCTTCTCGGCCCAGTCGTACAGGCGTGAGGACGAATCGGCGGTGCGCTTGGTGGCCCAATCGAGGCCGCCCTGCGCGTTCAGCCACTCGATCTGGTCCGCGAACATCAGCAGTGTCGCCACGGCCGGGGTGTTGTACGTCTGGTTCTTGCTGCTGTTGTCGACGGCGATCGGCAGCGACAGGAAGTCCGGGACCCACCGATCCGTGGCAGCGATTTCGCTGACGCGCTCGAGTGCGGCCGGGCTCATCAGCGCGACCCACAGGCCACCGTCGGCGGCGAAGCACTTCTGCGGAGCGAAGTAGTAGACGTCCGAGTCGGCGACGTTCACCGGCAGACCGCCTGCACCGGAGGTGGCGTCGATCGCGATGAGGGCGTTCTCGGAGCCGGCCGGACGGCTGACCGGGATGGCCACGCCCGTCGAGGTTTCGTTGTGCGCCCAACCGATGAGGTCGACGGACGGGTCGGAGGTGGGCTCGGGCGCGCTGCCCGGCTCGGCCTTGACGACGATCGGATCACCGATGAACGGGTTGTTCTTGGCCACCGAGGCGAACTTCGAGCTGAACTCGCCGTTGGTCAGGTGCAGCGACTTCTCGCGAATCAGGCCGAACGCAGCAGCGTCCCAGAATGCGGTGGTGCCACCGTTGCCGAGGACGACTTCGTAGCCCTCGGGCAGCGAGAACAGATCCTTCAGACCACTGCGCACGCGTCCGACGACGTCCTTGACGGGCTTCTGACGGTGGCTGGTGCCGAACACGGAAGCGCCGACGTCGACCAGGGATTGCAGCTGCTCGGGGCGAACCTTGGACGGGCCACAGCCGAAGCGTCCGTCGGCGGGCAGGAGATCGGCGGGAATGATCGGCAATTCGGCCATGGAGTAGCGCGTCCTAGCGTCGATGGAATATGGCACCCACAGGGTAGTCGGGTGCTACTCCAGCTTCGACTACCGGATCAGGTCCCAGCCTTCGACGGACTCGGGTGAGCGCGGTTCGGGGCCGGTGTAGAGGGCAGCAGGTCGGACGAGCTTGCCCAGTCGCTTCTGCTCCAGGATGTGCGCGCACCAGCCCGCGGTACGTCCGCAAGTGAACATGGCGGGCATCATGTGCGCCGGCACCTCGGCGAAGTCGAGGATCACTGCGGCCCAGAATTCGACGTTGGTTTCGATAGCTCGATCGGGCCGGCGCTCACGCAGTTCGGTCAGTGCAGCTTGCTCGAGCGCGGCGGCGACCTCGTAGCGCGGTGCGTTCAGTCTCTTGGCCGTGGCGCGCAGAACACGGGCGCGAGGGTCCTCGGCGCGGTAGACGCGGTGCCCGAAGCCCATGAGCTTCTCTTTGCGGTCCAGGATTCCGGTGATCAAGGCGCGTGCGTCGCCGGTTCTCTCGACCTCCTCGATCATCGGCAGGACGCGAGCGGGCGCGCCGCCGTGCAGGGGCCCGGACATCGCACCGATGGCACCGGAGAGGCAGGCGGCGACGTCGGCTCCGGTGGAGGCGATGACGCGCGCGGTGAACGTCGAGGCGTTCATGCCGTGTTCGGCGGCCGAGACCCAGTACGCGTCGATGGCAGCGACGTGGGCGGGATCCGGTTCGCCCTTCCACCGGACCATGAATCGCTCGGTGACGGTTGCGGCCTGATCGATGCGCGTCTGCGGGACCGCGGGCTGATAGATACCGCGAGCGGACTGGGCGACGTAGGACAGGGCCATCACCGACGCGCGGGCGAGGTTGTCGCGAGCGGTGGAGTCGTCGATGTCGAGCACCGGTTGGTAGCCCCAGATGGGAGCGAGCATCGCCAATCCGGCTTGGACGTCGACACGGACGTCACCGGTGTGGATCGGCAGCGGGAAGGGTTCGGCCGGTGGTAGTCCTCGACCGAACTCGCCGTCGACGAGCAGTGCCCAGACATCACCGAAAGTGACGTTCTGCGCGACGAGTTCCTCGATGTCGACGCCGCGATACCGCAGTGCGCCACCGTCCTTGTCGGGCTCGGCGATGTCGGAGGTGAACGCGACGACACCTTCGAGTCCGGAGACGAAATCCTCGGGAACTTCTTGAACAGCCATGGCCTGTGGACTCCCTCGTCGCAACTGCACCCGGCTCTGCGCCGCATCCGGGCGTACTTCGTCAGAACCATAGTCGGGTTCTACGCGGGAGTAGCGTCTGGGCTTGTGTCTGCAGATGAACAGCGCCTGGCGAACATGCGGGTGGACTACGGAGAGCCCGAGGACCTCGACGTCGATGCTCTGGCGGGCGGGTGGTGTTCGCTGGCGCAGCAGTGGTTGTCCGACGCGATAGCCGCGAATCTGCCCGAGCCCAACGCCATCGTGTTGGGGACGGTCGACGAGGCAGGTAGACCGGCCACCCGCACCGTGTTGTGCAAGGACTTCGACGCATCCGGGGTGGTGTTCTACACCAACTACGACTCGGACAAGGGCCGTGCGCTCACCGCTACGCCGTATGCGTCGATCACGTTCCCGTGGATCGGAATTGCCCGCCAGCTCACCGTCCGCGGCCCGGTGGTCAAGGTCGACGCCGAAACCACCGAAGCGTATTGGCGCACGCGGCCCCGGGGGTCCCAGCTGGGGGCGTGGGCGTCCGAGCAGTCGCGCCCGATCGGCTCGCGGGAGGATCTGGCTGCGCGACTGGCCGAGGTCACCGCGACGTTCGACGGAATCGAGGTGCCGGTTCCGCCGAACTGGGGCGGCTTTCGCGTCGAACCGGAGACGGTCGAATTCTGGCAGGGCCGAACGAGCCGCATGCACAACCGAATTCGCCTGACTGTGGCAAGCGGTGTGATCGAGCGTCTGCAACCGTGAGCGGGTTGCGCGGCATTCTTGCCGACACGACTCCGCTGAAGACTCCGGCCTACAAGCGGTTGTGGTTGGCGAACATCGTCACCGTCATCGGGGCGCAGCTGTCCATCGTCGCTGTGCCGCAACAGGTTTTCCAGATCACGCTGAGTTCGGCCTACGTGGGCCTCACCGGTGTCTTCGCGCTGGTGCCGCTCATCGTGTTCGGTCTGTGGGGTGGGGCGCTGGCCGATGTGATGGACCGACGCACCCTGTTGATGATCACCACCTGCGGCCTGATCGGAACGTCGGCGCTGTTCTGGTTGCAGGCGTTCCTCGACCTGAACAATGTGTGGATCATCCTGGTGCTGTTGGCCGTTCAGCAGGCATTCTTCGCGGTGAATCAGCCGACGCGCAGCGCGCTTCTCCCGCGAATCCTGCCTGGCGAGCAGTTGCCCGCCGCGAACTCGCTGAACATGACGGTGATGAATTTCGGCGCTATCGCCGGACCGCTCAGCGCCGGCATTCTCATCTACTACATCGGGCTCGAGACCCTCTATCTCATCGACACCATCGCACTGTTCGCCACTCTGTGGGCGGTGATCCGGCTGCCGGGGATTCCGCCGGCGAAGTCGGGTCAGCGCGCCGGATTGCGTTCGGTGTTCGACGGTTTCGCCTACCTCGCGACGCAGAAGGTGCTGCTGGCCTCGTTCGTCGTCGACATCATCGCCATGGTGTTCGGTATGCCCCGTGCGCTCTTCCCGCAGATCGCCCACGAGAGCTTCGGCGATCCGGCGTCGGGCGGTCCGGTGTTGGGCATGCTGTTCGCGGCGATGTCCGCGGGCGCTGTGGTCGGTGGAGTGTTCTCCGGCTGGCTGCCCCGAGTGCGCAGGCAGGGCCTGGCGGTGCTGATCTGCATCGTGGTGTGGGGCGTGGCGATGATCGGCTTCGGTCTGGCCGTCGGCGCGGCCACCGACGGGGCCACCACTGTCGCCCTGTGGTTCGCACTGGCGTTCCTGGCCCTCGGCGGCGGAGCCGACATGATCTCGGCGGCCTTCCGCAGCACGATGCTGCAGCAGGTCGCCACCGACGAGATGCGCGGTCGCCTGCAGGGTGTCTTCATCGTTGTGGTCGCCGGTGGCCCGCGCGTCGGGGACGTGCTGCACGGCGCAGCGGCCGCATCCGTCGGCACGGCGGCCGCAGCTGCGGGCGGTGGAGTGCTGGTCGTCATCGGGGTCTCGATCGCCGCGCTGGCACTTCCGGCGTTCATCCGCTACCGAGTGGGTGCGGTGGTAAAGAATGGCACTCATGGCTGACGCGCAGACGTATTCGTTGACGAGCGGCAAGTATCGGGCAGACATCGCTGCCGTCGGAGCGGGCCTTCGGGCGCTCGAGTACGACGGCGCATCGCTCACCGAGACGTGGGAGGCGGGTTCGAAGCCGCCGCTGTCGGCGGGACTGGTGTTGGCCCCGTGGCCCAACCGGACGGCCGACGGCACGTTCACATTCGAAGGCGTCGAGCATCGGATGGAGATCACCGAGCCCGCTCGAAACAACGCCAGTCACGGATTCGTCCGACGCGTGGCGTGGACTCTCGTGGAGCACACCGACAGTCGCGTCGAACAGAGTGTGGACATCGGTACGCATCAGGGTTGGCCGTTCTCGGTGACCGTCACCGTGGTGCACGAGCTGTCGGCGGACGGTCTCGCAGTGACAGCAACGGCGAAGAACACCGGTGATTCGCCCGCGCCCTACGGGATGGGTTTTCACACGTTCGTCAGGGTGGGGGACGTGCCGCTCGACGAGTGCACGCTCGAGCTCTCGGCCGGGACGCGGCTGCCGCTGGACTCGGTTCGTAATCTGCCCGTGGGCAATTCGGTGCCGACGGCCGATACCGAGTACGACTTCCGGCAGCCGCGAACGCTGCAGGGCGTGCAGCTGGACACTCCGTTCAGCGCCTCGCTTCCCGAGGCCGACGGCCGGGCGAACCATGTTCTTCGTGGCCCCGACGGCACCGCGACCGTGCTGTGGACCGACAGCAGCTTCGGGTGGGTTCAGGTGTTCACTGCCGATCCCGCCAACGATCAGGCCTATCCCGAGCGTGGACGGGCGTTGGCGATCGAGCCGATGACGTGCCCGCCCGATGCGTTGAATTCCGAAATCGATCTGATCGTGCTGGATCCGGGGCAATCCTGGTCCGGCACCTGGGGAATGAGGTACGAGAAGTGACCATTCTGGTGTGCGGCGAGGCGTTGGTCGATCTGGTCCCGGTGCACGAGGGGCCGCTGCTCTCGCCCAAACTCGGCGGCGGCCCGTTCAATGTCGCCGTCGCGATAGGTCGACTGGGTTCGCCCGTCGCATATCTCTCGCGGATCTCCCGCGACCCGTTCGGCGAGCAGATCCTGGCGAGTCTGCGCGACGCGGGAGTGGACACCACGTGGGTGCAGCGCGGCGACGAGCCGACGACGTTGGCGATGACCACCCTCGCCGACGACGGCAGCGCCGAGTACTCGTTCTACGCCGACGGCACGGCCGACCGCCTCGTCGCCGATCCCGGCGATCTGCCCGACGAGATCAGCGTGCTCTCGTTCGGCACATTGTCGCTGCTCTACGAGCCGGGCGCGTCGATGTACGCGGGCCTGCTGCACCGGGCCCGGGCGGCGGGCAAGCTCACGATGCTCGACCCGAACATCCGGCCTGCCGCCATCGACAGCACCAGCGGAGACATCACCGCCGACGGGTTTCGCGACCGTTTCCGTTCGTGGTTGCCCAGCATCGACATCCTCAAGGTCTCCGAGGACGACTCGCATTGGCTGGGGCTCGGAACCCAGGGCACAACGGTCGACGACTGGCTCGCGTCCGGGGTCACCGCAGTGGTCATGACCCGCGGCGGCGACGGAATTTCGGTGTTCACGGCACCCGCGGAGGCGTCGGGTACGGGAATTGTCACAGCCGAGGAGATCTCGGTGCCGGGTGTCGCGGTCGACGTCGTCGATACGATCGGCGCTGGTGACACCGTGCACGGGGCTCTGCTCAGCTTTTTGCAGAAGGAGAGCATTATCACATCGAACGCGGTGAAAGAGATGAGCAAGCAAGATTGGCAAGAAGCGCTCGATTTCGCCGCAAAAGCAGCGGCAATCACGGTTTCTCGACCCGGTGCCGACCCTCCCTGGGCGTCCGAGGCGTCGAGAGACTAGTTTCACTATCGACGTTAGAACTGTCCGCTTCAAGTACGTGTCCGTTACACGAGTTCGAGAGGGACCATTCGTGCCCGCTGAGAATGATGCCAAAGCCACCCTCACCTATCCCGGTGGCGAGTACTCCATGTCGATTGCCGAGGCCTCCGAGGGCAACAACGGCATCGAGCTGGGAAAGTTGCTGGCCACCACCGGCTACACGACGTTGGACGGCGGGTTCGTCAACACCGCGTCGACCAAGTCGGCCATCACCTACATCGACGGTGACGCAGGCATCCTGCGCTACCGCGGTTACCCGATCGAACAGCTCGCGGGCAAGTCGTCGTTCATCGAGGTCAGCTACCTGCTGATCTACGGTGAGCTGCCGTCCGAGGATCAGCTCGAGAAGTTCACCGACAAGATCCGTCGGCACACTCTGCTGCACGAGGACCTCAAGCGGTTCTTCGACGGCTTCCCCCGTAACGCGCACCCGATGCCGGTGCTGTCGAGCGCCGTCAACGCACTGTCGGCGTACTACCAGGATTCGCTCGACCCCAACGACCCGGAGCAGGTCGAACTCTCGACCATCCGCTTGCTGGCCAAGCTGCCGACCATCGCGGCGTACGCCTACAAGAAGTCCGTCGGTCAGCCGTTCCTGTACCCGGACAACTCGAAGAGCCTGGTCGAGAACTTCCTGCGTCTGACGTTCGGCTTCCCGGCCGAGCCGTACGAGGTCGATCCCGAGATCGTCAAGGCACTGGACATGCTGCTCATTCTGCATGCCGACCACGAGCAGAACTGCTCGACGTCGACGGTCCGCCTCGTCGGATCCTCGCAGGCCAACCTGTTCACCTCGATCTCCGGCGGCATCAACGCGCTGTGGGGCCCGCTGCACGGCGGTGCCAACCAGGCCGTGCTCGAGATGCTGGACAAGATCAAGGCCGAGGGCGGCGACGCTTCCGAGTTCCTGCGTCGCGTCAAGAACAAGGAAGACGGCGTCAAGCTCATGGGCTTCGGACACCGTGTGTACAAGAACTTCGACCCGCGCGCGACGCTGGTCAAGGAAACTGCACACACGATCCTCGGCAAGCTGGGCAACGGCGACGAGCTGCTCGAGATTGCGCTCAAACTCGAGGAGACCGCGCTCACCGACGATTACTTCGTCGAGCGCAAGCTCTACCCCAACGTCGACTTCTACACCGGCCTGATCTACCGCGCGATGGGCTTCCCGCCGCGCATGTTCACGGTGTTGTTCGCGATGGGTCGCCTCCCGGGCTGGATCGCGCACTGGCGCGAGCAGAACGAGGACACGACCGGCAAGATCGGCCGTCCGCGCCAGATCTACACCGGCTACACCGAGCGCGACTACCAGGACGTCAGCTCCCGCTAGATCTCGCTGTACCCAACGCCGCCGACTCCCATCAGGGTCCGGCGGCGTTGTCGTTTCCTGCTGCGCCGAGTTCGCAGTTATGCAGCCAAAATGGCTATTTCCTCGACATAACTGCGAACTCGGTGCGTGACGGGGGCCTGGTGTCCCGGCGAACTCGAAGTTATGGATGCTTTTCGGCCGAATTCCGTCCATAACTTCGAGTTCGCGGCAGCATCAGGCGTCGAAGTGCTTGCGGTTCTTCAACACCGGCAGAGTTTTGCGCACGGCGTCGACCAACTCGGTGTGGATGTCGATGGTGAGCATTCCCGGCGTCGCGTCCAGTTGGCCGAGGATCTCGCCGGTGGGGGAGCAGACGATGCTGTGCCCGACGCCCAATGGCGCATTACCCTCGGCAGCAGCGGGTTCGGCTTGGTCGCAGGCTGCGACGAAGGTCGTCGAATCCAGGGCGCGAGCGCGAGCGAGCAGGGTCCACTGCTCGACCTTGCCGTCACCGGATCCCCACGACGCCGGAACCACCACGAGCTCCGCGCCGAGATCCCCCAGTTTCTGAAAAAGGGCTGGGAATCGGATGTCGTAGCAGGTGGCGAAGCCGACTCGAACTCCGGCGATATCGACCACGAGAGGCTCCGAACCCGGTGCGACGGTATCGGATTCGGCGAATCCGAAGGCGTCGAACAGGTGAATCTTGTCGTAGCTCGCGTCGATTCCGGGGCCGGTGACCAGAAGGGTGTTCGTCACCCTGTCTTCTGCAGCGGGAGTGAACATTCCGGCGACGATGGTGATGCCGGCGGCGGACGCGATGTCACGCACCGCGTTCGCCCATTCGCCGTCGAGGGGCTCGGCGAACTTGCGTATCGGCCCGCCGAAACACCGCATCGTCGCCTCCGGAAACACCACGAGGTCCGAGCCGGCGTGCGCGGCGGCACGGGCATGAGTGTCGATGAGTTCGAGGTTCTCGGTGGGGTGTTCGCCACTGGTGATCTGGGCGAGACTGACGCGGATCGTGTCGCTCATGCACTACATCGTATGCCCCGAGCTGCTGATGGGTCTGACCAGCGGATACGTGTCTTTTTCGGGTGCCAGCGCCCGTCGGCACCCGTCTACGACGTAGAGTCGAACTGCTCAACGTTCAGACCATATCCATTCAGAGCACCACAGCCGGCGTCGGCGGGCCGGCGCAACCGCAGGAGACTTCAGTGACGAAGCCAGTAATCGAATTTCAGGCCGGACCCCCACCCGTGGACCTGGTGACGGTCGACCTCGTCGAGGGTGACGGCGCAGAAGCAGTGGCCGGAGGAAACGTCGAGGTGCACTACGTCGGCGTCGAGTTCGACTCGGGCGAAGAGTTCGACTCGTCCTGGAACCGTGGCGAATCCATCCAGTTCCCGCTGCGCGGACTCATCCAGGGCTGGCAGGACGGCATTCCCGGAATGAAGGTCGGCGGACGCCGTCAGCTCACCATTCCGCCGGAGCTCGCCTACGGCCCCGCAGGCGCAGGTCACCGCCTGTCCGGCAAGACGCTCGTGTTCGTGATCGACCTGCTCGACGTCAAATAACGGCATTGCGCACCCGCTCGGCTTCGCGGGTTGCCGAGGCATTGGCAGTTCCCCCTCGGGAACCCGCGAGCTTGGCGTGAATGTGCTCGGCCACGGTGACCGGTTCGTACCGGGCCACGTCGCCGGGCTCGATGCACGACGGCAGTGGCGCGATCACCGCGTCGAGGTTGCCGTCGTGGAAGAAGGCGGCAGAGCGCCTGCGCTGGATCGTCCCGTCGGTGATCGGCGGACGCACTCGATGCAGCGTCGACATCCAGCGATCGTTGGTCAGTCGGGCCGTCAGATCGCCCAGGTTCACGAGCAACGCTCCTTCGACGGGTTGCACGTCGTGCCACCGTCGGTCGGTGCCGAGAACCTGCAGACCGGGCACACGATCGGCCCACAACACCGTCACCAAGCCGTAGTCGGTGTGCTCGCTCATCCCGGTGAGCTCGGTGTCCGGCACACACAAGCCGGGTTCGAGCGCGTAGTTGTTCATCCGCAGGGTGTCCAGCGATCGATCGGTGATGTCGGAGAACACATTCGGTGACACATCGAGTGCATCGGCGAACACAGTGGTCAGCGTCCGGGCCACCCGCGCTGCTTCGGTGAAATACTCTTCGACGGCGCGCTGGAACCCCGCAGAGTGGGGCCAGATGTTCGGCTCGCCCGTCCCGACGTTGAAGGCCTCGAACCAGTCATTCATGCCCGACGCCGATTCGACTCCCAGACTCAGGCTCAGCGATTCGCTTTTCGGGGCGGTGTACCCGCGGTTGCGTTCGGGTGGGCAGATGTAGGCCCGCTTCGCCGCCGAGTCGAGTCCGAAGAACGAATCCATCGCCGACGCGAGTGCGGCCACGGTGTCCTCGGGAACGCCGTGCCCGAGGATCTGCATGAATCCGACTGTGCTGCAAGCGTAATCGATGTCAGCTGCGACGCTGCGCCGGCCGGTCCCGTCGGCCGCCGAGGTGGCATCACCGAGAACGTACGGCGAGATGTCGATGGTGGGGACGAAGAAATCCGACGACGTGTGCATGGGTACATGATCGTCGGTTCGGATGGACCCGTAGGTTTCTCCCGCGTAAAGACTGCCGTACGTCAGCTGTCTTGCAGCTCCAGCACCAATCGAGCTCCGCCCAGCGGACTGTCGGTGAACCAGGCCCGCCCACCGTGCAATTGGGCTTGCTGCGCCACCAGAGCCAGGCCGAGCCCCGAGCCGCCCTTGGCTGCTCGGGTGCCGCGCTCGAACCGGCCGAACACCGTCTCGCGTTCGTCGAGGGGAACGCCGGATCCGTTGTCGTCGATCAGGACACGTACCGTCGTACCTTCGCGCTCGGCGGTGATGACGATCGACGTCGCGTTGCCGTGCCGAACGGCGTTGCCGATCACGTTGTCGACGGCCAGTCGAAGGCCGGTCGGCAGTGCGCGCATCGTGATCTCGGAGTCGGCGGCGTACTCCACGCGTATGTCGAGTCCCGGATGCAGTCGTTGCGCGTCCTGGGCTGCGACGTCGCAGATGTCGATGATGTCGGTCTCGACTCTGTCGCCCTCACTGGACAATTCACCCGAGGCCAGTCGTTCCAGGGCGGTCAGCGTGGTCTCCACTCGACCCTGCGTCCGCTCGAGATCTCCCAGTATTTCCTGCTGCTGCGTCGGCTCGAGGTCGAGTGTTCTGAGCACCTCGATGTCGGTGCGCATCGCAGTCAGTGGGGTCCGCAGCTCGTGTGCGGAGACGGCCGCGAAGTCGCGTGCGGTGTCGAGCGCGGCGTTGGTGCGGTCCTGTGCCTCGTTCAGTCTGGTCAGCATGCCGCCGATCGCGACTGCGAGCGCATCGGCTTCGGTGACGCCGGTGCGGGTTTCGGGTGCGGTCGGAGGTTGCGCGCTGACCTGCCGGGTCAACGTCACCAACGGTCTGACGGCTCTACCGCCGAAGAGCCAGCCCAGTCCGGTGGACACCGCGATCGCGGCCAGTCCCAGCAGGATCACCTGCTTCTGTTGCTCGTCGGTGACCTGTTGCGCTTCGATGGCCGGCACGCCGATGGAAATCGAGATGGACGACACCGCGGTCGATACGGCGGTGTAGACCCGGAAGCGTTGCCCGTCGACGTCCACGGTCTGTGACCCGGTGTCGAGCGCGGGCAGCCGTGTCGGTGTGGACGCGACGACGATGTCGCCACTGCGGATGGTGACGGCGAACGCGCCCGAGAGCTGATCGAGGAAGGCCTCCAGCGTCGTCGAGGTCGGGATCAGCACCTGAGATGCCGTCGTCAGCCGCTCGTCGAGCTGATTGACGTTGTTGCGCGAGATGGCGACCGAGGTGACCACCGAGAGGGCAGCGACCACGAGGGTGGCACCGAGCGTGGTGGCGGCGGCTACTCGGGCGCGCAGCGAGAAGCTCATGCGGCGTCCCGGACGACGAAGCCGACGCCGCGGACCGTGTGCAGGATGCGCGGCGACCCGTCGGCCTCGAGTTTGCGTCGCAGATATCCGACGAACACGTCGACGACGTTGGTGTCGGCGACGAAGTCGTAGCCCCAGACCAGTTCGAGCAGTCGTTCACGCGTGAGAACGACGCCCTTGTTGCGGGCCAGGATGGCCAGCAACTCGAATTCTCGCTTGGTCAGGTCGATGTCGGCTCCGCCGCGGTGGACGCGATAGCCGGGGATGTCGACCACCAGGGTCCCGATGGCGACGGCAGAGTTCGGTGCGCCCGAATCTGTCACCGGCACAACCGGACCGGTGCCGCGTCGACGCAGCATGGCTCGGATCCGGGCGACGAGCTCGGCCAACACGAACGGTTTGGTGAGGTAGTCGTCGGCACCGGATTCGAGTCCGGCGATGCGATCGTCCACCGAACTGCGGGCACTGAGTACGCAGATCGGAATATCGTTTCCCATGGCGCGCAACGCGGTCACCACGCTGGCACCGTCGAGCACCGGCATGTTGATATCGAGCACGATGGCGTCGGGCACCGATCGCGACACCACGCCGAGCGCCTCCGCGCCGTCCGATGCGGTGATGACGGTGAACCCGGACAGGCGCAGTCCGCGTTGCAGCGACGACAACACGTCTGCGTCGTCGTCGACGACGAGAACGGTGGCGGGGGTGCTCGGCGATTCGGTCACCGGACCAATGCTATGCAACCCAGCTATCGACGGTGGTGCGGCGTTCCTCGGGTGTCTTGGCGAAGAAGTCTTCGAGGGCACTGCGGCGGCCGGTGTCGGCATCGAGTGACCAGGCGAGCGCGGGTGCCTTGGCGTAGAGCTGCTCGTAGTACTTCTCGAAAGTGCAGGTGCTGTCGATCAGGGAGAGTGCACCGGGGAAGGGGCGGGTGTTCGTCATGATGTTCTCCTTGTCTGTTCGGTATATCCCAAGGTAGAGGTCGTTGTTGCGGCCTTGGTGAGTCGTCGTTGGCGGTTCTCTGAGAATCGAACGGCCGAGGGAGGGGATTGCTCGCGGCGGGGGTGGGTAAGACTGGAAGCATGTCGATCGTCTGGTTTCGCCGTGACCTCCGTCTGGGGGATCTGCCCACAATCACCGCCGCTGCCGAGTCGGGAGATCCGGTGCTCGGGCTCTTCGTGCTCGACGACCGTCTGCTGAAGCCGTCCGGCGGGCCGCGTAAGGACTTCCTGTTCCGCTCACTCGAAGCCCTCGACGACCAACTCGGCGGACGGCTGATGGTCGTGCACGGTGACCCCGAGACGGTGGTCCCGAAGGTGGCGAAGGCGATCGGCACCGAGGACGTACACATCAGTGCCGATTACGGCCCGTACGGGCGCGAGCGAGACAAGCGGGTGGGCGAGAAGGTGACCCTGGTCGAGACCGGGTCACCGTATGCGGTTGCCCCCGGGCGGATCGTCAAGAACGACGGGGAACCGTACAAGGTGTTCACGCCGTACTCACGCCAGTGGATGGAACACGGGTGGCGCGGTCCAGCGGACACCTCGGCCGACTCCGCCGACTGGATCGACCCGGACGAGGTGAAAGGCGTTCGGCGCGTGAAGATTCCTTCCGAGAAAGATGCGTCCGACGCGGCAGCCGGTGAGGCGGCCGCCTCGAAGCAGTGGAAGGAATTTCTCGACGAGGTTTCTGCGTACGACGACGAGCGCAATCGTCCCGACCTCGACTCGACGAGTCGGATGTCGGTGCATCTGAAGTACGGAAACATTCACCCGCGAACGATGTTGGCCGACCTGGGAAAGCTCCGCAACGAGGGCGCGGCCTCGTATCGTCGACAGATCTGCTGGCGAGACTTCTACGGCGACATCCTCTTTCAGCGTCCCGACAGTGCACGGGAGAACTACGTCAAGAAGTTCGATACGATCGAACTGGACTCGGGCAAGCATGCCGACGAGTTGTTCGATGCCTGGTGCAAGGGCGAGACGGGCTTTCCGATCGTCGATGCCGGTATGCGGCAGCTGAACTCCGAGAAGTGGATGCACAATCGGGTACGGATGATCGTCGCGTCGTTCCTGGTCAAGGATCTGCATCTGCCGTGGTGGCGGGGCGCGCGATACTTCATGCAGCATCTCGTGGACGGGGATCTGGCCAGCAACCAACACGGCTGGCAGTGGACCGCGGGAACGGGCACCGACGCGTCGCCGTACTTCCGAGTGTTCAATCCCATCACCCAGGGCGAGAAGTTCGACCCCACCGGGGACTATGTCCGACGCTGGGTGCCGGAGCTGCGCGGTGAAGAAGGAAAAGCCGTGCACACGTTGAAGTTCGGCCGGCCCAAGGAGTACCCGGAGCCGATCGTCGACCACAAGCACGAGCGGGAAGTGGCGATCGCGCGTTTCAAGGCGCTTTGACGCAGGAGCGCAGCCTGCGGAGTGACCCCTATCTTCTGCGGGACAACCCAACTCCCACCAGGCAGATCACTCCGCCGACCACGGCGAGGTAGTGCGGAACCTCGCCCAGCAGCAGCCAGGCCAGCACGATCGTGATCGGTGGGACCGCGTACGTGGTGATGCCGAGCTTGCCCGCGTTCATCCGCGTCAACGCGTAGGCCCAGGTGCTGAAGGCCAGTGCAGTCGGGACGAGACCGAGGTAGATCAATCCGCCTGTGGCACCGGCAGAAGCGGACCCGAGGTCGTCGAGCAGAGCCGGTGCGAACGGCAGCGTGCAGACCACGCCGATGGTGCATGCCATCCACGTGACCTGAAGTCCGGGGATGGTGCGCAGCACGGGCTTCTGGCTGAGCACCCCGATCGCGTAGGTCACCGCGGATACCAGACACAGTGCGATGCCGAGGAAGTCGGCGTCGGTCTTGGTCGTGGACGTGGTGGTCACCGCCGTGACGACGCCTACCATGACCGCGCCGGCGAACGCGACACCTGCGCCGATCACCAGCCACCTCGGGAAGCCTTCGCCCAGAAGCAGACCCGCGAACAATGCGACCAGGATCGGACCGATCTGAATGATCATCGACGTCGTACCGGCATCGACGCGTTGCTCGGCGGCATTGAGGGCGACGTTGTAGATGCCGAACCAGAACACGCCGATACTGACGATCTGCAGCCACTGCGTGCGGTTGGGCTTGACCCATTGTCTTTTGGCCAGAACTATCACGCCGAGTGCCACAGATCCGATCAGCAACCGGCCGAGCGCGAGCGGGCCTGCCCCGAAGGATTCGCCGACACCACGGATGGCCACGAATGCCGATGCCCACGAGATCACCGTGATGGTGACGGCTCCGAGCGCAAGCCAATCGACGGCGGGACGTGTGTCGAGATCTGTCATGAGCACGACGCTATCGCGCGCGAACGGCCCCTGGCGCGCGGATTTCGGCCATCGTTGCTCGAATTAGCGTCTCGCTACCTGCCGAGCAACTTCTCCAGCGCATCGAGTACCGCCGGATCCTCGATGGTCGACGGCACGCCGTATTCCTCGCCGGCAACGATCTGCCGCATCGTCTTCCGCAGGATCTTGCCCGAGCGGGTCTTCGGCAACGCCCCGACGATCGTCACGTCCCGGAATGTCGCGAGTGCGCCGATCTGATCCCGCACCATGGCCACCAGTTCGGTACGCAGCTGCTCCTCGGTGATGGTCTCCCCGGCCTTGAGCACCACGTAGCCGCTGGGGCGCTGGCCCTTGAGGTCGTCGTGGATACCGATGACTGCGCATTCGGCAACCGCGGGGTGACCGGCCAGTACCGCCTCCATCGATCCGGTGGACAGGCGGTGCCCGGCCACGTTGATGACGTCGTCGCTGCGGCCGAGGACGTAGACGTAGCCATCGGCGTCGATGTACCCGGAATCTCCGGTGAGGTAGTAGCCCGGGAACGTGTCCAGATACGAACGCTGGAACCGTGATTCGTCGTTCCACAGTCCCACCAGGGCCCCCGGTGGCAGTGGCAGCTTCACGACGATGTTGCCCTCGGTGCCTGCCTCGACCGGGCTGCCCGAGGCGTCGAGTATGCCGACCTGGAATCCCGGCACCGGTACCGTCGGCGATCCCGATTTGATCGGAAGTGGTTCGAGGCCGCGAAGATTGGCGCAGATCGCCCACCCGGTCTCGGTCTGCCACCAGTGGTCGACCACGGGGCGGTCCAGGGTTCGCGAAATCCACTCGTAGGTATCGGGATCGAGGCGCTCACCCGCGACGAACAGTGTCTGCAGGGACTTCACGTTGTACTTATCGAGCTCGGCGGCGTGCGGGTCCACCTTGCGGATGGCACGCAATGCCGTCGGCGCGGTGAACAACGCGCGGACGCCGTGATCCTGGATCACCCGCCAGAATGCGCCCGCATCGGGAGTTCCGACGGGCTTGCCCTCGTAGAGAACCGTTGTGGCACCTGCGAACAGCGGTCCGTAGACGATGTACGAGTGCCCGACGACCCAGCCGACATCGGACGCCGTCCACATCACCTGACCGGCACCCACGTCGTAGATGTTGCGCATCGACCACGTCAACGCGACGGCATGACCGCCGTTGTCACGCACCACACCTTTGGGCTTTCCGGTCGTGCCCGAGGTGTAGAGGATGTACAGCGGATCCGTCGCCTGCACCGAAACCGGTTGGGCTGCGGTGGCGTCGGCGATGAGGGTGTCCCAGTCCAGCCAGTCGTGGTCACCGGGAATTCCCTCGCGGGTTTTCACGATCACTGCGGGTTGTTTCGCGGTCGTCAGCGTCAGAGCCCGCTTCACCAAGGGGAGGTATTCGATGACGCGGCCCGGCTCGAACCCGCCGCTGGCGGTGATCAGCAGGACCGGCTCGGCGTCGTCGATTCGCGCTGCGAGCTCTTTGGCCGCGAAACCGCCGAACACCACCGAGTGCACTGCGCCGAGCCTGGCGCACGCGAGCATGGCGACGACTGCCTCGGGAATCATCGGTAGGTAGATCACCACGCGGTCGCCTGTGGAGACGCCGTTGCTGCTGAGCACCCCGGCGAAACGAGCGACCTGATCGAGCAGTTCGGCGTAGGTGTAGCTGCGGGTGAGTCCGAGCATCGCCGAGTCGTAGATCAGTGCGGTCCGGTCGCCGTGTCCGGCGTCGACGTGTCGGTCGAGTGCGTTGAAACAGGTGTTCAGTCGGGCCCCGGGAAACCAGTGCGAGCCGTCGAACGCGGTGGTCGGTGGGGTGTCCCAGTCGACTCCCGTCGCGGCATCGAGCCAGAACTGCTCACGGTTGTCGACACTGTCGTCGAAGGCCTGCCGATACTCGCCACTCATGTTGTGGAGCGTAGTTCGGGGCTGCGTGGTGCGGGCCGGGTTGCGCACTACCGGCGACGACCGGCGGGATCCCGTCGACCGACGGTCGTTGCGTGCAATGGTGCCCATCGGCGTCGATAGTGGTGGCTCGGCCGTCAAGATTGCGTCAACGCCTCTGCCTGAGCATTTCGCGGCCGCCGTAGAACGCCGCGCTGGCCGCGAACATGCCAGCCACCAACAGCAGCCACCGCATCGCGTACGGCTCCTGTGTCTGACCCGTGGCGGCCTCGTACGTCTCGCTCCCGTGGGCGAAGATCCCCGGTGCGAAGAGCAGCAGGCTCAGTCCTGCACCGAGCGCGGGAATGCGAACCGCGTTGACGAACCTGCCCAGTCGAGCAACCAAGGTTCTGTCGAGCACGGCGTACAGCGGAAACAGGATCGCATCGTGAACTACGGCCGCGCCGACGAACCAGAGCCCGATGGACTGCCACCACGTGTCGGTGTTCCACAGTGCCGGAAAGCCGATCGTCAGGACCACCGCGCCGGACAGGGCGAGACAGAAGGCCGTGACCGCGAGATGCATGGGGCCTGCGCCGTACCTCGCCCGAAACGTACTCATGCTCCCTCCCCGAAGAATTCGACGGATTCGATCCATTTGGTGGCATGCACTCCGGGTATCGCCGGCATCATGATCCGAGCGGGATAGCCGTGATCGAGGGACAGGTCGGCCCCGTTCACCTTCAGTGCGAGAAGCGAATCGGGATGCATCATCTGGTGTCCCCCGAAGGTGACTCGGTTGAACGACCCGACGGGTTCGAGCGACCGCACCTCACCGGTATCGGCGGCATCGATGCCCACGAGCACTGCCAGATCGCGCAGCGGAACACCGGTCCACGTCTGTACCGTCGACCAGCCTTCGACGCAGGAGATCGGGAGTTCGACGGTATGCAGGTTCATCTGCTCGAGTTGAGCTCGAGTGAGTACTACCTCGGTACCGCCGGCCATCACGGTCAGCCGCCACGCATCCGATGTCATCGCCTCGGTGACGCCCGCGGACTGCGCGGTGCGGTTGATCTGGAAGTCGTTGGGTCCGTCGCCGTACGAACGCCCCCGGGGGAGCAGGAGTGCCGCCCCGCGCAGTGGTCCGCCCGTCGTCTGCCCGACGCTGAGGACTGCGACGAACAATGCGCTGCCGCCCACGAGAGTGAGGGCTCCGCGTCTGCTGATCGTCGCTGGAGCGGGATCGGTTGCAGCAAGGCCTGATTCGTCATCGGCGTCGGGCACCGTATCCGCCACCTTGATGCGCATCAGTTCCAGGAACGGGCGGGTTCGGAGCGCCGTCACCATGGTCGGAAACTTCAGCACCACGTGGGCGACGAAGCCGGCGATGAACACCCAGGCTCCCCAGTAGTGCGCGGTGTAGAAGCTGAAACCGAAGATGTAGTCGTACTGAATGTTCAGCACACCGGTGATGATCTCGAAGAGAATGCCACCGACCAACGCCAGCAACGACACTCGTTCCAACAGATGAGCGACGCTGCGAATCGGGGGCATCTCGATCAGCTTCGGGATCACCGACCACAGCTTGGCCAGCACGATCGGCACCATGATAAGTCCGAGCCCCACGTGCAGGCCCTGGGTGAGTCGGAAGAGCCAGGCGGGTTCTGTCGGCCAGTCGAACGACGGTATCCGTAGCCACCCGACGTCGCCCGGCATGGCCTGGCCGAACTGAGGACCGTACGCGGCCCAGGAAATGAATCCGGTGACCGTCACGATCGGCAGAACGACGAGCAGGACGGATGCGAGGACCGACGTGAACCAGACGCCGCGGATCGGGCTTCGGAACGTGGGAATTCGTTGCATTCTGGTTCCCGTCTCCATTTTTGTACTCATTAGTACAAACTGTCAGAACGAGGTTAGCGCACTTCGGGTCCGTCCGCCAGGGTTCGTCCGGCGTCGGTTCTCAGGTTGCGCGCCTACGCAATGTGGCGACTGCTGCGTCCAGCGTGTCGCGCAGCGGTTGGACATCGCCCGCGATGCGGGCGATCAACATTCCGCCTTGCAGTGAGGCGATCAAGGTGGCGGCCGCGGCGGCCGGATCGGTCGCGACGTCGAGTTCGCCTCGGTCGATCATGCGGCGAAGTCCCTGCTCCAGCGGTTTCTCCCAGCGCCGGAACGCGGCATGAAGGCTGGGAACGAACGCTGCATCGTTCTTCAGTTCTGCAGCAAGTGAGCCGAGGGGGCACGAGAACGGCCCACCTGGTTGTTCGTGATTTCGGACGATCTCAGCGGCCCAAGCGTCGATGTCGTCGAGGCTGTCGATGTGGGCCAGGCGTGGCTGGGCGGCGAGGACGCGCTCGAGCTGACGTGCGATAACGGCCTCGACCAGGTCCGACTTGTCGGAAAAGTAGTGGTACAGCTGCGACTTCCCGGTCTCGGAGGCAGCGAGAACGTCGTCGAGGGTCGTTCCGGCTACACCGTGGGTGTACATCATCGATGCTGCGGCGTCGACGATCGCAGCTCTGGTTCGCCTGCCCTTGGCCGTTCTCGGCAGCTCCTTGCTCACGGGTCCTCGGCTCCTTGGTCGATGCTCTGAACAGCGAGTTCGGTGAACACTCGGCCGTTCGATTCGATGGTTCGGCGGACTCGAAGGCCCGCAGTCACCGCCAGCGCGTACAGCGCACTCGCGCCGACGCTGGCCCAAGTGAACCATTCGCCCACCGAATCGCCGGTCTCCCATCGAACCATTCGGTTCCGATCGTCCACCTCGGACGTGGGCTCGACTTCCACGATGGCGGTCCCGCTCTCGTGCAGCAGTCTTCGTACGGTCGTCAACAGTGCGGCAGGATCGCCGCCGATGCCGATGTTCCCGTCCGCGAGTAGTACGTGGGACCACTGGCCTGCACCCGGTATCGCAGAGAAGATGTCTCGCTGCATCGCGAGCCCGCCGCGATGGTTGGTCATCTCCACAGCGACCGAGGACGTGTCGACCCCCAGTGCGGGAACGCCGGCTCGGGTGAGCGCTTCGGTCAAACGCCCTGGTCCACAGCCGAGATCGAGGGTGGGGCCGGTGCAGAAGGCAATGGAGGCTTCGTCTGCTCGGATGTCTTCGACCGTCGAATGGGTTCCGCCCATCCAGCGCGCGATCGGCAGTTCGGTGCGGCGGCCGTCGTAGTCGGAGATCCACGAGGGTAGGCCTGCTCGGCCGCGGCGATAGACGTCGTCTGCAATCACCCGACTGAATGTACCAGTGAGTACAGTGTGCGGCTTGGCATCAATTTTCGCTGCACTGCCGTCAAGATTGCGTCAACACCTCTGCCCGACGCCTCCGCGCGGCGTGAGACTTCTTCTCATGACACTTCTCGACATGCTTCCGTCCCTCGGTGCCGCATACGTTTCGCGGTGCGATCCAGCGCTCTGGCCTGCAGAGACGCATTGCGTCTGCGGTCGCATCACGGTCGACGGCGTCGCGCTGGAGGATCTGGCCGATGCGCAGGGCACTCCGGTGCAGTGGGGCTCGATTCTGGTCACTCGGGTGCGTTCGGTGATCGCGGGCGAGGTGGGCGTCGACGCCGAATTCGGGGATCTGCGCCAAGCCGTGGTGGTCAACCGGCATTCGGTGGGTCCGGTGGTCAAGGTGGATGTGCACGGTCCGGGTCGACGCTGCGTCAGTCCGGTGGAGCTTCCCGCCGACCTGCGTGCGGGCGACGTCTTGGCGCTCGTGACCTCGCAGGTGCACGGCGGAGCCTGCGGTCGTTCCGCAGGCTCCACTCCGGTCTCGTAGCCTGCTACGAACTTCTGCTCACATGCGGCGGAGCCGCTCATCCCAGCGTGCGGTAGCGGCTGAGTCTGGATCGCGTGCGGGTGGCGGCGTCGAGGGTCGACAAATCGCGGAGCTCCCGGACGATGGCATCGGCGATTCGGGCGGAAAAGGCGGCCGGTTCGTCGGCGGCGTCGGGGAGTTCGGGGACGATCGCGTCGACGATGCCGTCGCGCAGCAGGTCGACCGAGCGGATGCCTTGCGCCTCGGCCATATCCGGCGCGTGAGCGGTGTCCCGGTGCACGATGGCACTGGCACCCTCGGGCGGAAGCGGTGCGAGCCAGGCATTCTGGGCACACAGCACGCGATCGGCCGGCAGCAGCGCGAGCGCTCCTCCGCCGGTGCCTTGGCCGAGCAGCACCGACACCGTCGGGGTATCGATGGTCACCAGGTCGGAGATCGAGCGGGCTATCTCGGGTGCCAGACCGCCCTCCTCGGCTTCCTTGGACAGCGCAGCGCCGAAGGTGTCGATCACCAGCACCAGCGGGATGCGCAGTTCCTCGGCCAGGCGCATGCCGCGTCGTGCCTCTCGCAATGCTGCCGGACCCATGGTGGTGGTGGCGGTGCTGCTGCTTCGGTCGTTGCCGAACAGGACACAGGAGATCCCTCGGATTCGGCACAGCGACAACAGAATCGACGTGTCGGCCTCGCCCTGACCGGTGCCGCTGAGTGGAACGTGCTCGCTGGCAGCGTGTTCGATGAGTTGTCGAATGCCGGGGCGGTCCGCGCGACGCGACGACTGCACCGAATGCCACGCCGACTGCTCCGGTATCTCGGTCGACTCATCGACCGTGAGATCGGGCCACACGGTGGCGTCGATGATCACTCGAAGCGCGCGAACCAGCAAGTGGCGCAGTTGATCGACCGGCACCACACCGTCGATCACGCCGTGCTGGTAGAGGTTCTCGGCGGTCTGGACGCCGTCCGGAAATGGCTTGTCGTACAACGCCTGATAGACGCGTGGTCCGAGGAACCCGATGAGGGCTCCGGGTTCGGCGACCGTGACGTGAGCGAGCGATCCCCAGGATGCGAACACGCCGCCGGTCGTCGGATTGCGGAGGTACACCAGGTACGGCAGGTGCGCCGCCTTGTGCGCGGTGACGGCCGAGGCGATCTTGACCATCTGCACGAAGGCCAACGTTCCCTCCTGCATACGCGTGCCGCCGGAGGTGGGGGAGGCGATCAGCGGCAGCCCCTCGGCCGTGGCGCGTTCGATGGCGGAGGTGATGCGCTCGGCCGCGGCAACGCCGATGGAACCGGCGAGAAAAGCGAACTCGCACGCGATGATCACCACGCGTCGACCCTCGATGGTGCCCTCGCCCGTCAGCACCGATTCGTCGACGCCGCTCTTCTCCCGGGCCTTGGTCAGGTCCCTCAGATAGGACTCCCCAGGATGGACGTCCACAGGCGTGGAGTCCCAGGACACGAACGATCCGCCGTCGAGAACGGAATCGAGAATCTCGGCGGCGGACGTCCGTGGGTTCATGGAAGAACCCTAGCGAGCAAACGCTTCCTTCCACGAGACGGTCTTGCCGATCCGAAGAATGGAACGCTGGTAGATCTTCGCCGCACCCATGGCCAGGATTGCGGTGGTGATCACCATCAGAACTGCGGTGCCGACGATCTGTACCGGCGAGGCGACTCCGGACGCGATACGCAGCGGCATCATGATCGCGGAGAACGGCGGGATCCAGCTCAGCGTGTTGGCGAGGGTGCTCTCCGGGTCACTGAGGGAGGAAGTAGCGGCGAAGAACATGGCCAGAATCAAAATCAGCAGCGGCATGGTTGTCGAGTTGACGTCCTCCTGCCGCGAGACCATCGATCCGCCTGCTGCGTAGAGCACTGCGAAGAAGGCGAAACCGAGAACGAACCAGAAGAGAGTTCCGGCGAACACGCTCACCGCGGCACCGGTGATCGTGAGGACGCCTGTGCCCAATCCTGCACCCACACCGGCTATTCCGTACAGGGCAAGCTGCAGGATGCCGACCGCGCCGATACCGAGGATCTTTCCCCAGAGCAACTGCAGGGGGCGGACGGTGGAGAGCAGCAGTTCGACCACGCGCGAGGACTTTTCCTCGACGACGCCCATCGCGACGTACATGCCGAAGCCGATGATCTGGGCGTAGAGCAGGAACACTGCGGAGAACGCGAGAGCTGTCCGCTGGCCGGCCTCGGGATCAGGCGGATCGATAGCGTCGACGGTGACTATTGCGGCACTTGTCGCTGCCCCGAGCTCGTTCTGATCGACACCCTGTTGCGCCAGTGCGAGATTGGTTGCCTGCGTTGCAACACTGCCTTCGACGACGGCGCGCAACGTGCCGGTCAGGTCGGACTCGGTGACGGCGGTGTACGCGCCTTGGGTTCCGTCCGGAACCAACGCCACGTCGAGATCTCCCGATTCGACGCCGCTGCGTGCGGCCGCCGCGTCGGCGATCTCGCGGACCTCGACCGGAGACCCGACGGCATCGCCGGTCGCTTCCATCACGGCCGCAATGGACTGGTCGCCTGCGATACCGACGACGTCGCGCTCTTCGTCACCGCTGCCGGAGAAGATCGAGAACGCGATGATGCCGCCGACGATGACGGCCAGGATGATCGCGTTGCTGATGACGAAGCTCTTCTTCACCACCTGAACGGTGAACTCGCGCTTGGCTATCAAGGACACTGCGCTGAAGGAGTTCAGTTGGGAGCTCATGCCACTACCGCCTCTCGGAACAAGTCGCTCAGGGAAGGTTTCTGGATGGAGAAGTCGTGTACCGGACCGGTCGCCAGGGCGGCCCGCAGGATTTCTTGATCGTCGGCCCCGGGGGCCAAGCTCAGGACGGTGACGCCGTCACTGTGGCCGAGGGTGCTCACCCCGGCGATGCCCGACGCCCATCCGGGCGCGGCGTTCGGTGCGTGGACGTGCAGTTGCGAATCCCCCGAGCCGCGTAGCTCGTCGACGGTCCCGACAGCCTTCATCGAGCCGGCGGCGATGATGCCCACGCGGTCGCAGAGGCGCTGCACCAGATCGAGCTGGTGGCTCGAGAACACCACCGGCACTCCGGCAGCGGCTTTTTCGCGCAAGACCTCGCTCATGACGTCGACGGCGATCGGGTCGAGTCCGGAGAACGGCTCGTCCAGTACGAGCACTGCGGGGTCGTGCACCAGCGCGGCCGCCAGCTGCACGCGCTGCTGGTTGCCCAGGCTCAGTGCGTCGACGGTGTCGTTGACGCGCTGATCGATGCCGAGGCGTTCGGTCCAACGGATCACCGCAGCCTTGGCTTCCTTGGACGACAGGCCGTGCAGTTCGGCCATGTACGCCAATTGCGGGCCGACCTTCATCTTCGGATACAGGCCGCGTTCCTCGGGCATGTAGCCGATGGTGCGGCGGACATCGAGGTCGACGGGCTTGCCGCCCAACAGAACCTGGCCGGAATCTGCCGACAGGACTCCCAGCGCGATGCGCATCGTGGTGGTCTTGCCCGCGCCGTTGCTGCCGACGAAGCCGAACAGCTCGCCCGGGCGAACGTCGAAGCTGAGATTGTCGAGGGCGATCTTGTCGCCGTACTTCTTGGAGACGGAGTCGATCGTGAGGGTGCTCATGGTGCCCTTTCGGTCTCTGTTTCGGGATCGAAATCTTCGAGTTCGGGGTCGGGAGTGATCCAGGCGAGAATGACTGCGGGTGCGCACCCGCCGGCCAGCAGCGCAGCGAGAGTCCACAAACCTCCGGCGTAAGCGAGGTTCTCGTTGTCGTACGCTCCCGACAGCACGATCAGGACCAGGATTGCCACCATCACCAGCGCCTGGGTGACCGTGAGGCCGATCGAGCGTGCTTCGTTGCGCTGCTGCACTTCCCATTCGTCGAGTGCGCCCACCGGTGCATCGCTGTGGCGACGGGACACTGTTTGCAGCATCGTCCACGTGACGAGAAACAGCACGGTGGCCGGGATCCATGCGATCGGTGCCCACCTGGAGAACAGTGACCAAACCGCAATCACCAACAGGGTGAGCAAGGACGCCATCAGCAAGACGGCGAGTATGCGTCGACGTTTCTGCGTGCGCCAATTCGGAAGCCAGTGACGGGTTTTCGCGTCGTTCTCCATGAAGCGCCGCGTGCGATGCGCCTGGTAGCGGGTGAGGATGTCGGGGCGTTCGCTCATTGTCAGCCGTCCTCGGGGTCGGGGTCGGGAGTGGTCCATGCGAGAAGCATTGCGGGGGCGTATCTCCCGGCGCTCAGAGCGGTCAAGATCAATGCGCCTCCCGAGAGCGCCAGATCTGCGTTGTCCAGGAACATCGCCCCGAGAAACAGGTACGACGCTGCCGCTGTGCCCAAACCCTGGGTGACTGTCAGTCCGATCGATCGGGCGTGGTTGCGGCGTGCAACCTCGTACTCGTCGAGTGCATCTTCCGGTGCTTCGGCCTGGCTGCGAGAGACGATGCCGAGGACGATGGATGCGAAGAAGAACGCGATGTAGCACACGGCCCATCCGCCGAGTGCCCCCCTGACTGCGAGAACTGCCAGTGCGAATCCGGCCGCGGCGGCGAGGAGGGCGAGGAGCGCGATCACAAAGGTGCGGCGTCGCTTTTGGGCTCGCAGGCCTGGTAGCCAGTTGGCGTAATGCTTGTCGCTGTCCAGGAACATCTGCGTGCGGGATTCCTGATAGCGGGAGTAAATGCTCGGCTCGGGCTTGTTCATCGATCCTTCTCCCTTCGGAAGAGTTCGGCCGAGAGTGGTCCGAGTTCTTCTCGTGAGAACACTGCTTCGATCGGCAGATCGAACACATCGCAGATGCGCATCGCGAGGTCGAGGCTCGGGTAGTGGTCGCCTCGTTCGAGGGCTCCCACTGTCTGGGGATTCACTTCGACGAGTTCGGCCAGTTGCGCGCGGCTCATCTTTCGTTCTGCCCGCAGAACACCCACCCTGTTGAAGATCGGGAGCGCGGTACCGCGCTTGACGGGGCTCATGACAATGAAGTGTTGTATAAACCCAACGATATGTCAACCAGTAATAACGAATTTGTTGGTATGGCTACGGGCTCTGCTGTTCGCGAGCTGCCACGACGACCGCGTGCATGGTCGTCAGAAACTCGTCGATCGTTGCCCGCTGATCGGGTGTGAAGCGTGCGAGTTCGTCGACGGCCCGACCGATGACGGGGCCGAAAAACGTGGTGCCGAGTTCCGACGCATGCGCGGTCACGCGCAGCAGTACCCGTCGGCGATCGGAGGGATCCGGTTCGCGTAGCACCAAGTCGCGCTTGGTCATTCGATCGATCAAGGCGGTGACCGACGCCGATTCCAGGCCCAGCTGTCCGCCGAGCCAGCCGGGTGTGGCACGCGTTCCGGCTCGGTCTGCATCCAGCAGGCAGATCAGCGCGCGGATGTCTGTCGGGTGAAGTGAGTGCTTCTGGGCGAACTCCGCGCCGAGGAGATCGAGCTCGACGGTGAGCGCTCGCAATCGATGCACGGCGGCGACAGGTTCGGTCATGTGCTGATCCCTCGGGAGATGCTGGACGAGAAGTCTCTCCATTGTCTATTATCTCGACCATCGAGAGAATAGAGGGTTGCCGTGACGCTGGAAAAATTCTCCTCCGCCTACGACCGGGTGCTGCAGCAGTGGCCGGCTGATACCCAGGCCATCGACGTGAAGACGGTGCACGGCACCACCCGAATCAACGCCTGCGGACCCGTCGACGGCCCGGCTCTGGTCCTGTTGTCCGGGGCCGGTGCGACGTCGGCCGTGTGGTTCGCCAACGTTGCAGCGCTCGCGCAGCGATATCGGGTGTACGCGGTGGACCTCATGGGCGACGTGGGGCGAAGCGTTCCTGGCGACCGGTCCATCGACTCTGTCGAGGAACTACTGGGTTGGCTGTCAGCCGTCCTGGACGAGTTGAACCTGCCAACCGCGGCGCTCTGCGGACATTCCTACGGTGCGATGATCGCTCTGGCGTACGCCCTGCGCAACAAAAGCCGCGTCGATGCGCTCACTCTCCTCGATCCCAATGCCTGCTTCGGCTCCATGAGTCCGAGGTATCTGCTGCACGCCCTGCCGATATTGCTCGCTCCCAACGAGAAACGGCAGCGGCGTTTCGTAGCGTGGGAGACCGACGGCCTGGCTTTGGATTCCGACTGGCTCGACGTGCTCGCGCTCGGTGCCGCACATTTCCCGACGGCGAAGACCATCGTTCCCAAGCGGCCGAAGCCTGCTGCGTTCGAGAACTTCGATGTGCACACCACCGTGGTCCTGGCGGGGAAGGGGAAGGTGCACAACGCCACTCGGGTCGAAGCGTCTGTGCGCGCCGTTCTGCCGAGTGCGAGAACGGTGATACTCGAGAACGCCACGCACCACGGGCTGCCGATGCATCCCGCCGCCGAGGTGAACGAAATTCTGCTCAGTTGACGCGAATCGGGTGCAGCTGACCGCGCTCACCGCGGTCAGCTGCACCCGATTTCAACGCGATCTACAGCTCCGACAGCTGCCCGTCGGCCATGGTCCACTGGCGAGTGCTACGGACCGTGTCGAGCATTCTGCGGTCGTGGGTCACCAGCAGCAGTGTGCCCTCGAAGTTTTCCATCGCGCGTTCGAGTTGTTCGATGGCAGGTAGGTCGAGGTGATTGGTCGGCTCGTCGAGCACCAGCAGATTGACTCCGCGGGCCTGTAGCAACGCGAGTGCGGCGCGGGTTCGTTCACCGGGGGAGAGGGATGACGCCGGCCGCAGTGCATCGTCGCCGCGTAGGCCGAACTTGGCCAGCAGCGTGCGGACTTCGGCATCGGGCCACTCGGGAACTGCGGCACTGAGGGCGTCGGACACTGTGCCCTCGCCGACGAAGTGTGCTCGCGCCTGGTCGATTTCACCGACGGCGACTCCGGAGCCGAGAGAGGCCGTGCCCTCGTCCGGGCTGAGCCGGCCCAGCAGCACCGACAGCAACGTCGTCTTGCCGGAGCCGTTGGGCCCGGTGATCAGAATGCGATCGCCCCACTCGATCTGCGTCGTGACCGGTCCGAACGTGAACCCGGATCGCCGGACGACAGCACCGCCCAACACCGACACCACGGTGCCGCTACGGGGAGCCGCGGCGATCTCCATCCGCAGTTCCCACTCCTTGCGGGGCTCTTCCACCACCTCGAGGCGCTCTATGCGACGTTGTGTCTGACGAGCTTTCGCGGCCTGCTTCTCGGTCGATTCGGCGCGCGTCTTGCGGGCGATCTTGTCGTTGTCGGTGGCCTTGCGTCGCGCATTACGTACCCCCGACTCCATCCAGTTCCGCTGCATCTGTGCCCGTGACTCCAACGCGGACTTGGTGTCTGCGAACTCGTCGTACTTCTCCCTGGCATGCTGGCGCGCAATCTCGCGCTCCGCCAGATACGACTGGTAGCTGCCGTCGTACACATCGATGCGACGCTGCGCCCGATCGAGCTCGACGACACCCGTCACCGTTCGTGCCAGAAACTCGCGATCGTGACTGACGACGACGATGGCGGCCCGTGTGGCGACGACGAACTGCTCCAGTTGCTCCAGGCCTGCCAGGTCGAGATCGTTGGTGGGCTCGTCGAGCAGCAGGATGTCGTAGCGAGCGAGCAGAATCGCGGCGAGCCCGGCTCGGGCGGCCTGACCGCCCGACAGATCCGTCATCAGTGCCGATCCGTCGACCTCGAGACCGAGATCCGCGAGCACCTTCGCCGTTCGCTCCGCCAGATCGGCGCCGCCGAGGGCGAGCCATCGCTCCAGTGCCGGGGTGTAAAGGTCCTCGTCACTCGAACCGAGAGCCTCGGCTGCGGCGTTCATCGCAGATTCTGCCGCCGTGACCCCGGTGCGCCGACCGAGGAAGTCCAGCACGGTCTCCCCGGCGATCCGCTCGGGCTCCTGAGCCAGATAGCCGACGGTCGCGTCGGGCGGGCTGGTGTAGATCTCACCCTCGTGATCAGCCGTGCCGACCCCCGCGAGCAGCGTCAACAAGGTCGATTTACCTGCACCGTTGGCCCCGACGAGCCCGATCACATCACCCTCGGCCACCGTCAGATCGAGGCCGGAGAACAGGGTTCGATCGCCGTGAAAAGCGGCGAGATCATCGATACGAAGCGTTGCGGTCACACCGAAACACTAAGGGGCGGGAACAACACCACCCCACCCACCGTTGCCATTCGTATGACGTATTCAGCCGAGACCAGTACTGTCCCGACCATCGTGCTCAACGACGGCACGTCCATTCCCCAGCTGGGGTTCGGTGTGTGGCAGGTGCCCGACGACGGTGCCCAGGCCGCAGTGACCGAGGCATTGAAGGTCGGCTACCGCAGCATCGACACCGCCAAGGTGTACGAGAACGAAACCGGCACCGGCCGGGCCATCGCAGAATCCGGCATCGCCCGTGACGAGCTGTTCGTGACCACCAAGCTGTGGAACGACGACCAGGGCTACGACTCCACCTTGAAGGCATTCGACGCCAGCATGGATCGCCTCGGGCTCGAGTACCTCGACCTGTACCTCATTCACTGGCAGCAGCTCGACCGCGACAAGTACATCGACACCTTCAAGGCGTTCCAGAAGCTCAAGGCAGACGGCCGCATCGGTTCCATCGGCGTCTCGAACTTCACCATCCCCACCCTGGAGAAGCTGATCGACGCCGTCGGCGAGACGCCGTCGGTCAACCAGATCGAGCTGCATCCGCGGCTGATCCAGGAAGAGCTGCGCGCGTTCCACACCTCGAAGGGCATCGCCACCGAGGCCTGGAGCCCACTGGGATCGGGCACCATCCTCGACGAGCCGGTGTTCGCGAAGATCGCCGACGCACACGGCGTCACCCCGGCCCAGGTCATCCTGCGCTGGCACATCCAGCTCGGCAACGTGGTGATCCCCAAGTCGGTGACCCCGAAGCGCATCGGCAGCAACTTCGACGTGTTCGGCTTCGAGCTCAGCAACGACGAAATTCAGCAGATCAACGCGCTGGACTCCGCAGACGGCCGCACCGGCCCGGACCCGGACAAGTTCAGCAGCTGATGTGACCGGAACTTCGTAGCGGGCTACGAAGTCCGGAGTGGAGCCTGCGGAACGACCACGGGCACAGCGCTCACATAGGGGGCCTAGTCTGTACCCATGTCCGATTCGCTCGACGGCAAGACCGTTGCCCTCACCGCCGAGCGGCGTGCAGACGAATTGGCCACCATGCTCGAACGCCGCGGCGCGAACATCGTTCACGCCGCGGCGATTCACGTTCTGCCCCTGATCGACGATTCCGAGTTGAAGTCGGCCACCGAGGGCATCGTCGAACGACCGCCGCAGATCGTGGTGATCAGCACCGGTATCGGTTTTCGGGGCTGGCTCGACGCGGCTGCCGACTGGGGTATCCGTGATGATCTCGTTGCTGCCCTTGCGCATTCGCGAATCATCGCCCGAGGGCCCAAGGCACGCGGTGCCATTCGCGGTGCGGGGCTGCGGGACGAGTGGTCCCCGGCCACCGAGGCCTCCCAGGAAGTCTCCGATCATCTCGAGGCCGAAGGTGTTGCCGGGGTGGACATCGCGGTTCAGCTGCACGGGGTGATCACCGAGTGGGAACCGACGATCCATCTCAACGACGCACTGAGCGAACTCGGGGCACACGTGCGGCCGGTTCCGGTGTATCGGTGGATCCGCCCGGTGGATCAGGCTCCGCTGATCGACCTGTTGGGGCAGATCATCGACCGTCGCGTGGATGCAGTCACGTTCACCAGCGCCCCCGCGGTGGCATCTCTGCTGTCGACCGCAAAGGACAACGGCCTGCTCGACGCCTTCCTCGACGCACTTCGCGGCCCTGTCGCCGCGATCTGCGTCGGGCCGGTGACGTCGGCGCCGTTGGATGCGTTGGGCGTTCCGACCTCCATGCCGAGCCGGGCGCGATTGGGTGCGCTCGCGAAGTTCGTCGCCGAGCAGCTCGGCTAATCCAGAGTCTCGAGCAGTTCCGTCACCGCGGCTCGCCCGGCTCGGTTCGCCCCGATCGTGCTGGCGGACGGCCCGTATCCCAGCAGGTGGACGCGATGGTTCGCGGCCACGCGGGTGGTGAGCCGGCCGTCCATGACGATTCCGCCGCCGTGCCCGCGCAGGCGCAGCGGAGCGAGGTGATCGAGGGCGCTGCGAAAGCCGGTGGCCCACAGAATCACATCGGCGTGCTGACTCGACCCGTCCTCCCACACCACCGAATCTTTCGTGATGGACGAGAACATCGGCTTCCGGTCGAGGGCGCCGCGGTGCTGAGCAGCAGCCAACGACGGCGTCAGCAGCAGTCCGGTCACCGAGACCACCGAACCGGGCGGCAGGCCCGCCCGCACCCGCTCCTCGACCATTGCGACGGCCTTGCGTCCGGCATCGTGATCGAACTCGCTGTCTCGGAACACCGGTGGTCGACGCGTCACCCAGGTCGTGGACGTGACCTGCGAAATCTCGTCGAGCAGTTGGACGGCCGAGATGCCGCCGCCCACCACGACGACGTGCTTGCCCGCGAACTCGTCGGCAGTCCGGTAATCCTTGGTGTGCAGTTGCCTGCCTGCGAACGTCTCGGCTCCGTCGTAGTGCGGAACGAACGGCTTCTCCCACGTCCCGGTCGCATTGATCAGCCCCTCGGCCATGACGACGGTCTCGCCGGCTTCGACCCGGAACAAGGGTTCGCGGTCGCACACGACGGTCACCGTGACGGGGCGTCGAACATGCAGTTCGAAGCGTTCCTCGTACTCGCGGTAGTAGCGGGGGACGGCATCGGCGGCCGCGACGCTCTCGGCGGGCTCGTCTCCGAGCGTGTCCGCAAAGGCCATACCGGGCAGGTTGTGCACCCCGTTGACAGTGCTCAGCGTCAGCGAGGGCCAGCGGAACTGCCATGCGCCGCCCGGGCCGGGGGAGCGGTCCAGCATCACGAACCCCTCACCTGCGGTCAGGCCCGCGCGATGCAGGTGATAGCCGGCCGAGAGTCCGGCCTGGCCGGCGCCGATGACGGCGACCCGAGTGTCGATCATGGAGACCAGTAGACCAGGCCCCGCACTGTCAATTCCCGTACCGGTCGGTAACCTCTGCTCTCGTGATCGGACTCTCTCGTGACGGCGACGTCGTCACCATCGAACTGCAGCGCCCGGATCGACGGAACGCGTTGAACTCCGAGCTGTGCCTTGCGGTGCATCGCGGCGTCGAACAAGCCGAGCGTGACGGCGCACGGGTCGTGGTCATCACCGGCCAGGGAACCAGCTTCTGCGCGGGCGCGGATCTGACCGGTGATGCGTTTCCCGAGCATTTCGGTCAGATCCTCGAGGAGATGCTGACGGCAATCGAACGTGTCTCGATTCCGGTCGTGGCTGCGATCAACGGCCCAGCAGTGGGGGCAGGCACCCAGTTGGCGATCGCCTGCGATCTGCGGGTCGTTGCGCCGGGCAGCTTCTTCGAGATTCCGTCGACGAGGCTCGGTATCGCGGTGAGCAACTGGACCATCCGGCGCTTGGCCGCGCTCGCAGGCGGCGGCGTTGCACGCACGATTCTGATCGGCGGGGAACGGGTGCACGCCGATCAGGCCCACGTGTGCGGGCTGGCCAACAAACTCGGCGACGTCGACGCGGCGACGCAATGGGCGCAGTCGATCACCGAGCTCGCTCCGTTGGCGCTGAAGCATCTCAAGCTCGTCTTCAACGACGATGGAGCACATGATGTTCCGACGCCGGAGCAGACCGCAGCGTTCGAGGCCGCGTGGAGCAGTGAGGACATGAAGGAAGCGCGACGCGCACGTACCGAGAAGCGCACGCCGAAGTTCGTGGGCAGGTGATCGGCGGCGGGGGTCTTTTCGGTAGGAAGAGACAACCCGCGCGTGTCGTTTACGAACCGTTGGGACTTCGAAAGTCGTTCTGTCCCTTATGAGTCGATGCGTCGCATCGTTGTTCGGATCGACCCCGTTCGTTCATCTTCGGTTCGCCTGACCCGCTTGTTCCACCCATAGTTTTTCGCTGCTCGCATCGAGTGATGGACACGACGAAAGACTGAGGAACATGAAGCTGACTCGATTCGCGGCAACGTCCGCATTGGTCATTGCAGCGATGACGACCGCCATGGGAACTGCCTACGCCGATCCGGCTCCGGCGCTCGCCGCTCCGGTCGGTTGGAACGTCACCCAGGCCGGTAACCAGGTCATCGTCGACACGTCGGCGGGCACCCTGAGCAACGAGGACAACCACCTCGTCGTCCGCGACGCCAACGGTGCGCTGGTCGATTCCGTGCCACTGGCCATTGCCGTCGACGGGTTCTCGCACCCCGTCGCCGCCGTCATCGACGGAAACCACGCCACCTTGACCGCCGATGCCTCGCCTGCCGCGGCAACCCCGGTCTCCGCCTCTCTTCCGGGTCTGCAGCAGGTCGACCTGCCCGCCGCAGTCTCCGGCGTCAAGGACAACATCAGCCTCTCCGCATCGGTCGGCGGATTCCTCGGAGCCGCAACCGGTCTGGTCACCGGCTGCTTCCTCGGAGCCATCGCTGCCGGTACCGTCTCCGCACCTGCACTGCTGCTCTTCGGTGCCGCACCGGTGGCCGGATGCGTCGGCGGCGCACTGCTTCTGGGCTCTGGTGCATCGCTCGCCGGTACCGCCATCGGCGGTCTCGGTGCCATCGCAGGCAACGCGGGGCAGTTCATCCAGCTCCTCAACGCTCCCCCCGCCGTCAAGAAGTAATTCTCTTACAGCAGTACTGTGGCCCGCATCGGATTCCGGTGCGGGCCACGGTCGTCGGCACGTTCTGAGTTGCTAGCGAGCCAGCGCGAGATCTCCCACGTGTGCACGTCGAGCGGCCGTCACGAGTTCGACGATGGCCTCGGCCACCTCGTGGGCTCGTTCCAGAATCACCATGTGCCCGGCCTGCGCGACGCGTACCAGGCGAGCGTCGGGCAGATGTGCGGCAAGGGTTTCCGAGTGTCGCATGGGTGTCATCATGTCGTCGGAGCCGCAGAGGACGAGGGTGGGAATCGAGGCGAGAGCGGCCAGGCCGGCCACCTCGTCGAGCCCTCGGAACGCCCCGAGGAAGCCGGCCATCGTCACGATGGACGTCTCACCCAGCATCGCCGTCGCCAGCGTCACCACCCTCGGACTGACTCTTCGGGATCCGCATCCCGCTGTCCTGACGATGGGTGCACAGACGCCGCGACTGAGTCTCTTGGCACCCGACATCAGCCGAGGGGCCCGTCGAACAGCGGCCTGGAATACCGACACCGCGGGATGCGCGAGGCAACTGCCGAGTCCGTCGTCGGTGATTCCGCCCGCCGACGTCGCGATCAAACCGACTCCGATCAGGCGCGTGCCGATGGCCTCCGGGTTCTGGCGGGCGTAGGACAGCGCTGTCATTCCCCCCATCGAATGGCCGACGACGACGAACGGTCCCGACGGAACCACTGCGCGGATGACGTCGGCCAGGTCCTCGCCGAGTCGGTCGATGGTGCAACTTTCCGACGCGGCCGGACTCGACTCGCCGTGCCCGCGGTGGTCGTACATCACGATCCGCACGTCGTCTCCCCAAGTGTGCTCGACCTGTCGACGCAGGTCGGTCCACGACTGCATCCGCAGGCAGTGGCCGTGCACGAACACCGCGGTCAGCGGGGCATTCGGATGCCCGAATTCGCGAACCGCCAGCGCGGTGCCGTCACCGGCAGCGACGGTGCTGCGGCGACCGACCTGGTGGGTCTGCTCGCTGGTGATCATGGGGCGCTCCGTGGGTGTGAGTGTCACGTGTTGCGACGACGGTGTTGTCCGGTACTTCGCTTCCTCGACACGCCGTGTTACCTGAATCACAATTTTCTGCCGGTGTGGTACCCGCTCGGACCAAGCCGGGTGGGAATCGGCACCGAAGTACTGGTGAGCGTTCAGGAGAGGACGCGCGTTGCCAGTGAGGAGATCGGCCATGGGTTTCGGCATGGACAGGCTCGAGGACGTTGTGCCCCGCGCCGTAGCGGGAGATCGACTCGCCCTCGAACAGGTGCTGGTGCTGATCCAGCCACCGGTTCGCCGATACTGCTCCGCCCGGATCGGAAATCTCGACGTCGCCGCGGACGATGTGGTGCAGGAGGTCTGCCTCGCACTGGTCACCGCCATTCCCAAGTACCGCGACATGGGCAAGCCCTTCATGGCATTCGTGTACGGGATCGCCGCGCACAAGCTGGCCGACGCCGGTCGTAAATCGGTTCTGCGGCAGTCGTTCTCGATCGACGAGATGCCCGAGGAGCAATCCACCGATGCCGGGCCGGAACAGCTCGCGCTCGGCGACGAACTGCGTAGCCACACCCAGGCATTGATGGACACACTGCCGCCGAAGTACCGCAAGATCATTCTGATGCGAGTCGTGTGGGGCATGACGGCACCACAAACCGGTGAAGCACTCGGAATGACGGCCGGAGCCGTGCGAGTGGCCCAGCATCGGGCGATGAACATGCTTCGCGCCGAGCTGTCGAACTTCTCGCTGCTGGCGGCGCGCGCAGTCGCCTGACGTTCTCTGCACGACGCGTATCGCGCCGGATGTCCGAATCGTCGGAGTGAGTAACAGCAGCTACATCTTTCCAAGACACCCCGGCAACGTGGCGGTTCTACGTTGTTGACCCATGACCGCCGTACAGCCTGCGCCGACAGACACCGCGCTCAAAGAGACGCTCGAGGACTACACGCTGCGCTTCGCGCCGCGTAGCTACCGTAAATGGGGAACCGGTGTTGTCGCGACGTCCGCGCTCGGCGGTATCGCGTATCTCGCGGACTTCGCCATCGGTGCCAACATCGGAATCTCGTACGGAACCGGCAACGCACTCTGGGGCATCCTGGTGTTCGCCGTGGTGATCTTCCTGACCGGACTTCCGCTCGCCTACTACGCTGCTCGCTACAACATCGATCTCGACTTGATCACGCGCGGAAGCGGATTCGGCTACTACGGGTCGGTGGTCACCAACGTCATCTTCGCGACGTTCACGTTCATCTTCTTCGCGCTCGAGGGTTCGATCATGGCGCAGGGACTCGAACTCGGCTTGGGCATACCGTTGCCCATCGGGTACGCGGTGTCCACGATCATGGTGATTCCTCTGGTCATCTACGGCATGAAAGCCCTTGCCAAGCTCCAGGTCTGGACCACCCCGCTGTGGCTGGTGCTGATGGTGCTGCCGTTCGTCTATCTGGTGATCAGCAATCCCGATTCGGTCGGGGAGTTCCTCGCCTACGGCGGTCAGGACGGTGCCGACGGTAAGGGCGTCAACATCGGATCGGTGATGCTCGCGGCGGGCGTGTGTCTGTCGTTGATCGCGCAGATCGCCGAGCAGATCGACTACCTGCGGTTCATGCCACCCAAGACTCCCGAGAACTCCCGACGCTGGTGGACTGCAGTGCTTCTCGCCGGTCCGGGCTGGGTCATCTTCGGTGCACTCAAGCAGGTCGTCGGTCTCTTCCTTGCCGTGTACCTGATCGCCAACGTCGTCGACGGTTCGACCATCGCCAACGAGCCTGTGCACCAGTTCCTGGAGATCTACGAGAACTTCATGCCGGGTTGGCTCGCGATGACCCTCGCGGTGATCCTGGTCGTCATCAGCCAGATCAAGATCAACGTCACCAACGCCTACTCCGGGTCGCTGGCGTGGACCAACTCCTACACCCGCCTCACCAAGACGTATCCCGGCCGCATGGTGTTCGTGCTGTTCAACCTTGCCATCGCACTTATCCTGATGGAAGCCAACATGTTCGACTTCCTCAACAGCATTCTCGGCTTCTACGCCAACTGCGGTATCGCGTGGATTGCCGTGGTGGCGTCGGACATCGTATTCAACAAGTACATCCTGAAGCTCTCGCCCAAGGTGCCCGAGTTCCGACGCGGCATGCTCTACAACATCAATCCGGTCGGCTTCGGGTCGATGGCGGCGTCGGCGATCCTGTCGATCCTCGTCTTCTTCGGGGCATTCGGATCTGCGATCAAACCGTATTCGCCCATCGTGGCTCTCGTTCTCGCACTGGTTCTTCCGCCCATCCTGGCGGTGGCAACCAAGGGCAAGTACTACCTGCGACGCACGGACGACGGTATCGATCTGCCGATGTTCGACGAGCACGGCAACCCGTCCGATGCGCTCGTGATGTGCCACGTCAGCGGCATGGAATTCGAGCGACCCGACATGATCGCGTCCAACGTCCCCGGGCCGAACGGGGAGAAGCAGTACATCAGTTCACTCTCGCTCAGCACCGACAAGACGGGGGAGCACATCCTGCCTCCGCAGTGACCCACCCATGTGAGCGGAACTTCGTAGCCCACTACGAAGTTCCGCTCACATGCGGCGAAGCCGCTCAGATGGTGCGCGTCAACCGATCCGCCAGCAATCGGGAGAACTTCGCCGGGTCCTTGAGCTCGGTGCCCTCGGCGAGAAGTGCCGTCGCATAGAGCAATTCGGCGGTCTCGGCGAGGTGCGGATCGTCACTGCGATCCTCGCGGGCCTTCTTCAATCCCGTCACCAGATCGTGGGTGGGGTTGAGTTCGAGGATGCGCTTGGAGGTCGGAACGAACTGTCCCGACGCCTTGTACATCTTCTCGAGCTGCGGGGAGAAGCTGAACTCATCGCCGACGACGCAGGCCGGTGATGTCGTCAGGCGCGTCGACAGGCGTACCTCCTTGACGTCTTCACCGAGTGTCTCGGTCAGCCACGTGAGCAGGTCCGCGAACTCCTTGTCCTGCTCCTCGCGCTTGGCCTCGGACTCCTTCTTCTCCTCTTCGGTGTCGAGGTCCACCTCGCCCTTGGCGATGGACTGGAACGACTTCCCGTCGAAGTCGGTCACGTTGCCGACCCACACCTCGTCGACCGAATCGGTGAGGAGAAGCACCTCGAGGCCACGAGCCTTGAAGGCCTCCATGTGCGGCGAGCTCTCGATCTGCTGACGGGATTCGCCCGTCATGTAGTAGATCTGCTGCTGGCCGTCCTTCATCCGGTCCACGTACTCGGCGAGGGTGGTCACGCCCTCCTCGGAGTTGGTGGACGCGAACGACGCGATGCCCAAGAGGGTTTCGCGGTTGTCGCTGTCGGAGATCAGGCCCTCCTTGAGGACCGTTCCGAACTGTGACCACAGTGTCTTGTACTTGTCGGGCTGCTCGCTCTGCAGTTCCTTGACCGTGGAGAGCACCTTCTTGGTGAGGCGTCGACGGATCGCGCGGATCTGTCGGTCCTGCTGCAGGATCTCACGAGAGACGTTGAGCGAGAGGTCCGCTGCGTCGACGACACCCTTGACGAAGCGCAGGTACTCGGGCAGCAGTTCCTGCGAGTCGTCCATGATGAACACGCGCTTGACGTACAGGTGCACGCCCGCCTTGCTCTCGCGCATGAACAGGTCGAACGGTGCCTGCGACGGAATGAACAGCAGCGCTTGGTATTCGAACGTGCCCTCGGCCTTGAACGGGATGACCTCCAGCGGCTCGTCCCAGGCGTGGCTGACGTGCTTGTAGAACTCCTTGTACTCCTCCTCGGACACCTCGTCCTTGGAGCGGGTCCACAGCGCCTTCTGCGAGTTGATCGTTTCGGGCTCGATCGTGACGGTGTCCTCGCCGCCTTCCTCTTCGCTCTTGACGCGCTTCTCGACGTCGATGCGAATGGGCCAGGCGATGAAGTCGGAGTACTTCTTGACCAGTTCCTTGATCTTGCGATCGGACGCGTAGTCGTGGAGGTGGTCTTCTTCGTCGGCGGGCTTGAGCGCCAGCGTCACCGAGGAGCCCTGCGGGGCGTCGTCGACGTCGGTGATCTCGTAGGTGCCCTCGCCGGTGGACTCCCACTTCGTCGCCGTGCTCTCGCCGGCCTTGCGGGTGAGCAGCGTGACCTTCTCGGCCACCATGAACGTGGAGTAGAAGCCGATGCCGAACTGGCCGATCAGTTCCTCGGAAGCCGCTGCATCCTTGGCTTCCTTGAGCTTCTTGCGGACCTCGGCGGTGCCGGACTTGGCGAGCGTGCCGATGAGGTCGATGACCTCCGAGCGCGACATGCCGATGCCGTTGTCACGGATGGTGAGTGTGCGGGCCGCGGCGTCGATGTCGATCTCGATGTGCAGATCCGAGACGTCGACGTCCAGGTCCTTGTTGCGGTACGACTCCAGGCGCAGCTTGTCCAGCGCGTCCGAGGAGTTGGAGATCAGTTCACGGAGAAAGCTGTCCTTGTTGGAGTAGATGGAGTGCACCATCAGATCCAGGAGCTGACGCGTCTCCGCCTGGAATTCGAGCTGTTCGGTACTCAATGTCTCCCCTTCTAGCAGCAAAACCGACGCGAATATTCTACGGCAAGGCTACGGGTGAGCTGCGAAGACGTCGGCGCCGCCTACTCTGGGGCTCGTGACGAAGACGAAGTTCGTACTGGGAGCCACCGCAGCGTTGAGCGGTGCATGGTTGGCGCGCGCGACGTGGGGGCTGCCGTCGGCGATCGGTGCCAGACGCGTGCACATCAGTCCCTACGCGGCCGGGTCGCCGCGCTATCGCGATCGCCGATTCCACAACTCCGACCCGAGTTCGAGTTACGTGCCGGGCCGCGGCGAGGAGGGTCAGAAGAACATGCTCGTCTCGCTCTTCACCGAACGCGGCAAGGGGCGGCCGCAACGCCCGATTCCGCTGGCACCGCCGATCGCTCCGGTGGATGCGGGCGAGCTCGCCGTCACCTGGTACGGACATTCGAGTGTGCTCGTGGAGGTCGACGGCTATCGCGTCCTCGCCGATCCCGTGTGGAGCAATCGCGTCTCGCCGTCCTCGGTGGTGGGGCCCGCGCGCCTGCATCCGACCCCGGTCGAGCTGACCGATCTGCCGCAGGTCGACGCCATCGTCATCTCCCACGACCACTACGACCACCTGGACAAGGCAACGGTGCAGAAGCTGGCCGCCGCGCAGTCGGCCCCGTTCGTCGTGCCGCTCGGCATCGGTGCTCACCTGCGCAAGTGGCGGGTGCCCGAGGACCGCATCATCGAACTGGACTGGGACGAACAGACGAACATCGGGGGCCTCACCGTCACGTGCACCGAGGCTCGGCACTTCTCCGGCCGCGGCCTGACCCGGGACTCGACGCAGTGGGCATCCTGGGCGTTCGCCGGTCCGGTTCGACGCGTCTTCTTCGGCGGCGACACCGGCTACACACCGAAGTTCGCCGAGATCGGCAGCAACTACGGACCCTTCGACCTGACGCTGCTGCCCGTCGGGGCCTACGACGTGCGGTGGCCGGACATCCATATGAACCCCGAGGAAGCGGTCACGGCGCACATCGATCTGACGGCGTCGGGCATCTTCGTACCGATTCACTGGGCCACGTTCAACCTCGCCTTCCACCCGTGGTCGGAGCCGATAGTGCGACTGCACGCCGCCGCACAGGACGTCGGAGTTCAGGTGGCGGTGCCGATGCCGGGGCAACGAATAGACGGCACGCGAACGCTGCACGACGATCGTTGGTGGGCTCGGCTGGGCTGACCGGACGGGTTTGGGCAGGAGTGGAGCCTGCAGGAACGACCCAACTAGGCTGCACGCATGTCTATCGACGCCGATGCGCAGCGTGACACCGGGCTGACCGAGGCGGACGTCGCCAGGCTCAGGGCCGAGGGAAAGTCGAACGACGTTCCGGCCCGAGCTTCTCGGTCGGTTCGCGACATCGTCCGCGGCAACGTGTTCACCCGAATCAACGCCATTCTCGGTGTGTTGTTGATCATCGTGCTCTCCACGGGGTCGGTGATCGACGGCATGTTCGGGCTGTTGATCGTCGCGAACAGTGGCATCGGCATCGTGCAGGAGATCCGCGCGAAGCGCACGTTGGATCGGCTGGCCATCGTCGGGCAGAACAAGCCCCAGGTGCGACGCGACGGCACCTCGAAGCAGATCCCGCCCGACGAGGTCGTGCTCGGCGACATCGTCGAACTGGGGCCCGGGGATCAGATCGTCGTCGACGGTGAGGTGATCGAGACCGCGAGCCTCGAGATCGACGAGTCGTTGCTCACCGGTGAGGCCGACACGGTGCACAAACTTCAGGCGGCGCAGGTGCTTTCGGGCAGTTTCGTCGTTTCGGGCAGTGGTGCGTATCGCGCGACGAAGGTGGGGCGCGACGCCTACGCAGCCAAGCTCGCCGAGGAGGCCAGCAAGTTCACGCTGGTCAAGTCAGAACTGCGCAGCGGTATCGACAAGATCCTCAAATTCATCACCTACCTGATGATTCCGGCCGGAGCGCTGATCATCTACAACCAATTGTTCTCCAGCGGGCAGGCTTTGGGTCCTGCGCTCAACGGCATGGTCGCCGCGCTCGTCCCGATGGTCCCCGAGGGCCTGGTGCTGATGACGTCGATCGCGTTCGCGGTGGGCGTGGTCCGGCTCGGTCAACGGCAGTGCCTGGTGCAGGAGCTGCCTGCGATCGAAGGCCTCGCCCGCGTCGACGTGGTGTGTGCGGACAAGACCGGCACCCTCACCGAGAACGGCATGCGGCTGTCCGAGTTGGTGCTGATCGACAGCCGCGATTCCGATTCGGTCACACAGGCTCTCGCGTCCCTGGCCCACGACGATCCGCGGCCGAACGCCAGTGTGCAGGCCGTCGGCGAGGCGTATCCGGACGCGCCCGGGTGGACGCAGACTGCGGTTGCCCCGTTCTCCTCGGCCAAGAAGTGGAGCGGACTGTCGTACGGCGAGCACGGGCACTGGCTGCTCGGTGCCCCGGACGTGCTGCTAGACGCCTCCTCCGACATCGCTCGTCGCGCCGAAGAGGCCGGCTCGCGTGGCCTACGGGTGTTGCTTCTCGCCAGCTCCGACGCTGCCGTCGACGACGCGAACGCGCCCGGTGTCGTCACCCCGCGTGCACTGGTGATTCTCGAACAGAAGGTGCGCGAGGACGCCCGAGAGACGCTGGAGTACTTTGCAAGCCAGCACGTCGAGGTCAAGGTCATCTCCGGCGACAATGCCGTCTCGGTCGGCGCGGTCGCCGGTTCACTCGGCCTACCCGGCGGCGACGCCCCGATCGATGCGCGTGATCTGCCCGAGGACTCCGAGAAGCTGGCCGACACTCTGGCGCACTCCACCACGTTCGGCCGCGTCCGGCCCGATCAGAAGCGGGCGATGGTGGGCGCGTTGCAGTCTCGCGGTCACACGGTCGCGATGACCGGCGACGGCGTCAACGACGTGCTTGCGCTCAAGGACGCCGATATCGGCGTCTCGATGGGCTCGGGAAGTGCGGCTACGCGAGCCGTCGCGCAGATCGTGTTGTTGGACAACAAGTTCGCCACGCTGCCCTACGTCGTGGGGGAGGGGCGACGCGTCATCGGCAACATCGAACGTGTCTCCAATCTGTTCCTCACCAAGACGGTGTACTCGGTACTGCTGGCGTTCCTCATCGGGCTCTCGGGCGTGGCATCGCAGATCTTCCACTTCGAGCCGATTCCGTATCCGTTCCTGCCACGGCACGTGACGATCGCGGCGTGGTTCACCATCGGTATCCCGGCCTTCGTGCTCTCGCTCGCGCCCAACAACGAGCGGGCGCGCAGTGGATTCGTCTCGCGGGTGATGCGGCTGGCCGTCCCGTCCGGACTGATCGTCGGCTCGTGCACGTTCGTCTCCTACCTGCTGGTCTACGCCGGCCCGAACGCCACCGAGACCCAGGTGACGCAGGCCAGTACCACCGCGCTGATCACCCTGATCATGATCGCGCTGTGGGTGTTGGCCGTCGTCGCGCGGCCCTACAACTGGTGGAAGATCCTGCTGCTCGGTGGGTCGGTCGGTGGCTACCTGCTGCTGTTCGCGATCCCGTTCTGCCGCACCTTCTTCAAGCTCGATCCGTCGAACGTCGGCGCGACCAGCAGTGCATTGATCATCGGCGGTATCGGCATCGCGCTCGTCGAGGTTGCCCATCGATTCGGATCGGCTCTACGCAACAGACAGTACAAAACGTAAGCTGCCAGGTGTTCGATCACTCTAGCGACAGGAGAGAGTCATGGGCTTCGCAGACAATTTGAAGGGCATGGTCGACAAGGGCAAGGACCTTGCGGCCGAGAACTCGGACAAGATCGACGACGTCGTGGAGAAGGCGGGGGACTTCATCGACAGCAAGACCGACGGCAAGTACTCCGACAAGGTCGACAAGGTTCAGGACGCAGTCAAGAAGGCAATTCCGGACAAGTAGGACCTTCCGGTCTCCTCGCGTCGATGATCGTGGCCGTCGGTCGTACCCCACGGTGCGGCTGACGGCACAATCGTCGGGGTGGACGGACCGATTCTTCTTCTCGTAGTCATCTTCGCGATCGCGGTCGCTGGTTTTGCCAGGCGCATCGATCTGCAGGTCCCGCTCGTCCTGGTCACCGTAGGATCCATCGCCTCGTTCGTTCCCGGGGTGCCGCACGTCAGCCTGTCGCCGCAGCTGATCCTCGGCGTGGTGCTCCCGCCGCTGCTGTACTCCGCCGCGTTGGATTTCTCGTTCGTCAGTTTCCGGCGCAATCTCGGCCAGATTCTCCGACTCGGTCTGATCATGGTGATCGTGACGACGCTCGCCGTCGGCTGGTTCGCCAATCTGTTGATCCCGGAGCTCACTCTCGGCGCGGCCCTGGTGCTCGGTGCCGTCGTCGCCCCGCCCGACGCGGTGTCCGCGATCGCCGTCGGCCGCAAGCTCGGTCTGCCCGCGCGGATGATGGCGATCCTCACCGGCGAGTCCCTGGTGAACGACGCGGCCGCGCTGACCCTGTTCACCCTGGCCGTCGCGTCGGTGACGGGCAGTCGGATCGAATTGGGCTCACCGGTGCTGTTCTTCCTGTACGAGATCGTGGGCGGCGTGTTGGTGGGGTTGATCCTGGCGCGCATCGTGCGCTTCGTCCGCAATCGCATCGCGGACTCGGCGCTGGAAACCGTGCTCGGTCTGGTGCTGCCGTTCACGGCGTATCTGGCGGCCGAGGAGCTGCATGCCTCCGGTGTGCTGGCCGTCGTCACCGCCGGTTTCGTGTTGGGCCGCGTCACCGCCGACGTCTCGGTCTCCACTCGGGTTCAGGAACGGCAGGTGTGGCCGACGCTGGATCTTCTGCTCGAAGCATTCGTGTTCGCCTACATGGGTTTACAGCTGAAGTTCGTCATCGAGGAAGTGCAGCGGGAGGGGCTGCCGGTCCACCACGTGTTCGCCTATGCCCTGCTGGTGCTCGTGGTCGTCATGGCCGTTCGGCCGGCGTGGATCTTCGTCAATTCCGGTCGAAACGTGTTGTTTCGCAAGCTGTTCCGGCGATCATCGCCGGGCGATGCGGGTCTGACGTGGCAGCAGAACCTGGTGCTCTCGTGGGCGGGTATGCGTGGGGTGGTCACGCTCGCTGCGGCGGCCGGTATACCGCTGACCACGGTGCTCGGCGACGAATTCCCCGGGCGCGCAGTGATTCAGGCCGTGGCCTTCGTCGTCGCCGTCGGTACGTTGCTGCTGCAGGGTCTGACGCTTCCACTGTTGATCCGCCGCCTCGACGTCGCCGATCCACTCGAGCAGCAGCGCAACGACAATCAGCGGCTGCTCTCGCAGGCCATTGCCCGTACGGCGGCAGAGGACTACCTCCAGCGCGCGGCGAAGGAGGGAATTGCCGGAGTGGACAGCGAGCGCGTCGACGAGGTGATCGAGCGCGTCCGACGCTCGGTGCGCGCTCGGTTGGATGCCGACGAGACCGAGGATCGCGAGAAGCGGATCGCGGCGGCCGGGGCGTTGTTCGATTCGCTGCGGCACAACGTCCTGGTCGCGCAGCGGGCGGCGCTCATCGCGGCCCGCGACTCGGGGGAGTTGGAGGACGAAGCTCTGCGGGCAGTGTTGAATGGCTTGGACGTGGAAGAAATTGCGGCGCAGGCTCGCATCGCACGACGTACACCGTAGGAGCGCAGAGACAGTGAGGTCGACCGGACTGGTGGCCGCCGCGGCACTGGTGTTCGCCCTTGCCGCGTGCAGCACTCCCACCGCCGAACCCGACGCCCCCGCCCCTGCTCCAGTCGCGGCACCCGAAGGCCTCGAACGCGGTGAGATCGTCTCGTCGACGCTGCTCGGGCAAGTCGACATCGGTGTCGCCTACCTCGGCGGGACCGCCACGAAAATCGTCTACCGCACCACCGACGGAGTCACCGGGGGCGGCACCGAGGCCTCGGGAACGGTGTTCGTGCCCAAGGGGTCTGCGCCGCCGGGAGGCTGGCCGATCGTCTCCGTCGGGCACGGAACCACCGGTGTCACCGACGAGTGTGCGCCCTCGCTGTACCCGAACCTGTTGGGCACCATCGGCCTGGTGACCCCGTTCCTCGAACGCGGGACTGTGGTCGTGGTGACGGACTATCAGGGGCTCGGGACGCCGGGAGATCCCGCCTACCTCGACCGGGACGGCGCAGCGTACGACGTCATCGACGCAGTGCGCGCGGCCCGCAACGTGGTTCCCGACGTCGGCACCAGGTGGGGCGCAGTGGGTACCTCCCAAGGCGGACAAGCGGTCTGGGCGGCAGCCGAGCGCAGCGGCGACTACGGCGACGGTCTGCAACTGGTCGGTGCCGCGGCGCTTTCGCCCACGGCCGATCTGAAGCGATTCTTCGCACCCGAGACCGAGCAGACCGTGTCGCGTCAACTGCTGGTGCCGTATCTCTACGCGGGTCTGCGCGCCGTGGATCCGAGTGCCGAACGCTCGGACTACATCCGCGGCACGTTCGCCGACAATGTGACCGCACTGACCGCCTGCAGTGACCTGCTCGGCTTCTCCAAGGCCGACGCCGGAGCCGTCCTCGATCCGGCGGATGCCCTCCCGGACACCGCGGAGGCATCGGATCGGATGACGCAGTGGCTCGAATCGGTTGCGGTACCGACGTCTCGCACCGAAGTACCGCTGTTCGTCCTGGTCGGCGAACGCGACGATCTCATCGACCCCCAGTGGACCAGGGACGCGGTGGCCGAGGCCTGCGCGCTGGGCGACGACGTCGAGTTTCGCTCCGAACCGGAGCAGGGCCATGCCGAACTGGCCGCCAACGGCATCGGAGTCGACTGGCTCGTCGAACGCTTCCTGAACGTGCCCACCTCGACCACGTGCGCGCGATGACCGCGGCACTGGCGTCGTTGGCGGTGATCGTGGCCGTGATCGTCTCGGTCATCGCGGTGATCAGCCTGCGCGGTCGACGGGACCTCACCACACCTGCCGAGCGGGCCGTCCACGCCACCCTGCACACCGCCTCGCTGGCGGCCAAGCCGTTGCGCGACGGTCTCGACACTCGGTCGGCCGCCGCCGCCGCGCCGCATCTGCGTTTGCTGACCGGTGCGGACGCACTGGGCATCTGCGATCCCGACGGTTCACTGCTGGCCTGGGACGGCCCGTGGGACGAGTTGACACCGGCCTTCGTCGAGGCGGCGAAACGGGCGGTGGACGGGCAGCGGCGCGTGCTGGTGCGTCTGCCGCTCGGTTCGATCCACGAGGTCCGAGCGCTGGTGGTGCAGCCGTTGGTCGTCGACGAGTCTCCGGTGGTCGGGGTGTTGGGGGCAGCCGTCGTCGCCGAGCCCGGACCGGGCATGCTCGGGGCCATCGCGGAGGTCGCGCGCTACGCCTGCGGCCAGATCGAGCTCGCCGAACTCGACGCCTCCCGGGCGCGGTTGGACCGCGCCGAGGTGCGGGCGCTGCGCGCACAGATCAGCCCGCACTTCATCTACAACGCACTCGGCACGATCGCGTCGTTCGTGCGCACCGACCCGGATCGGGCGCGGGAGCTGGTGCTCGAGTTCGCCGACTTCACCCGTTACTCGTTCCGCAACGCAGGCGAGTTCACGGTGCTCGCGGACGAGCTACGCAACATCGATCGGTACCTGACGCTCGAACGCGCCCGCTTCGGTGATTCCCTACAGGTCACGTTGCAGGTTGCGCCCGAGGTGTTGGGCGTCGCGCTGCCGTTTCTCGCGCTGCAGCCGCTCGTCGAGAACGCCGTCCGGCACGGCCTGTCCGGGAAGGCCGACGGCGGCCGCGTGACGATCATCGCCGCCGACGAGGGCACCGACGCGGTGATCAGTATCGAGGACGACGGTGTGGGGATGGATCCCGATGTGTTGCGCTCGGGAAGCCTGCACACCGAGGACGCAGCCCATGTCGGATTGGCGAACGTGGACGATCGGCTGCGGGCAGCCTTCGGAAACGACTACGGTCTCGTAGTGGACACCGCACCGGGCGCAGGCACCAAAGTGAGCATGCGTGTGCCCAAATTCAGGCCCGGTGTGCGAGCATGACGCAGCCTGCCAACACCACCCCCGGCCGTGGGTTGATCGTCCTCGCCGTCGACGACGAGCGCCCGGCACTCGACGAACTCGCCTTTCTGCTGCGCCAGCAGGACACCGTCGCCGAGGTGTTCACCGCCCAGGACGCCACCACCGCACTGCGGCAGCTCCAACAGACCTCCGCGCAGCCAGTGGACGCGGTCTTCCTCGACATCAACATGCCCGGACTCGACGGGCTCGAACTGGCCGGCATCCTGTCGGCATTCGCGCGGCCACCGGCCGTCGTGTTCGTCACCGCCCACGACGACCGGGCACTGGCCGCCTTCGATCTCGGTGCCGTCGACTACCTGCTCAAGCCGTTGCGAGAGGATCGACTCACCGAGGCGCTGCGTCGAGTGCTGCTCGCGCGGCGTCGCCCCGCGGAGTCCGCGGACCCCGCGGCCGACGAGGTCATCCCCGTCGAACTCGGTGGAACCACCACCTTGGTGCACCGGTCGTCGGTCGCGTGGGTGGAGGCCGACGGCGACTACGCGAGATTGCACACCTCCAACGGCTCGCACCTGGTGCGGATCCCGATCTCGGCCCTCGAAAGTCGCTGGGCTGATGCCGGATTCCTCCGCGTGCACCGCTCGTACCTGGTCTCGCTGCGGTTGGTCACGGGGATTCGCAGCGTCGGTTCGGGTCTGGTGGTGTGTCTGCGGGCCAGCGGAAACCTCGCTGCCTGCGAACTGCCGGTGAGCCGACGGCACGCCAGAGAACTCAAGGACAGACTGGTCCGCGGTCCGCTGCAATCGTGGTCCTCCAGGTGACAGGATGAGCCAGCCACACCGGCAGCGGGTGGTGCTCTCGCAACGCCGCGGCGCGCGGATGGTGCGCACCCGCGTCGAAGTGCAGGAGCAAACCGAGGTCGGCGACGCCCTGGTCCGTAGCCTGGTGCGCGCGCAGCTGTTGCTGTCGGTGCGCCTGGCGGTGATGACGCTGTCGATTCTGTTCGCAATTCCGTTGCTGGGCATGCTCCTCGCCCGTTTCACCGACGTCGCGCCGTTCGGCATCGGTCTGCCGTGGTTGGTGTTGGGGGTGGCCATCTATCCGTTGCTGTTCGCTGTCGGCTGGGTGTACACGCGTCGAGCCGAACGCAACGAGCAGGACTTCACCGCCTTGACCGATGATTGACGTCGCGGAGGGATCAGAGGGCGTTCGATGTCATGTACGTGCCGAGGCCCAACAGGATCGCGGCCAGAACGAGGCCACTGTGCGCGATGAATCCGTCGACGACCGCGTTCAATGGCCGGCGGGCACGGTCGCGGAAGACGAGCAACGCGAGTGCGGGTGCCGCGACGCCGAGGCTGGACACCACCACGAACACCACGAGCGCCGCCGCCTGGACGGCCACGGCCGAGGACGCGTCCACGATCACCGCCACGGCCGACAGTGCGATGACCACACTCTTCGGATTGACCGATCCGAGGAGGAACGCGGTCGCGAATGCCCTGCCACCGTCGAGGCGACGTGCTCTGTCCACCCATCCCGGTTCCTCGCGGGCCGGGCCGTGTCGTACGCGCTCGATCAGTTTGCGGGCACCCAGGATCAGCAGAGCGACGCCGAGCGCGATTCTCAACCATCGCACCCAGTCGGACGAGTCCGAGGCCACCACCGCGGTGTCCACGACCACCAAGCCCGCCGTGGCGACGACCGTGACGCCGACCAGCCATCCGGCGGTGAACCGAGCGAGTACGGAACCGGTGTTGAGTGTGGTCAGGGCGGCAGCCATTGCCGTGGTGGGCAGGTGTGCGATCAGCGCCCCGGCCGCCAACGGAAGACACGCAGAGACGGCTGCCGTCACGGACATCAGGTGGCGCTCGTCCACTGCATCGGTAGATCGTCCCACTGCACGACCCGAGATGTCGTCGATTTCGCTACGGTCCGCGAAGTGCGCCGTTCCCGTGCAGGGCAGGGCGAGCAGGGGCGGATTCGGTGAACGGATCGATTCCGATCGCGACGGTGATCGCGCTGCTGGTGGCCGCCGTGGCCACGGTGGGCATCGGCATCTACGGAGTTCGGCTGGCTCGCACCACCTCCGACTTCCTGGTGGCCTCGCGTACCGTCGGGCCACGCTGGAACGCCGCCGCCATCAGCGGTGAATACCTGTCTGCTGCATCGTTTCTCGGGGTTGCGGGGCTCATTGCAAAGTACGGAGCCGATGCGCTGTGGTATCCGGTCGGCTTCACCGCGGGCTACCTGGGTCTGCTGCTGTTCGTCGCGGCACCGCTGCGCAGAAGTGGCGCGTACACGGTGCCCGATTTCGTCGAATTCCGGCTCGGCGCACCATGGTTGCGGACCGTAGCGATGCTGGTGGTGGTGGTCATCTGCGCGCTGTACCTGGTGCCGCAATTCCAGGGCGCGGGCCTGACCCTGAACATTCTGCTCGGAGTGCCCGGCTGGGTCGGTGCCCTGGCAGTGGGGCTGATCGTCATCGCGAACGTCGTCGGCGGTGGCATGCGTTCCATCACCTTCGTCCAAGCGTTCCAGTACTGGCTCAAGCTCACCGCGATCGCCATCCCGGCGCTGGTGCTGGCCGTGCACTTCTTCGCCGACGACCGCAGCGTCGGCAGTCCGGCCCCGCCGACGGTGACCGAGCAGACCGTCGTCGACATCACCACCGACGTTCTCGTGCAGGTGGATTCGCCGATCGTCGTCGCCGTTACGGGAACCCTCGACGACGAGAGCGTCGACGGGCGAGTCCTGCTGGACGCGGGCGAACACCGACTGGGCTCGGGCACGTCGCTGACGCTCGACGCCGGATCGCCCGTTCCCGTCGTCGCGGGAGCGCCGACCACCGACCGGGCGTGGGCGATGCCCGGCGGGGGACTGGGCGGGGCCCATCCGCTGTATCAGGTGTACTCGCTGATTCTGGCCACGTTCCTCGGGACCCTCGGCCTTCCGCACGTGCTGGTGCGCTTCTACACCAACCCGGACGGCCGAGCGGCGCGGCTGACCTCGCTCACCGTCCTGGCGTTGCTCGGCATGTTCTACCTGTTCCCGACGGTGCTCGGCGTCTTCGCCCGGCTGTACGTGCCGCAACTGCTGATCACCGGAGCATCCGACGCAGCAGTGCTGCTGCTGCCCGGCTCGGTGCTGTCCGGAATACCGGGCCAACTGCTCGCCGCACTCGTGGCCGCAGGCGCCATAGCTGCCTTCCTGTCGACCTCCTCCGGACTGCTGGTCAGCATCGCGGGAGTGCTCAGTACCGACGTCCTCTCGGGCAAGGTCCGAGACTTCCGCGTCGCGGCGATCCTCGCCGGAGCCGTTCCGTTGGCGCTCTCGATCGGCGTTGTCTCACTCGACCTCTCGCGCACCGTCGGGCTCGTCTTCGCCGTCGCCGCGTCCACCCTGTGCCCACTGCTGGTGCTGGGCATCTGGTGGCGCGGACTCACCGCGGCCGGGGCGGCAACAGGACTGCTTCTCGGCGGCGGCATCTCACTGGTCGCCGCATCGATCTCCGTCGTCACCCCCATCTCCGACGGCGTCCTCGGCGGCTGGGCGGCAGCGATCCTCGGCTATCCCGCGGCCGTCAGCGTCCCGGTCGCCTTCGCCTCGATGATCGCCGTCAGCCTCGCCACCCGAAAAACCGTCCCGTCGGACATCTCCCGCATCTTCGCGCGACTGCACCTGCCGGAAGGCCTCGACATGGGCAAAGATCGCGAGCGCGAACTGTAACTGCGTTTTCGGGTCGTTCCGCAGGCTCCACTCTCGCCCGCTCAACTGCCATTCTCGACCGCTCGGCGCACACACCCGCAGCCCATCGTGTGATCGACACCACCTCCTGATTTTGTGACCTGACTCTCATTAATGTTCCGAGTCAGCTACAGCTCACATCTACTTCAGGAGTCCAAGGTGACCGCACCGGAAACCAGTTCGCCACCGGACGCGCAAGCGTTCGTCGACATGCAGGCCAGTCCCGAGTTCCAGGAACTCCGACGTCGTCTGCGTAGCTTCGTGTTCCCGATGGCCGGGTTCTTCCTGGTCTGGTACGTCATCTACGTGCTACTGAGCACCTACGCCGTGGACTTCATGTCCACCAAGGTGTGGGGCAACATCAACGTCGGTCTGCTGCTCGGCCTCGGCCAGTTCGTCACGACATTCGCCATCACCGGCATCTACGTGAAGTTCGCCAACCGTGAACTCGATCCTCGCGCCGCAGCCCTGCGCGCCGAGATGGAAGCCTCCCAGGGAGCCAAGTCGTGAACATTCTTGCCCAGGCCACCGACACCACAGTCGGTGAACCACTCGTCAACATCGCGATCTTCGGTGCGTTCGTCCTCGTGACGATGTTCGTCGTCATCCGCGCATCCAAGAAGAATGCGACCTCCGCGGATTTCTTCACCGCAGGTGGCGGCTTCTCCGGACCGCAGAACGGCGTCGCCATCGCCGGTGACTACCTCTCGGCGGCCAGCTTTCTCGGTATCGCCGGTGCCATCGCCGTCTACGGCTACGACGGCTTCCTGTACTCCATCGGCTTCCTCGTCGCCTGGCTCGTCGCGTTGCTCCTCGTCGCCGAATTGCTCAGGAACACCGGCAAATTCACCATGGCGGACGTGCTGAGCTTCCGGCTCAAGCAGGGCCCGGTTCGCACCGCGGCCGCACTGTCCACGCTGACGGTCTCGCTGTTCTACCTGCTGGCGCAGATGGCCGGTGCCGGCGGACTCGTCGCACTGCTGCTCGACATCTCCGACCGCACCGGACAGTCCATCGTCATCGCCATCGTCGGCGTGCTGATGATCGCGTACGTGCTCATCGGCGGCATGAAGGGCACCACCTGGGTGCAGATCATCAAGGCCGTTCTGCTCATCACCGGCGCAGCGTTCATGACCGTTCTCGTTCTCGCCAAGTTCGGCATGAACTTCTCCGAACTGCTCGGCAGCGCTCAGGCGATGGTGGCCGGATCGGCCGACGATGTCGTGGCGGCCCGTGACGTCATCGAGCCCGGTGCCCAGTACGGCGGCAGTGCCACCTCGAAGATCAACTTCCTCTCGCTCGGTCTCGCACTCGTCCTCGGTACCGCGGGTCTGCCGCACGTGCTGATGCGCTTCTACACCGTGCCCACCGCCAAGGAAGCTCGCCGCAGCGTCGTGTGGGCCATCGCGCTCATCGGTGCGTTCTACCTGTTCACCCTCGTCCTCGGCTACGGAGCCGCAGCGATCGTCGGACCCGACCGCATCCTGGCCTCGGCCGGTGGTCAGAACTCCGCTGCTCCGCTGTTGGCCTTCGAGCTCGGCGGCGTGATTCTGCTCGGCATCATCTCGGCGGTCGCCTTCGCGACGATCCTCGCCGTGGTCGCCGGCCTGACGATCACCGCCTCGGCGTCGTTCGCCCACGACATCTACGGCAGCGTCATCAAGAAGGGCAAGGTCGACGACAAGAAGCAGGTCAAGGTCTCCCGCATCACCGCCGTCGTCATCGGTGTGCTCGCCATCGGCCTCGGCATCCTCGCCAACGGTCAGAACATCGCGTTCCTGGTGGCACTCGCTTTCGCCGTCGCTGCAGCCGCGAACCTGCCGACCATCCTGTACTCGCTGTTCTGGCGTCGCTTCACCACCACCGGCGCACTGTTCAGCATGTACGGCGGTCTGATCTCGACCATCGTGCTGATCGTCTTCTCCCCGGCCGTCTCCGGATCGCCGACGTCGATGATCCCCGGCTCGGACTTCGCCTGGTTCCCGCTCTCCAACCCCGGCATCGTCTCGATCCCGCTGGCATTCATCCTCGGCATCGTCGGAACGCTGATCTCGAAGGACACCGAGAGCACCGACAAGCAGGCCGAGATGGAGGTTCGCTCCCTCACCGGTATCGGTGCGGAAAAGGCCAGCGCTCACTAGTCCATAGCAGTTCGATCGAAAATGTCCGTGTGAGCAAGGCCTCACACGGACATTTTTCGTTCAGCGGTTACCATCCCTGCTGTGGCCAAGCTGAAGGTTTCCCTCGACGTCCCGCTGACCCCCGAACAGACGTGGGCGCACGCGTCCGATCTGTCCGGCTACGAGCAGTGGCTCTCCATCCACGAAGCGTGGCGCGGTGAGCTGCCCGAACAGCTGGCCGTCGGCACCACCCTGGACTCCATCGCCAGCGTGAAGGGCATGCGCAACCGGGTGTCCTGGAAGATCGAGTCCTACGATCCGCCCAAGAAGCTCGAGCTCAAGGGCAACGGCAAGGGCGGCGTCAAGATCGGCCTGAACTTGACCGTGAAATCCAAGGGTGACGGCTCCGAGATCACCATCGACGTCAATCTCGGCGGTGCACCACTGTTCGGTCCGATCGGCTCCGGCGTCGCGCGCGCTCTCAAAGGCGATATCGAGAACTCGCTGAAGACGTTCGTCAAGATCTACGGCTGACGGGGCAGGAGTGGAGCCTGTGGAACGACCGATGAAGTAGGAGCGCGCCATGCCAGGTAGACACAGTGCCCCGTCGTCCACCTCGAGCAGCCGAGGAATCGCCAAGTACGGCGTCGTCGCCGTAGTTCTGCTGCTCGTGGTCGGCGGCGGCGCGTTTTTCGCGCTGAAGGCCTTCGGGTCCGCCTGCGGCGACACGCAGTCCTACTCGCTGGCTGCGGATCCGGCGATCGCGCCGGTGCTGCAGCAGATCGTCGACAACACCTCCGCCGAGGACCTGGGTTGTGCCGGTGTCGAGGTCACCGCCACCGAGTCGGGTCAGGTCTCGGCCGCGGTGGCCAAAGGCGACGATGTTCCCTCGCTCTGGGTTCCGGATTCGTCACTGTGGATCGGTAAGACCGTGCGGTCCACAGCGTCGTTGATCGATCTGGCCAGTCAGTCGGTGGCAGGCAGCCCGGCTGTGCTCGCTGCCCGCAAGGACGAAGTGCCGTTCTTCGACACCTGGCTCACCGCATTGAAGCTCGAGGGTCTGCGCATCGGTAACCCGTTGGCCAACACCACATCCGACGCGGCCATCCTGGGCGCGGTCGCCGAAGCAGGATCGGACGAGACCGCCCTCGACGCGGTCTCGGCGGCGCTCGTTCCCATCGCTCAGGCTCAGGCCGCCACGCGCGGGGAGGCCGATCCGACGGTGCGGCTCGACGATCTCGTCGCCGACGGAGGTGTCGCGGTGGTCTCCGAGCAGGCCTTCCTGGCCTACCAGCAGGAGAAGAGCGTCGAACTTGGCGCGACGGTGCCGCCGTCGGGCACCATCTTTCTGAACTTTCCGCTGGCGGTGACCGAACCCGCAGGCGATCGACACGAGTCCGCGAAGTCCGTCGGGACGGCACTGGCCACGGCCATCGAATCCGAACAGGGGCAGCAGGCTCTGTCCGAGGCCGGGTTCCGGTCCGCGGGCATTGCCCCTCTCGATTCCGATCGTGGCATCGGGGATGTCACGCCCCTGACGATTGCCGATCAGCAGGCCGCCGAGTCGACGCTGCGGCAGTACCAGGTGTTGGCGCTTCCGTCGCGCACTCTCGTGATGGAGGATGTCTCCGGATCGATGAACTACAGCGCCGGGGCGAATTCACGTATCGCCATGACGGTGCAGGCCAGTGAGACCGGAAACCGGCTGTTCCCCGACAACGCGTCGATGGGATTGTGGGCGTTCTCGATCGGACTCGGTGGCGACTCTCAGGACTACCGAGAGTTGGCTCCGATTCGGCGAATGGACGAACAGGTCGGCGACACCAGTCAGCGCGAGGTGCTGCTGCAGCAGATCCGCAGCCTTCCGTCCCTGGTCGGCGGTGGTACCGGGTTGTACGACACCACGTTGGCCGCGTTCCGTACCGTGCAGCAGGGCTACGACCCCGATGCCGTGAACAGCGTCATCATCCTCACCGACGGCACCAATGAGGACCCCGACAGCATCTCGCTCGACGAGCTGCTGTCGACCCTGCGCGCCGAGCAGGACCCGTCCAAGCCGGTCGTCATCGTCACCATCGGCATCACCGACGATGCAGATGCCGGTGTACTGCAACAGATTTCGGCCGCGACGGGAGGTACCAGCTTCGTCGCACGAAATCCTGCGGAGATCCCCAACGTGTTCGTCAATGCGCTCAGAAGCCGCTCCGGTCGTTGAGAAGGCTACTATGCTGTGCGTCGCGTCACTTCTGAGTGTGCGTACGGTTGCTCTCGTCCTGTGAGCGCAACCGGGGGGCGAGCAGGGGGTTTGCATAGATGTCGGGACGTCACAGCGGTAGTGCGCGCAGGTCCGGGTCGGCCGTCATCTGGGCGGTTGTCGCCCTGGTGGCCGTCGTCGTCGTGGTCGGTGGATTCTTCGGAGTGCAAGCGGTGCGCGCATCCGGTGCGAACTCCTGCGATTCCCTCGACACGGTCTCGCTCGCGGTGGACACCTCCATCGCCGATCCGGTGCAGCAGATTCTCGCGCAGGCAGGCGAGGTCGAGCGCGGTTGCGTGAACTTCGAGGTGCGAGCAGAACGTCCCACCGATACGGCGACGGAGATCGCGGGTGCCGAAAATCGCCCGGACCTGTGGATCCCGGATTCGACGCTGTGGCTGCTCAAGACACTCCGCTCGACCGGAGCGCTACCCGAGCTGGCCAAGACCTCCGTCGCGAACACACTGCCGGTCCTGGTTTCGAAGTCCGATGCCGTGCCGGTGACCGATACCTGGCTCAGCGTGCTCCAGCTTCCCGGTCAACGCATCGGTGATCCACTGACCAGCAGCGCCTCGAATGCCGCGATCCTCGGTGCGCTGGCCGAATCCGAGGTGGCGATCTCCGACGCCAAGGCCGTGTCGGCCGCACTGGTGCCCATGGCACAGGACTTCGGGCGGATCGCGGACGCCCCACACGACACCCCCGATCTGGTGGCCCAGGTGGCCGCGGACGGTGGTACCAGTGTGGCCACCGAACAGGCACTGCTCGCGTACGAGGCCGACAATCCGGGATCGGCTCTGGTGGAGTCGGTTCCGCCGACCGGCAGCTACTTCCTCAACTACCCGCTCGCCGTGACCGCACCTGCCGGCCCCGAGTACGACCGCGTCAAGCAGGCCGGAGCTGCCTTGGGCTCGGTTCTCGCCACCGCGTCGGCCGCCGACACCCTGGTCGCAGCCGGCTTCCGGACATCGAGTGGCACACCACTTCCCGACGGCCGAGGCGTCGGGTCCGTCGCGTCGCTCGAGATCAAGAACCCGCTGTCCATCGAAACGACGCTGCGGGATTGGGCCGTGCTCGCGCTACCGCTGCGCACTCTCGTCGTCGAGGACGTGTCGGGTTCCATGGCCGCGAAATCGGGTGACTCCACGCGTATCGCGCTGACCGTCGACGCGTCGATAGGTGCCAACTCGCTCTTCAGCGATCAGACGCAGATGGGGTTGTGGGCGTTCTCGATCGGACTCGGTGGTGGCAAGCAGGACTACCGTGAGCTGGTGCCGATGGGTAAGGCCGACGGTACGTTCAACGGAAAGTCGCAGCGCGACGCCATTCTCGATTCGATCCGAGGCCTCCCGGCTCTCGTCGGAGGCGGAACCGGGCTCTACGACACCACCTTGGCTGCGTTTCGGCGCGTCAAGGAGGGATACGACCCCAATTACGTCAACAGCGTCATCATCCTGACCGACGGAGCCAACGAAGACGAGGGCAGTATCTCCCTCGACCAGCTGCTGGCGTCGCTGCAGCAGGAACAGGATCCGGTGCGCCCCATCGTGATCATCACCGTCGGCGTCACCGGTGATGCAGATCCGGTTGCGCTGCAACAGATCTCGGCTGTAACCGGCGGAACGAGCTATGTCGCCGAGGATCCGCGAGACATCCCGGACGTGTTCGTCAAGGCCTTGAACTCGCGCACCGAACGTCTCGCGGGCGAGTAGGTCAGCTCCACAGGAAGCTGATCGCGATGGCTGCGGAGCACGCCAGAGTCACCACGGTCAGCGTCACCGCGTCGGAGGCCTTGAAACGCGCTTCGGTGGCGGTGATCATTCCGGTGCCTCCGCGGGCGGTGATGGCCCCACCCATTTCGTCGGCCCGTCTGATGGCAACCGACATCACCGTCGTGACCATGTCGACCAGAGAATTGTCCGACGCGCTGTTGACGACCGGCTTGGGGCGCAGGCGTCGGGCAGCGTTGAGAGTGCGCATCTCTTCGATGAGCAGTGGAAGCGACCGCAGGCTCAGCGCCACGGCGATCGCCCACTCGTCGACGGGCAACTTCAGCTTCTTCAGCGGCGTGCCCAGTTTGGAGACCGCAGGGGCGATGTCGCTCATCGAGGTGGTCCAGCCGATCATCATCGATGCGCCGAGCAGGACGAAGATGAACAGCGTTGCGCGCAGATACACCAGCACTGCCGCGCCGCCGATCGGCAGGTTGATCAGAGCGCCGACGCCGAACAAGGCCCAGATCCACCACGGCGGACGCGGCAGTGCGGTGATCGGGACATGCGCGATGATCGCGGCGATGACCAACAGTGCGAACACGATTCCCAGGGCGGGCCACGTCGGTGCCACCACGAGAGTGATGCTCAGCAGCAGCACGACGACGAGTTTGGTGCCGGCCCACAGGCGGTGGATCGGTGAGAATCGCGGGACCTGACGCAATACGACGGTGGTCACGAGTGCACGCTCCCCAGGATCGAATCGGAGACGATGTGGCCGTCGGCCATCGTGATGGTGCGGCTGCAGACGGTGTCCATGCCGTCCACGTCGTGCGAGATGACGACGATGGCGACTCCGCGATCGCGCAGTCCGGCGAGAACGCCGATGATGTCGTCGCGTCCGGGAGGGTCGAGCCCGGCCAGGGGTTCGTCGAGAACCAGCATCCGAGGCCGACGCGCAATCAGTCCGGCCAGCACCACGCGTCGCATCTGACCACCACTGAGCGAATCGATGTCGCGAGCGGCCAACGACCTGTCCAGGCCGACGGCATCCATCGCGGCCGATACTGTGGCAGAACCTGTTTCGGGACCGGCAGCGGCAGCGATGTCCTCGGAGACGGTGCGCCGCTGCAACTGCAGGCGAGAATGCTGAAACGCGAGCCCGACATCGCCGACGCGTGAGGTCATCGCCTTGCCGCCGAGCCGGGCGGTGCCACTGGTCGGGCCGGTGAGGCCGGCCATGATCCAGGCGAGAGTGGATTTGCCCGAACCGTTGCCACCGAGAATCAACACACCCTCGCCGCGTTTGACGGTGATGTCGACGCCGTTCAGTGCTGCCTGCGCCCACGGGGTGCGGCGGTTGTACGTGTGCTCGACGCCGCTCAGTTCGAGGAGACGTTCACTCGAATTGTCGTGCAGAGCAGCAGGATTCTCCGTTCGAGCGTGCATCCACGTCGTGTCGTGCTGCACCTGATAGCCCTCGTGCAGATGTACGACGCGATCTGCGGCGACGGTCTCGGAGACGTGGTGGGTGACCAGCACCACCGACATCTGGTGCCTGCGAGGCAGTTCGGCGAGGAGCGAGACCAGATGTTCGCGCCCGGAGGCGTCGATCATCGCGGTTGCCTCGTCGGCGATGAGAAGCGCCGGACGGCGAGCGAGTGCTGCGGCGACGGCGAGTCGCTGCATTTCGCCACCGGACAGGGAGGCGGTGTCGCGCGCTCCCATGCCGCCGAGGCCGACCTCGTCGAGCAGGGCTTCGACGTCGGGGCGTGAATCGCCGGGCGGAAGTCCCCACACCACGTCGTCGGCGACGCGGGTGCCGAGGATCTGACTTTCGGGGCGCTGCAGCACCACCGCCGTGCCGCCGTACCGTCCAAGACCGGTCGAGCCGGGCCTGTCCACAGTTCCCTCCGACGGTTCGAGACCGGCGAGGATCCGCGTCAGCGTCGATTTGCCGGAACCGTTGTGGCCGACGATCGCCACGAATTCACCGGTTTCGATGCGGAGGTCGACGCCGGTCAGCGCGGACGTCGTGCTTCCCGGGTAGCGGAATCCGACCGCGGTGAGTGTCACCGGTAGCGGCCCGATCTCGTCGTCGGCGCTCGAGCCCAGAGGTTCGGGGGTGGGAATGGTGGAGAGGCGGTCGAGGATCGCGGTGAGGATGAGCCACGCGAACAGCGTTCCGGTGACGATGCCGAAGGCGATCGACCCGCCTACCCACCACCACCAGTTGTCGAGCACGGTCGTGGAGCCGGTGCGGATCACGTCGGCAACGCCTTGCAGCGCCGATGTGCGCTCGAGCAGTCGAGAAATGCCCTCGAAGGTGTTGCGAAGAGTCTCGAGAAACAGCTCGCGCAGCGGAACGAGAACGAGCAGCATCAGCACGGTCAGGGCGCCCAGCGCCGGCCCGACGACCATCGAGGTGACGAGAACGCCGAACAGTCCTTGCTTCTTGCGCTTCGCCCGCCCGACCAGGCCGCCCAGTAGGGCAGCGCTGGCGACACTGATGGCGGTCTGGGTACCGGCCGCGACAAATCCGACGAGGGTGCCGGCGACCGCAGAGGTGACCAGTGCGCGAGTCCGATACCGGAGCGCGACCACCGACATGGGAATCGCTGCGACGACCTGAAGGATCGTCGCCATCGGTACCAACACACCGATCACCGTCAACGCGACGGTGAAGCTGCTCATGACGGCAGAGGTCGCCATCTCCTGCGGACCGAGGGGACCGGACTTGGGCGTGCGCACGGGCTGGGTCAGCGGCTGCGCTGGCTTGTGGCCGGTCCTGCTGCGCGACGGCTGTGGCCACCGCCACCGCTGCGCGGCTGACCACCGCTGCGCGGCTGACCACCGGAGCGAGCCGGGCCGCCGCGTCGCGCGTTGTTGCTGTTGCGAGGATTCGCGGTGCGAGCCGGTGCCTGCTCGGCCTTCGGTGCGGGCTGGACGTAGCGGGCCTGCTCGCCGACGAGATTCGCCACTGCGGGCGAGTCTGCGGTGACGCGGATGGGCGTGACCTTGATGTCGGCCTTGCGCAGCAGAACTGCGGTTTCCTTGCGCTGCTCGGGCAGGACGACGGTCACAACGTCTCCGGCGCTTCCCGCGCGTGCGGTGCGGCCGGAACGGTGCAGGTATGCCTTGTGCTCGGCCGGGGGATCGACGTGGACGACGAGCTGGACGTCGTCGACGTGGACGCCGCGGGCTGCGACGTCGGTGGCGACGAGAACACGAGCCTGGCCGGAGGAGAACGCGGCGAGGTTGCGGTCACGTGCGGCCTGCGAGAGGTTGCCGTGCAGGTCGACGGAAGGGATTCCGGCGTCGGTGAGCTGCTTGGCGAGCTTGCGGGCCTGATGCTTGGTGCGCATGAACAGGATGCGGCGTCCGGTGCCGGAGGCGAGCTGGTGGACGAGCTTCTTCTTGGCTTCGACGCCGTCGACCTCGAACACGCTGTGCGTCATGGCCTCGACGTGTGACGTGGCTTCATCGACGGAGTGCGTGATCTGGTTGTGCAGGAAGCGCTTGACCAGCTTGTCGACGCCGTTGTCCAGGGTCGCGGAGAACAGCATGCGCTGGCCCTTGTCCGGGGTGGCAGCGAGGATGCGGGTGACGACGGGCAGGAACCCGAGGTCGGCCATGTGGTCTGCCTCGTCGAGGACGGTGATCTGGACGCCGTCGAGGGTGAGGTGACGCTGCTTCATCAGGTCTTCGAGGCGACCGGGGCAGGCGACGACGATGTCGACTCCGCCCTTGAGCGCGGACACCTGACGGACCTGCGAGACACCACCGAAGATCGTGGTGACCTTCAGCGAGTACGCGGAGGCGAGGGGTTCGATCGCGACGGCGATCTGAGTGGCGAGCTCACGTGTCGGCGCGAGGATCAGGCCGCGGGGGCGGCCGGGCTTGCGGTTACCGGGGAGCTGGCCGGCGAGGCGAGCGACCATCGGGATGGAGAAGGCGAGTGTCTTGCCGCTGCCGGTCTTTCCGCGTCCGAGCACGTCGCGTCCCTGCAGTGTGTCGGGGAGCGTATCGGCCTGGATGGGGAATGCCTCGGTCTTGCCCTGGCTCGCGAGTACATCCGCGATGGCCTGGGGTACGCCGAGTGCAGAAAAAGTCTGTGGGGTCGTCATAGTGATGAAAAGTGCCTTTCGGGCAGGGTGTTGCACCTGCGGGCCTTCGGGCCGAGATGCAAGGTGGCGAGACTGCCGGTGGGCAGTTTCGATCGCCGTAAGAGAAGCCTGTGCAGGGTGCACATGGAGGTTCGGGAGCATTCCACGACGTCTGACGTGCAGCTACGCGCGTCGTTGACGAGTGTAACCGAGTTGTGGACAGCTCTGTTCCCGCCGTCGCTCATCACGCGGCGTCGAAGTCGAAGAGTCCTTCGAGTGTCACGTTCTCGATCGTCGAGTTGTAGAGCTCGACCACCGGCATCGGTGGCGCACTCGAGTCGTAGGTGTGCCCGGTGGGTGAGATGAGTATGTAGCGGTGTCGCGCGTTGCGTTTGTCTCGTAAGGCCTCGGCCGTCCAGCCCTCGCCCTCTTTCGCGTAATTGCATGCGGCACAAAGGCCTGCGCCGTTCTCGGCGCTCGTTCTGCCGCCTGCGGAGTGGGGTCTGATGTGATCGTGATGACGGATCGGCGCGTCGCACCACGGGGTTCGGCAGGTGCGATCTCGAAGATCGATGAGGCGTCCCAGCGCTGTCGGAAATGCGCGTGATGTGGACTCCACTGCCGTCAGTGCGCCGGACGTCGGATGCGCGTAGAGGCGGCGCAATGCGACGTGCGTCTCACTGTCGAGTGTGTCTCGGATGAGTTGCCGTGCGACGTCGGACGGAATGTCGCCGTAGCCGTGCATGTATGCGGACGTGGAACCGCCGGCGAGGAGGGCTGAATCGGCGATGACGATGTCGACGGTCACCGGAGGGCCCTGTGCGGCGGCTGCGCCGGTAACGCGCTCGAACACGAGATCGGCCATGATCTGGTCGCGGGTTCGTGTCTCACCGCCTGCATTGATGAGGGTGTCGGCGTCGCGTCGCAGTGTCGCCCACATGCAGACCATCTTCTCCATCGAGGTGAGCACGGTGAAGAAGCCCATCGATTCGGGTGCGGGGCGGGTGCTGGTGCGGCGGGCGGCGTAGGCCTTGGCGCGTCGTTTCACCTGGGAGGCGGCGTCGAGTTCGTTGGCGAGTGCACGGGCCCGGCCTTCGATGGTGCGGTCGCCGGCACCGGCCAATGTGGCGGGGTCTGTGCACAGTCGTTCGTCGATGGTGCGGCGGTCGTCGACGGTGAGGCATGCGGTCTCGCGAGCGAGGATCATGGCGCGCCACTCGTTGAGTTCGCCAGCTTTCAGGCGCGCGAGGGTGTGCGGCATTTCGTGCACCAGGGCGCGAGCAAGGCCGAGGTGGGTGCCGCCGCGGTTCGGTGATTCGCGTCGGGCCAGGCCGATCTGCGACGCAATACCGATGCGCCACTGCGGTTTCGGCTTACCGCGCTCGCGGCGTTCATTGCTGATGGTCGTCGCCACAGCGTCCGTCACCACGGCTTGAACTGCCACGCTGGCGCACTTGATCGTCTCGAGTGCCGAGATCAGATCGATGCCCGCTGCTGCGTCGATATCGAACTCCGATGACTGAAGGCGCGCAACGAAGCGCAGCACTTCATCGGACGTCAATGGCGAATCTTGTACGGCTGTGACCACGAGTTCCTCCCCAGTACTCGAATGCATGTTCGATAGTACGGGGGATTTCTTCGTAGCGCAACAGTCGCAAGCAATTGAGGGAGGGTGAAGCGTGGTGACGGCTCGTGGTGCCCTCGGCAGGATTCGAACCTGCGACCTACCCTTTAGGAGAGGGTTGCTCTATCCCCTGAGCTACGAAGGCTGGTGATCGTTGTGCTGATCCGAAGCCCTTGTCCAGCAACGGCTTTCGATCCCTCGAACGATCGGTTGCGGATGAGTTTGCTGTCACGGTGCACAGCTGGCCCACATCGCGCTCGCTAGTCTAGCGGCCCATCGTGGCGATCGTGAAGCAGGTTGCTGCCGTTCGTCACCGTCCAGGTCAGTGATGCGATCAGGTTCAGGGCGGTGCGATGCTGGTGGGCGGTGTAATCGGCGATCGATTCGATGCCGACGAAGCATCGGATATCGCGTGCGAAGGCGTCGAATGTAGCCGCCCTCCTCCCACAAACGCGCGCGCATTCGCGAGACGCGCGCAGAGTCGCCAGCCACGGGCTGTCTATTCCGCTCGCACCTGACGAACGCGCGCGCGTTTGCGGATCCCTAGCCGGATCCCGAGACCCCGCAGCCGGAGTCCAACACCGATCCCCACCACCTAGTCCGCCGCGATAGCGTCCACGATGTTCAGTCGAGAGGCGTGCACGGCAGGCGGAGCCGAACCCAACAGCGACAGGCCGAGGGCGACGAGGCCGTACAGCAGCACCGACCAACTCGCGGTGTAGGCGACTGGAATGCCGATGCTGGCTCCCAGGATCAGGGTGCTCAGGTATTGCAGACCCGCACCGATAATGAGGCCGAGGACGCCACCGACGATGCCGACCGAAAGTGCCTCGGCGAGCACCATTCGCGCCAGGGTTCCTCGGCCGCCGCCCATCGCGCGCAGCACCCCCAGTTCGCGTCGACGCTCGAGCACCGACAGTGTCAAGGTGTTGAGCAAGGCGACCGCAGCGACGAGCGCGACGATCCACTGCAACGCGATGGCCAACGCACCGGATTGTCGAATAGCGGCACTGGTGCCCTCCAGAGCGGCAGCGCCGGTGTAGACGAAGGCCTCGGGCGGTAGCGCCGAACGCAGTGAATCCTGCACGGCGGCAACGTCTCCGTCGACACCGATCTCCAGGTAGGTCGCCCCGGGCCGGTCGTACCACCGCTGCATCGAATCCAGCGAGATCGCCATCGTGCCGCCCGCGGCGTTGATGTAGTCGACCAGATCCAGCACCCGCACGGTCTGCACACCGGTCGGCGTCGGCAGATCGATGGAGTCGCCCACCGAGACACCCAGCGTTCTGCCGAACCCCCGGGACAGCACCACCCCGTCACCGGCGAGCACCTGGGAACGCACGTCTTCGGTGAGCGAGGTGAGCGTCACCGCATTGCTGCCCTCGGCGACGCCCTGGATGGAGACCGTCTCGCCGTCGATCGTGGCGTATGCCCACTGCCCCTCGACGACGCGAGACACACCGGGCGTCGATGCGACGGCATCTTCCACCTCGGCGGGAACGATCGGGCCCGACGGGATGGCGTCGGGCGAGGTCATCGACACGTACAGGTCGGTATCGGCCAACGACGACAACGATTCGGCTGCCGAGTCCGTCATGTTGGTCAGCGAACCCGACACTCCCACACTGACTCCCACCGCGATCACGATCGTCATCACGGTCGCCCAGATGCGCCGCGGGGCGCGCTCGATGGTGGCGGTCGCGAGGCGTCCGGCACCACCCCAGCGCCGGGGGACCGCTGCGGTGATCGACACGATCGGCCCCGTCGCGCCGACGCACAGCGCGACGACGCCGAACATGAACAGCGCACCGGCCCCGAGGGTCAACTGCCCGTCGACGTTGACGGCGAACAGGAAGGATCCGGCGACGGCGAGCACGCCGAACACGGTCGCGGCCAGGGTGAACCGCAGACCGGGACCACCCGAAGTCTCTCCGCCGCCGACTGCGAGCGCCTCGATCGGCGAGATGCGGTACACCTGCACGGCAGCGACGGCCGAGGCCCCGACACAGGCCAGCACGCATGCGACGATCGCCACCGGAATCGCGAAGCCGGGCAGCACGTATTCGATCCGCGCATCGAACGCTTGGGACAGGAACGGCGGCAGACTCTCGATCGCGATGCGGCCCATGGCGATTCCCAGCGGGACTCCGACGGCACCGCCGACGAGACCGACCAGTACGGACTCGAACAACAGGTCGCGGACGATATCGCCGCGGCGGCCACCGACTGCCCGGAGCAGAGAGATGGTGGGTCGACGCTTCGCGATGGCCATGTTCATGACGTTGAAGACGAGGAACGCCGCGACGACGAACGCGATGAGCGAGACCATCAGTGTCGCATTGCGAGTCAGGCTCATGGCCTGGTTCGCGCGGTCGGCCCGGAAGTCCGGATTCATCACCGACACCCGGCCCGCCAATGCGGCGTCCAGGTCGGTGCGCAGGGTTTCGCCGCTACCGAGCACGAAGATCGAATCGAGCTGATCGGCGCGGTCGGTGAGCGTCTGAGCCGTCGGGATGAGCGCGACGGCGAACATGCCCCCGCCGATGCGTTGCGTACCAGGGCCGTCGACCACGCCGACCACCGCCGTCGGGACATCGTCGATGGTGACGGTGTCGCCCTGCGTCAGACCCGTTGCGGCTCCGACCAGTACACCGGCCGGGTCGGTGAGCAACCCGGCCGCGTTTCCTACTGCGCCTTCCAGATCGGATTGCAGTGCCGTGATGGACGAGTCGACGCCGAGAATCGTCAGGTCACCGACGTCGGACCGAACGGTGCTGCGCAGCAGTGGGACCGCTGTCTCGACGGCGGGAACAGCACGGACGGCGTCGAGTTCGCTCTGATCGAAGCCCGAGTCGGTGACACCGACGACCTCGTAGTTCGCGTTTCCTGCGATCGACACCGCGAGACGCTCGACGGATCCGGTCAAGGATCCGTAGGTGCCGAGGACGGCGATGAGCAACCCGGCCGCGACGGCGACGACACCGGCCGAGACCAGCGAACGCACCCAGTGCATGCGGAGGTCGCGGAGGCTGATGACTCGAAATCTGCTGAGCGCGGTACCTATCACCGATTGAGGCCGGCCGTCGGGGTGTCGGTCTCGACGCGACCGTCGATCATGCTGACGATGCGGTCGGTGGACCGTGCCGCCTCGAGGTCGTGGGTCGCCATCACCACTGCTCGACGCCCGTCGCTGGCGTGCGCCACGTCGGCGAGGATCTCGAGGACGTTGTGGGAGGTCTTCGAATCGAGATTGCCGGTCGGTTCGTCGGCGATCAGCAGCGCCGGATCCATCATCAATGCCCGGGCGATCGCGATGCGCTGGATCTGACCGCCGGACAACTGTGCCGGACGGTGCTCGGATCGGTTCGAGAGTCCGACCATGTCGAGCAGACGCATCGCGTCGGACTTGGCCTTCTTGATAGGGGTGCCGTCGAGCAGCTTGGGAACGGCGACGTTCTCCCACGCGGACATCGTCGGCAGCAGGTTGAAGAACTGGAAGACGAACCCCACTTGGTGGCGTCGGAAATCGGATTGGGCGTTGTCGTCGAGGGTGGTGACCTCGACGTCGTCGAACCGGATGGAACCCGACGTGGGCGTGTCGAGTGCGCCGAGCATGTGCAGCAGCGTCGACTTACCAGCACCGGACGGCGCGACGAGCGAGACGAACTGGCCACCCTCGATCGTGAGATCGATACCGTCCAACGCGCGTACCGGTTGCTCGCCGGTGGGGTACTCCTTGACCACACCGGACAGCTCGAGCTTCAACTTCGCCATGCAACGATCCCCTGCTCCTCGAATACTTCCGACGCTACCTGCCGTCGGGTCGAGAAACCGGTCGGAGTTCTCAGATCACGCTGCGCCGCGCGAGGATTCGAGCCGTCGGGCCACCAGAGCGGCCTGCAGGTGTCGGATTCCCGAGGGACGGGTGGGGTCGAACCCGGTGAGCTGGGCGATCCGCTTGAGGCGGTAATCGACCGTGTTGGTGTGCAGATGGAGCTGGCGAGCGGACCGCTGACGGTTCAGATCGTGCGAGATGTGGATCTCGAGGGTCTCGAGCAGCTCCGGTGACGAGTCGAGTGGCTCGAGGATCTGGGTCAGGTGGCGACGGCCTGGGCCGGGGCGCGTGAGCTGGTACTCGAGCACCAGGTCGTCCATGCGGTACAGGCCGGACGGGCGGTGCAACTGGTGCGCCAACGACAGCAGTTCGTGTACCTGATCGGCTGCGGTGGGGATATCGGAAGTAGCGGCCTGCTCGGCGGTGACGGTGACGGGAACCTCGGCGGCGGTCCCGATGCGATGCACCAGGGCCTCGACCCATTCGTCGTCGTGGGTGCCGGGAATGAGCACGGTGCCACCCTCGGTGCTGAGCAGAGACAGGGGAGTGCGTCCGCAGATCGTGGCCAGCTCGGCCTGGACGCGGCGCAGCTTTCTGCGGGCGGCGACGGTCTTCTGGATGTTGGGGTCGTTCTCGTCCGGGTGCGGCGGCACCGAGATGGCGAGCACGAGGTAGCTGTCGGCGAGTTCGATGCCGGACTGACGGGCCATCGACACCGCGTTGTGTCCACTGAGCAGTGAGGTCACCAGGGTGTGCGCTGCCGTGTGGTGCTCACTGGCCACCGATTGGAGTTCCTCGACGTAGCTCTTGCTGGCTGCGATGGAGACCTTCTCCGACAGCAGCACGAACATCCGCGCGGCCTCGATCAGTTGAGCGGCGTCGCCCTCGCCTGCCCTCTTGGACACGAGATTCCAGCCGATCTGGATGCCCTCGTGGTAGACGCTGAGGACGGACTCGAGGGGCACACCCTCGCGGGCCCACTGGCTGGCCTTGGCGCGAAGTTCGGCCAGGTCGGACTCGGCCGGAGCACGCCGTTCGTCGAGCATCTGCACGGCGATACTGATGCACTTGACGGTGAATTCGGTGACGTCGCCGTGGAGTTGTTCGCCCGGCAACGACCCGCACGGGGTGTTGGCGGCGAAGTGCCCCACGAGGAGCCGCGCCACCGCGCGGAAGTCGCGAAGAGGAGCCGACGCAGGCTGACCCGCGACCATGATTCCGAGGCTAGTCGAGTTGTGAACGGTCACAGATCAACCCTTCGTGTTGGGTTCTTCAGGTCTTCGGAGAGCAAACTTACTTGCGCGTATCCATGCGCTTCCACGGCTCAATGTATGCAATCCCCGACGAAACCGCGGCGTTTTCGTACTTCAAGTTTGTTTCCTGGCCTCTAACAGGGTCGATCATAGGTTGTTATCAACGCGTGATCCACCATTTCGGCAAAACTCGTTGTGACCTATCTCGAGCGCGCGCCCCGAGCGCTTGCGACTTGCCCTAAACAATCGTCAAGCGGTTCACGGCGGGAGGACGGCGGATCTACGTTGATCTCGGTCGGAGTGGGTGGACGGGCGTCGAAGGGGCGGGCATGCGCAGTGATATCGGGCAGTTCGCGGTTCTGCGAGAGCTGTTGCCGACCATCGAGGCGAATCTCGTTCGCCACCGCGCCGACGCCGTGCAGTGGGAACCGGCCGACTTCGTTCGGGCCGAGATGTACTGGGGTTCGCGTCCCTCGACCCTGACCGAAGCCGCCAAAGCAGCATTGGTGACCACTCTGCTTGTCGAACAGAACATTCCGCTGTACCGGCGGGATACTGCCATCTCCGAGATCGGGGTCTGGCCGTCGTGGCTCACCGAGTGGAGCGCCGAACGAACCCGGCACGCAGCGGCTGTCACCGACTACCTGGTGGCCACCCGCAGCGTCGATCCGATCGCCCTCGGTCGCGCCCGAGCGCAGTGCATGACGGTGGGTTTCGACGCCCCGATGAACGGAGCGCACCTGCTCAGGTCGCTGGCTCAGGTCGCCCTCGACGAGTCGGTCTCGAGTATCTGCCACCGCAACACCGCCGTTCAGTGCCACGATCCGGTCGCCGATCGCCTGCTCGGACGCATCGTCGCCGATCAGGACCTGCACGTCCGCTTCTTCTCCGACCTGGTCGTCGCGGCGCTGGAGGTTGCACCGGCGCTCACCGTCACGGCGATCACCGAGGTCGTCATGAACTTCCAGCTGCCGGGCAGCAACCTCCCGGGGTTCGGGCGCAGCGCGATGCTCATCTCGCGGGACGGAATCTACGATCTACGTCGCCACCTCGATGAGGTCCTGCGTCCCCTGTTGGCGCAGTGGCGCATCTTCGAGCGCACCGACCTCGGTGCCGGAGCCCGCAGCCGCGACCAACTGGCCGACTATCTCGATCATCTCGACGCCCAGGACACCGCTACCGAGCTCAGCCGCACGCGAAGCCAGGAGTACGCAAACGCCTTGCGCGCCAGCTGACACCACATACCCCGGGGGGTCCGTGGGACCGGCGCCTCTTCGGTTCGATTCGAATCGAAGAGGCGCTTCGGCGGGACCCATCGACTAGCCTGAACTCCTATTCGTCATACGCCCGAGGCCTGGTTCTCGCGCAACGACCGGAGGCCCGAAACGTGACAGGCTCTCGACCGATCATCGTCGGCATCGACGGATCCGCCGCAGCGGACAAGGCCGTGATCTGGGCGGCGCTTTGTGCTCACCGACGCGATCGGCGATTGCACATCGTGACTGCCGTCGACATGCCAGGGGTGGTCGACCTGAGCGAATTCGCGGGCGAAGCAACCGAATTCGTGGCCACGGCCAAATCCAGATTGGTGGCGGCCGAAACTCTGGCGGCCCTGGTCGTCGACGATCCCGCCTTCGAGGTGACCTCGAGTGCCGTCGAGGGCGGTGTGATGGACGTTCTCATCGGCGTCTCCGCGCAGGCCGAGATCCTGGTGATCGGGGCCAGCGAAACCGGCGCTGTCACACTCTCGTTGGCTGCGCACAGCGTCTCTCCGGTCGCGGTGGTGAGAGGCCGTGACATCGACGGTCGCCCGGTCGCCGAAGGGCCGGTCGTCGTCGGTATCGACGGCTCGGACGTCAACCAGGCCGCGGTCGAGTGGGCGTTCGTCGAAGCATCGGCCCGTGACGCCGTGTTGATCGCGGTGCACGTGTGGTCCGATGTCGATCTGACCCAGTCGTTCGGCCGTGCGCCCAAGGACTGGCAGGCCATCGCAGACGGTGAGGAGGCTCTGCTGGCAGAGAGCCTCGCCGGTTGGCAGGAGAGGTTCCCCGACGTCGAAGTGCAGCGCGTCGTCGCTCAGGACCGTCCGGTACGGGTTCTGAGTGGATTGTCCGAAACCGCAGCGTTGATCGTGGTGGGCAACCGGGGGCGCGGCGGATTCGGTGGAATGCTCTTGGGCTCCACGAGTTTCGCGCTCGTCAACACCGCGGACTGCCCGGTGCTGGTCGTGCGGAAAGCGCTCACATAGCGACGGTCAGCAGGAAGCTCACGTCTTCGAGGGCCTCGACGCTGTGGCGGGCGTCGGGGATGACGAGAAGGTCGCCGGTCGAGCCCTTCCAGGAGCGCTCACCGGAGATCAGTTCGAGCTTGCCGCTGAGCACCAGGACGGTCGACTCTCCGGAGAGGTCGTGTTCGGCCAGCTTGTTGCCTGCGGCCAGTGCCACGACCGTCTGTCGCAGGTGGCGTCGGTGACCGCCGTACACCGTCTGCGAACTGCGGCCACTCGACGCGCCGACTGCAAGCTTGAGCTGTTGGCGGGCAAGGGCGGTGAGTGACTTCTTGTCCATGATCGTCAGTATGACGCACCGCTCGCAGTCGCGACGGGGGAATCCTGAACGCGCTCAAGAAGGTTGGGTAGGCTTTCCGTACTCGACCCAGCGGAATCGGGTCCCGCCGACCCGGCTGCTCTGCCACTCGCCTGCCGTCCCGACCCAGCCGTCGGGAATCTCGGGAGCCCTCGTATCGCCCTCGACGTCGAGATCGACCTCCGTCACCTCCAGGTGGGTCGCGATATCCATTGCACTGCGATAGATTTCGCCGCCCCCCATGATCCACACCGCGCTCTCGCCCACCAGAGCCACGGCGTCGGAAACACTCGGTGCGTTCTCGGCACCGTCGGCGGTCCACGAGGAGTTGCGGGTGACCACGATGTTGCGACGGCCCGGCAGCGGACGGAACTTTGCAGGCAGTGAGTCCCAGGTCTTACGGCCCATGATCACCGGATGCTCGGCCGTCTTCGACTTGAAGTGCGCCATGTCCTCGGGGATGTGCCATGGGATGGACCCGGCGTCCCCGATGACGCCCGCGGTGGTCTGGGCCCAGATCAGACCGACGAAGTGGGGTGCACTCACACCGCTACCGGGGCCTTGATCGCCGGGTGGTGCTGGTAGTCCACGATCTCGATGTCCTCGTAGGTGTAGTCGAAGATCGAATCTTGTTGCGCCAGTTTCAGAGTGGGGTAGGGGTACGCCTCGCGCGAGAGCTGCTCGGTGACCTGATCGCGGTGGTTGTCGTAGATGTGGCAATCGCCGCCGGTCCAGACGAACTCGCCGACCTCGAGGCCGGTCTGCGCCGCCACCATGTGCGTGAGCAGCGCGTAGCTGGCGATGTTGAACGGCACACCGAGAAACATGTCTGCACTGCGCTGGTAGAGCTGGCACGAGAGCTTGCCGTCGGCCACGTAGAACTGGAAGAACGCGTGGCACGGCGGCAACGCCATCCGCGGGATCTCGCCGACGTTCCAGGCCGAGACGATCATCCGCCGCGAATCCGGATCGGTCTTCAGGGTCTCGATGACCTGGCTGATCTGGTCGATGTGCTCGCCCGACGGGGTGGGCCACGACCGCCACTGCACGCCGTAGACGGGACCGAGCTCGCCGTCCGGAGCAGCCCACTCGTCCCAGATGCTCACGCCGTGCTCCTGCAGCCACGTGGCGTTCGAATCCCCGCGCAGGAACCACAGCAACTCGTAGACGATCGACTTCAGGTGGACCTTCTTGGTGGTGATCAACGGGAAGCCCGCGGCCAGGTCGAAGCGCATCTGATGTCCGAACACGCTGGTGGTGCCGGTTCCGGTTCGGTCGGATTTCGCCGTCCCGGTATCGAGGATGTGGCGCAGCAGATCTTCGTACGGAGTCGGAACCATCACGACGGTCATCGTAGCTGCATACTGGACACATGCCGGAATTACCCGAGGTGGAAGCCCTTGCCGGCTTTCTGCGCGAGCATGCCGTCGGTGCGGTGATCGGTCGCATCGACATCGCTGCACTGAGCGTTCTCAAGACGTTCGATCCGCCGATCACCGAGCTGCAGGGCAAGGACGTCACCGATGCCGCCCGCTTCGGCAAGCATTTGGCACTCCGCGCCGGTGACCTCTGGCTGATCACCCATCTCTCCCGCGGCGGATGGTTGCGGTGGGTGGACAACCCCAGCGTCGCACCGCCCAAGCCGGGCAAAGGGCCCCTGGCACTGCGGATCCACTTCTTCACCCCCGAGGGAGCGACGCCCGCCATCGATCTGACCGAAGCGGGCACCAAGAAGCGGCTGGCGGTATGGGTGGTGCGAGACCCGCAACAGGTCGCGAGTATCGCCCGGCTCGGGCCCGACGCCCTGACGGTAACCGAACTCGAATTCGCCGAGATCCTCGCTGGCACCACTGCGCGACTGAAGACCTCGTTGGTGGATCAGTCGCTGTTGGCCGGCATCGGCAATGCCTACTCGGGCGAGATACTGCACGTCGCAAAGCTCTCGCCCTTCGCGTCGTCGAGCAAGCTCGATCCCGAATCCGTCGGCGCGCTCTACGCGGCGATGCGTTCGGTCCTGTCCGACGCGGTGGATCGCTCGGCCGGGCAGGATGCGGCGCGTCTGAAGGGGGAGAAGCGATCGGGGATGCGAGTGCACGCCAGAACCGGACTTCCGTGCCCGGTGTGCGGCGACCCGGTACGCGAAGTCGCCTACGTCGATCGCTCTTTTCAGTACTGCTCGACGTGCCAGACGGCCGGCAAGATTCTCGCCGACCGTCGCATGTCGCGACTGCTCAAGTGACGGGTTCGAGCTTCTGGCTGTCGTAGCCTCGGTAGCCTTCCCACGCCTTGCGCCGGTCGCTGCGCGGGTCCTTCTGTACCCGGGTGCGGGTGTCGAAGATCAATGTTCGACGCGAATCCTCGTCGTACGCCGGCCACGAGTCCAACGGTTTTCCGTTGGTGGCGAACGCAATCCAGTTGGACTGCACCTGTTCGGTGACCTCAGCGAATGCCTTCCGTCCGCCGGTCAGTGTGAGCGCCTTGCCGAAGAGGGTCGCGTTGATGCCGAATACGGCGAACAGTTCGAAGCCGTGGGTGGCGTCGAAGCCGAGCACCTTCAGCGACCGTGGAGCGAAGTCGAAACGGTAGAAGTACGTGGGCGCATGACGCGAATGCCCTTCGGCCACTTCGAGAGACGGCTTCCAGAAGGTGAAGTCTCCGCCGAAGTCGATGGCTGCCCGCTCACTGGGGTAGCCCCGGTAGCCTGAAGTGACCACGGCTTCGGCGTCGGGATCGGTGAGTGAGAAGAGCTTGGTGATGCGCTCGGGGTTGGTGGGCAGCGCGTCGAGGAACTTCGGAAACAGTGTTCCCTCACGGGCATTGGTGCCGATGATCAGCGGGACGCGGTGCGCGGTGCCGTTCGCGTAGGCCTCGACCGGGCTGACCGGGAGGAAGTCGCCGTCGATCACCGGGCCGAACGGGAGCAGTCCGGGAGTGCGGTGCAGGGTGGTGAGGCCGAGCTTGGTGCCGGCCCGTCCGAGTCGAAGTACCTCGGCGTTCTCGAGGGTCTCGGCTGCGTTCTCCGCGGTTCCGCCGAGGTAGCCCACGTACTCGCGCGCCCATTGATCGGCGCGCTCCTTGGTTGCGGTCATGCCAGGCGCGGAACTCTCGGAAATCGCCTGGGCGAAAAGGCCTTTCGCGGAGGGAACCGTCATGAGAGTGGTGACGGCATTGCCGCCTGCGGATTCGCCGAAGATGGTGACGTTGTTCGGATCGCCACCGAAGTTCGCGATGTTGCGCTGTACCCATTCCAGGGCCGCAACCTGATCTCGCAACCCCAGGTTGGAGTCGAACGGCCGCTCGGGAGTGGAGAACTGGGACATGTCGAGGTAGCCCAGTGCGCCGAGTCGGTAGTTGACCGATACGTAGATGATGCCGTCGCCGTCCTGCAGCGAGCGGCGCACCAGGGAACCGCCGCCGTACAGCGGGGTCGCCGAGGTGCCGAGCGTGTACGCGCCGCCGTGGATGAACACCATCACCGGACGCGGGTTCGTGCTCGGTGCGCTCGGGGCCAGCACGTTGAGCGTCAGGCAGTCCTCGCTCGACGGCTGGTACTTACCGACCGCGAGCATCGTGCCGCGCTTGTGCTGAACGGAGGCGTTGCCCCACTCGGTGGCGTCGCGCACGCCCGACCACGGTTCGGTGGGTTGGGGCGCTCGGAAACGAAGCGGTCCGACGGGCGGGGCGGCGTAGGGAATGCCGCGCCAGGTGGTCAGGTCACCCACCGGCTTCCCCTCGATGATGCCGTCGGAGGTGGTCACGCGTGTCGTCACAGCCATGTCGCGAGTGTACTGATGGGTCCTTACCCGTGGGTAAGAACTGGTGGAGATCTGCACCGGGCAGACTCGAGTGCATGCCTTTCGAGTATCGCGCCGAGATCGTGCAGCTGCTGCGCTCGCCCACCCACGCCTACTTCGGTAGATCCAAGGACGGCCCTGCCGACGTGGCGACGGACCTGCCGACCAGCGTCGAGATCGCGGCACACAAAGGCATCCGTGGAGATCGCTTCTTCGGGGTGAAGGCGCACACGGAAGCGGCGGTGAGCTTTCTTGCCGTGGAGGCATGGGAGGCGGTAGGAGATGTGCTCGGCGTCGATGTGCCCGATCCGGCTGTGGCCAGGCGCAACGTGGTGGTGCGCGGTCTCGAACTCGACCCGCTGCGAGGTCTGGAATTCGAGCTCGACTCGGGCGACGGCTGGATTCGATTCCGTGGTGGCCGACCGGCTCATCCGTGCGCGTGGATGGACAGCATGGTGGTCGACGGCGCACGCAAGGCCCTGATCGGTCGCGGCGGACTGCGGGTCGAACCACTGTCCGACGGAATCCTGCGGGTCGGGGAACTCATGGTCCGCTCGCCCGTCGAACTCGACGCGTCCCGCGCTGCCCTGTCGGTCAGGCGCGCTCAGCCGATCTGACCTCGTCTTCCCTCGGCTGTCGGGGTTCCTCCCTGCCTGTCTTGCTCACGAAGCAAATCTATGCCCATAATGTGGGTACTGGTGTGACGGATCACACCGAGCCGCACGCGATGGCGTCGGTCACTCTCGATCGGAAAGAATTGCCGATGTCCGACATGTGGATCGTGATCAACACCGTCGTCGCCGTGCTGGCGGTGGTGGTCTTCATCGTTCGTTTTCACTTCAACCCGGTGATCTCGTTGGTGCTCGGGGCCGCGTACCTGGGACTGGCGACGAAGCTGGGAGTTTCGACCACCGTCGATACGATCACCGGCGGATTCGGCGAGATCATGGCCGAGGTCGGCCTGCTCATCGCGTTCGGTGTTCTGATGGGCTCGGTGCTGCAGGAGATGAATGCCATTCAGCGTCTGGTCGGCACGTTGCTCAGAACGTTCGGTCCCAAACGGCTCCCGTACGCACTGTCGCTGACCATCGCGACTCTGCTGCAGTCCATCTTCCTCGACGTGCTGTTGGTGATCTCCGCTCCGCTCGCGCGCAACCTCGCGCCCAAGATCGGCAAGTACGGCACCGCACGGATGGCCACGGCGCTGGCGATCGCGCTCGAATGCGGCATCGTGTTCATGGTCCCCGGTGTCGCGACGCTCGCACTGGCCGGACTGCTCGGGGTGCCACTGGGCAAGATGATGATCTACGGACTGATCCTGATCGTGCCCGTCGTCGTGCTGTCGGTCGCCATCATGTCGTTCGTGTTCCGACACGGATGGTGGAACGAGGAGAAGGACGAGCAGCAGATCACCGTAGTCGAGCAGCCTGTGGTCCCGGAGCCTGCCGATTCCGACGACGAGCACCTCGAAGCCGGAGGTGGTGTAGCCCAGAAGGTGCGCACCGAGAAGCAGACGTCGTTGCTGGTGCTGCTCTCGCCGCTGTTGCTCGCGCTCGTCCTCATCGCGATCGGAGCCGTTCTCGAAGTCGCCGAAATATCGTTTCCCGTAGTCGAATTCATCGCCAGCCCGGTGATCGCGCTCCTCATCGGCTTGGTGGGGACGTGCCTCATCGGCCGCTACCACGTCGGTCAGGCTCGGGTGGAGAAAGCTCTCGCCCGTGGCTTCGCCGAGAGCGGTCAGATCCTGATCCTCACCGGTGTCGGCGGATCGCTCGCGGCCGTCATCAACGAGGCAGGTCTCGGCGACATCCTCGGCCAGTACTTCACGGCCAGCACCGCAGCGCCGCTACTGATGGTGTGGGTCATTGCTGCCGCGCTGCACATCGCCGTCGGATCGGTGACGATCTCCGCCATCACCTCGGCCGGCATTCTCGCCCCGGTCGCTCCGCTGATCGGTCTCGACCCGGTGTTCATCGCGCTTGCTGCGGGTGCCGGATCACTGTTCGCCGTGCATGTCACCAGCAACACTTTTTGGCTGCTGCAGTCCTTGATGGGTCAGTCGACCCGGGGCACACTCAAGACGTGCTCGGTGGGCGTCTCGGTGGCATCGGTCATCGCCATCGCGTTGATCGTGCCGATGAGCTGGATCCTGTGAGCCCTGATTCTGTGAGCCCCGATTCTGCCAGCCCTGATTCTGCAAGTACCGAAAGGAACACGATGGCACTGCCGCTCAGCGGAGTTCGAGTTCTCGAGCTCGGCAACTACATCGCCGCCCCCACTGCGGCGCGCATGCTCGCCGACTTCGGTGCCGAGGTCATCAAGGTCGAACGGCCGGGAACCGGCGACGAGCTTCGCAACTGGCGGCTGTACTCCGGCACCACGTCGATGCTCTATCGCACGATCAACCGCAACAAGAAGTCGATCGTGCTCGACCTGCGTACCGAACAGGGCCGCAAGGACGTCGTCGACCTCGCAGCGAAGTGCGACATCGTGCTCGAGAACTTCCGGCCCGGCACACTGGAGAAATGGGGTATCTCCCCGGAAGTGCTCAGCGCAGCCAACCCCGAATTGATCATCACGCGCATCTCGGCCTTCGGCCAGACGGGCCCCATGTCGCAGCGACCCGGATTCGCTGCCGTCGCAGAGGCATACGGCGGCTTCCGCAATCTCGTGGGTGATCCGGATCGGCCGCCCGTCCGGGTAGGAGTGTCGATCGGAGACTCCATCGCCGGGCTGTACGCGGCGTTCGGATGCGTCATGGCCCTCTTCCAACGGCAGACCCAGCGCGCGGCGCAGGCACCGGACTTGTCGCTGGCGCAGCGTTCCATCGATGTGGCGCTGAACGAATCGATTCTGTCGATGATGGAATCGTTGATTCCGGATTACCTCGCCTACGGTGTCGAACGCGAGCGCACCGGCGGCCGGATGGAGGGCATCGCACCCTCGAACGCATACCCGTGCAACGACGGTCATTCGATCATCATCGCCGGCAACGGCGACGCGATCTTCCAGCGCTACATGGAGACCATCGATCGTCCCGATCTGGGAGCCGACCCGGACCTGGCGTCCAACGCCGGTCGGTGGCGTCGACGCGACGAGTTGGACGCAGCCATCTCGGCCTGGACCGGATTGCATTCTCGCGAGCAGGCTTTGAAGATTCTCGACGCCGCCGGGGTGCCGTCGGGTCCGATCTACACCGCGGCGGACATCGTCGCCGACGAACAGTACGCCGCCCGCAACATGATTCAGCACTTCCCGGTCGACACCGGAGGCGACGAGCCCACCGACGTCGGATTCGTCGGCGTCGTCCCGGTGATCGGTGACGCGTCCCTACCTATTCGTTCGGTCGGACCGGATCTCGGCGAACACACCAGGGAAGTACTGTCGACTCTGCTCGGCCGCACCGACGAAGAGATGGGCCTCTGAGATGTATCGATTCGCTCCCGCCGCAGAGCTTCGCGACGTCACGATGCGCGACGGCCTGCAGCTCACCGGCAAGATGCTCTCCACCGAACGAAAGCTCGAGATCATCAGGGCCCTCATCGAACTCGGCGTGCCTTCACTCGAAATCGGATCGATGGCGCGGGGCGACAAGGTGCCCCCGATGGCCAACACCCTCGAGGTGATCGGTGCGCTCACCGCCGCCGAACTCGCACGATGCTGGGTGTGGGTCGCCACTCCACGTCACGTCGAGAAGGCCGCCGCCGCCGGGGCTCGCAATTTCCAGTACTGCTTCTCCGCGTCGGACTCGCACAATCAGGCCAACATCGGCCGTACCACCGAGGTATCGCTGGCTGCGATGCCCGACGCCGTCGACATCGCTCGATCGGTGGGCGGTGAGATAGAGCTCTGCATCGCGACCTCCTTCACCTGCCCGTTCGAGGGGCAGGTGCCGCCGGACCGGGTCATCGAGATCGCCAACGACGAACGAGCAACCGGTGCAACGGATATCGTCATCTGCGACACCCTCGGGCAGGCAGTGCCGGTGCAGATCTCGTCGCTGATCTCGCGGGTCCGCGCGGAAACCCCCGACCGCAGAGTGGTGTTCCACGGTCACGACACCTGGGGCCTGGGCGTCGCGAACACTCTCGCCGCGATCTCTGCCGGAGCGACGATGGTTGACGGTTCGCTCGGCGGACTGGGCGGGTGCCCGTTCGCGCCCGGTGCCAGCGGAAACACCTCGTCGGAGGACATCCTCTTCGCCACCCGGCCGGACTGGTTCGAGCCGAAAACACTGGCGGCCATGGTGGACCTGTCCGAGGAACTGCTCACCGAACTGGGCGAGCCCATGCGATCGAAAACCGTTCAGGGTGCGCGGTCCGAAGCGCGTGCTTTCGAGTGGGTCGTATGAGCCGCATCCTCGTCACCACCGAGATTCCCTCGCCGGGCATGGACATCCTGCGCGCCGCGGGCGATGTCGACTTGCGGGAGGTCGATCACGAGCAGTTGGTCGACGCCTGCGCCTCGGGGGAGTACTCCGTTGTCGTATCCCAGTTGCGTGATCGGTTCGACGCGGAGCTGCTGGCCTCGGCAGCACTGGTCGGGATCTCCAACTACGCCGTCGGATTCGACAACATCGACATCGCAGCCGCAACCGAACGCGGCATCACCGTCGCCAATACGCCCGGGGTACTGACGGATTCGACCGCCGACATCGCGATGCTGCTCATCCTGTCCACGGCCCGCCGAGCCGTCGAGGCCGATGCGTTCGTGCGTTCCGGCTCGTTCACCGGGTGGGAGCCCGAACTGCTTCTCGGCAGCGATGTCTCGGGCCGGGTGCTGGGGCTGGCCGGCTTCGGCCGCATTGCCCGCGCCACCGCGCGTCGGGCACTGGGCTTCGGTATGACGGTCAAGTTCTGTCCGCGCCCACCCGGCGACCGTACGGTCTCCGAGAACGAGCTCGGCGAGTTCGCCGGTCGCGTCGAGCATGCATCCTGGGACGAGATCGTCACGACCAGCGATTTTCTGTCCCTGCATGTTCCGCTGTCGGACTCCACCCACCATCTGGTGGACGCCACCGTACTCGAGGCGATGAAACCGTCGGCGATCGTGATCAACACCGCGCGAGGACCGGTGATCGACGAGGCCGCTCTGGTGACCGCGCTTCGCGAGGGGACCGTTGCCGCAGCAGGATTGGACGTCTACGAGCGCGAGCCATCTCTCGAGCCCGGCCTGGCGGATCTGCCCAACACGGTATTGCTCCCACATGTGGGAAGCGCGACGGTGTCGGTGCGTTCGGAGATGGCGCGGCTGTGCGCTACCAACGCAGCAGCGATGTTCGGCGGTTCGATGCCTCCGCATCCGGTGAATCCCGACGCCTGGTCTCACGCGGGGTAGCGGCCGCCGAGGGTCCTCGTGATCCGCTCGGCGTGGGAGATCAGCAGATCCACCCAGTCCTCGCACTGCGACTGCGGCATCCGCAGTGTAGGTCCGCTGATGGTGACGGCACCGACGATGTCCGCGGCCGAATCGAACACCGGTGCGGACAGTCCCGACGCGCCGGTCTCGCGCTCGCCGGTGGTGATCGCGTAGCCGTCGGCTCTGGTCTGCGCCAACAGCGTTCGCATCGTCTCGGCTTCGGTCACCGTCTGCGCGGTCATCGATTCGAGTTCACGGGACAGGACACGCTCGGCCAGCTCGTCGTCCCAGGCCAGCAGGACGCGGCTGGCCGATCCCGCGCTGAGCGGGATCACCTTGCCGACGTACATGTCCCGGCGCAATGCATGGCGAGTCTCGGCGATGGCGACACACACGCGGTAGTTCTGCTCCGGCCGAAAGAAACACGCGGTCTCGGTGGTCAGATCGCGCATGTCCTTGAGCACAGGGTTGACGACCGACAGCACGTCGAGGTCCTTGGTCGCCGTCGCCGCCCAGTAGGCCATCCGCACCCCGATGCGAATGCGATCCCCGCCGCGGTCCAGAAATCCTTGCTGCACAAGGTTGGTGACGAGGCGCTGCACCGTCGAGGTGGGCAGGCCGGTGGTCTGTTGGATCTCACCGAGCGTCATCGAGGGACGGTCGAACGAGAAGGCGTCGAGAATCTCGGTGATCTTGCCCAGCACGAGAAGCGGCTGCTGCTTCGACGTGCTCTCGGTGGTCACCCGACCAATCTACTCGTCACACACGGCCGAGGAGGCGGTTGATCGGCGCTGTCAGCAACAGAACGAGCAGCGACCACAGGCCCAACGGCGTGAACGCCAGTCCGAGGGCGACCAGGATGAGAACCGAGGTGATCGCGCCGTTGCGCACGCTGCCGTGGCTCGGTGCGTCGTCGGCGACGATGTTCGGATGCCGGGAGACGATGACATCGGCAACGAACATCGCGATGACCGACACTGCGATGGTCGCGACATACAGCGGCGCCGCGCTCGCGTCGTACCCGCTCTTCTCGGCGATCAACTTGGTGGGGAACGGCAGGAACACGATCGCGAGCAACCAGACGAAGTTCACCCACATCAGACCGCGGGTGTAGCCGACCAGGTTGCGGAAGACGCGATGATGGCTGAGCCACTGCGAGAAGATGACCAGAAAGCTGAGCACGAATGCGAACAGCTCGACCCCGTGGTCACGCAGAATATCGACGAATTGTGCGCTTTCGTCCGGTTCGGCCAGTTCCACCAACGGAAGAACGAGCAGCGTCGCAGCAATCGCAACCACGGCATCGCTGAAGTTGACCAGTCTGTCGAAACCCCGCTCGTATTCCATGTCGGGAATTGTGCCTGTTCGCGGACTCAGCGACGAGATTCGAGCAGGCGAAGCCAGATCTCGCTGACCGTCGGGTACGACGGCACCGCATGCCACAGGTCGTCGAGCGAAACCTTGCCGACCACAGCCACAGTGGCCGCATGGACCAGCTCTGCGACACCCGGACCGACGAAGGTCGCGCCGACTATCGTGTCGGTGGCCCGGTCGATCACCAGCTGCGCGCGCCCCGAGTAATCGTCCTGCTGCAGAGACGAACCCGCGACGGCGATGGCCTGTGCGACGATCTCGACGTCGATGCCCGCCGCCCTGGCCTTGGCCTCGGTCAGTCCGACGGAGGCCACCTCGAGTGGAGTGAACACCACTTGGGGAACCTGGCCGTGGTCTGCACTCGCACGGAATCTCTTGCTGTCCAACGACTTTCCCTCGGCCCTGGCGGCGATGACGTCGCCGGCCACGCGGCCCTGGTACTTGCCCATGTGCGTCAGCGGCGCTCGTCCGTTGACGTCGCCCACCGCGTAGAGCCACTCGTGGCCGGGAACGTTCAGATGATCGTCGACGTCGATGTAGCGCCCCTCCTCGAGTCCGAGAGTGGACAACCCGAGGTCCGCACTCGCCGGAGTGCGGCCCGCGGCGACGAGAATTTCGTCGACCGTGATCTCGGTGCCGCCGACGACGAGACCGACCGGGCCACCGTGGATCCGGCCGATGCCGGTGTCGGCCGGGTTCTCCCGGGCCACGGACTCGAGGGAGGCGTCGAGCATGATCGTGGCGCCGCGCTTCTTCAGAGCCTCGGCGACGAGTTCGCCTGCGAACTGCTCGGAACCGGCCAGCAACGACGAGCCGCGCACGATCATCGTCACCTTCGCCCCGAGCGAGAGCAACCAGGTGGCCGCTTCCGTCGCGACGACGCCACCGCCGATGATCGCGATATGCCCCGGGGTCTCGTGAATGTTGGTGGTATCGCGGGAGATCCACGGCCGGGCGTCGCGCAGGCCCGGGGTGTTCGGCACCGATGCAGTGGTTCCGGTGGCGAGAACGACTGCGTGCCGCGCGGTCAGCGTACGGCCGTCGACCTCGACGGATTTCTCCCCGCTGAGGCGTCCGTGACCGCGGATGACGGAGATCCCTGCCGACTCTGCCCACGTCATCTGCGAGGAATCGTCGAGGCCGTGGGTGAAGGACTCCCGTCGGGCCAGGACGGCATCGGCATCGAGGGGTTGATCGCCGACCAGTTCCTTGACCCCCGGCATGTTTCGTGCGGTGTCGAGAACCTCGCCGGGGCGCAGCAGCGCCTTGCTCGGCATACACGCCCAGTACGAGCATTCGCCGCCGAGCAGTTCGTGCTCGACGATCGCGGCGGTGCGGTCGCTGCCTGCAATCGCGTACTGCGCGGCATTCTCGCCGACCGGTCCACCGCCGATGACGATGACATCGAATTCCGAGCTGTCTGAGGCCATTGCTCCACAGTGACATAGGCTCGCCGCTTATGGCGACCACTCGGAACAAGATTCTGATCACCGGAGCGAGCTCGGGGCTCGGTGAGGAAATGGCGCGACGGTTCGCAGGCATGGGCCGGGATCTGGCGCTCTGCGCCCGGCGGGTCGAGCGGTTGGACGAACTTCGCGCCGAGTTGATGCACCACAACCCGAACATCACCGTGGTGGTCCGAGCCCTCGACGTCACCGATCACGATGCGGTGGGTGAGGTGTTCGGAAAATTGCGCGACGAACTGGGCGGCCTCGATCGAGTGATCGTCAATGCCGGGCTCGGCAAGGGCGCGAAGATCGGTACCGGGCGAGCCGACGCGAACCTGCAGACCGCCCGCACGAACTTCATCGGGGCGCTCTCGCAGGCCGAGGCCGCGCTGTCGATCTTCCGTGAGCAGAAGCGCGGGCACCTGGTGTTCGTCTCGTCCATCAGCGCCGACCGGGGACTACCGGGGGCCAAGGCGACCTACTCGGCCAGCAAGGCCGCGGTGGCCTCGCTGGGTGAATCGTTGGCCACGGAGCTGTCGCGAACCGACATCGCCGTCACCACCCTGCTGCCCGGCTTCATCGCCACCGACATGTCCGCCAAAGCGGGCGACAGTGCCGCTCTCACAGCCACTCTGGACGAGGGAGTATCGGCGATGGTCGACGCGATCGAGAGCGAAACCCGCCGCGCCGCGCTACCCGGACTCAAGTGGCGGGGCATCGACGCGGCGCTGCGGTTCCTGCCGAACGTGCTGACGGATCGGATGGTCTAGCTCCAGGGCCGGGGTTACTGCAAGTACCCCTCGACCCGGTCGACGCTGTTGGCGGTTGCGGTGTCGGGGTTCTTGCCTGCGTCGATGCGAGCCCGACGCTGGCGGAGCAGGTCCCAGCACTGGTCGAGGGCGTGCTCGAGCGATGCCAGTTGGGCCTTTTCTGTGTCCGGGTCGATGTCGCCCGACTGGGCCTCGGTGCGAAGCTTGTGCTCGGTGGCGATGAGCTGCTGGATCTTGGTGTGGATATCGTGCTCGTTCATGGCGACAACGGTAGACCTACCAGGGTTTGGCGGCCAGATTCCGCGTCGCCAGGGCTCGTTGCACGGCCGCGGTGAGCTCGGCCGTCGATCCGGCCAGAGCGTCGTCGGTGCACACGAGCGAGAGTGTGTAGTTGCCGTCCAGTCGGGAGAGGTAGGTCGACATCCTGATCGTCGACAGCGCGCCCGACGGGTTCGGATGGATCGCGCGGGTCGCGAGTCCGCACGATCGGTGGGAGCCCAGTGCGGAGACGCCGTCGGGTATGTCGCCGATGTTGGAGCACAACACTTCTCCGCGCCCCGGGGTCGACGTCAGCTTCGCGGCGACGCGGTGGGGGAGCAGCTGGACGATCTCGGGTGGATAGCCTGCGGGTGCTCCGACGGGCTTGCCGAACGCTGCCTTGCACGCTGCGCGGATGGCCGCGGGCGAGGCGTCTCCGCGGACGGCGACGGTGGCCATTCCGATCGCGTTGGCATCACCGGACCCGGTGCGAAAAGGAATGTCGACGGTCACCGCGGGCGACCCGAGTTCGCTCATCGTGGCGGCGACGACGGAGACGAACAGCGAATTTGCTGATCCGCCGACGCGTCGCGCAGCCGAATCCCACTCCGCAGCATCGATATCCACGATCACCGACTGCATCCTGCGTGCGTGGTGCGGTGCGATACCGCCGCTGTCGGCGGTGGTGAACGCCCGCAATTCTGCTCGGGCCTTCTTACTGACCCACAATCTCGCCGTCGCCGCGATGGATCGTAGGAGAACCGTGACGATCATCGAGATCGCGTCCTTCACATCCGAGCCCGGTTGCAGCACCGGCACCGGTGTCGATCCGGAGAATGCCTGTGCGGCAGCGTCGATGAGCTCGCGAGCATCGGCCAGCGCGTGCGAACACACCAGAGACAGCACGGTGCCGCCGTGTGCAACGGGCGCGGCCGTCAACCGCCAGCCGGGCCCGTACTGCGGGTCGAGTCGAACGTCTGCCTGTGCATCGGCCCATCCGATGATGTCGTCGACCGCCTCGGTGCCGTAATCGAGCGGAAGCGATTCGATTGAGATGTCCCATCGAAGTCGTGCCCCGGGTGTGCGGGGCTTGCCGACTCGACGACCGAGCTGCCCGACGGCCAGTTCGTCGTGGACCCGGTGGAGTTCTTCTTCGCCCACCGTCTCGGTGGTGCGCCAGATGCCTTGCAGTGCAATGGGAATTCCGTAGCCGCGGTGGGTACGTAGAAATATCTCGTCGATCACCGACAGTCGTGTGGATTTCACGGGCTCGCGGTGCCGTGTCGTCCCGCTCCCGACGCGAACCTGCTCGCGCCGCTGAGGGCGTCGGCGTTGATGGAGATGGCACCGTGCCGGAATTCGTTCTTCAGGGCGGACTCCTCGTCGAGGCCGTCCTGTTCCAGCAGGGACAGTCGATCCTCACGCATACAGGTCTGCGGCAGCAGCGCGAGTTCGGCAGCCAACGCCTCCGCTTCCGACCGGGCTCGGCCCACCGGGACCACCCTGGTGATCAGGCCGATGTTCAACGCCTCCTCGGCGTCGACGGCACGACCGGTGAGGATCATGTCCATCGCCCGGCCGGTGCCGACGATGCGCGGCAATCGCACTGTGCCGCCGTCGATCAACGGAACGCCCCAGCGCCGGCAGAAGACGCCGAACGTGGCGTCGTCCTCGGCGATGCGTAGGTCGCACCACAGAGCGAGTTCCAGTCCGCCCGCGACGGCGTATCCCGACACTGCCGCGATGACGGGCTTGGACAACCGCATTCGCGTCGGGCCCATCGGGCCGTCCCCGTGTTCGGTCGCGTGATTCGAGCGCGGTGTGCCCAGGGCCTTGAGGTCTGCTCCCGAGCAGAAGGTGCCGCCGTCGCCCCACAGGACTGCCACCGAGGCGGATTCGTCGGCGTCGAACTCCTCGAACGCCTGGATCAACTCCTGGGCGGTGGGGCCGTCGACGGCATTGCGTGCCTCCGGGCGCGACAGGACGATGGTGGTGACGGGGCCTGATCGCTCGATCCGTACCGGCATGTCAGTGAACGTTACTCGAGTTCTCTTGCATGAAGCAATGAATCAGTGCTTCAATCCTTGCATGCCGTACCGAAGAACCCCTGCAGTGCAGGCCAGGCTCGATGCCGCACGCAAGAAACTCTTCGCCGCCGCCATCGAGGTCCTCTCGACGCAGGGGTACGCCGGCCTGTCGGTGGCGTCGGTCGCCGCTGCAGCAGGGGTGTCCTCCGGCAGCGTCTACACCCATTTCGAGGGGAAATCGGATCTTGTGGTCGCGATCTTCCGCGAGGTCTGCAGTCGGGAGGTTGCCGCAGTGGTCACCGCGTGCGAGCGCGGCAGCGCCGTCGAGCGAGTGACCGCAGTGGTGCAGACCTTCGCCGGACGCGCCCTGAAGAACCGGACGATGGCGTATGCCCTGCTGGCCGAACCGGTGGACCCGGCCGTCGACGCCGAGCGGTTGGTGTTCCGGCAGAAATTCACCGACGCCTTCGCCGACGCGATCGTGGCGGGCATCGAAGCAGGAGAGATCCCCGAGCAGGACGCGGCGATCTCGGCAGCAGCTCTGGTCGGTGCCGTCGGCGAAGTGATGGTCGGCCCGTTGTCCTCGCACGATTCGGTGGATCCAGTACCCAGTCTCGTCGCATTGTCGTTGCGCGCGTTAGGAGTTCGAGATGGACACGCATGAGGTATTCAACCAGGCAATCGACCTGACCCCCTACGACACCTCCGCGGACCCGTCTTTGCTCGACGGTGTGGCGCGGGCAGGTGCAGGCTGGGCACTCGACGAGGTCCGCCGGCTCGGGACTCTGGCCGGTGGAGTGGCGGCCCAGGAGTGGGGCAGGCTCGCCAACGAGAACCCGCCCGTGTTGAAGACCCACGATCGGTACGGGCACCGCATCGACGAGGTCGAATTCCACCCGCATTGGCACGATCTGATGACCGTTGCCGTCGAGCACGGACTGCACGCCAGTCCGTGGGCCGACGACCGCGTCGGAGCGCACGTTGCCCGCGCCGCGAAGTTCTACGTCTGGGGGCAGGCCGAGGCCGGGCACATGTGCCCCATTTCGATGACCTACGCCGTCGTTCCGGCGTTGCGGCACAATCCTTCTCTGGCTGCGCAGTACGAGCCGCTGCTGGCGTCGAGGGAGTACGATTTCGGCCTGCGGACCCCGTCGAGCAAGCGCGGACTGATCGCAGGCATGTCGATGACGGAGAAGCAAGGCGGATCCGACGTACGCGCCAACACCACCACCGCCACGCCGTCTTCGGACGGAACGTATTCGATCACCGGCCACAAGTGGTTCACCTCAGCGCCGATGTCGGACATGTTCCTCACCCTGGCGCAGGCACCGGGCGGGCTGTCGTGCTTCATGCTGCCGCGCGTGCTGCCCGACGGCACCAGCAACCGAATGATGCTGCAGCGCTTGAAGGACAAGCTCGGCAACAAGTCGAACGCATCCGGTGAGCTCGAATACCACGGGGCCACCGGCTGGCTCGTCGGCGAAGAGGGTCGCGGTGTGCGCACCATCATCGAGATGGTCAACATGACCCGGTTGGACTGCGTCATCGGGTCCGCGGCCGGAATTCGCAACGCTACCGTGCGCGCAGTCCATCATGCCCGTCATCGGTCTGCGTTCGGGGCCGCACTCGGCGATCAGCCTCTGATGCGAAACGTGCTGGCAGACTTGACCATCGAATCCGAAGCCGCCACTGCCGCCATGATCCGGCTGGCGCAGGCCACCGACGGTTCGGCCCGCGGCGACGAGCAGGAGAGCGCACTGCGTCGAATCGCGTTGGCCGTCACCAAGTACTGGGTCTGCAAACGAGCACCGGCACACGCCGCGGAAGCACTCGAATGTCTCGGTGGCAATGGCTACGTGGAGGAATCCGGGATGCCTCGGTTGTTCCGTGAATCGCCGCTGATGTCGATCTGGGAAGGTTCCGGGAATGTCGCCGCACTCGATTCCCTCCGTGCACTGGCCCGCCAACCCGACAGCGTCGAGGCGTTCTTCGGTGAGATCGGCCAGGCGTCGGGCGCGGATTCTCGCCTCGACGACGCCATCGCCCGCGTCGGCAAGGAACTCTCCGACACCTCCACCATGGAATACCGGGCCCGGCGAGTCGTCGAACTGATGGCCCTGACCTTCCAAGGCGCGCAACTGGTGATGCACGGGGATGCCGCGGTTGCCGACGCCTTCTGCGCCAGTCGACTCGACCGAGACTGGGGCATCGCCTTCGGCACCCTGCCGACAGGAGTCGATACGGCGGCAGTGTTGACGCGGGTGTGATGCGGCGGATCGGCTCTGGGGGGATCGGCTCCCCATATTTGGATTTGTGACGCTGATCGGAGTCGGTTATCCGAAACTGGGGAGCTGATTGGGCACCAGCCGCTGGTCTCCGAACCACCCGGCCGGCGTAGGAAGGCCTGCCGCGCGGGCGAATGCCTGCTCGAAGCGGCGAAGTAGTGTTCGAGGATCGTCCAGGTCCCGCCAATTCCACCGCACGATCACCCACCCCAACTCGCGGAGCCGGTCCTCTCGATACTTTTCGTCGAGCAGTACCTGCTTGGAGTCGTACTTCGATTCGCCGTCGAACTCACCGATCACTTTGAACTCCCAGAACAGAAAGTCGACCCGTCCGACGAAGCGGCCCGCACCGTCGTACACCCATTGATTGAGCAGCGGAGTCGGCAGGGGGAGCGTCTCGAAGAGCACCCGACTTCGAGATTCGCCGACGCTCTCGCTGCGCCCGCTCATCAGTGACACCGCACGTCGGGCGGCGGAGATACCGGTGCGGAACCGTGCCGACTCCACCGCCGTCGACAGTGCGTCGGAATCGGTGTGGCCGGACCTCAGCGCGCTGTCGCCTACACACACGGACCGCTCGACGGTCGTGGTGCGCGCGATGTCGACGACGGTGCGGGCTGCCGTGGTGACCGGAAAGCCGTTGACAGTCGTCCGCTCGGTGGGTTCCAGCGTGGTGCCGTGGAGAATTCGGAGCGGGCGACGCTTGCTGGCGTAGTCGAGTCCGTGCGTCATGTGCACCCTGTCCAGCGGTAGCTGCCAGATGTCGAAGCCCCATGCGATGGCCGCCGAGACGTGGCTGAGCACGTGGTCCGCGGGCGCGGATGTCAGATAAGACCGCGCCAGCAAGGAATGTCTTTCGGTCGGACTCGCTGATTGCAGAACCGCATGCGGCACGTAGAACCCCGGCCTCAGTACCGACAGTTCACCGGTGCGGCGAAGTCTCCGCAGGTCGTCGTCGGTCAAGCCGAACGCGAGCGCATCGGCCCGGGTGAACAGATCCGTCTGGGGTAAGTCCATGACTGCTTGGACGCGCCGGGTGTCGAAACGGATCCATCAGCAACGGAAAAGCTCCCCACTTTTGGATTTCCGACGCCGATCGGAGGCGCATATCCAAAAGTGGGGAGCTGATTCGCGACGGAGTGGCCCCTAGACCGAACGACCCCGCTGCGAGCGGTACCAGCGCACCAGTGCGTCGGTGGATGAATCCGATTGTGCGGCAGGAGCTTCGGTGTCGGTGAGTACCGGCGTCAGTTCGAGGGCCTGGGTCTTGCCGAGTTCGACGCCCCACTGGTCGTAGGAGTCGACGCCCCAGATGACACCTTCGACGAACACCTGGTGCTCGTACAGGGCGATCAACTGGCCGACCACCGACGGCGTGAGCTTGGGGGCGAGGATCGAGGTGGACGGGCGGTTGCCGGGCATCACCTTGTGCGGCACCACATCTGCCGGAGTGTCCTCGGCGGCGATCTCCTCGGCCGTCTTGCCGAAGGCAAGCACCTTGGTCTGGGCGAAGAAGTTGCTCATCAGCAGATCGTGCATCGAGCCGGTGCCGTCGCGGGTGGGCAGATCGTCGGTGGGTTCGGCGAATCCGATGAAGTCCGCAGGCACCAAACGTGTTCCCTGGTGCAGCAATTGGTAGAAGGCGTGCTGGCCGTTGGTGCCCGGCTCGCCCCAGAAGATCTCGCCGGTCGGCGTGGTGACGGGGGAGCCGTCGGCCTTGACGGACTTGCCGTTGGACTCCATCGTCAGCTGCTGCAGGTACGCCGCGAAACGGGAGAGGTCATTCGAATACGGCAGCACTGCACGGGTTTCCGCGCCGAAGAAGGAGCTGTACCACAGGCCGACGAGGCCGAGCAGAACCGGCGCGTTCTCGGCCAGTGGTGTGGTGCGGAAATGCTCGTCGATGCGATGGAAACCGTCGAGGAACTCGCCGAACGCTTCCTTGCCCACAACGGCCATGACCGACAACCCGATTGCCGAATCGACGGAGTAGCGTCCGCCCACCCAGTCCCAGAAACCGAACATGTTGGCGGTATCGATACCGAAATCCGCAACCCGCTCGGCGTTGGTGGACACGGCAACGAAGTGCTTGGCAACGGCGTCCTCACCGAGCGCATCGACGAGCCAGCGCCGCGCCGCGGTGGCGTTCGTCAGCGTTTCGAGGGTGGAGAACGTCTTGGACGCGATGATGAACAGCGTCGACGCGGGGTCGAGTCCGTCGAGCGCACCGACCAGATCGGCGGGGTCGACGTTCGAGACGAACTTCGCAGAGATCCCGGCGTCGGCGTAGTGGCGGAGCGCGTTGTAGACCATGACCGGTCCGAGGTCGCTGCCGCCGATACCGATGTTGACGACGGTGGCGATCTTCTCGCCGGTGGCGCCGACCCATTCGCCCGAACGCACTCGGTCGGTGAATTCGCCCATGGCCGTAAGGACTTCGTGTACATCGGCAACCACGTTCTGGCCGTCGACGGTCAGGGAAGCGTCGGTCGGCAGACGCAGCGCAGTGTGCAGAACGGCGCGGTCCTCGGAAGTGTTGATGTGCTCGCCCGCGAACATGGCGTCGCGCTTGCCTTCGACATCGGCGGTACGGGCCAGTTCGACGAGCAATGCGAGGGTCTCACTGGTGATTCGGTGCTTGCTGTAGTCGATGTGCAGGTCCGCGGCCTCGAGGGTGAACGTACGACCTCGGTCGGCGTCATCGGCGAACAGAGTTCGAAGATGAGTATCGGCAATCGCGGAATGGTGATCGGTCAGCTTCTGCCAGGCATCCGTGCCGGTGATATCGACGCTCATACGAGCCAACACTAATGCGGGGCGGCACCGCGCGCGCGTCGTTCTCGTTTGCGTCGGGCGCTGCGGAGGCATCATGGACGGTATGGACCAACGTGCATTGATCGATTCGATTCCGGCAAAACTGTGGATCGGCGGAAAGGCCGTAGACGCCGAAGGAGGTAAGACGTTCCCGGTGAACGATCCGGCCACCGGGCGGCCCCTGACGGAGGTGGCCGACGCATCGCCTGCCGACGCGATGAAGGCGCTCGACGCAGCCGCGGCGGCGCAGAAGAGCTGGGCGGCAACACCTGCCCGCGAGCGCAGTGAAATTCTTCGAGCTGCGTTCGAGAAGGTCACCGAACGCGCCGACGACATCGCGCTGCTGATGACCCTGGAGATGGGTAAGGCCCTCGCAGAATCCAAGGCCGAGGTGAAGTACGGTGCCGAGTTCTTCCGCTGGTTCGCCGAGGAGGCAGTACGCATCGGCGGTCGCTACACCCCGGCCCCGGCGGGCAATGGACGAATCCTCGTCACCAAGGCTCCGGTGGGGCCCGTACTGGCGATCACACCCTGGAACTTCCCGTTGGCGATGGGCACCAGAAAGATCGGGCCCGCTCTGGCCGCCGGCTGCACCATCGTCGTCAAGCCCGCTCGTGAGACCCCACTGACGATGCTGTTGCTGGCTCAGATCTTCGACGAGGTCGGCTTGCCCGAAGGTGTGCTCTCAGTGCTGACGACGTCGAAGTCCGGCGACGTCACCGGACCCCTCATCGAGGATCCGCGGATGCGCAAACTCACCTTCACCGGCTCGACGGGCGTCGGCAAGTCTCTCGTCCAGAAGTCCGCGACCCGGCTGCTGCGCACCTCGATGGAGCTCGGCGGCAACGCACCGTTCGTGGTGTTCGACGACGCGAACATCGACGACGCGGTGGACGGCGCGATGCTCGCCAAGATGCGCAACGGCGGCGAGGCCTGCACCGCGGCGAACCGATTGCACGTCCACAACAGCGTGCGCGAGGAGTTCACCACCAAACTCGTGGCGAAGATGGCCGAGATGAAGCTCGGCCCCGGCGTCGACCCCGATACGAAGCTCGGACCACTGATCAACGCCGATCAGCTCGAAACCGTGCAGGAACTGGTCGACGACGCGGTGGCCAAGGGGGCGACGGTGGCGCTCGGGGGCACCGCGCCGGGCGGCGACGGCTACTTCTACCCGGCGACCGTCCTCACCGAGGTGCCTGCCGAGGCGAGAATCCTGAAGGAAGAGGTGTTCGGGCCGGTGGCTCCGATCGTCGGCTTCGACACCGAGCAGGAAGGTATCGACGCAGCCAACAACACCGAGTACGGCTTGGCGTCGTACATCTACACGGAGAGTCTCGATCGTGCGCTACGGGTGGCCGACGCCATCGACAGTGGCATGGTGGGCGTCAACCGCGGAGTGATCTCGGACGCGGCGGCACCGTTCGGTGGGGTGAAGGAATCGGGATTCGGCCGCGAAGGCGGATCCGAGGGTATCGAGGAGTACCTCGAGACCAAGTACATCGCTCTGAAGTGAACGAACGCAGGTCGGGTGCGCACTCGGCGCGCCCGACCCGGGCTGGAATCAGTGGCCGAGACGACCGCGGCCGAGACGGAGCAGGAGCATGGCCAGCGTGTGGCCTTCCTGGCCCAGGCTGCTGAAACGCTCCAGAACCTTCATCTCACGGCTGTGAACCAGGCGCGGTCCGCCGGAGGCCATGCGGGTGCGCCCGATGATCTGCGAGACCTCGGAACGACGTCGCACTGCGGCGAGGATCTCGGCATCGAGGCGGTCGATTTCCTGACGCAGGTCGTTGATCTCGGCTTCGCTGGTGGGCAATGCGGTCTCTGAGTCGATCTTCGTCGTCATGGCCATCGTCTCTCCTCGGGTCACATCTTGGATCGTTGCGTCGTCCGTCACCGTTACGCCTTTCGTATTCGGAACTGCATCGCCGATCGTTCGGTTCCCGTCCGGAACCGGGCGTTGCGTCTATCGACAGGCTCCTGCACGCGCGGCCGAACAACGGCCGACCCGATGCAGGCGATGACGTACGGTTTTTTCGATCACCGATCCAGTGTGCCACGGGTCAACCCTCCTGAAAAGTCGTCGGTTCGGCCGACGACCACGGGATGTGGGTTTGTCGGTACGCGCCGGTAACCTGACCACACGATGAACACATTCCTCCAGGGCCTCCAATCCCGACAGAACACCTCGTCCGACGCACTGCTGGAAGGGCTCAATCCTCAGCAGCGTGAGGCCGTTGTGCACACCGGATCTCCGCTGCTCATCGTGGCCGGAGCCGGGTCGGGCAAGACGGCGGTGCTGACGCGTCGCATCGCGTATCTGCTGGCCGAGCGAGGAGTGTCACCCGGCCAGGTGCTGGCCATCACGTTCACCAACAAGGCCGCTGCCGAGATGCGCGAGCGAGTCGCCGGACTCGTGGGACCGCGAGCGAACGCCATGTGGGTCTCGACGTTCCACTCGAGTTGCGTGCGGATTCTGCGCGCGCAGGCTGCGCTGCTGCCCGGTCTGAACTCGAACTTCTCCATCTACGACGCGGACGACTCTCGGCGGCTGCTGACGATGATCTCCAAGGATCTGCAGATCGACACCAAGAAGTTCTCGGCGCGGCTGCTCTCGACGGCGATCTCGAACCTGAAGAACGAGCTGATCGGACCCGACAAGGCGGCGGAGGATGCCGACGGTGATCCCGCCGAGCTGCCCAGGCTGGTGGCCAAGGTCTACGGCATCTACCAACAGCGGCTGCGCGCGGCCAACGCCATGGACTTCGACGACCTCATCGGCGAGACGGTGGGCATTCTGCAGGCGTTCCCTCAGGTGGCCCAGTACTACCGACGCCGGTTCCGGCACGTTCTGGTCGACGAGTACCAGGACACCAACCACGCCCAGTACATGCTGGTCCGCGAACTGGTCGGTACCCCCGACGCCGACGGTGCACTCGAGGGCACCGTCGCGCCGGGCGAGCTCTGTGTGGTGGGCGACGCGGATCAGTCCATCTACGCCTTCCGTGGTGCCACGATCCGCAACATCGAGGAATTCGAGCGCGACTATCCCGACGCGCGGACCATCCTGCTCGAGCAGAACTACCGATCGACGCAGAACATCCTCTCGGCCGCCAACGCGGTGATCTCGCGCAACATCGGCCGACGCGAGAAGAAGCTGTGGACCGACACCGGCGAGGGCGAGTTGATCGTCGGTTACGTCGCCGACAACGAGCACGACGAGGCATCGTTCGTGGCCTCGGAGATCGACCGACTCGTCGACGGCGGAGACGTGCGCTTCGACGAGGTGGCCGTCTTCTACCGAACCAACAACTCCTCGCGTGCGCTCGAAGAGATCTTCATCCGACTCGGACTGCCGTACAAGGTCGTCGGCGGCGTCCGATTCTACGAGCGCAAGGAAGTACGTGACCTCGTCGCATACCTGCGCGTGCTGTCCAACGAGGACGACACCGTCAGCATGCGGCGCATCCTCAACACTCCCCGCCGGGGGATCGGCGACCGTGCCGAGGCCTGTGTCGCCGTGCACGCCGAGCAGCGCGACATCAGCTTCTCGCGCGCGTTGCACGACGCGGCCGCGGGCAAGGTGGCGTTGCTCAACTCGCGGCAGCAGAAGTTGATCGCGCAGTTCATGGAGTTGCTCGACGAACTACGCGCAGTGCTCACCGCGACCGACGGGGACGGCAACGACATCGCAGACATCGGCGATGTCGTCGAAGCCGTTCTCGACCGCACCGGCTACCGCGCCGAACTCGAAGCCAGCAGTGATCCGCAGGACGGTGCACGCCTCGACAACCTCAACGAACTCGTCAGCGTCGCACGGGAATTCACTTCCGAGGCGCGCAACCAGGCCGCAGTGGCGGCGGAAGCTCTCGAAACCGGGGACGACGAGAACGGCGACGAGGACGGTGGCGTCGACGGGTTGGCCGAGCCGGGGTCGCTCGCGGCGTTCCTCGAACGGGTATCGCTGGTGGCCGACACCGATCAGATCCCCGATTCGGGTACCGGCGTCGTCACCCTGATGACGCTGCACACCGCCAAGGGTCTGGAATTCCCGGTGGTCTTCGTGACGGGCTGGGAGGACGGCCAATTCCCGCACATGCGGGCGCTCGGCGACCCCAACGAACTGTCCGAGGAACGACGCCTGGCGTACGTGGGCATCACGCGGGCGCGGCAGCGGCTCTACCTCACGCGCGCCATCATGCGCTCGGCGTGGGGCCAGCCCATCGCCAACCCGGAATCGCGCTTCCTGCAAGAAGTTCCGCAGCACCTGATCGACTGGCGACGCGAGGATCCGGGCACCGGGGGAGGCCGAGCCATCGGCGGGGGCAGATCCGGCAGTTACGGCTCGGGTGGCGGATATGGCTCGAACAGTTACGGCTCGAACAACTACGGCTCGGGCAGCTACGGCGGGTCCTCGAATCGCGGTCAGAGTTCGACGCCGAGTTTCGGTGCCGCCAAGGGCCGCAACTCCAACCTCGTTCTCGCCGTGGGCGATCGAGTCAGCCACGACAAGTACGGCCTGGGCACGGTGCTGGAATCGACCGGTGCCGGAGTCAAGGCGATGGTGTTGATCGACTTCGGTTCGGCCGGCCGCGTGAAGATGATGCTCATCGGCGGCGTCCCGATGACCAAGCTCTGAGCTTTTCGGTACACGAAAAAGCCGGGCCCTGCGAAAGCGGGGTCCGGCTTGTTGTCCGATGAAGGAGAATTCAGTCCATTTCGGGTCCGAGGGAGATTCCTCGGGACGCGAGCCACGGAAGCGGGTCGATCTTGACCTCGCCCGGAAGGTGGACCTCGAAGTGCAGGTGCGGGCCGGTGGAGAAGCCGCGGTTGCCCATGGTTGCGATCTGATCGCCCGCCATGACGTCCTGACCGACAGTGACGGTCGAGGTGTCGATGTGGCCGTAGACGGTGATCGTGCCGTCGGCGTGCTGCACGCGAACCCACATACCGAAGCCTGCGGCGGGACCGGAGTCGATCACCTTGCCGTCGGCGACGGCGTAGATCGGAGTTCCGATGGCGTTGGCGACGTCTACGCCGGCGTGGAGAACGCCCCAGCGGGTGCCGAAGTTGGAGGTGTAGGTGCCCTGCGCCGGGAGTGCGAACAGCGGCCTGCGAGCAGCGGCTTCGCGTGCGGCACGCTCTTCGCTGAACCGCTGTCCCTTGGCGAGCAGGTCGTTGAACTGGCTCAGATCCACCGGTGCAGCGATGCTGAGAATCTGCGGTGCCTCCGACGGCGTCGCGCTGGACGAGTCGGCTTCGATCTCGGTGGTCTGCGGAGTGGTGGTGGCCGCGACTGCTGCAGCGGCGGGTGCTTCACCGGCGGCGAGTGCGTACTCGGAGGTGGCGACTGCGGCGGGTGAGTCGTCGTTGACGACGGCCTGGCCTGCCGCGACAACCGCACCGGCGGCGACTGCGAGAACTGCAGCCCGGCCCTTGAGTGCGGTGGGGGGAAGGGGAATGCGGTGTGCGCCGCCGCGACGGGCCACGGGGGTGGCGTCTGCGGTGGTGGCGAACGAGGTGACGACGGTCGGCGACTCGTCGGCTGCGATGTACGGAGTCTCGACGAACTCGGCCTCGGCGTACTGGGCCTCGGCGTATTGGTGCGTGGGGTAGGAGTACGCGTCGTACGCGCTGTTGTCCTCGGCAGGCTCGGAGATGGGCTCGTAGCTGTACACCGTGGTCGCGTCTTCGGCCGTTGGTCGAGAGAACCGGCTTGACGTGAAGGACGCACGGTGTTGCTGCAAGACCTACAACCTCCGTTATCCGTGACCTGGCCGTTACTGAAAGACTCGGCAGACGGTAACGAAATGATTGCGGGGCGCGCAAGTTAACAGCCCAAACCGGCGTCATATGTGAGATGGCTCACAAGTCGACCAGCGGTTATGTCGTGACGAGCCACATTCGTAATCGGACACGAGAACCCGTGGACGGCACACGGCGACAGTAACGGTTCTCGCACCGATCGAGCCGATACCGTGATCCGAGTGCCGACTCCCACCTTCGACGACTCGTCCGCCCGCGGCTCCGAGCGAGCGGAACCACAACGGATCCGACCCCAGGAAGGGGAGTTCGGCCGAGCGGACGATCCGTCGCCCACCCCGCGCATCGCGCTCGCCGTCGTACTCGCTCTGATCGCTGCGGTCGCCGCGGTGGTGGCCCAACTGATCGGCGTCGTCCGCAGCGTCGACGGTTCGCCGGTGGGTGACGGGGCAATGGTGGCCGCGATCCTGGCCGGTGCCGTCCCCGTCGTCGTGGTCATCGCAGCCGCGGTGTGCGTGGTGGGCAAACGCGTCGAGTTCGCTGCGGCGCTTCTGGCCGGATACGGCGCAGTGGCACTCGGATTCACACTGCTCGACGTCGCCCTGTTGTCCGATCCCATCGACGCGAATCGGCTCGAGCTCTTCCGCCCGCTGAGCGCCGCGATGCTCGACGCCACCCCCGGCGCCTACGTTCTGCTCGTCGGTCACGCTGTGTCGGTTCTGGCGGGTGTTGCGGGGTGGTCTGCGGTGCACCGCGCCGGGCTCGGTGACGGGTACGGCCACTCGGTGTATTCCGAGCACGTGGGGCGCGCGGCCGCGGGGCGTGTCGGGCCGATGCTCGCGGGGCTGCTCGGCGCGTTCGGTGTGCTGGCGGCGGTTGCGGCGTTCGCCTCGCTGTACCGCTCGTCCGATCCGGTGGTGATCGTGACGGCGGTGGTCGAGTCGCCGGTGTTCGTCGCGGTGGGCTCCGGAGTTGTCGGTATCGCGGCACTCGTCGTGGCCGCATCTGCGCTGGCCGCACTGTCACCGCAGGTGGCGTCGGGTGCATCCGTCGGAGCCGGGCTCGGGGTGCTCGGGTTCGCCGGGGTCGGTCTACTCGCGGGACTCGGTACCGGTGACCGGGTGGATGCCGGACTCGGTGCCTACCTGGGAACGGTCGCCGGGCTCGGACTACTGGTCTGCGGCGCAGTGCTCGCGCCCGTCGCGGCAGCGCGCGACCGTCGAGCGCTGGAGAGCGCGCAGCAGCGCGAGACGGGTACGCGAGGGGTCCGCGGCGTCGCCGGTCCCGGAACGACGAGGTGGCACGCCGCAGCCGGGACTGCAGGAGTGCTGTCCGGCGTGCTGTTCGTCGCCGGATCGTTGCTGCCGATTCTGGAGACCGACTCGGGGATCGCCGCGCCACAGATATTGGCCACTCGCGTGGTCTTGGTCGCCGGATTCGTGATGATTCTGGGTTCGGTGCCGCTGCTGTTCTCCGAGTTCGCCTCGGCTGCGCGGCCGTTCGTGTCGATGTTCTGGCTCGGCGCGGTGGCTGCTGCGGCCGCGGTTCTGCAGTCGGTGGTGCTCGCCGAGGACGTGGAGGGGGTGAGCACCGGCGTCGGCGCTCTGGCGATCATCGCGGGCGTCGTGGCGGCGGTGACGACCGGATTGCTGGCACTGTTCGCCGGATCGGCCGAGCGCGACGACGTCGACACGTCCCAGGACGCAGCGACCGACGGCGTCGTGCTCGGCACCGGATTGTTCGGTGCTGTGCTGCTGGCGGTGGGCCTGGCCCTGCCCCTGTATCGAGGCAGCGACCTGACGGCCGCGACGGTCACCGAGTTCCCGTGGGGCTGGGACACCTGGGGACAGATGCTGCTCGCCGTCGGAGTTGTTCTTGCCGCCGTCGTCGCGGCGCGAGCTCGGCCCGCGCGCGGCAGCGTCCTGCTCGGCGGGGCAGCCGTCGCCGGGATCGTGCATCTGGCGTCCTGGCCTCTGACATCTGCGCGTGCCACCGATCCGGAAATGGGCCCCGGCGTCGTGCCGTCGGTGGTCGGAATCGTCGTTCTCGCTGTCGCGGCGGCACTTTCGGCCCGCCGCACGGATCGGTGACTCCGATTGCACCGGCCCGGTAGCGGTGAGATAGGCCACATAGCATGCATGCGCCCGATGCGCCGTCGGGGCACCTGGATAAAGTCCATGCTCAGACCCGCTCACACCCCTGGAGCGGGCGTCAACGTAGACGAGACGGTGAGCTGATGGATCTCTTCGAATACCAGGCGAAGGAATTGTTCGCCAAGCATGGCGTACCCACCTCCGCAGGTCGTGTCACCGACACGGTCGCCGGAGCAACAGAGATTGCCGAAGAAATCGGCAAGCCAGTAATGGTCAAAGCGCAGGTCAAGGTCGGCGGCCGCGGCAAGGCCGGTGGCGTCAAGTACTCCAAGGACGTCGCAGCAGCCACCGAGAACGCAGAAGCGATTCTCGGACTCGACATCAAGGGCCATGTCGTCAAGAAGCTTCTCGTTGCAGAAGCCTCCGACATCGCCGAGGAGTACTACATCTCCTTCCTGCTCGATCGCACCAACCGCACCTACCTCGCAATGTGTTCGGTCGAGGGTGGCGTCGAAATCGAGGTGACGGCGGAGGAGAACCCCGACGCACTCGCACGTATCCCGGTCGACGCCGTCAAGGGCGTCGATCTTGCTTTCGCTCGTGAAATCGCCGAAAAGGGCAAGCTTCCCGCCGAGGTGCTCGACGCCGCTGCGGTGACCATCCAGAAGCTGTGGGAGGTCTTCATCAACGAAGACGCTCTCCTGGTCGAGGTCAACCCGCTGGTTCGCACCCCGGACGATCAGATCCTCGCCCTCGACGGCAAGGTCACGCTCGACGCCAACGCCGACTTCCGTCAGGCCGGCCACGCCGAGTTCGAGGACAAGGACGCAGCCGATCCCCTCGAGGCCAAGGCCAAGGAGAACGACCTCAACTACGTCAAGCTCGACGGACAGGTCGGCATCATCGGAAACGGTGCCGGACTGGTCATGTCGACCCTCGACGTCGTCGCATACGCGGGCGAGGCACACGGCGGCGTCAAGCCCGCCAACTTCCTCGACATCGGCGGCGGCGCTTCGGCCGAGGTCATGGCCGCGGGCCTCGACGTCATCCTCGGTGACGAGCAGGTCAAGAGCGTGTTCGTCAACGTCTTCGGCGGAATCACCGCATGCGACGCCGTAGCCAACGGCATCGTCGGCGCACTGCAGAAGCTGGGCGACGACGCCAACAAGCCGCTGGTCGTCCGTCTCGACGGCAACAAGGTCGAAGAGGGCCGCAAGATTCTCGCCGACGCCGCGCACCCGCTGGTGACGCTCGCCGGAACCATGGACGAGGGCGCCGACAAGGCCGCCGAGCTGGCAGCGAAGTAGAGGAAACCATGTCAATTTTTCTGAACAAGGACAACAAGGTCATCGTCCAGGGCATCACCGGCGGCGAAGGCACCAAGCACACCGCCCTGATGCTCAAGGCCGGAACCCAGGTCGTCGGTGGCGTCAACGCACGTAAGGCCGGAACCACGGTCAAGCATGTCGACGCCGACGGCAACGACATCGAACTCCCGGTCTTCGCTTCGGTTTCCGAGGCCATGGAGAAGACCGGAGCCGACGTCTCCATCGCGTTCGTGCCGCCGGCATTCTCCAAGGACGCCATCGTCGAGGCCATCGACGCGGAAATCCCGCTGCTCGTCGTCATCACCGAGGGCATCCCCGTGCAGGACTCCGCGTACGCGTGGGCCTACAACGTGGAGAAGGGCAAGAAGACCCGCATCATCGGACCGAACTGCCCCGGAATCATCACCCCCGGTGAGGCTCTCGTCGGCATCACGCCCGCGAACATCTCGGGAACCGGCCCCATCGGCCTGGTCTCCAAGAGCGGCACGCTGACCTACCAGATGATGTTCGAGCTCCGCGACTTCGGATTCTCGACGGCCATCGGCATCGGCGGCGACCCCGTCATCGGAACCACCCACATCGACGCCATCGAGGCATTCGAAGCGGACCCCGAGACCAAGATCATCGTCATGATCGGTGAGATCGGCGGCGACGCCGAAGAGCGCGCAGCCGACTACATCAAGGCCAACGTGACCAAGCCGGTCGTCGGCTACGTCGCAGGCTTCACCGCTCCGGAGGGCAAGACCATGGGCCACGCCGGCGCCATCGTCTCCGGCTCGCTGGGAACGGCGCAGGCGAAGAAGGACGCACTAGAGGCCGCAGGCGTCAAGGTCGGCAAGACGCCGTCCGAGACCGCTGCCCTCGCGCGCGAAATCCTGGAATCGCTGTCCGTCAAGTAGGACTCGCTTCTGTGAAAAGCCCGCCACCGATGTCGGTGGCGGGCTTTTTCGTGCGCCCCCGGCTTCGCGTCAATGGACCACTGCATGCGTCTGGGCGGTGCAATGTCACATTCACGCGAAGGGGTCTAGATTGATCCGCGTGCACAGGATCTTCACCACAGCCTTCAGCTCGGTCTATCCGCACTACGTGAACAAGGCCGAGCGCAAAGGCCGGACGAAAGCCGAGGTCGACGAGATCATTCGATGGCTCACCGGTTTCGACCAGTCGGCCCTCGACCATCATCTGCAGGCCGAAACGACGTTCGACGACTTCTTCGCGGCGGCGGACCTCAACTCGAACGCGGAGCTGATCACCGGAGTCGTCTGCGGCATCCGCGTCGAGAACGTCGAAGACCCCCTGATGCAGAAAATCCGCTACCTGGACAAGCTGATCGACGAACTCGCCAAGGGCAAGAAGATGGACAAGATTCTGCGCGGATGACCCTTGCTCAGTAAATCGAATGAGTGAGAGTTGCGGTATAGGTATCGGCGAGCAGATCACTGTTCGGCACCAAGATGTTCACCGTGGCCGTCCAACTGGTCAGACACGCCACGCCCCCACCGGTTTTCGCGTCGACGGCGGTAGCCGAGAGCGGCACGTTGCTGACGCCGGGGGATTTCACGAACAGAAGTAGGCAGTTGGTCTCGGGAGCGGAGTAGGACGCGACCGGCGTGACCGTCCTCCCGGTGTTTTCGCCGCGGAACGGCGACAGGCTCACCGTGGAAGTCCAGTTGCCGAGTACGTTGACCACGCTCAGGCTCATGTTCCCGGTCCATGGCACCCCAGGAGTCAACGCACCCTGCCCTGCTTGTGCGATCAGTCCGCTGTTCGCCTGAATGTTCAGCAAGCTCGCGGCGGGTGCTGCAGCCGCGCGAGCGGCAGCCTCAGGAGATGGGACGGCGCTGATCGAGGTGGTTGCGTCCGGAACCGACGTGGGCACCGCGGTTGTCGATGACGCGCCTGTCGGCTCGACGGTCGCGGTGGTCGTCGGCACTGTTGTGGTGGTCGGGACTGCCGTGGTCGTCGGGACTGTCATGGTCGTCGGGACTGTCATGGTCGTCGGGACTGCCGTGGTGGTGGGGACTGCCGTGGTCGTCGGGACTGCCGTGGTGGTGGGGGTCGGTTCCATCGTCGGCAGGGCGGCTGCGGTCTCGGTGGGGGAAATCGTCGTCGGCACAGTCGGCACGATCGGCACAGTCGGCACTTCGGTGGCTTCCGTCGGTGAGGGTGTGGTTGTGACGATCGGCTCGGAGGGTGCGCACTCGACCGTCGGCGTCGGCGTGGTTGTCGGTGCGATCGGGTCGGCTGGAACGGGGGTAGTCGTCGGTGTCGGGTCCGCCGCGCATGCTGTTGCGGTTGTGGGTATCTCGGGTGAGGGTTGTGCCGATACCGCCGGATGGGCGGTGGCCGCAAGGACCACCGCCAATCCGACTGCCATTGCCATACGTCGCATGTCAGGTGGTCCTTCGTTGCCGAATCGCCACGAGGAATGCTGCCGCGACGGCGATGATTCCCAACGCAACGGCCGCCCAGATCCACGCTGGAGTACCCGACTCGGACGAGGATCCTGCTGCGGCGACCGACCCCTGGTCGGGGAAAGTCAGTTCGACGTCCGATGTCTTGTTCACCAACCCACTGGTGATGGTGATCGCCGCCTGCCACGGCCCTGCCGGGAGAGCTGCATCGAGTGTGAAGGTCACGTTCCCCGTCTGGCCCGGCGCGATGGAACCACCCGACCCCTTGACCGGCGTACTGGAAATCCCGCCGGGACCACCGGAGAGCTCGACCGTCCCGCTCGGATCGAGGGCGCGCCCGCCGGTGTTCGTCACTTCTGCACGTACCTCCGGTGCGCCCGAGTCGCTGCGTGCCGCGGTGACGCCGCCGATCTCCAGATCGGCCGGCGGACCGTTTCCGGGACCGACCGAGAGGTAGGTGCGGATTCCGGCTCGGCTGACGTTCTGGATACCCGTCCCGGTCGGTGCCGCGGCGGTCTGCGCCCATACGACGGCGTACTGCTCACCTTCGGGGGCGTCCGGTGGAACCGCGATGGTCACCACCGCTTCGGCTGCGGCGTTGGGAGCGAGCGTGATGTCCGTCGGTGCCACGGACATCCACGTCGTCAGTTCGTTGACGGCGCGGTCGTCACCCACTTCGAAGCCGCCGTCGTCCGCTCCGATCGAGGCGGCGGCGGGGTACAGCGTCACCGGTTGTTCTTGATCGCTGCTGTTGCTGACCTCGATGCGCCTGGTGATTGTGGTGCCAGGAGGCAGGTTGTCGATGATGTACGCCATCGCTCGTGGGTCGTCCTGTAGGGCTACCGGCGCTTCGAGCAGTCGTATTCCGACGCTGCCCACCGGCGCCGGTTCGGTTGGCTGTTGAGCGACAGCCGGAGCCTGGGCGACGAGCGCTGAAGCGAACGTCAGAAGAGCCAGAACTCCGACTGCCAATCCCCGATTCGGTGACATCTACAGATCATGCAACCGAATGTGTGACGGTGCCCGTGTAGGTACCGGCTACGACCTCGGAGGGCAGATCGACCTCCACGGTGCCGGTCCAGGTGGCGGTATTGGCACCGATGACCGCGGTAGCGACGACGACTGCCGTTGTGGAGTCGATGGTCTGCGGTACCAGTACTCCGGCCACCGTCGAGATTCCCGTACGTGCAGGCAGGAGCGGTGCCGAGTAGGTGACGGCCGACGCGGGAATCGTTGCCGGGTCCGGCGAGGGCTTCTCGAAGTCACTGCTGATTGCCGACGCGGTCCAACCGTTGATACCGAGTCGCTGGTCGGAAACGACGACCGGCGTGATTCCTCCGCTTGCAACGTCCCCGGTGACCGTCAGCGCCTGGCTTGCGGGCGCGGTGATGTTGAGTGCGCCTCCGAGCACCGTGAAGGTCAGGACGGTGTCGGCGGCATTGGAGACAGCAGGGGAGATGACGGCAACAGCGAGAGCACCGGCAGCGGCGGCGGTGGCGAACAGTGACTTGCGCATAGGGGGCGTCCTAGGGGAGGGCGAGCGAATTGGCTCACCGGCTTGTGATGTGCAACACAATAAGCCTCGTCGGTAGTGACGCGTTACAAATTGCAGATAACTGTCACGGGGTCTTTTTTGGGGGTCGAAACGGACCTGAAACGTAGTTCTTAAAATCATGCTGAATCGAAGTGTGGTCATCGATCAGCCGTCGGACTTCACTGATCGTCATGACAACCACCGAGAACCGTGCCCTCACCAAGTCCTGGCCCGACGCCCCCACCACTGCAGCCGGATGGATTTCCCGCGCGGGTGAGGTGGCTCAACTGCTCGCAGTCGATGCCGTCGCTCGCGACAAGGGCCGCGAGATTCCCGCCGCCGAGGTGCAGTTGCTCAAGGACGCGGGCCTGGTCACCCTGCTCGGCCCCATCGAACATGGTGGCGCAGGCCAGGACTGGCCCACCGCGTACCAGGTCGTTCGCACGGTCTCGAAGGCCGACGGATCCATCGGCCAGCTGCTCGGCTACCACCTGCTGTGGTTCTGGGCCGCCCGACTCGTCGGCACCCCCGAGCAGATCGAGGCCGTCGAGGCAGACGCCACGAAGAACAAGTGGTTCTTCGGCGGTGCCGTCAACCCTCGGGACAACGACGTCGCCGTCACCGACGAGGGCGACACCATCGTCTTCGACGGTTCCAAGACCTTCTCCACCGGCAGCCGCGTCTCCGACGTCACCGTGCTCGAAGGGGCACTCGAAGGCAGCACCGATCACGTGTTCGCGATCGTGCCCTCGAACATCGAAGGGCTGTCCTTCCATGACGACTGGGACAACATCGGCCAGCGGCAGACCGAGAGCGGCAGCGTCACCATCGACAAGGTTCGCGTCGACTGGGCGAGCGCAGCAGGGTTCGTGGACAAAGCTTTTCAGCCGCGGGTCTACAACACCCTCAATGTCCCGACCATTCAGCTGGTGTTCGTCAACTTCTACCTCGGTATCGCCAGGGGCGCTCTCGAGGAGGCTGCGTCGTACACCAAGGACAAAACCCGCGCGTGGCTGCACAGCACCGTGGACAAGGCCGTCGACGAGCCGTACATCATCGACATCTACGGCGATCTGACCTCCAAGCTCTGGGCCGTCGAAGCCCTCGCCGACGCAGTTGCGTTGGAAGGAAAGAAGATCCACGACAACGCCTGGAACGTCACCGCCGAAGAACGCGGTGAGCACGAGGTACGCGTCGCCGCCGTCAAGGCTCGCGCCACGGAGGTCTCGCTCGAGATCACCGGGGCGGTGTTCGAGGCGCTCGGCGCACGAGCGACGGCCAGCAAGTACGGCTTCGACCGCTTCTGGCGCAACGTGCGTACGCACACCCTGCACGATCCGGTCGCATACAAGCGACGCGAGGTCGGGCGCTGGGTTCTCACGGGCGAACTGCCCGAGCCGACCTGGTACTCGTAGTCCCGACCTCTGGCCCCGATCCGACCCCCGATTTCCGGATCAATGTGACATTCACGCCATCTGAGTGCGTGGATGGCACATTCATCCGCTGAAGGATGACGCACACATGAGCACCGAAAAAATCACCGACGCAATCAAATTCGCATACTGGGTACCGAACGTCTCGGGAGGCCTGGTCACCAGCACCATCGAGCAGCGCACCAGTTGGGATTACGAGTACAACAAGAAGCTGGCGCAGACGGCAGAGAACAACGGTTTCGAGTACGCCCTGAGTCAGGTTCGTTACGAAGCCAGCTACGGGGCCGAGTTCCAGCACGAGTCGACCAGCTTCTCGCTTGCGCTGCTGCTGGCGACGGAGAGGCTGAAAGTCATTGCCGCAGTACATCCCGGGCTGTGGCAGCCGGCGGTCCTCGCCAAGCTCGGTGCCACTGCCGATCACCTCTCGAACGGCCGATTCGCCGTCAACGTCGTCAGTGGCTGGTTCAAGGACGAGTTCACCCACCTGGGTGAGCCATGGCTCGAGCACGACGAGAGATACCGTCGCAGTGCAGAATTCCTGCAGGTGCTGCGAAAGATCTGGACCGAGGACGACGTCGACTTCCGCGGTGACTTCTACCGGATCCACGACTTCACCCTCAAGCCCAAACCGCTGAACACTCCCGATCGCCCCAACCCCGAACTGTTCCAGGGCGGCAATTCGTCTGCGGCGCAGGAGAATGCCGGACGGTACTCGGACTGGTACTTCAGCAACGGCAAAGATTTCGACGGCGTCACCGAACAACTCGACAATCTCCGACGCGTTGCGCGTGATCACCGGCGTGAGGTCAAGTTCGGGCTCAACGGCTTCATCATCGCCCGAGACAGCGAGAAGGAAGCCCGAGACACATTGCGCGAGATCATCGAGAAGGCGAACAAGCCCGCTGTCGAAGGTTTCAAGGGAGCGGTGCAGCAGGCGGGCAATTCGACGGGCGACAAGAAGGGAATGTGGGCCGATTCGACGTTCGAGGACCTCGTTCAGTACAACGACGGCTTCAAGACCCAGTTGATCGGCACCCCGGAGCAGGTGGCCGAGCGAATCGTCGCCTACCGTCGCCGCGGCGTCGACCTGATTCTCGGCGGATTCCTGCACTTCCAGGAGGAGATCGAGTACTTCGGGGCGAAGGTCCTGCCGCTGGTTCGGGAGCTCGAAGCTGCCGACTCGAACGACCACGAGCTGGTTGCTTCCCGCTGACCTGGAGTTCCTCGAGCGGTCGGGTCCGTGCAGTAGCGTGAGTTCTCGGACCCGACCGACCTGGGGTACGGACAATCTCAGATGAGGAGACGCGATGACCTACTCGCCCGGCAGCCCTGAATCAGGGGGCTCCAACTCTGGTGGCTACGGCGGAGGTGGACCGTCCTACGGCCCGTCGTCCTCGCCGAATCAGCCGTCGTCCAACCCACAAGGTCATCCGGGCCAGAACCAGCCGTTTCATCAGCCGTCGGTGTCCAATCCCTTCGGCCCTCCGGTCCCCGGCACCTCGGCGCCGGGCCCGGGTTCCGCTGCACCGCAGTCGAAGTCGCCCGGATCAGCTCTGTCGAGTCTGCCGAAGATTCTCACGTTCGTGATTCTCGGGCTCGGCGTCGTCACCTTCCTGCTCGGACTGCTCGACCTCGTGACCGCCGAGGTCACGTCGTCTCAGGAACTGCCGAGCAGCATCCAGACCTCGTTCAGCACCACCTTCTTCGCGTCCGGTGGAAGCGCGGTGTCGGTTGCTCTACTGCTGGCCGCGGGCTTGATCGCCGGTGCCTCGCTGCTGCAGAAGGACGCCAGGAATCAGGCCGTGGTGGCCGCCCTGGCGATCGCCGGTTGGCTGGTGCTGGTCTTCCAGTCCTTCAGCCTGCCCAGCGCGGAGGGCAACGAGTTCGCGAGCACCACCAGCTCGCTCGGTATCGGTGCGATCCTGGTGCTCGTCCTCGGCTTCGTCCAAGCAGCCGCCGCGGTGGCTGCACTGCTGCTCGATGCGGGCATCGTCAAGGCCCCGGCTCCCAAGCCCGCGGGCTACGGCAATCAGAACCAGCAGCCCGGATACGGCCAGCAGAACCCGTACAACGCGCCGACGACATCGTTCGGTGGACCGTCGCAACCGCAGGCTTACGGCAATCCGCCGTCGTACGGTCAGCCCCAGGGAACCTCGTCGAACTTCGGTCAGGGTCTCAGCGGTCAGGCACCGAGCGGACAGTCGTCGGGGCAGCATTCCTACAACCCGGGTGGACAGCCGCCGTACGGACAGTCCGCCCCCAACACCCCGTCGCCCCAGGGCGGTTATGCACCGCCGCCGTACACCGGTCCGAGCGGCCCGGCCGCCGGGCAGGCCTACCCGCCGAACCAGTATCAGTACGGCCAGCCGTCCGGATACGGCCAGCCCCCGGCCAAGTCGGACGAGCCCGAATCGGGTGAACAGTCGACGCCGTACGGCGCGCCCACGCAGTCGTTCGGTGCCACTCCCGCCGAGGACGAGAAGAAGCGCGACTGATTCATTGCTTCATCACAGCTCGCTTCGCGGCGCGCCTGACCGGCGCGCCGCGAAGATGATGCGACTCTCGTTGCGATGAGCGATCTATTGAACCGAGAGACGCGACGCGCGGCCGCCCGGGCTCCCCGTGCGGGCACCGGACCGACGCCCGATCAGTCGCGCATGCTCGCTGCAGTGGCCTTCAAGACCTCCGGACTGGTCGTGGTCGTTGCGACGACCCTGGCTCTGGTCACCCTCGTCTCGGTCAACAGCGACCTCACCGGAACCCTCGGAGCGATCGCCGGGTCGTGGTTCGCCGTGCACCTGGTACCCCTGAGCATCGGCGGCACGTCCCTCGGCATCGCACCGCTCCTGCCGACACTCATCATCGGCTGGTCCGTCGCCCGCACCGTCCACCATGCCGTGGACTCCGACACCGAACGCCGCGTGGTTCGGTGGGTGTTCGCGGCGTCGATGGCCGGCCCGCTCGCGGTCACCGCCATTGCCCTGGCCGTCGCCAAGGACGCGTCCACCGTCATCGGACTGTCCAGCCCCAACGCACTCGTTGCCTTCTCCTGGGTCGCAGGCGTGCACGCGGCCGCGTCCGGAACCGGTCTGCTTCTCGCGCGCTGGGACTCACTGGTGGCCCGCCGCGGATTCCCGGACTGGGTGCGCGCGCTCGTTGCGCCCCTCGTGCGCGCGATATCGATCCTTGCTGCAGGCGGTGCCGCCGTCGTACTGCTCGCCCTGCTCGCCTCCTGGGAGACCGCGGGCGCACTGGTCGAGAGCGGACGCGATGTCGTCGGCATGCTCGGGCTGACCGTGCTGTCGGTGCTCTACCTTCCCAACGTCGTCATCGGTGCCCTCGCGGTGGCCACCGGTTCCACTGCCGGGTTCGGTGACGCGTCGGTCAGCTTGTTCTCGACGACGGGAGGGCCGCTCCCGCCGCTGCCGATCCTGGCCGTCCTTCCCGAAGGATCGGCCCAGACGATCTGGGTCGTGATGCTCGTCGTCCCGATCGGTGCCGGATTGTTGCTCGGCCGCGACTGCGCAATCCGCAGCGCCGACATCCAGGTCGCAGTGTCGTCCGTGTGGGTCGTGGCAGCCGCAACCGGTGTGCTCGCCGCGCTGTTCGGCTACGCCGCAGGCGGAAACCTCGGCACCTTCGGCACCGTCGAAGTCACCGTCTGGAGTTTCGGGCTGCTGACATTCGCGTGGCTGGCCGTCGCCGGGTCCGCCTCCGCGGCCCTCGTCGTGTGGCGTCGAGCAGAACCCGAGCCGGTCCAGGACGAGCCCGTTCCGACTCCCGTCGCTGCGGCCGAGTTGGCGATCGAGGCCGCCCCATCCGAGCCCGAGGGCGACGAACAGGTCGAACAGGTCGAGGAGGTCGTCGAGGCGGAGGTCGTGGACGAGGCCGTGGACGACGTCCCGGCCGAGATGCCCCCTGCCGAAGAACCGGATGCGACCGTCGAGGCCGCTACCGACGAACCGTTGGACGCCGAGATCGTCGCACCGCCCGGGGATCGGGACGGACCTGCCCGGTAGGGCTCGAGGGCGCAGCGACTAGGCTTTCCGCTGGCTCGAACGATCCGCCTCGATATTTCAGGAGTAGTGCGCTGACTGCCTTGCGTGAGACACCCGCGCGGGTCGTCGTCCTCGCATCGGGGACCGGCTCGCTCCTGCAGTCGCTCATAGCCGCGACTGCCACCGAGAACTATCCCGCCCGCATCGTCGCCGTTGGAGTCGATCGCGACTGCGATGCAGTCCGCCGTGCCGACGAGGCCGCGATCCCGCACTTCCGTATTGCCCTGCGAGACTTCGCCGATCGATCGGCCTGGGACCACGCGCTCACCGATGCCGCCTCGAGCTTCGAGCCCGACCTGGTCGTCACCGCCGGTTTCATGAAGATCCTCGGCCCGCAATTCCTCGGGGCCTACACCGGACGCATCGTCAACACCCACCCCGCGCTCCTGCCGTCGTTCCCCGGTGCACATGCCGTGCGCGACGCACTCGACCACGGCGTCAAACTGACCGGTTCGACGGTTCATCTGGTCGATTCCGGCGTCGACACCGGGCCGATCCTGGCGCAGGAAGCCGTACCGGTTCTCGACGGCGACGACGAATCCGCGTTGCACGAACGCATCAAGACTGTGGAGCGACGGTTGCTGGTCGACGTGATCGCAGCCGTGGCCGCCAAAGGTGTCACCTCCGATGGACGAAAGGCTCAGATAATCCGATGAGTGAACGTAAAGCAGTGCGCCGCGCGCTGGTCAGCGTCTACGACAAGACCGGACTGATCGAACTGGCGACCGGCTTGCACAGCGCAGGCGTCGCTCTGGTGTCCACCGGATCGACGGCCGGCAAGATCGCCGACGCCGGAATCCCGGTCACCAAGGTCGAGGACCTCACCGGATTTCCCGAGACCCTCGAGGGACGCGTCAAGACACTGCATCCTCGCGTGCATGCCGGCGTGCTCGCCGACACCCGTAAGCCCGAACATCTTGCCCAGCTCGAGGAATTGGGCATCGAGGCGTTCGAGCTCGTCGTGGTGAACCTCTACCCGTTCACCGAGACCGTCGCCAGTGGGGCGACGCCGGACGAATGCGTCGAGCAGATCGACATCGGCGGACCGTCGATGGTGCGCGCCGCGGCCAAGAACCATCCGTCGGTGGCCGTCGTCGTCGACCCGGCCCGCTACGAGGACGTGCTCACAGCCGTCTCCGGTGGCGGATTCACCCTCGCCGAGCGCACGTCGCTCGCCGCACAGGCCTTTCAGCACACGGCCGCCTACGACGTCGCGGTGGCATCGTGGATGAGCAATGTACTGACCCCCGACACCGAGACGGTGTTCCCGGAATGGATCGGCGGAACCTGGGACCGCTCGGCCGTGCTCCGCTACGGCGAGAACCCGCACCAGAAGGCGGCCCTGTACGTCGACTCGTCCGCTGCTGCAGGCATCGCGCAGGCCGAGCAGTTGCACGGTAAAGAGATGTCGTACAACAACTTCACCGATTCCGATGCAGCCTGGCGCGCGGCGTTCGATCACGCCGAACCCACCGTCGCCATCATCAAGCACGCCAATCCGTGTGGCATCGCCGTCGGCAAGGACATCGCCGAGGCGCACCGCAAGGCCCACGCCTGCGATCCGGTGAGCGCATACGGCGGCGTCATCGCAGCCAACCGTGAAGTCACCGTCGAGATGGCCGAGCAGGTAGCCGAGATCTTCACCGAGGTCATCATCGCGCCGTCCTACGCCGACGGTGCACTCGGAGTGTTGCAGCGCAAGAAGAACATTCGCGTCCTGCTCGCGGTCGCACCGCCCACTTCCGGTGCCGAACTCAAGCCCATCTCCGGCGGCGCACTGCTGCAGCAGCGAGACGTGCTCGACGCAGACGGCGACAATCCCGCCAACTGGACCCTCGCCGCCGGCGAACCTGCCGACGAGCAGACCTTGAAGGATCTCGAATTCGCTTGGCGCGCAGGTAGAGCCGTGAAGTCCAACGCGATCCTGCTCGCCCACGACGGTGCGTCGGTAGGCGTCGGAATGGGCCAGGTCAACCGCGTCGACGCCGCCCACCTCGCCGTACAGCGAGCCGGGGATCGCGTCGTCGGTTCGGTCGCGTCCTCGGATGCGTTCTTCCCGTTCCCGGACGGCCTGCAGGTCCTCATGAGCGCAGGCGTCAAAGCCGTTGTGCAGCCCGGTGGTTCGGTACGCGACAACGAAGTGATCGCCGCGGCACAGGACGCGGGAGTGACCCTGTATCTGACGGGATCGCGGCACTTCGCGCACTGAGCCCTCCTGCCGAACTCGCGGTTGTGCAGCCCAGTACCCTATTTTCTGCTGCACAACTGCGAGTTCGGTGATCTGTGGATAGGTAGAAAGTTATCCACAGATCGCTGAGCAGGCACTTTCTTTAGTGTCGACCCTGCCAGGGTTGAGCCATGGGGATTCAGATCGGGCCGTTTCGGGGTTCGCAGGCGATACGCTCGGGCGCTCTCAGCAGGTACGAGCTGGGCCGCGACTACGTGAGGGTCTTTCGCGACACCTACGTGTGCGACGGGACCACTCTCGATGCGCGGACGATGGCCGTCGCCGCATCGATCTGCGTCGGCCACGGTGCCGTCATTGCAGGTATTTCTGCAGCTGCGGTTCATGGTGCGAAATGGATCGATTCGACTGCGCCGCCGAGCGTGCTCTCAGCCGGTCGTTCCCATCAGTTGCCCGGGTTGACGATTCGCCACGACGCCTTCGACGACGATGATGTACTCGTCGTCCGGGGATTCGCCGTGACCACCGTGGAGCGCACCGCATTCGACATCGGGCGCTGGTTCACACCGACACAGTCTGTGGTGTACATCGACTCCGTGATGGCGGCAACGGGTCTGCGCGCAGAGAAGGTGCGCGACTACGCGAGCTGCCGACCGGGCACACGGGGGATCCGGCGGCTGTTCGAGGCGCTGGACCTCGCCGATGGTGGCTCGGCGTCGCCGCAGGAGACCCGAACCAGATTGCTCCTGGTCGGGGCCGGCCTGCCGAAACCCGAGACCCAGGTCGAGATCCGCGACAGTTCCGGCAGGTTCGTGGCCCGGATCGACTTGGGTTGGCCGCGATGGCGGGTAGGGGTCGAGTACGAGGGGGTTCACCATTGGCTCGACGAGCGCCAACGGACCCGCGACATCGAGAGGTTCGAGGACTTGCAGCAGTGCGATTGGCAGATCGTGCGGGTCAATTCAGAACAACTGCGCCTTCGTCCCGACGAAGTGGTCCGTCGAGTTCGGGCCAAGCTCAGTGAGGCGGGCGCACCGATATAGCGAATTCGCAGTTGTGCAGGCGAGTCTCCCTGTTCGGGCTGCACAACTGCGAACTCGGCGACACCACAACCTCGCTCTCGATGGCAGCATCGGCCAAACGCTCGTAGCGTGGAGAAGTGACCTCTACCAAACCTGGCATCTCCACTCTCGGCGAACTCAAGGCATCCGGACATCGGCAGCGGTCGATTAAGGAAGAGTTGCGGGAAAATCTTCTGAAGGCATTGCGTGACGGCACCGATCCGTGGCCGGGGATCGTGGGATTCGGCTCGACGGTGTTGCCGCAGTTCGAGCGCGCGATTCTGGCCGGTCACGACGTGGTGCTGCTCGGCGAGCGCGGGCAGGGCAAGACGCGGCTGCTGCGCACCCTGAATCTGCTCCTCGACGAGTGGGTGCCGGTGATCGCAGGCGCGGAACTCGGGGAGCACCCGTACGAGCCGATCACCCCCGCCAGCATCAGGAAAGCGAAGGAACTCGGCGACGACCTGCCCGTCGAGTGGCGGCATCGCAGCGAGCGGTACGCCGAGAAGCTCGCGACCCCGGATACCTCGGTGGCGGACCTCGTCGGCGACGTGGACCCGGTCAAGGTGGCGGAGGGGCGCAGCCTCGGCGATCCCGAGACCATCCACTTCGGACTCGTGCCCCGCAGTCATCGCGGCATCGTGGCGATCAACGAGCTCCCCGACCTCGCCGAGCGCATTCAGGTGTCGCTGCTCAACGTCATGGAGGAGCGCGACATCCAGGTCCGCGGCTACACCCTGCGTCTGCCGCTCGACGTGATGCTGGTGGCGAGCGCGAACCCCGAGGACTACACCAATCGCGGACGCATCATCACCCCGCTCAAGGACCGCTTCGGCGCGGAGATCAGGACGCACTACCCCCTCGAACTCGACGCCGAGGTGGCCGTCATCGACCAGGAAGCGGAGCTGCAGGCCACCGTTCCCACCTATCTGCTCGAGGTGCTGGCCCGATTCACCCGACTGCTGCGCGAGTCGCCGTCGGTCGATCAGCGGTCGGGCGTTTCTGCTCGTTTCGCGATCGCAGCGGCCGAAACCATCGCCGCCGCAGCCGTTCACCGAGCAGCGATACTCGGAGAGGCCGAGCCCGTGGCCCGGCCGGTGGACCTCGGCACCATCATCGAGGTGCTCCGCGGCAAGGTCGAATTCGAGTCGGGTGAGGAAGGTCGCGAAATCGAGGTCCTCGAGCACATGTTGCGCCGGGCGACTGCCGATACCGTTCGAGCCCACCTCGGCGGAATCAACCTCGCCGCTCTGGTGACGGCGATCGAGACGGGCGAGCCCATCGTCACCGGCGATCGCATCACCGCCAAAGCGTTGCTCGACGAGCTTCCCGACGTCGAGGTCATCGGCGACATCCACGAACGGCTGAACGCAGTGTCGGATGGCGAGAAAGCAGCCGCCGTCGAACTCGCACTCGAAGGTCTCTACCTGGCGCGCCGGATCTCCAAGGACCCCGACGACGACGGTCAGACGGTGTACAGCTGATGCGTCGCTCCAGATACGGGCGGTATCACGACGGGCCGGATCCCCTTGCGCCACCGGTGGATCTGCGCGAGGCGCTCGACGCCATCGGCGAGGACGTGCTCGAGGGTGCGTCGCCGCGTCGGGCGCTGCAGGAGATGCTACGACGCGGGACGAAGAACATGCGCGGGCTCGACGACCTGGCAGCTCGAGCCGCGAAGCGTCGACGAGATCTGTTGAAGAAGAACAATCTCGACGGCACGTTGCAGGAAGTGCGAGAGCTGCTGGACAAGGCGGTACTCGAGGAACGCAAGGCATTGGCACGTGCCCTCGACGACGATGCGCGATTCCAGGAGATGCAGATCGGTGACCTGTCGCCGTCCACTGCCCAAGCGGTGCAGGAGCTTTCGGACTACGACTGGCGTTCGTCGGAGGCACGCGAGAACTACGAGAAGATCAAGGATCTGCTCGGACGCGAGATGCTGGATCAGCGCTTCGCGGGCATGAAGCAGGCCCTCGAAGGTGCCACCGACGAGGACCGTCAGGCCATCAGTGAGATGTTGAAGGACCTCAACGAATTGCTCGACGCCCACAACAAGGGCGAGGACACCGATGAGCAGTTCGAGCAGTTCATGGACAAGCACGGGCAGCACTTCCCGGAGAATCCGAAGAACGTCGACGAGCTACTCGATTCCTTGGCGGAAAGGGCTGCGGCTGCGCAACGGTTGCGCAACTCTTTGACGCCCGAGCAGCGGGCCGAGTTGGATGCGTTGGCGCAGCAGGCCTTCGGTGACTCGAATCTGATGAGCCAGCTCGATCAGCTCGATCAGAATTTGCAGCAGGCCCGGCCCGGTGAGGACTGGGACGGCTCGCAGAACTTCCGCGGCGAGAACGGGATGGGCCTCGGTGACGGTACCGGTGCGCTTCAGGACATCGCGGATCTCGAGAATCTGGGCAATCAGCTCTCGCAGCAGTACAACGGCGCTGCCCTGGACGACATCGACGCAGACGCGTTGCTGAAGCAACTCGGGCCGGAGGCCGCGGCCGATGCGCGGATGCTCGCCGAGCTCGAAAAGGCCCTGCAGCAACAGGGTTTCATGGACAAGGGTGCCGACGGTCAATGGCGTCTGTCGCCGAAGGCGATGCGTCAGTTGGGGCAGTCGGCACTCAAGGATGTCGCGGGAAAGCTGTCCCGACGCGGCGGCGAGCGAGACACGCGCAAGGCAGGCGCGATGGGGGAGCCCACCGGTGCATCGCGAGCGTGGGAGTTCGGTGACACCGAGCCGTGGGACGTCACGCGCACGGTCAACAATGCGGTACTGCGATCAGCGGCAACGGGATCCGGCTTTCCCGTGCAGCTGCAGGTGACCGATGTCGAGATCAGCGAGACCGAGACTCGAACGCAGGCGGCGGTGGCGCTGCTGGTCGACACGTCGTTCTCGATGGTGATGGACGGGCGTTGGGTTCCGATGAAGCGCACAGCACTCGCGCTCAATCACCTGGTGAGCACTCGATTTCGCGGAGACGACCTGCAACTGATCGGATTCGGCAGGCACGCACAGACATTGACGGCATCCGAACTGGCCGGGCTGGACGGGGCCTACGACCAGGGCACCAATCTGCACCACGCGCTGATGCTGGCAGTGCGGCATCTGCGGCGTCATCCCAATGCGCAACCGGTGGTGCTGATCGTCACCGATGGTGAGCCGACGGCGCACCTGGAACCGGACGGCCATGCGTTCTTCGACTATCCGCCGCACCCCAAGACTCTCGGTCTCACGGTTCGCGAACTCGATACCGTCGCGAAACTCGGTGCGCAGGTGACGATCTTCCGGCTCGGCGACGATCCGGGCCTCGCGCGGGTGGTCGACAAGATGGCCGAGCGCGTGGGCGGACGCGTCATCGCGCCGGATCTCGACGGACTCGGTGCCGCGGTGGTGACCGACTACCTCAAGCGTCGGCGATCCTGAATCACTTGTCGGCGGGCTTGATCTCCACCGACACTCCGCCCCAGAAGGCGAAACCGGTGATGATCACGCGCGGCGCGCCGGGGTGCGTCGCGCTGACGTGATCGAAGCCGCCCATGATGCCCATGCCGCGGACTTCGACGCTCACTCCGGGCGGCACGGTGACTTCGATGCCGCCCATGATGGCCACGCAGTTGATGGTGGTTTCCTCGGCGGTGAACGACGCGCGGCGTAGGTCGAGTTCGATCCCGCCCCAGAATGCGAACGCGTCGATGCGTGCGGCAGGGGTCCATTCGCCTTTGCGCACGGCACCGCTCATGATCGCGATCACGCGGTCGTTCGAGGAGCCACCGGACGGTGCGGCCGCGGGCGGAGGGGACAGCACCAGGTCGCCGGTCAGTAGGTCGAGTTCGCCGTAGGTCTTCGCCTGGTACACCGCAGCGGTGCGCTCGTCATATTCGCTCACGGTCAGCTGGCCGTTCGCGAAAGCGTCGCTCAGCAACTGTGCGACGAGGTTCCTGTCCGCATCGGCCGCACGAACCTGGCTTCGATCTCGGTCGGGGAGATGATCGCTCACCGCCCGGACACTACCGGTGCCCGGGTCAGGCCGCATTCAGGATGGTGCGGCTCCCGAGCGGTGAAGCAAGCGTCATCTGCATGGTGGCGTAGACGGCAACCATGATGCAGGACTTGTCGGCGGCGTCGCGCCTGGTTCCGGTGCGCAGTTCGATGGTGACGGTGGTGTCGGTCTCGGTCACCGACGCGTCGGCTCCGTAGCACTCGGGAGTGCCGGTGACGAAGTGAACCGCGATGGTGTTGGGGGAGACCTGGCTCCAGGATTCGAACGGAGTGGTGGTGGCGCGGATGAGATCGGGTGTGGGCTCGAACATCGTGCCGACGTCGCCGACGGGCACTTCGTGGGGAACCGGAGGGGCGCTGGGTTGCTGAGCGAGACCGACCGGTGTGGTGGATCCGACCGTCGGCGTCGTCTCGTCGTCGCTGCCGGAGGCGGTGCTGCAGCCGACCAGCAGCAGGCACAACATGACTCCTGCAGCGAGAAACCTCATGTAGCCAAACTAGCGCTGTGAGCTGAGGAGAACCTTTGTGTTCGGCTCATGCGAGGAAGAGTGTCACGAGTGCGATGACGGGGATCGAGACGAGCGTGGTCACGAACGCGGTGTCTCGGGCGAGCACCACCCCGCGCTGGTAGCGGCTGGCGAACACGAACACGTTCTGGGCGGTGGGCAGTGCCGAGACGACGACGATGGCGAACAGATCGTGCCCCTCCAGACCGAAGACGAACTTGGCCATGAGGTAGCCGAGCAGGGGCTGCAGTGCCATTTTGAACACGGTCGCCAGGGCCACGTCCCGCCGTGGACTGATGCCCTTCTGCAGTACCCGGGCACCGTAGAGGGACAGGCCGAAGGCGAGCAGCGCGCCGGGGACCGACGCATTCCCGACGAGTTCGAACGGCTGCATCAAGGCCTCGGGCAGCTCGAATCCGGTGATCGACAGCACCAGGCCCGCGGCGCCGGCCAGCACGATCGGGTTCCGGAACGGCGTCGTGACGGTCTCGAGCAGGGAGACCTTGTCGACCTTCGTGGAGATGTCGAGAATCGTCACCGCGATCGGGGTGTAGATCATGATCTGGAACAGCAGCAGCGGAGCCACGAAGTTCGCGTCGCCGAGTACGAACACTGCGATGGGAATGCCCAGGTTGGCGGCATTGACGTACGAACTTGCCAGTGCACCGACGGTCGCGTCGGGCACGGTCCGTTTCAGCGCGAGCTTGGCTATGACGAAATAGATCGCTCCGACGAGCAGTGCAGTGGAACCGGCGACGGCCAATACGGGCGAGAGGATGACCGACAGGTCCGAGTTCGCCAGTGTGACGAACAGCAGCGCAGGCGTTGCGACGAAGAACACGAGTCGGCTCAGAACGAACTGGCCGTGTTCGCCGAGCACTTTCAGGTGGGCGAGGAGGTATCCCAGTGCGATGACGACGAAGATGACGGTGAAGCCCTCGAGGACGCCGGACATCTACGGACTGCTCATCTCTGGATCGGGAACGACAGAGAGGCCACGTAGCCGATGGCTACGTGGCCTCTCTGAGTGAAAGTCTGGATCAGCGGCTGGTGAACGGCAGCAATGCCATCTCACGAGCGTTCTTCACTGCGACAGCGACCTGACGCTGCTGCTGCGGGGTGAGCCCGGTGACCCGACGGCTGCGGATCTTGCCGCGGTCCGAGATGAACTGACGAAGGAGGTTGATGTCCTTGTAGTCCACCGTGGTGACCTTGGCGGCGTTCAACGGGTTCTTCTTCGGTCGACGGCCTGCCTCTGCGCGGACCTTCTTCGACGGTGCTCTCTTGACTGCCATCTGAAACCTTTTCCCTTTACCAGCTCGACTTGTGGACGCCTGGCAGCTCCCCGCGGTGAGCCATCTCGCGCATTTTCACGCGGGACAGCCCGAATTTCCGAAGGTAACCGCGCGGACGTCCATCCGCAGCGTCACGATTGCGTAATCGTACCGGACTCGAATCGCGCGGCAGACGCTGCAGTGCTGCTTGGGCCTGCGCGCGCTCGGAGTCGCTGCTCGAGGGCTTGCGGATGGTCTCCTTGAGCTCTGCTCGACGCGTTGCCCACCGGGCGACGACGATCTTGCGCTGCTCGTTCTTCGCGATCTTGGACTTCTTCGCCATCGGTCAGCGTTCCTCTCGGAAATCGACGTGCTTGCGCACGACCGGGTCGTACTTCTTCATCACCAGTCGGTCCGGATCGTTGCGACGATTCTTTCTGGTGACGTAGGTGTAGCCGGTGCCTGCGGTCGATTTGAGTTTGACGATCGGCCGAACGTCGGTGCTCTTGCCCATCAGATCTTCTCCCCGCGTGCGCGCAGTTTCGCCACCACGGCGTCGATGCCGTCGCGGTCGATGGTCTTGATGCCCTTGGCCGAGAGGGTGAGGGTGACGCGTCGGCCGAGGCTCGGTGCGTAGTAGGTCTTGCGCTGGATGTTGGGATCCCATCTCCGGCTGGTCCGCACGTGGGAGTGCGAGACCGATTTTCCGAATCCGGGGGTGCGGCCGGTGACTTGGCAGTGCGCTGACATGAGCACTCCTTTCTTGCCGTTATGACAATCGTTTTCGACAAAGCGTGTTCACGAATGTAGCGTGCATCCACAAGTAATGACAATCGTTGTCGAGAAGAAGGGTGCTCGTGAACAACTCACCGGACGATCGAACCCCGATGGTCCTCGTCTCCGGCTGGACCGGAGCCATGGACGCGGTCGTGACATCGCTGCTCGCGCCCGGGACCGTCGCAGTTCGCCACGACCTGAGCCGCGTCGCCGAGGGCGTCGTGCGTCGCACACTCTCCGTACTGGGGGAGAACCCGCGCGAGACCATTCTGGAACTGGCGCACGGCTGCGTCTCGTGCACGCTTCGGGAGGATCTACTGCCGCTGTTGCGTGCACTGTCCGCCCGCAGCAACGTCGATCGCATCGTGCTCGCCATGGACCCCGCGCTCGAGCCGGAGGCACTGTGCTGGGCGGTGGACAACGTCGTCGTGGCGGGTGTCGTCGGACAGATCGACGGCCCGGCCTCGCGTGACGTCCGCATCGAGGCCGTGGTCGACTGCCTCGACGCCGCAACCTGGCTGGCCGACGCCACCGGCGACGACGCCATGGCCGACCGAGGCATCGTCGCCAGTGGCGACGACGATCGAACCGTCGCGCAATTGGTGGTCGGGCAGGTCGACTACGCCGACGCACTCGTCGTCACCGCAGGCCCCGACGTCGACGCGTGGGAACGCGCCAGGCTCGCTGCAGTCCTGGCGCGGTTGGCTCCGAACGCTCCCGTCGTGTGGGTTTCCCAGGACACAATGGTCGACGCCCCAGCACTTCTCGCGAGTGTCCCTGCCGATGCGCGACGCGGTGCGATCGGCGATGCGCACTCACCGCTGTTGCGTGGTGAGCCGCCGTTGACCGTCGACTGTGGAGTCACGCTCGTCGAATTCACTGCAACTCGGCCGTTCCATCCCGAGCGGTTGCACGAGGCCATCGACGTGCTGCTCGACGGCGTCGTCACCGCTCGCGGACGAGCGTGGGTCGCCACCCAGCCCGACGAGGCGCTGTGGATCGAATCGGCCGGCGGTGGTCTTCGGGTGGCGAGCGCCGGAAAGTGGCTTGTCGCAATGACTCCGGAGCAGCAGGACCGCGTCGATGCCACCCGTCGGGCAATGGCGGCGCTGCGGTGGGACGAGAAGTTCGGTGACCGAGACACCTCACTGGTGGTCCTCGTCCACGAGGCCGACCCCACCGAGATCGACCGAACCTTGCAGTGGGCGTTGGTATCCGACGAAGAATTGGCAGACCCCGCGGCCTGGTCCACCTGGCAGGACCCCTTCGGTCAGTGGCACGAAGACCCATGCGAGAGCAGCGAATCCCCCTACGCAGAACAAGCACGAGAGGCAACAGAATGAAACCAGGCATCCACCCCGACTACCACCCTGTCGTGTTCCAGGACTCGAGTACCGGCAACAAGTTCCTCACCAGATCCACCGTCACGTCCGCGCGCGAGACCGAATGGGCCGACGGCAACACCTACCCGCTGATCGTCGTGGACGTCTCGTCCGAATCGCACCCCTTCTGGACCGGAGCCGCCCGCGTGATGGACACCCAGGGACGCGTCGAGAAATTCGAGAAGCGATACGGCCGACGAAGCCGAAAGGACTCCTGAATCATGGCTGTTCCGAAGAGAAAGATGTCGCGCTCGAACACCCGAAGCCGTCGGGCGCAGTGGAAGGCCGTTGCTCCTGATCTGGTGACCGTGCGTTTTCAGGGTCGAGAGTTCCGGGTGCCACGCCGGTTGGTCAAGGCAGTGCAGTCGGGGGTATACGACCCGAGCTGACCCGCGACGGGTCTATCTTCACTTCCATGGACGATGGACCCAGTGCTCGAGATGTGAAGCGGTGGCGCCAGTACCTCGCCGACGAGCGAGCCGAGGCCGCCGTCTATCGCGATCTGGCAGGCCGACGCATCGGCGAGGAGCGTGAGATTCTGCTCGCACTCGCCGATGCGGAGGGCCGCCACGAGCAGCATTGGCGAAATCTGCTCGGCGATCGCGTCGGGATGCCGCTGAGGGGTGACATCCGCACCCGCATCCTCGGGGTGTTGGCACGTCGCTTCGGTTCGGTGTTCGTGCTCGCGCTGGCCCAACGAGCCGAAACCCGTTCGCCGTACGCCACCGACGCCGACGCCACGGAGGCGATGACAGCCGACGAACAGATCCACGCCGAGGTCATCAGGGCACTGGCGGCTCGCGGCCGCAATCGTCTGTCCGGAACGTTCCGGGCCGCGGTGTTCGGTGCCAACGACGGCCTGGTGAGCAATCTGGCTCTGGTCCTCGGCATCAGCGGCTCCGGGGTGTCCAATCAGATAGTCCTGATCACCGGCCTTGCGGGGCTACTCGCCGGCGCGCTGTCGATGGGTGCGGGCGAATACGTCTCTGTGCGTTCGCAACGCGAGCTGCTCGAGGCGTCGTCCCCGGACAGTGGGGCGCGCGATGCCGTCCAACACCTCGACGTGGACGCCAACGAACTGGCACTGGTCTACCGAGCCCGGGGAATGACCCACGAGGAAGCCGACGCCAAAGCGGCGGAAGTACTGCGAGTACTACCTGCCGACGAGATGGCCCCCGACGTCGACCAGCACGAGTCCATCGGAACCGGCCTCGGGGCCGCCGGTGCCAGCTTCTGCTTCTTCGCATCCGGTGCCGTCATCCCGGTGCTGCCGTATCTGTTCGGCCTCGAAGGCTATGTGGCCCTTGCCGTTGCCGCCGTCCTCGTCGGAATCGCCTTGATCTGCACCGGACTCGTGGTAGGACTGCTCAGCGGTGGGCCGCCGGTCAAACGTGCTCTGCGACAACTGGCTATCGGTTACGGTGCGGCCGGGGCGACATATCTACTGGGACTCGCATTCGGTGGGGGAGTGTAGATCCCGACTGATGGGCGAGAATGCACACTATCGGTCCCCATCGACGGGATCCCGTCCTCACAGCTCACCTCTGTGCATTCGGTCCCATCCCCGACGTTTCCAGAAATTCGCTCGCGTGGACGACGCATCGATCGTTAGGGTTCTCATCATGCGTGCAACCGTTCTGTCTGGTGCCGCTCTCGACACGAGAGCCGGTGTGAGCCTTGTGCTGCGCGCGTATTCACCGGAGCGATGTGCCGCTCTCTGCGGCAAACAAGCTCCGCTCGTGAACCGACCCATCGAATAGCGCCCTCTCACGTGAGGGGGCAGGAAGGAACATCATGCCCCCGAACAAGGTGGGCTTGCGTTTGCTCAATTGGGCTTCACAGCTCGAGGACAAGACTCTCGAGCAGGCCCGTGAAACAGCGTCGATGCCGTTCGTGCATCCGCACGTAGCCCTGATGCCCGACGCTCACAGCGGAATGGGAAGCGCAGTGGGAACTGTGATCCCGACGTTGGGCGCGGTGATACCTGCTGCCGTCGGAGTCGACATCGGTTGCGGAATGATCGGCGTGCGAACTGAATTCACCCTCGACGACGTCGACGGCCGCAATCTGACTGACCTGCGACTCGCCATCGAGGCAAGCATCCCGCTGTCTCCGGGCAACTACAACATCGGCGTCGATCGGTGGGATTTCACCGCACCGAAGCTCCGCGAGCTCGAGGAGTTGGCGGCGAAGGACGGTGTGGAGCTGAACCATTCGCCGCAGTGGCGTGAACAGCTCGGTTCGCTAGGCGGCGGCAATCACTACATCGAACTGTGCCTGGACGAAACCGATCGAGTGTGGCTGTTTCTGCACAGTGGGTCGAGGGGCGTGGGCAACAAGATCGCGAAGAAGCACATCGCGATTGCGCAGCGTCTGTGTGCGCAGTGGTGGATCTCGTTGCCGAACAAGGACTTGGCCTACCTGCCCGAGAGCTCCCGTGAATTCGGGCAGTACCTCCGAGAATTGAAGTGGGCGCAGCGGTTCGCATACCTCAATCGGGCCGAGATGATGGACCGGTTCAGTGCGGTGTTCGCCGAGTGGATGGGAACCGACGACCATCGCGAGGTCGAGCGGATCAATTGCCATCACAACTACACGGTGAAGGAAACGCATGCTCAGAAGGATGTGTGGCTCACGCGTAAGGGCGCAGTAGACGCACACGACGGTGTCAAAGCGATCATTCCCGGGTCGATGGGAACTCGTTCGTACGTGGTCGTCGGTAAGGGCTCGCGGGCCGGGCTGTGCTCGGCTCCTCACGGTGCCGGTCGGCAGTTCTCGAGGACCGAGGCCAGGAAGCGGTTCACCCACGAGAACCTGCGTGAGCGGATGGTAGGGATCGAATTTCGCGACAGCGCCGACTTCATCGACGAGATTCCCGACGCCTACAAGCCGATCGATGTGGTGATGGAGGACGCCCGCGACCTGGTGAGCATCGAGCACGAACTGCGGCAGATCCTCAACGTCAAGGGGACCTGAATCGACCTCCCGTCGTGCATGGAAATTCGTAGTAGGTAACGAAGTTCCATGCACGACGGGATTGTCCGCGTTCGTCCCGTTGTGCATCGGTGTTCTCGTGTTGTTCACCCAACAACTTCGCTTGGTTAACTGATAGAGAGAGCGTCACCGTCACCATCGAGGCATGACGCTCAATCCCGCAGGCGAGACCGTCGCGACCGGAATCCCGGGCACGCTCGCCGACAACATGACCATGGCCGAGCAGCATGATTGGCATCGGTCGTTCCTGCGGCGGCACCCCGTCAGTCGTCGGAACTTCCTGGTGGGAGCCGCTGCAACTGCCGCCGCGGTAGGCGTCGGGAACTCGGTGTTCGCGCGTACCGCCTATGCGCAGGACGCCCCGCTGGCCGTGGCCGGACGGCACATGGGCTTCGGAAACGACCCGGCGACACAGCTGCGGTTTTCGGCGCAGCTCTCCCGCAATCCCGGGCTCATCGGTGTCTTTCTCGATCACGGCCCCACGCCCGCACTCGGCGCTACGACGTCGGCCGAGGTGCGCAACCTGATCAGTCAGGTGCCACAGACCGACGGCGGAATTCTGTCGGCGGAGCAGTACTACGTGCACGTACCCGTCGACAACCTGACGCCGAAGTTGCCGCACTACTACCGCTGGCGCACCGCCGACGGCTTCGTGAGCGATATCCGCAGCGCGTCTCCGGCCTTGCCGTCGGGCCGCATCGCACCGTTTCGGTTCACGATGATGGGCGATCAGGGCGTCGACGAAACCCCGTCGCAACCACCAGGTTTGGTCGCCGGCGACTACGACGACCAGTACTACAAGGCCGACAACGAGCCGTCGGTCAAGCACGCGCGCAACATCAATCGGCAGATCGAGGCCTCGCACCCGGACTTCCACATCCTCGCCGGCGATATCGCGTACGCGGACCCGTCCGGTGCCGGACTGCCGCCACAGTTCGCGAAGCACGGCCAGACGCCGCCGAAGGGGTTCGACAAGTTCAACCCGTTCGTCTGGGACGGCTACTTCCAGGCGATCGAAGCCAGTGCGTCGACCGCGCCGTGGTTGTTCGCCACCGGCAACCACGACATGGAAGCGCTCTACAGCCCCAACGGATACGGCGGCCACGCGGCGCGTTTGGATCAGCCGACCAACGGACCCACGGGGTGCCCGTCGGCGTACTCGTTCGTCTACGGCAACACCGCGGTGCTCTCGCTCGACGCGAACGACGTGAGCTACGAGATCAAGGCCAACACCGGGTACAGCGGAGGAGCCCAGAACACCTGGGTGGAACAGACATTGGCGAAGTACCGCGCCGATCCGAACATCGACTTCATCGTCTGCTTCTTCCATCACTGCGCGTATTCGACCACGTCGACGCATGCGAGCGACGGCGGCGTGCGCGACGCCTGGGTTGCGCTGTTCGACAAGTTCGAGGTGGATGTGGTGCTCCAGGCTCACAATCACGTCTTCGAGCGCACCGATCCCATTCGTGGCAACCGTGCGACTCGGGTCGCCGGTGACAACGCCACGGTCAACGGAAAGACCGACGGCACCGTCTATTACACCGTCGGCGGTGGTGGTCGTCCCCGATACACGTTCCAGGACGGCGAGGGCGTCAGCTACCGAGGCAACGAGTTGCCCGACACGGCAGTCCCGAACAGCTACGTGTGGGCACCGGACGGAACCAAGTCGGCTGAGTCCATCACCTGGTCTCGGGTGCGATTCCTCAACTACTCGTTCGTCAGAGTCGATGTGGTGCCGGGTATTCCGGGCATCACCGCCAGCAGGATGACGATCGGTGCCATCGACGAATACGGCAACGAGTTCGACCGTCTGACGTTCGAGCGAGACATCCCGGTGGGTCCGGTGTTCGGCTCGTCCTAGGTACCCATGTGAGCGGAACTTCGACCCCTACTACGAGGTTCCGCTCACATGCGGCGAAGCCGCTCTACAACCACTTCTGGCGCTTGAACACCACGAACAGTGCAGTCGAGCAGATCACCATGGCGATCAGTGCCATAGGATAGCCGAGTTGCCACGTCAATTCCGGCATGTCCTCGAAGTTCATGCCGTAGATGGCGGCGATCAGCGAGGGCGCGAAAAGAATTGCGCCCCAGGACGAGATGCGTTTGACCTGTTCGTTCTGCTCCAGGCTGGCCACGGTCATGTTGCGCATCTCCTCGTTCTGCTGCTGCGCAACGATGGTCGAGTGCACGGTCAACGCATTCTGCAGGTTGGACCGGAAGGACTCGATGCGGTCGGAGACGCGGATCGCGTGATCGTGCACGTCGCGCAGGTATCGCTGTAGTTCCACGTCGACGTTGTACTTGTCCGAACCGCGCTTGAGTGATTCGATCATCTCGACGAGTGGGTTTGCGGCACGGTCGAATTCGGACACTTCCCGCAACAGTGAGTAGATACGACGCGATACCGACGGGTCGCCGGTGAACAGCTGATCCTCGATCTCGTCGATGTCGTTCTGCAGTCCCGTCACCACCGGGACGTACTCGTCGACCACTTGATCGAGGATGCCGTAGAGAATCGCCTCGGGACCGAGTTCGATCAGTTCGGGAGATCCTTCGAGCCGCTTGCGCACCATTGCCAGATCGGGGGATTCGGCATGGCGGATGGTGACGACGAAATCGGGTCCGAGAAAAATGTGCAATTCGCCGAATTCGACCTTTTCGGTCTCGTCGACGTATCGAGCGGGCCGCAGAACGACGAACAGCTGCTCCGCGTACCGTTCCAGCTTCGGCCGCTGGTGGGCTGCAATGGCATCCTCGACAGCGAGGCGGTGCAGACCGAACTCGTCTGCCACAGCCATGATTTCGGCGACCTCCGGGCGGTACAGCCCGATCCACGCCATTCCGTGCCGCTCGCGCATCAGCTCGAAAGTGATGTCGAGGCTCTCGGGATTGGCAGTACGTTTCCCGTCGACGTAGACGGCATTGTCGATGATCGGCACGTGTTCGTTCACCTCGGCTCTGCGAAATTCTGCTGCGCACCGAGACTATCGCCTGTGGCAACAACGCCGACAGTCCAGCCGCCGTCGACGACTGGACCGTGCGTCCGGGCTAGTGAACAGTTCCGGTGATCACGAGAATTGCGGCGTTCTTGTCGACTTCGACCCCCTTCTGGTAGTTGGTTCCGATTGCTGTTCCGTCGGTGTCGGATCCCTTGATGTTGACGGTCGTGAATCCGAGATCCTCGAGGGTCTGTTCGGCCGCGGTCGCTGTCATGTCGTAGACATCCGGGATCTCGAGCAGGTTGTTGGAGGTCGACGCGTTGGCGACGGCTCCACCGCCCAGCGTGAGTGCTGCGGCAGCTGCGACGGCTGCGATCGACTTCTTGAATCCACTGCGCATGATGTGCTCCTCGTTGTTGTGATCGGTGATGTCTCGAAGTTGCTCGCCGATGCTGTGGCGGACCTCGGATGTTGCTGTCAAATCCCTGTCAGCACCGTGACATGCTGGTCCGATGCTTCTCGACGTGCTCGGATTGATCGGTATCGCGGCCTTCGCGGCCTCCGGTGCATTGATCGGAGTGCATCGCCGGTTGGATCTGTTCGGGGTCTGCGTCGTCGGAATCACGACGGGCATCGGCGGCGGAATCATTCGCGATCTGCTGCTCGGCATCCACCCACCGACATCCCTGGACACGTGGCCGAACCTCACCGTCGGCTTCGTCGCCTCGCTGGTCGTGTTCGTTGCGCACCGGCAGATGGGCAAGGTCCGGCGCGGAGTCCTGGTGCTCGACGCCTTCGGGATGGGGCTGTTCGCATCGACCGGTGCGACCATCGCCTTGGCTGCCGGCGGTAGCGCGTTGGCGGGAGCTCTCATCGGTACCACGACGGCGGTGGCAGGCGGCGTGATCCGAGACGTGCTGGTCAACGAAGTTCCCCTGCTACTGCATCGGGATCTGTACGCCCTGCCGGCCCTGCTCGGTGCGACGGTCGTCGTGTTCGCCGATGTTCTGGCTCTCCCGGAAAACGTCGGTCTGATCGTGGGAACTCTGCTTGCGACGGGGTTGCGTCTGCTCGCGCTGTGGCGAAAGTGGAACCTCCCGCTGGCGAAGCACCTACCTACGCTCTAGTCGCTATCGGCACCCCTCTCAGACATATCTCAGTCGACCAGGACAAACTGTATGGATGCGGATATTGGTGGTCGACGACGATCGAGCAGTGCGTGAGTCGCTGCGCAGGTCGCTGACGTTCAACGGGTACACCGTGGACCTGGCGGTCGACGGTCTCGACGCGCTCGAGCAGGTTGCGGCGGCGCGTCCCGACGCCCTGGTGCTCGACGTGATGATGCCTCGCCTCGACGGCCTCGAGGTGTGTCGTCGATTGCGCAGCGTCGGCGACGACCTGCCCATCCTCGTATTGACGGCACGCGACTCGGTGTCCGAGCGCGTCGCCGGCCTCGATGCCGGTGCCGACGACTACCTGCCCAAGCCGTTCGCGCTCGAGGAACTGCTGGCCCGCCTGCGCGCGCTGCTACGGCGTACCGCGATGGAAGCGGGCATCGACTCGGAGACCATGACGTTCGCGGACCTGTCGTTGGACCCGGTCACCCGTGAGGTCTCGCGCGCCGAACGTTCCATCAGCCTCACCCGGACCGAATTCTCGTTGCTCGAGATGCTGATGACCAATCCGCGCCGAGTGCTCACCAGAAGCCGCATCCTCGAGGAAGTCTGGGGTTACGACTTCCCGACGTCGGGCAACGCGCTCGAGGTGTACGTCGGTTACCTGCGGCGCAAGACCGAGGCGGAGGGGGAGTCGCGGCTGATCCACACCGTTCGCGGTGTCGGGTACGTCCTGCGCGAGACGCCTCCGTGATGGTCGCGTCGTTCGGGCGCAAATCGGCCGACAGTGTCGGCTCGTCGCCGACGGGGATGCGACCACCGATGCCCCTGACGCGGTCGGTGTCGCTGCGGTGGCGGGTGACGTTGCTCGCGGCCTCCGTCGTCGCGATTGCGGTGGCGGTCATGGCCATTGCCGCGTACACGGTGGTCTCGCGAGCGCTGTACGGCGATGTGGACACTCAATTGCGCTCCCGCGCTTCGGCTTTGGCGGAGTCCAGTCTGGTGTCCTATGACCCGCGGTTCGTTGCCGGAGCCACGTTGTACAGCACCGATGTCAGTGTTGCGCTGATCTATCCGGACATGTCCAGTTACAACCCTCCCGGTCCCAAGGTGCCGATCGGCGACGCCGAACTCGCGGTGGTGAGCGGAGAACTGGAATCGTCGCTGCGCACGCTCGACGATCAGCGGGTGCTCGCACTACGCACCAAGGACGGCAGCACTCTCGTCGTCGCACAGAGACTGCTGCCCACCGGGGAAGTGCTCGACCGGCTGGCATGGGTGCTGTTGATCGTCGGTGCCTGCGGAGTGGTGCTGGCGGCCGGAGCAGGTATGGCCGTGGGGCGCACCGGTTTACGTCCGATCGCCCGACTGACGGCCGCAGCCGAACGGGTTGCGCGCACCGACGACCTCACGCCGATCCCCGTAACCGGCGACGACGAGTTGGCGCGTCTGACCGAGAGTTTCAACACGATGCTCCGCGCACTGGCCGAATCTCGAGGTAGGCAGAGTAGATTGGTCGCCGATGCGGGTCACGAACTTCGCACCCCGTTGACCTCGCTGCGGACCAACATGGAGTTGCTCATCGCGGCGGGACGCCCAGGGGCACCGTCCATCCCGGACGAGGACATGGCCGAGCTGCGGACCGACGTGGTGGCGCAGATTCAGGAATTGTCCACCCTGGTGGGCGATTTGGTCGACCTGGCGCGAGAGGATGCGCCGGAGACGGTATTCGAGCGAGTCGACCTGGCCGATGCCGTCGAACGCAGTCTCGAGCGAGCACGCCGCCGTCGCAACGAAATCGACTTCGATGCGACGTTGATGCCGTGGTTCGTCTACGGCGATCAAGCAGGACTGTCGAGGGCCGTGCTCAATGTGCTCGACAACGCGGCCAAATGGAGTCCGAGCGGCGGTGAGGTGCGAATCGCGATGCGGCAGATCGGCGATGGCCTGCTGGAGCTGACGGTCGACGACGCAGGCCCCGGTATCCCCGAGGAAGATCGCGAGCTGGTGTTCGAGCGCTTCTATCGCTCGACGGCGTCGCGCTCGATGCCCGGATCCGGTCTGGGACTTGCCATCGTGCGACAGGTGGTCGTCAAGCACGGCGGCACCATCGGGGTGGAGGTGTCCGAGCGGGGCGGCGCGCTGATCCGAATCGTGCTGCCCGGCGAAGGTGCTCCTGATCCCACGACACTCTCGGCAAACTGATAGCCGGATCTCAGCGCGCTCTCAGTACCGCCCTGCACAGTGAGTAGCAAGAAGGCGGGCGGACCTCTGGGTCCCTACTGAAGGAAGCAGCAACGATGAGCGACGACCGTAACGAATCCGAACAGAGCGGACAGGGTGCCGGTGGCGAGCAGCATCTGGCGGACCGGGCTTCGCGCGGCGACGAGCAGAGCTACTCGGCCCAGCAGCATCCGACGCAGCAGTTCCCGTCCCAGCAGGCGCAACCCCACAACGCAGGGTCGCAGCCGCCGCAGCAGGGCTACCCGCAGCAGTACGCCGGCTACGGACAGGGGGCCTACCAGCCCGGCTTCGGGCCGTACGGTCAGCAGGGCGATCCGCAGCACACCCAGGCTCACCACGCTCAACCCCAGCACGTTGCGCCGCAGTCGAATTCGGCACCGAGCGCGGTGAAGTCCCGCCCGGGTCGGTCGGTGCTGGTGGCCGGAGCCATCGCGCTCGTTCTGGTCGGTGGCGGAATCGGCGGCGCGGTCGGTGCGATCGCCACCAACAATGCCAACGGCAACGGCGGAGGAGTGTCCAACTCGTTGAACTCCACGGTCACTGCTGCCCAGCCCGCCGCCAACTTCCCCGACGGCTCGGTTCAGGCGGTAGCGAACAAGGTCCTGCCGAGCGTCGTGCAGATTCAGGTGAAGGGTTCTCAAGAAGAGGGTGAGGGCTCGGGCGTCATTCTCAGCAGCGACGGCTTGATCCTGACCAACAATCACGTCGCGACGGGAGCAGGTGCCAACGGCAAACTCTCCGTCGCGTTCTCCGACGGATCGGTCGCCGACGCGACGATCGTCGGTGCCGACTCGGTCTCGGACATGGCCGTCATCAAGGCCGAGGGCAAAACGAACCTGACGCCGATCGAACTGGGTTCGTCGTCGAACCTCGAAGTGGGCCAGCAGGTCGTCGCGATCGGCTCCCCGCTCGGCCTGGCGGGCACCGTCACCACGGGCATCGTGTCCTCGCTCAACCGGCCGGTGTCCACCTCGGGAGAGGCAGGCAATCAGAACTCGGTGATCGACGCCATCCAGACCGACGCTGCGATCAACCCGGGCAACTCCGGAGGTGCGCTCGTCAACACCGACGGACAACTGATCGGTATCAACACCGCGATCGCCACGCTCGGCGGCAGCCAGGGATCCGGAGCCCAGAGTGGTTCGATCGGGCTCGGGTTCGCCATCCCGGTGGATCAGGCGAAACGCATCGCCGACGAGCTGACCACCACCGGCAAAGCCACGCAGGCGATGATCGGGGTGCAGGTGCCATCGCAGGACGACGCCAACGGCGCAACCGTCGTCGAGGTCACCGAGGGGGGCCCGGCGGCAGCGGCAGGCATCCCCACGGGTGCGGTGATCACCAAGCTCGACGATCGCATCGTCTCCAGCGGTGACGCGTTGATCGCAGCGGTGCGCTCGCACGCTCCAGGAGATTCCGTCACCGTCACCTACACCGAGGGCGGCAGCGAGAAAACAGCGACGGTGACGCTCGGTACTGCGGAGCCCGTGGCGGCGCAGCCGCAGACACAGCGGCAGGAACAGCAACTGCCCTTCCAGATCCCGTCGCTTCCGGGCGGTCGCTGATGTTGCGAGAAGCAGGCAGGCGCGGCACGGTTGCAACGATTTACGCACAGCGTGAGCCGGGTAGGGGCCTTACTACTACGGTGAGCGGTATGGAACTCGACGCACCACTGGCAGGGCGCGCGTTGGTCGTCATCGTGGACGACCGAACAGCGCACAGCACCGAGAAGGACTCGAAGGGCCCGCTCGTCACGGAACTGCTGACCGAGGCAGGTTTCCTCGTCGATGGCGTCGTCGCCGTGACGGCGGACGAAGTGGACGTGCGGAATGCACTCAACACCGCGGTGATCGGCGGTGTCGATCTGGTGGTCTCCATCGGTGGCACGGGCGTCTCACCCCGCGATGTCACTCCGGACGTCACCGCTGAGGTGCTCGACCGTGAGATTCCGGGTATCAGCGAGGCGCTGCGATCGTCGGGGCTGGCGGCCGGTTCGCTGGACGCGGGTCTGTCCCGTGGGTTGGTCGGCGTGTCCGGTAGCACGCTGGTGGTCAATCTGGCCTCGTCGCGGGCTGCGATTCGCGACGGGATGGCGACGCTGACGCCACTGGCGAGTCAGGTCATCGCCGAGCTGTCGGGATTGGATGCATAGCGATACCGATGAGCGAAGAGCCGAACGACGATCGATCGGCCGAAGACGACGCGAGCCGGGCCCGAGCAGAACGGGCCCGGCTCGCTCGCATCTTCGGTGAGGTTCTGCCGGAGACCACCGGAGACGAGCGAGGAGACGGCGCAGGCCCTGAATCCGGCGGCTCGTCCTCGGACGAATGGTTGAAGCAACAGCGACCACCTCATTACTTCTGATGTGATCCACAACACATTTATTGGCTCGGAATGACAGGTCTGTTAGTTACTCGTTTACCTGCCGTTAGCGGCCGGGCGGGCCGCTGAGGCCGAGGAACGGGGCGAACGTGGGCTATCCGGACTGTCTGTAGCACCGATCGAGCGCTTTCCTCGGTAGTGCCCGAATTGCTGTCTTCCCATATCAGGGCTGTTTTACCCACAGTTTCGATGTGTAACGGTTTGGCCTCTTCGGAAGATGGTGTGACGCGGGTTACCACCAATCGTCATGTGAAAGTTGTTCACGTCGCCGAAACACATCACGAGAGAGCAACTTTCCGACGCCGATCGTAGGGATTGTCACGATCAGGCATCTCCTCTAATGTTCCCCTCAGCTTCCGACAACCGGGGTGTGGGACCAACCGGTCCCGAGCCCTGAACTCGGAACTGAACAACAGGATGCGGCCGCCACGGTCGCATTCGGCTCGGGCTCGTCTGCACTGACGCAGGCGATCCAGTTCGAGGGTGAAAGCCACAAGCTTCCCCGTGCGACACCGCGCTGGGACTGAACATGATGAGGAATAAATGACGGAGATCCAGAAGTCGCGGCGTAGCCGGGGACTCAAGTCCATGAGCGCTGCGGTTGTCGCCGGCGCGTCGGTCGTCGGTCTGGTACTCGGTACCGGAACCGCGTCCGCTGCAGTGGACAGCACCAACACGGTCGTCGATGCCAACGGCAACGTCATCACCGTGTCGCTGTCCGACACCTTCATCAACAGCGTCTCGCCGCTCGACGGCAACCCGCTCACCCGTGAGTGGTTCGCCAACGGTGTCGCAGGCTGGACCGTCACCGGTCCCGACGCCGACGACTTCGAGGGCACTGTCGCAATCGGCTACCAGGTCGGCTACCCGGCCAGCCTCGGTGGATCGGTCACCTTCGGTTACACCACCCCGAACTTCAGCCTCGGCGCTGAGATCGACAACGAGGGTGGCGGCAGCATCTCCGGCTCCACCAGCGACCTGCTCCCGTCGGTCGGCTTCTCGGCCGAGATCGCTCCCGGACCCGGCATCGTCGACGCCACCGCTGCCTCGGGCAACATCCAGGGCACCGAAGGTGACGCCGAAGGCCCCTCCGGCACCATCCAGATCGCCAACGCTCACGGCACCGCTACCGGCATCCTCGGTAACGTCCGCGTCCGTCCGTACGTCTCCGTCACCAGCTCCACCGGTGATGTTGCTGTCACGTACGGCGCACCGTGGACCTTCAACTGATCTCGATCGGTTGATCAACAGCAGCATCCTCGGCTGACCTAGCCGAAATCGATTGGGCCCGCCCGGGTATCCCGGGCGGGCCTGATTGCTGTGTACCAGTAGAACCGAACGAAATGACACCGCAGGACAATGCTTCGGTGCTGCCTGCGAGAAGGGGTCCGGGGGACCGACAATGAAAACGAAAGCTCTCTCTGCCGCCGCCTGCGCGGCATTTCTACTTCTGGCCGGATGTAGCAGCGATTCCTCGGATACAGCATCGGGGGAGAATGCCGATACCTGCACGGCCTTCGCGACGTCGCACAATGACTTTGTCGCCACCGTCGAAGCCGTTCCCACCGATCAGGCCGGTGTCGAGACGTGGACCGCGGACAAAGCCGCTTCGCTGAGTGAATTCACCACCCAATCGGAGCAGGCGACAGGCGACGTCAAGAATGCTCTGACGACACTGGTGGCCGACCTACCTGGGGATTCGCTGGAACTCTCCGAGCCGGACAGTGAATCCGGCCAGAAATTCGTCGACAATTCGAATGCCGTTGCATCGGCTTGTGAAGCGGATGGCACTGCCGTCACGCTCGACGAGTTTCCGCTGTTGAAGTTCTAGTTTCGGGGGAAATACTCGACGATGCCCTGCAATCCACGGATTGCAGGGCATCGTTGTGTCAGTCGAATGAATGGTGTGTGGAAAAGAAATCGCCGGATCATGTCGGCGTCGGTACTCGATCGGTTTGTTGCATACATTGTGCATTCGGGGTGCGTTCTCTTGCTTTGTGTCAGCACAATTCGAGCGGTCGCTCCGAATACGGACGTCGAGTTGCGAGCGCGGGCGCTGTTTAGGTACTGCAAGCAGGGACGGTATCTGTGAGCTGCTGAAACATGCATCGATATTGCGTCCGTTGTGGATGCTTCGTACCGATTTGTACAGTATTCTTCTGCGAGAAAAGATGTCTCCCGATCGGTCCGGCCATCGGATGGGGCATCGGCCGGTCATATGAGGGGAATCATGAACAATATTCGTCACTCCGTGCTGCGCAAGGTAAGTCGAATCGCTGCAGTGAGCGCGGCGTCGGCCGTTGCCATCGGAATGCTCTCGGTCGGCGCAGCCAACGCCGATACGTTCGTTCCATTGCCGAACGGTGAGAAGGTCGCGGGGCCGTACAAGATCTCGCACGTCGACGAATCGGCTGTCATCTCGCCCGCGATCGCGAACAATCCTCTCAACCGGAACGGCTGGGTCACCGGCACCGCTACCGCCGACGTTCCCGAGGGAGTGAGCGGAACCCTGAAGACGGGCTACCTCGTCGGTTGCCAGCTCGACATGGATGATCTGAGCCTCGATATGAACGCGGGCTTCGGTATCGATGGCGGCAACACCAACATCATCACGCTGTTCCCCATCCCGTTCCTCATCGGCGGCGAGGGCGAGACCACCAACAAGTTCGAGGGCGGCGTCGGAGTCAACGTCCCCATCAAGGACAAGGAAGTGGCGCAGGTCGAGCTCGGCAGCAAGGACGTCAAGGGCCCGTTCACCGCGATTCAGTACCAGGATGTCGGGATCTCCGTGGAGAACTGCGGTGGCTACGCGCAGGCTCGCTCGTACACCACACTCGAGCTCACCGGCAACTACCGCTACAAGGGCACGCTCTACGGCCAGCCGTTCAGCCTCGGCTGAGCATCCCACTACTTCACTCACCCTCGCCTAGAGCGCGTTTCACTTTCCCAAAAGGGGTAGCTATGCAGAACACCACCACCATGCGGCGTGGACTCCAGACGGCCGCGGCCGGAGCCGTCGGCGCAATCGCGATCGGGTTCCTGTCCGCCGGAGCGGCCAACGCCGACACCTTCGTTCCACTGCAGGACAACGAGATCAGCAAGACGCTGATCGACGGAACCACCGTGACCGTCAAGGGATTCGGCCAGAGCGCGCTGATCTCGCCGTCGATGGGTGCCACACCTACCCAGCGCAACGTGTGGGTCACCGGCAACTACACCGTCGAGACCTCCAACGCCAGTGGCGGATCCATCGAGCCGGGCTTCCTGGTCGGCTGCCAGGTGGATTTCAGCGCCGCGATCGGTGCCGACGGAAACGCATCCTTCGGCCAGGGCAACACCATCGGCTTGGAGCCGGGCGACCTGAGCTCACTGACGATCAACCGCACGCAGCCGAACACCTACGACATCGGTGCAGGCGTCGAGCTGGCTCTCGCCCCCGGCCAGTTCAACGACGTCAAGCTCGTGGCCGACGAGAAGTCCGCCGAGATCGACGGTGTTACGGTCGCCACCGAGGTTTCGAACGAGTTCTCGTTCGACGGCAACGGCGGTGGCTACACCTACGCCGACGAAACCCTGAGCGTCGCTGGATGTGCCGGATACGCCGAGGCCCGTTCCTACGTGAAGGTCACCATCGACAACGATGCCGTCACGGCAACGACCACACTCTGGGGACAGCCGTTCAGCATCGGCTGACGCCACGGCCGTAAGTCGGCTAGGGAGTCGGCCTCCGGCCCTCCGGCCCCCGCAACGAATGAATGCGCCATTCACGCTGTCTGACAGCGTGAATGGCGCATTCATTCGTCGAAGCAGACCGGTGTCAGTCCTTGGAGTGCTTGCCCAGGTCCGGTGTGGCGTCGTTTGCCTCGCCACTGCCGCCGGTGGTGTCGGCTGCGGTCGAAAGCTTCTGTCCCGCTGTGGTTCCCCCCGCGAGGATGTCGCGAATCTGCACCAGCACGTCGACGTCGCTCAGTTCCTTCTCCGGCTGGCTCACGAAGCGCTTCTTCGCCGTGTTCACCGGGAGAATCAGTACGAAGTAGACCACTGCCGCGATGATGACGAAATTGATGACCGCGGTGATGACTGCGCCGATGTTGACGAACGATTCCGGCGACGACGTGATCTGAAAGCCGAAGCCGTATTCGTTGCTGCCACCGAGGGCAGCGACAAGAGGGTTGATGACGTTGGTCGTGAATGCGGTGACGATCGCAGTGAATGCCGCGCCCACGACCACGGCGACGGCGAGGTCCACGACGTTGCCGCGGAGTAGAAAGTCCTTGAAGCCCTTCAGCATGAGCCCTTCTCCCAACGTTCGGTTTGTTCTGTCTCGAGAAACGTTAGTGCAGGGTGACGGTGATTGCGCTGACCAACGAGGCGGCTGCAACTGTCGTCGCGTCGTTCGTCGGTAGAGCCAGTAGTACGACGCGGTCTCGCTGCCGGCTGCCACCGGCGTCGGCGGAGACCAGCACGACCATCGCTCCCGACGCCAGCACCCGCGCCGCGGGGACGGCATTCGGGTCTTCCTGAGACTCGACCGTCAACACGTCGACGCGGTCGCCTTCCCGCAGTAGGTCGGTCACCGCGGCGTCGGCGAGATGCACCGGTACGACGCGTGCCTCGGTCCCCAGAGCGGTCGTGGCCGTTCGAGATCCGAGCAGGCGCACGTCCGTGAGCAATTCGCCCGCTCGGACCGGTCCGGTGAGTGTCCGACCGTCCACGGCCTCGGATTCGACGAGCGCGCCCTCGGGGACGTTCGCCCGGTCCCAGTCGGCCACCACCACATCGGCCGACGTCAATACGGTGCCGGGTGTCAGGTCGCGTCCCGCCGTGATCACTTGTACTCGGTCGTCGCCGGCAGCGTCGTCGACGAACAGTGCGGCGGCAACAGCGACCAGAACTCCCGCTGCGATTCGTCTGAATTTCGTGGATCCGACCCACGCCGGACGCAGGGTGATGCGATCGAGCAGCGTTGAGTCGAGTCGATTCTTACCGGCAGCCATGGCCGAAACGCTATCGCCGACCAAGGCGTCTCGGACGCCGAAAAGGCCGGGCTGTGGATAACGGCCCGGCCTGTGGATGAAGCGGAAAACTACTGGCTGGCAGCAGCTTTCGCGGTGGACGAGGAGGACGAAGAGTTCGACGACGACGAATCGGAAGATTTCTTCTCGGCGGGCTTCGAGTCGGTCTTGCTGTCCGATTTAGCGGCCGCCGCATCGGACTTCTTCTCGCCTGCGCCCTCGCTCGAGGTGCTCGAACCACCGCGGCTGTCGGTGCGGTAGAAGCCACTGCCCTTGAAGACGATGCCGACGGAATTGAACAGTTTGCGCAGCTTGCCCGAGCACGCGGGGCACACCGTCAGTGTGTCGTCGGTGAAGGACTGAACGATGTCGAAGCGGTTGTCGCACTCGGTGCATGCGTATGAGTAAGTGGGCATCGTGTTTCCTCCGCGCTGGTCACCGAGGAAATTCGCCGCTCTGCTGGCCGAGGCCGAACCACGCCGGTGTCTTGTCTGTTCGTCGAAACTGTCGAAACTGGGGAGAGCATTAGCACTCTACAGTCAGGAGTGCCAACGAATCGAATCGTAGCGTTATTCCGTACCCAAGCGTACGAGCCCGCTGCCGGGGGTCAACACGTGCGTCACCCGTCTGTCGTGCGGCTCGGCGGGTAGACGATCGACCACTTCGCTCTCGCGCACCACCGCGACCAGCATGGCGTCGGGTCTGCACAGGTCGAGGGTGCGGTCGTAGAAGCCCGCGCCTCGGCCCAACCTGGTTCCGCGCCGGTCCACGGCCAGCGCTGGAATCAGCACCAGAGAGCACGCCGACACGGCGTCGGGATCGAGCGTCGGTCCCGACGGTTCCAACAGCCCGAACGGGGCCGTCACCAACGACTCGCGTCCGGCGTACCGAGCCCAGCGCAACGGCCCCGGCTCGTGCGCACTCGGAAGCAGAACGGTCGACCCGGCCGCGGCCATCGCGTCGAGCATCCGAAAAGAACCCGGCTCCCGGCCGACGGGAACGTACGCGGCTACGACCTGGTGTTCGGCCGCCAACTCGCCGAGGACGTGACAGAGTGCAGAGGACTCCATTGCGCGTTGCGCACCGTCGAGCAGTCGGCGTTCGGCGAGAACATACTTTCGCCATCGATCCTTGGACGTGTTCTCCGTGAAATCGGGAACGGTCACAACGATTCGTCCTCCCTTCCTGTGCTGTCGTTCAACGATATGCACTCGGGGGTAAAACGCAGCACACGGCGAGCAGATCACCAGAAACCATGGATAGGGTGAGCACCATGACAGAAGCCGTTACAGCGACGACCGCCGCCACGCCCGTGCATTTCCGCACGGCCATCGTTCCCGCAGCGGGCATGGGTACCCGGTTCCTGCCGGCCACGAAAACCGTTCCGAAAGAACTGCTTCCGGTGGTCGACACTCCCGGTATCGAGCTCGTCGCCGGCGAAGCCGCAGATTCCGGCGCGCAGCGACTCGTGATCGTCACGTCCCCCGGCAAGGACGGCGTCGTCGCCCACTTCGTCGAGGACCTCGTACTCGAGAACAAGCTCGAGGCCAGCGGCAAGCTCGAGATGCTCGAGAAGGTGCGGGTTGCTCCCGGTCTGCTCGACGTCCAGTCGGTCATCCAGCGCGAGCCGCTCGGACTCGGGCATGCCGTCGCCTGTGCCGAGGAAGTCCTCGACGACGACGAGGATTCCGTTGCCGTTCTGCTTCCCGACGATCTGGTGATGCCCCGCGGTGTGCTCGACGTCATGGCCCGGGTGCGCGCCAAGCGCGGTGGCTCGGTGTTGTGCGCCATCGAGGTCCCCGACGACAAGGTGTCCTCCTACGGCGTCTTCTCCGTCGAGATCGTGCCCGACGCGGTCAACCCGAACGTCCTCAAGGTCACCGGTATGGTCGAAAAGCCCAAGCAGGAGGACGCCCCGTCCAACCTGGCTGCCGCGGGCCGCTACCTGCTCGACCGCGCGATCTTCGACGCCCTGCGCCGGATAAAGCCCGGTGCCGGCGGCGAGCTGCAGCTCACCGACGCCATTGCGCTGCTGATCGAAGAAGGCCATCCCGTGCACGTGGTGGTGCACCGCGGATCGAGACACGACCTCGGAAATCCCGGGGGATACCTGCGCGCTGCGGTTGACTTTGCTCTACAACGTGACGACTACGGCCCAGCGCTGCGCGAATGGCTGAACGAACGCTTGAGCGACAGCTGGGCACCGGAATTGACCACGTACGAATAGCATCGCGGGTCGATGCCATAGAGGAAGGGCCAGATGCGCTCGGTCGAAGATCAGCAGACCCGGGTGACCGCCGCGGCGGTGGCTCCACGGCCTGTTCGGGTCGCCATCTCGGAAGCACAGGGCCTGCTGTGTGCTGAAGAAGTGGTCACCGAGCGTCCCCTTCCCGGTTTCGACCAGGCAGCCATCGACGGCTACGCAGTGCGCAGCGTCGATGTGGCGGCCGCGGGCACCGACCTGCGCAACGAGGACGACGAACGCATCGATCTGACGCTTCCCGTCGTCGGCGAGGTGTCCGCCGGATCGCGTCAACCCATCCGGTTGCAACCGCGTCAGGCAGTACGAGTCGACACCGGCGCGCCGCTGCCGACACTGGCCGACGCGGTGTTGCCCCTGGATCGAACCGACAGCGGTCGTGCCCGGGTCAAGGTGTTCCGTCCGGTGCGCTCGGGCGACTACGTCCGCAAGATCGGCGACGACGTGCAGCCCGGTGACGTGGCGGTCCGCGCAGGCACGATCATCGGCGCAGCTCAGGTGGGACTGCTCGCAGCCGTCGGGCGCGACAAGGTGCTGGTGCATCCGCGGCCGCGGCTGTCGGTGATCTCCGTGGGCGGCGAGTTGGTCGACACCGATCGGACCCCGGGGCCCGGTCAGGTGTACGACGTCAATTCCTATGCGCTGGCCGCCGCAGCGCGCGATGCCGGGGCCGACGTCAACCGCGTCGGGATCGTCAGCACCGATCCCAAGCGACTGCGCGAGGTGGTCGAGGGTCAGCTGATTCGATCCGAGATCGTGGTCATCGCCGGAGCAGTGGGCGGCGGCGCATCGGACGGTGTGCGTGAGGCACTCGGCGAACTCGGCGACATGGAAGTGGAGCGAGTTGCCATGCACCCCGGATCCGTCCAAGGGTTCGGTCAACTCGGACGCGACGAAGTACCCACCTTTCTGTTGCCGGCCAACCCCGTCAGCGCGCTGGTGGTGTTCGAGGTCATGGTGCGTCCGCTGATTCGCATCGCACTCGGCCGACGGCAGCCGATGCGACGGACCGTCACCGCCCGAACCGTCGCGCCGATCACCTCGATCGAGGACCGCAAGGGATTCCTTCGCGGCCAGCTCATGCGCGACGAGGGGACCGGCGAATATCTGGTCCAGGCCCTCGGCGGCGCACCCGGATCGTCCTCGCATCTACTCGCGACACTCGCCGAGGCGAACTGCCTGGTCGTCATCGATCCCGAGGTCACCGAAATCCGCACCGGCGAAGAAGTGAAGGTCTCGTTCCTCGCTCAGCGAGGCTGACGCCATGTGAGCGGTAGTTCGTAGTGGGCTACGAGTTTCCGCTCACCTGCGCGTAGCGCATAACATCGACGGATGCCGCGAACGTGGTCGAGCCACCCAGGTTGGCCGGCGAAATTGGGTCCAGTGAGAGTGGCCGGCGGAACCGTCACCGTGCGGCCGGTGCGGATGCGCGACGCGGCCGCCTGGAGCCGGATTCGCACGGCGGATCGCGCCCACCTCGAACCCTGGGAGCCCAGCGGAGAAGGCAGCTGGAACTCTCGGCATCACATCTCCTCGTGGCCGAGCCTGTGCTCGGGTCTCAAATCGGAGGCACGCAAGGGACACATGCTGCCGCTGGTGATCGAGGTCGACGGCGAGTTCTGCGGCCAGATCACCACCGGAAACATCGTGCGGGGAGCACTCCGGTCGGCCTGGATCGGGTACTGGGTGTCCAAGGAGGTCAACGGCAAGGGCGTGGCGACCGCGGCTCTGGCGCTCGGGCTCGACCACTGCTTCGGTCCCGTCGGACTCCATCGCGTCGAGGCGACGGTGCGACCGGAGAACCTTGCCAGCCAGGCAGTGCTGCGCAATGTCGGTTTTCGCGAAGAGGGGCTGCTCTACAAGTACCTCGACGTCGACGGCGAATGGCGCGATCACAAGCTCGTCGCGATCACCTCGGGTGAGGTGCAGGGCACCGTCGTCGATCGGTTGGTTCGTGCGGGTCGGGCTGCGTGGGCCTGATTTTCGCTGCTGCGGCACGAGCGTTCGTGTTGTCAAAGTGACAGGAGTGTAATTCGGGTCGGCGCGTCTGCGTCGTTCTCGTTCCTCCTCCGCATAGCCTGAGGACGTCTTTCACTGTCGCCGTCGTCCAAGGGGAGGAGAACAACGCCGATGCCGAACTCGATCATCTGGATCGGTCTCGTGGCCGTCTGGCTCTTCGTTCTTCTGCCCATGCTGATGACCAAGCGTCCGCAGATCATGCAGACCACGGACGCTGCGCTCGCCACGCGCGTGCTGCATCGGGGTGGCACGAAGCGAAAGCAGCGCGGCCCCGCGACCGGTCACCGCAGTGATCCCGACTGGCGACCGGAGGACGACCTGCGAGTCTCCGCGCCGGCCCGCGAGATCTTCGGCCCCACGATTGCGACTGCTCGTCCAGACTCACCCGATCTACCCGGTACCGCGGAGGACCCGATGGACACTCACGCAGCAGACAGCGACCTCGATCGCGAGGCACCGGACACGGATGCACCGCGTGGGAGTTCGCCCGCGCACGAACCCGGTGTGGTCGACGACGATTTCGTCCCTCGCCGACGCGGCCGCGGCGGTTTCGATCCCGAGGCCGACGCGATCGCCAGGGCCGCGCGGTACGCATTTCGACAGCGCGCAGTTCTGGGGCTGGTCTTCGCGGCGATCACCACCGCATCCCTGGCCTTCATCATCTCCCCGACGGTCTGGTGGCTGTGTGGACTGTCGGTCGCCGTCCTCGTCGGTTACCTGTACTACCTGCGTCGTCAGGTACAGATCGAGGAAGAGGTGCGCAGGCGTCGGCTCACTCGGATGGGCCGATCCCGTCTCGGTGTGGAATCGGAAACCGACGACGAGCTCGAGCTCGTTCCCCAACGACTGCGTCGCCCCGGCGCAGTGGTGCTCGAGATCGACGACGAGGATCCCGAGTTCGAGCATCTCGATCACTACGAGGAGCCGTTCCAGGCACGTCGTGACGAGGACCGGGACTTGCGCAGAGCCCAGGGCGCGTAGCTATCGTCCGACGCGGCTTTGCTAGAGTTACCCAGCCGGTCGGCATGACGGCAAAGGGGCTGTGGCGCAGTTGGTAGCGCGTCTCGTTCGCATCGAGAAGGTCAGGGGTTCGATTCCCCTCAGCTCCACAATTGAAGACGTACTAGAACTCCTGACATCGGTTGATGCGGGTTCTGGTGTGAGGGCGGCGAAGGGCTCAGCGAGCCGGATCGTCGCCCTTTCGTCTTCGCTGATCTCGATTCCGTTGGTGAGTGCTTGGTTCGCGAGCCGTTTACCTTGGTCGCCTGTTCGTCGGGTCAAGAACGGCGACCGCTGGCACGTCACCCGCCGCTACGACGAGATGGCTCGCTCGCTGTTCGCCGGCTTGGGCGCGGCGACCAGTCCCACGGCAAAGCCCTCGTGCTGCCCGCGCAGTACGGTCCGTGAGGAACGCAACTCGGCTACGCCTCCACGGTTCACCGTGCTCAAGGAGCCAGCGTTGCCACCGCGCACGCGCTCGTCGACCCCGAATCCTCGTCGCTGGAGTGCTTCTACGTGGCGATGACGCGCGGCAAGCACTGCAACCACGCCTATGTGATCGTCCCCGACCCGCACGAGGTCGAGCCGCATCTCGACCAACCCGAGCCGCTGACCCTGACAGACCGGCTCGCCAATGTACTCGCACGCAGCGACGCCGACGTCTCCGCCGCCGAAACCGTGAAGCTTAAGGTCGACCGGCACGCCTCCCTGTCCACGCTGCTCGCCGAGTACGACGTACTCGCCCACGAAGCACAGACCAGCGATGGGCCGCGCTTCTCGATGTCGCACCGTTCCCCGAGAACGTGGCCGACAACATGTTCACCAGCCCTCATAACGAACGCCTCGAAGCAGCACTCGCCCGATACGAAGCAACCGGTCATCTCGCAGTGGTCGCGCTCACCGCGCTCGCGCAGAGGCTCACGCCCGGCCACGAACAGACCGACCCCGCTTCGCAGCTGGCCGCCATGCTCGACAAGGCCACCCGGAAGCTCCAGCCCAGCAAGCGAACCAGGGCACGAGTCGCTGGACTCATCCCGACGCCTGCCGAGCCGATCGCAGATGACATGCAGACCCCGCTCACCGAGCGGCAGACGCTCATCGAGACCGCCGCCGGGCGACTTGCAGATGAGGCACAGAGTGCCGGAGCAAGCTGGGCTTCGCGACTTGGCAAGCCACCGACCCAGCCGAGAGCACGAACACAGTGGCAGGCACATGCGGCCACCATTGCTCCGTACCGGTACCGCCAGCATCGCTGGGCGACCCGCATGTCGTCCGGAGCCCTGACCAAGCGGCCGAGTGACTAGTCGGACAGCTTGCACTGCGGCAAACCAAGATGAGTGTTAGACGCGATGATGAGAGCACCCCAGTCAAGCGTCCGCAGCACACCACGGCGTGGATGTGGACTTTGACGATCGGTGTCGCCAAGCGCAACGATGCGCCACGCGGAGGAATGCTCGGTGACGACGTCGTGGCAGGCGGAACGGTGCTCCGCTGGGCGGTGCACCACAGAACCGACAACGTGCGAGGACCGCATTCGCAAGGCCACGGAGTCGATCATGGCCTCGTCGCTCGGTGGGACAACCGCGGCACTCGCTGACGCCTCTGGCTCAAGTGAGCATGCGAGATCTCGGATTGCACCTGCATTTCGCCGAGTTTCCCCAATCAAACAGGCGGTGCGTCAGGGCGCGGATTGACGCGCGTCCATGGCAGCGGATCCAGTCGTCCTTAGTTGCTCGGCCGCTCAGATCGCACCGTGCGTCCTGCTCATCCCAACGTGGGTGCGCCGACACCCCAACGGACTTCTTGGCCCGACCCGACCCGACCTAGTCTTCATGGGGCTGGTCTTCCAACAACGGCACCTCGATGTAGGCTGCAGTCTGCGCTTCCGGCTCGGTGTCCGCTCCGACGGTGGCTATTGAGTCGCGCCGAACTCTGCTGCCTGCTTCTGAGCGCGGTCTATCATCTCGATGATCGGCCATGTCACCAGCCGAAGGCAGAACCACCACATGTAGAGCGCCGAGTAGCTCCACGCAGAGTTGTCATCGAGAAGTCCGTGCGCGGTGTCGTTGCGCAGGTTCGGTCCGCCTTGGACGACCAGCATCGCCTTCATCTCCATGACCATCCCTGCACCGAAGATGTCCGCGGCCTCGGTCATGTCGAGAAGCGTGTTTAAGCTCTTCTCGCTCTCCACGCCGTGCTCATCGACGAACAGCGTGTGCACGTCTTGCCCCTTCAACATGACCCGCACGACCTGCTCCAACTGTGGGACCAGAACACAGACCGCAGCGCCGTAGTTGCCGCCCAAGCCGAGCGCCAGCCCGTCGCCCCACAACCTCTCGTGCCCCTCCGGCACCATCGGCGATTCCACGCACAGCGACACCGCATACTGCCGACTGAACTTGTGCTCAGTAAGCAGTACCTCTTGCGCAGGTTGGATGATGCCCTTTCCGAGCAACTGGGAGTGAAACACGACAGTGCGGACCATCTCGGCCCAAACCGTGTCCTCATCGGCCTGACCCAGAGACCCCGGCCTCGATGCGATCTTGCGGAAGTCAGACGAAAACGTAGAAGATCCGAAGATGTGGCTGATGGAGCCCTCCAGCATCTTCTCGGCGCTCTCGCGCGTACTGGCTTCATCCAGCGGCGGTGCGAGCGTCGCAAATGCAGCGAGCGCGTCGAGCTTGTCCGCGTGACCCGAAACTCGGGACCGTGCGTAAGAAACGGCGTCAGTCAGATCGACCGGGTCCGACTGGATACGCATCATCTGCTCCATCGACGACTCCCGACTCCCACGCAGCCGAATGCGGAGGTCGTCAATGAGCTCGTCGAGCCCCGTCTCAAGCCGGTAGGAGCGCGGGATGGTTCGGAGCACTGCGATTGCCTTCTCCAGAAAATGGCCCTCGACCAGCGCGCCCGCCTTTGGGTCCGCCTGAATGCGGGAATCGGCTTCAGCGATGTATGTCCGCGCAACGCGCTCGGTCGCCGCGTTCGCCGCCGCTGCGTCCGAACCACCAAGCCATGCGAGTGCCTCACGCTCGACGTGGCGTGACAGGCGCGGCGCTGCCGACGACGCCTTTGCTGCGAGCGCGAAAAGCGCTTCACACACCTCAGCGCGCCCGGCCGCTTCGACACGACCGTGCTGGCGCAAGGTTTCCGCAAACCCCACTGTTCTGAATTTGTCTGTCACCTGCCCGGCCAAGACCTGAGCCTTCAACGCGTCCGACATGTCCTGCGTCCGGGCATGGCCGTCCGCTCCGCGCCGCGCCGCGAGCGCGAAGGCCCGAACCCACGCGTCCTTCCCGACGCTGAACCACACATCACCCTTCAGTGGTGCGGCCCGGTAGGCGTCGATGGCTCGGTCCAACATCTCGATGTCCGACCGGTCCCCGTAGACCCAGGCGACATCGGCGACCCGAGCCCGCAGATCATCGCGCTCGACCAGCTGAGCGATACGCGCCAGCAACGCCACCTGGTCAGCGTCCAAGTCCGCCGGCACTACGGTCCGCTTGCCACCGAACTGCATCGCGGGTGTGAACGGCTCCAGCCAGTCCTCAGGGTTCAACATCGCCGATGACGCCATCGCCAACACCTGCAGCACCAGTTTGTGAAGCCCTGTGACAGACGGATCGGCAGCCGCCCGCTCGAGATGCGTCGACAACAACTCTGGCGGCTCATAGGGGTCATCAAGCGACGCCGCCGCCAGCACGTCGTCCCACCACGACGGGTCGATTGCCGCGCTCGCCGTATCCATGTTCGCTCCACGTTTCTCTGCACCAAGATCGTCAACATCAAGTGCACAAAGTCTACATGTAGGTATGCTGTTGGTGTGAAAGGTGCTGCTCCTGAGTTTCTGAACGTGCGCGAAACAGCCAGGCGACTGGCCGTGCACGAGAACACCGTGCGGTCGTATGCCAAGCAGGGATTGCTCCCGGATGCCCGGGTGCCAGGGACGTCGTTCTACAGGTTCCGTGCGAGCGACGTGGAGCGCCTCAAAGCGCAGCGCGGAGCGCCGGCCGTGAGTCTGGCTGCCGAACGACGAACCGCCAGTCCCGAATATGCGACTGCGAGCCAGCTCGCGCTGTGGCCCCAGACCAACGCTCGAGAAGCCCAGGATCGGCTTCCGGAGTTGGTGCGTAGGCTGTTGTTCGAGACCCCCGGGGCTGGCCAGATCTCGATACGGACAGGCGATGGGGTTGCCCTTGCCGGCAAGGACGGGGTAGCGGCCCTTGAGTTTCCGACCCAGTTGCTGCCGGCCGGACAAATCTGGTTCGAGTTCGGCACTGACAAGGACTCCAAGCGCAAAGCCACCAAGGACTACGACGGACGAAAGGGCGAGGCATCGCAAGATGTCGCCTTCGTTTTCGTGACAGTCCGTCGATGGCAGGGCAAGGACTCGTGGGCCGCTGAGCGACGAGCCGAGAAACTCTTCAAGGATGTCTTCGTACTCGATGCGGATGACCTCGAAGCTTGGCTGCAGGTTGCGCCCGCCGCACATCTATGGGTCTCGGAAACTCTCGGTCTTCGACCCCGGGACGCGCTGACCCTGGAGACATGGTGGGACCGCTTCTCCGCTGCTACCGAACCGGCTCTTCCGCTGAATCTCTTTGTCGCCGGGCGAGCAGAGGAGGCACAGCGACTGTTCTCCCTGCTAAGTGACGAACCGAGGATTACGTCAATCCAGACCGAGTGGGTCGACGACGCCTTGGGGTTCCTGCGCGCGTGCCTCACGCCCGACGACGATAAGTCGAGTGAGCCTGGTGCCGTCACAATCGTCCGGTCAACAGGCGTCTGGGATCGAATAGTGGCACTCCCAGGGCCTGGGATCTTGGTGCCCGACTTCGACAATGCAGACGTAGCCCGCGCCCTCGCTAGCGGTAGGCATGTCGTCTCTATCGTCGACAGCGGCTCTGCTATGCGCCGCAGCGTCGACATCCGCCTGCCGAGGGTTGGCCGGAACGAGGCGGCCGAGGCATTCAGAAAAGGCGACGTCGAATGGCGTCAAGCCGATCGCCTCGCGGTACTTGCTCGTCGGAGCATGCCCGCATTGGCCCGGCGGCTTTCGCGCTCACCTCGCGTGCAGCAGCCAACGTGGTCTCGGCCGCCGCTGGCCGCCACGCTCGCCGCACTGATGCTGGCCAGTCGGTGGACCGATCGACCCGAGGACGTGCGAGTCCTGAGTGAACTGGCTGCCGTCCCCTCAGTCGACCTACAGCGCGCTATCGCCGACGCCAGTCGCGGATCCGATCCGGCGATCCGGAACGTGCGGAATGTCTTTGTATTCACTTCCCTGGAGGAGGCGTTCCTTGAGTTTGGCAACCTAGTGTCATCAGAACTGGCGTCGCGATGGGCAGAGATCGCAACCAGCGTTCTCCTGGACCCAAATCCATATGAAGGCCTCAGCTCGCACGAGCGGATCGCCGCTCAGTTGCAGGGGCAAGGGAGAACCTATTCGCCTGCTCTGCGGCACGGTATCGCCGAGAGTCTCGCCCTGGCGGGGGTGATCGAGTCAGGCCCCGGTGACACCAATCTCGCATCCTCAGTGGTTGAACGGGTTGTGAGCGACGTGTTGCGTCAGGTCGCTACCGGCTCCGAGGGGCACACTTGGGGAGCGATCGCCGACGTGCTTCCGCTTCTTGCCGAGGCTGCTCCAGGCACCTTCCTTTCGGCACTGGAGGATGACCTTGCAACCAGCGATCCGACCGTCGGCCGCATGTTCCAGACCATTGACGATCCGCTGGCACTGGGGCCTTCGGGTCAACAGCATCACCTGTTGTGGGCCTTGGAAGTGCTCTGCTGGTCGCCCGACCACCTCGTTCGCGCAACACAGATTCTGACCGAACTCTGCGACTACGAACTGCCGAAGAACTCCGGTAACAATCCCCTCGCAAGCATGTCGACCGTCCTTTGCGGATGGATTCGCAACACTGGCGCAGATCTTGCGACCCGACTCCAAGCGCTCGATGCCTGCCGGTTTGTGAGCGAGACGACAGGTTGGGCTTTACTCAAGGCCCTGTGGCCCGACAGCAATGCCTGGGCCTCGCCGCCCAATGAGCCGCGCTATCAACTCTGGAAGCCCCCCAGCGACCGGATGCCGAACAGCGAATGGTTCGCGTTCGTGAAGAGCCTGGTCGACCGTGCAATCGAATGGGCCAAGGCAGATCGCACCGCCCTGCCATGGCTTGTGGAAGCGCTGTCCACGGTCGGCCAGGACGAAGCGAATCGGATCATCGAGTTCCTCGAGGACGAGGCATCGCGCGGCGACTTGGATGAGGACGTTCGACTGGCCCTGTTCGAACAGGTCCGAGAGACTGCAGCGAGGCACGAGCGTTTCCAGGACGCGGACTGGGCAATGCCGGCGGAGCGACGCGCCCGCTTGCACAAACTGGCCGAATTGCTCCAACCTGCTGATGACCTCCGCAGGTTCGCATATCTCTTCAATTGGCACCCGGACCTGTCGGGTGCAGACCTGAACGACTACGAGCACTACCGGACAGCGCTGGAAGCCAAACGGCGCGAAGCACTTGATGTTTTGTTTGCCCGCCCCGACGCGTGGGAACAGCTCGGCGCAGTAGCGGTCCGTGCTGAGGCTCCGACACAGGTCGGCTGGACCCTGTCAACCTACGAGCCGATTGATGCTCTCGACACCATGCTGGACTGGCTGGCATCGGATAGCACAGCGCTTCAGGAAGCCGCGACGACGTGGGTCCGTAGCCACCTCGCCGTCGATGGACCAGCGGATCTCAGGCGAGCACTCGAAGGGGGCGACGTGGGGAGCGAAGCACTGAGAAGGTTGGTGCTTAACGTCCCGACGGAAAGCCGGTTCTGGGAAGTTCTCCGTGAGTTCCCAGCCGCTGAAGACCTCTTCTGGTCCGAGGCACCTTTCGAGATCGTTCCCAATGAACATCTCACCAAAGCTATCGAGGTGCTCCTTGAGCGAGCACGAGCCTGGTCGGCGATTGCGATCGCGAGCCACGGCATCTTCAATCCGACAGCAGACCAGAAAGAACATCTCCCGAGCGCAACGCTGGTCCTATCCGTCTTGCGCGCGGCGATCACTCAGGACCCGGGGCGGGCGGGGATGTCACAGATGACCGGCCACTACGTCGGGACATTGCTTGACTATCTAGCCGCAGCCGACGTGCCAGTTGCCGACCTCGCATCTCTGGAGTTCGGCTATTTCAGGCTCCTCCAGCACGACCGCGAACCACGTGCACTTAACCAGGCTCTCGCCTCGGACCCTGCCCTGTTCGTTGATCTCGTTCAACGCACGTTCCGGGGTGCAAACGAGCCTCACCGTCAGAGCAAGAGTGCGGATCCGCTAACAGAGCACGCTTGGTGGGTCCTTCGCGGTTGGCACGGCTTCCCGGGACGTCAGGAGGACGGCTCGCTTGATCAAGCTGCGATGCAGGAGTGGGTTAAGCAGGCTCGTCTGCAACTATCCGACCTTGACCGAGCGGACATCGGTGACGAATTGATTGCCCAAACATTTGCTCACGCACCGGTCGACGCTGACGGAATCTGGCCACCCGCTCCAGTTCGAGATCTCATCGAGTCGATCGGGAGTCGCGACTTAGAGAACGGCGCAATCACCGGCCGACTGAACATCCGCGGTGTCACCTGGCGTGGTGTCTACGACGGCGGCAGCCAGGAGCGAAGGCTGGCTGAGCAGTACAAACAATGGAGTCTGGCGGTCCAGGTGCGTTGGCCCCGAACTGCGCGCATCCTGCGCGCCATTGCAGAGTCCTACGAACGCGAAGCCGTCCGTGAGAACGAACGAGCCCAACTGGACCAAGATCTGGACTGAAACCGCCAGCAGCACTCGGGGTTCGGAGCCGGCCCTCCGAACGGCCGGATCGAGCCCGTAACGTTAGATTTCTTGCGGACTCTGTGCAGATGAAAGTGCCGGTGTGAATACTCCCGACGCGATCTACACGACCGTATGCCCTACGAACTCACAAGTTCACTGGTGTCGCGGGCAGTTCGCAGACCCGCCGAGGCCACGCAACGATGGCTCTCCACAAATGCGCTTTCCACCGCCCGTCCGACTGTCTGTGACTGGTGCAGGGAGCGCCAAATTGTCAGGATCGTTGGGAGCCGTCTCCTAGGGTTCGCGACGACTTCCGGCTCGTCGTCAGTGGCACCGTCCGGCTCGTCAACGAAACGAAGCTTCGCCTGATTCCATGAGGAACTCAGCCGCTCGAACCGCTGCCAGGTGTTCGGTTTGAGTCCACCCGCGTCCACCGACACGAAAACCGTCACTCACACGAGTGGCGGTTTTTTCGTTGTCCGGCGACGGCGGAGACGAACGTTACCGCGAAGTGAATTCCACACGGATTTATATCGACGGAAATAGGTCGTCGGTTCGGGATTCGTCTTTCGAAGACGCGCGTCGATGAACTCGAATTGCAGAATTGCCGTGCGAAACCTTCGATTCGAATGCTTGGAACGCCGCGAGCCAACTCGAAGAATTGTTCAGGCCGCTGAGCTGCGGATATGCAATTCGGACAGCTTTAGGCAATTTCTGGAACATGTCGTAAGTTCGAAGACGTGGCTTCGCTGTATTCAATGTCCGAATTTGTCAGGGGATCGAAATGAACACTCTCAGTGTGGTAATTCCGGTGCTCGACGAGGTCGATCATCTGGGTGAATGCCTGACGCTGCTGCTCGATCAGGGCGACGATATCGACCGCATCGTCGTCGTGGACAACGGGTCGACCGACGGAACGCTTCAGCTGGTGAACAACGTCCGCACGGTGACGAACAAGGTCGTGTTGGTGCACGAGCCCAATCGCGGCGTTGTCCATGCTCGCAATACCGGATTCGACCTGGTGGACTCGTCGATCATCGGTCGAATCGACGCCGATACCCGGGTTCGGCCCGGGTGGGCGCGCTCGATCGTCGATTTCTTCGACGAGCACGCATCCGTCGCTGCCACGGGTGGCCGGACGTTCCTGTACGAATCACCCTGGGCTCGGCCCCTGGCGTGGATGCATTCGCGCGCCGAACGACGTGAGCCGTCGGTGCGGGCGGCCCTGGCGGTATCGGGCAACAACTTCGCGATTCGCGCATCCGCCTGGCGCACGGTTCGCGGCACGGTCAGTGAGCGAACCTGCGTCCACGAAGACATCGACCTGTGCCTGTGCCTGGCCGCCGAGCACTTGTCCGTCGCTCAGAACGGTTGGATGAAGGCCTCGGTGTCCGGTAGGCGCGCGACGACATCGCCGGTGAAATACGTCCACTATGCGTTGGCGGGCTATCGCTCGTACCAGGAGCACGGTCTCGCGTCGCGCAAGCTCGGTCGCATCGTGGCCATGGACTGGCTGATGCACACGCTGCGGTGGCCGATCTCGCGACTGTTCGCAGCAGTGCCGTGCCGGGCATTGCCCGTCGACGATCGTGCCGAGTCCGACGAACGGATGCGAGCCGCCGCGTGACGGCCGGCTCGCGTATCCGCGACTGGATGCGTAACCCGTCGGACGTCCGCTGGGCCCTTGTACAGATGCGTCAGGCCACTGTCGTCTCGTTGGCGAATGCGCCGTTCTTGCCTGCCGTGCTGCGCGCGTCCGTCCTGCGGCCTGCGGGGCTGCGGACAACCGGTCCGTGCCTGATGTACGGCGGTTCCATGATTCAAGGGCGGGCATCGATTCGGCTGGGCACCGGTGTGTTCGTGAACTTCGGCTGCTACTTCGACACCGTTGCCGACATCGTGATCGGTGATCATGTCTTCATCGCCGATCACGTCCGCATTCTCACCAGTACTCACGAGACCGGACCGTCGCGTCAGCGAGCAGGCGAATTGCGGGGAGAGTCGGTGGTGATCGGCCCAGGAGTGTGGATCGGGTCCGGCGTGGTGGTGATGCCGGGCGTACACATCGGTGCCGGATGCATCATCGGGGCGAACTCGCTGGTGACGGGAGATTGTGAACCGGACGGTGTGTACGTCGGCTCTCCGGCGCGCCGCCGCCGAGAGTTGAACGACCTTCCCGCAGCGAAGGAGTGGATCGGGGAGAAGGCCGATTTTCGTGATCGGGAGGCAATGCAGAGATTGATACTTCCGCCGAATTCTGAATTCTGATCCGTAAAGTCCGATTAATTCGACGGGTTCTTTTCTTGAAGTAATGATGTAGCATCGTCAACGTCAGCGGCTCGAAATCGAATGCGTTCACCGTGTAAGGGTATCGAGCTACACGATTGCCAAAAATGTGTCAGGGGTTGGCGTTGTGAATACTCTTTCCATTGTTGTGCCTGCGTTCGACGAGTCGGCTCACATGCGCGAATGTCTGGATGCATTGCTCGTTCAGCGCGATCGCATTCACGAGATCATTGTCGTCGACAACAATTCGACCGACGACACCGCGGCCATCGTCGGAGAATACGCGCGGCGATTTCCGCAGGTGGTTCTGCTGCGGGAGTCCGAGCGAGGCGTCGTGCATGCGCGCAACACCGGTTTCGATCATGCCTGCGGATCGGTCATCGGCCGCATCGACGCCGATACCCGTATCGAGGCCGGCTGGGTGGACTCGGTGCTCGACTTCTTCGATCGCCGACTCGACTATGCCGCAGTCACCGGACCGATCTACCTCTACGACTCCCCGTGGGCGCGACCCTATCGGGCGTTCGTCAACCGTTCCGTGCGGAACAGGCCTTCTGAGCAGTGGGTTTCTGCCGCATCGGGCAACAACTTCGCTATCCGCAGGTCCGCGTGGGAAGCCGTTCGCGCTCGCACGAGCCTGCGTACCGACCTGCACGAGGACATCGATCTGTCACTGTGTCTCAACAAGGCCGGACTGCGGATCGCACAGATCGAGCCGATGCGCGTCGAGGTGTCCGGACGTCGGTTACTGACGCCACCGCTCGAGTACCGGCATTACGTCCAGAGCTCGTATCGCACGTGGGCCCATCATGAGCTGGCCAGTGGTTGGTTGCGCCGATTGCTGATTTCGGACCTGGTTCTGCACACGCTGCACTGGCCCCTGACACGAATTCTGTCGTCGTGCGAATCTCGTATTCTCCCGGTCTCGCATTCCGGAGCGGACATTACATCTGTGCGCGATCTGTCAGGTATTCGCGACGACAGTTTTGCTGCCGCGGTGCGCGGAAAGTAATTCTTCGGCATCATCCTGTGCCCGATTTTTCGGGTGAGAAATGCGGGCATAGTCACGAAAGCGGGTCGTTCGAGGGATCAGCGGTTCGTATGTCGGGTATTCGGCAAGTGTCATGGCCCGAGTGTCAGGGGGCGAGCGCGCACGATGTATGGGGCCGGGTAGGACGCAGGGACCGGTGCGAAAGCCAGGACCCGAGGTTCGCCAGGAGGAACCGTCGGCGGCAGTAGTTGCGGCGATCGAAACGGGTGCGAAGTATGGTTGATCGATTGACGATCCACCTACCAGTCGCGCCGGTAGATTGACGGGCGATATTGTGAACGGGCCGGTTCCGAGCACAGGATCTGCCCCTGCAACTTCTCTACGGAGTGTGAATGTCGTTCGAGATCGTCGACCTCGCTGAAACGTGGGTCGCGGGTCTTCCCGTTCGCAGCCCCAAACGGGCGCTCGGACGCCTCAACGACCCTGCACTCGATCAAGCGTGGTCCGCAGTTCTCAATCAGGAGACCTCCGGTCCGCTCGCTTCCATTTATACCGACTTCGCCCCCGGTATCGGCTCGTACAATACCCAGGTAGTCGGTTATCTGTGTTCTTCGCTCGGTCAAGTCGCGCGCGGACATCTGGTTGCGAAAGTGCCTGCGGCGAAATATGCACGTTTTTCTGCGGTGGGGTATTTCCCCGAGGTTCTCACCCGATTGTGGACCCAGATCGATCATGCCGAAGAGCAGGGCGAGATAGTGCGATCGTTCACCGGCGACTACGAGTGCTATCCGCACGCGTACAAGATCGATCTCTATCTGGCGATCACTGCGCCCGGCGGTTCGTGATGACCTTCCGCGTCACGGCGCGCAGCGCGGAGCTGTTCAGTGGGTTGGTGGCACCGCGAGTGGAACCCGGCGCGGAATCGAGTGGCAGCGAGTGGATGCGATTCCTACGAGATCGTGTGCGCGAGAAGCACATCGACGCAACTCAGGTGAGCACGGTGTACGTCCCGGATCCGCACGGAACGGTCAATGCGGTGGTCGCGGTCTCGGTGGACTCGCCCGGTGACGTCGCCGTGGGGGACGTGTTCGTCTCGATACCGACCGGCGTGTTCGCAGTGTTCGTGCCCACCGGAGCATTGGCGGATCCGATCGAGGACGTATGGGCTCAGGTCGACGAGTGCGTTATGTCCGGATCGATATTTCGCGCCTACAAAGAGGAAGTCGAAGTCGTTACAAATACTGGAGAAGTGGAACTTTTCATTTCAATCGTTTTGTAAACGAGCCGTTCTTCATGCAATTGTCACTTTCGAATCACAAAGTCGCCACCGAACCGGTTACTATTGGCGAGCGCTGACAGTCCGATATGGCGAAGTGAATTCCACGTTCACCTCGATCGGCCGACGGATGGGCAGCGCGCACAGAGCGTCGATGTCATGGCAAGGTCGACAGAGCAGGGGTGTTCGGAACATGGTGAGACAACTCAGGGCAGAAGCCACACGAGCGGCCGCACTGCGCGCTGCAGCAGATCTCTTTCTCGAGGTGGGGCACGCGAATGCCACGCTGAGTCAGGTGTCGGCGCAGTCCGGTGTGACCAAGGGTGCGCTGTACTTCCATTTCGCGTCCAAGGAAGAATTGGCCCGTGCCATCGTCGACGAAGGTCACGAGCGCGTGTCCACCGCGTGCGCCGGCTTGGTCGACAGTCGCAGCCCGGCTCTCGAGTCCGTCATCGGAATCTCCTACTCGGTACTCGAACTGGCGGCATCGGACCCCTTGGTTCGCGTCATGTACCGGTTGCAGATGGAGATCGACGGATCCGACACCGCTCGCGGCAGTGTGTTCGGCACCTGGGGGAACATCTTCGAGCATCTCTTCGAGCGGGCCATCGAGCACGGTGACGTGGCCGACCATCTGGACGCGGGCAACGCGGCGTTGCTGGTGTGCGAGATGCTCGCCGGAGTCCTGATGGTGTCCGAGGCGCAGTCGCGTCTCGAGGATGCTCCCTCGCGTATGGAGAAGGTCTGGAACACGGTCCTTCCATCACTGGTGCCCGCCGACAAACTCGCCTACTTCCGCGAATTCGCGGCGCGGAGTCTGTCCAGTTTCGTGCGCGAGAACATCACGTCGGGATCTGTCACCGTCTGAAAATGTCGTGATCTCGGGGTGCTTGCCGCACCCCGGTTTGCCGGGCACACTGTGTGATATGGAACACACAGTGCAGAGACCACGGATGTCGGACAACGAGCTCCGGAAAGCGATCGGCACCCTGCAGCAGCGCGCGGACGACGCACGCAAACATGGTGCCGACGACGATGCTGCTCGCATCGAGCGCACCATCGCCGACTACCGAGACGAGATGTCGCAAAGATTGTGACGACCCTCCCGGTCGTCACCGCGTAGGGTCGAAATCGAACTGACACGTGGCAACCGGTGGGGGATACAAGCTTCGATGGCTACATACGATCTGCGCGGCAAGAAGACGTTGATCACTGGAGCAGGTAGCGGAATCGGCCGGGCAACGGCCATCGCTGCTGCGGGAGTGGGAGCCGAGCTCTTTCTCACCGATATCAACGGCACCGGTTTGGCGGAGACGGTGGACCTGGTCGGTCGCGCGGGCGGTACCGTCAGCCACTCCTTGCCCTTCGATGTGTCCGATTTCGAGGCCGTCACCGCGTTCGCGGACGATATTCACGCCGAGTTCGGCAGCCTGGACGTCGTGATGAACGTTGCCGGCATCTCGGCGTGGGGAACCGTCGAGAATCTCGAGCACCGGCACTGGAAGTCGATGATCGACGTCAACCTGATGGGCCCGATTCACATCATCGAAAAGTTCCTGCCTCCGATGATCGAGGCCGGACGCGGTGGCCATCTGGTCAACGTCTCGTCTGCCGCCGGGTTGATTCCCCTGCCGTGGCACGCTGCCTACAGCGCCAGCAAGTACGGCCTGCGCGGGGTGTCCGAGGTGCTCAAGTACGACCTCAAGCGGCATGGCATCGGCGTCAGCCTGGTGGTGCCCGGCGGGGTCAAGACCGGACTGGTGCAGACGCTTCAGATCGCCGGCATCGATCGTGACGATCCGCGCGTACAGAAGTTGCAACACCGATTCGAGAAGCGTGCCGTGGAACCGTCGGTTGTCGCCGACGCCATTCTCGCCGGAATCGCCAAGCGCAAGTACCTCGTCTACTCCTCGAACGACATCAGGTTCGGGTACTGGGTCGCCCGAAAATTCGCTCCGCCCTACGAGTTCGTACTGCAGAAGGCCAACGATCAATTCTCCAAACTGCTCGAGCCGCGTCGAGTCGAGGGTTCGTCGAAATCGACGTCCAACGTGCGCGCACCCGGCCCCGAATAGGACAGCTCGTCGTGCGGATTGGCCAGTGCGCAGCCGGCCAACGACAGACAACCGCACCCGATGCACCCGGTCAGGTTGTCCCGAAGCCGGATCAATTGCTCTATCCGAGAGTCGAGTTCGCGATGCCATCGCGTCGAGAGCCTGGCCCAGTCCTCGCGCGTGGGCGTCCGCTCGTCCGGTAGCTCGCTCAATGCCTGACGTATGTTCGCCAGCGGGATCCCGACCTTCTGCGAGATCCGGATGAAGGCAACCCGTCGCAGAGTTTCGCGATGGAATCTGCGCTGGTTACCCGAGGTTCGGCGGCTGCTGATCAGCCCTTGTTTCTCGTAGAAGTGCAACGCCGAGACCGCAACTCCGCTGCGCTCGGACAGCTGGCCAGGGGTCAATTCGCGGACGTTCCACTCGGGCATCGGCACGACCTCGACAATACTTCAGGTCTTGATCCCAGCGGCGGCAGACGAATGGGTTTACCGTTCGTTCATGAGTGTCGATGTGGCTGCGGGCCCGTTGGGTGCCAACTCCGAGGTGGGGATGCTGCGCACCGTCATGCTGCACCGGCCGGGAGACGAGCTTCGACGCCTCACCCCGCGAAACAACGACCAGCTGCTGTTCGACGGCCTGCCGTGGGTCGATCGCGCACAGGACGAGCACGACGCGTTCGCCGATCTCCTGCGTGGTCGCGGGGTCACGGTACTGCTTCTCGGCGAGCTTCTCACCGAGGCCATGACGGTCAGCGGCGCAGCGCGAATGCAGGGTATCTCCGCCGCTGTCGATGCCCGACGGCTCGGCCGGTCGCTCGCCGAGGACCTCGCCCAACATCTGCGGGGTGTGCCCGCGGCCGAACTCGCGCAGATCCTGATGGCGGGCATGACATTCGACGAATTGCTCGAGGCGGAGACGGGGGAGCCGCAGCTCAGTGGGGCATCGCTGGTTAGGAGAATGCATCACGGTGGGGACTTCGTCATCGATCCGCTGCCGAACCTGCTCTTCACTCGCGACTCCTCGTTCTGGATAGCCGATCGAGTGGCGATCACCTCGCTGGCTCTGCCCGCCCGAGTGCGGGAGACATCGCTGACCGATCTGATCTACGCCTTCCATCCGATGTTCCGCGGCGTGCGGCGTGCGTACGAGTCGCGGACCGCTCCGGTCGAGGGTGGGGACGTGTTGCTGCTCGCCCCGGGTGTGGTGGCTGTCGGAGTGGGAGAGCGCACCACGCCCGCCGGTGCAGAAGCGTTGGCGCGCAGCCTGTTCGAGGACGGTCTGGCGCACAGCGTGCTGGTGGTGCCGATCGCGCAGGAGCGCGCGTCGATGCATCTGGACACGGTGTGCACCATGGTCGATACCGACGCGGTGGTGATGTACCCGGCCATTGCGGACACGTTGTCCGCGTTCACCATTCACCGCGAGGACGCAGGAGTCAGTATTCGCGGCGCCGACCCGTTTCTCGAGGCGGCCGCCGATGCGATGGGCATCGGCAAGCTGCGATTGATCGATACCGGACTCGACCACGTCACCGCCGAACGCGAACAATGGGACGACGGAAACAACACGCTGGCCATCGCGCCGGGAGTCGTCGTCGCATACGAGCGCAACGTCGAAACGAACGCACGGCTCGAGGCGTCGGGCATCGAGGTGCTGCGGATCTCCGGATCGGAACTGGGCTCGGGGCGAGGCGGTCCCCGATGCATGTCGTGCCCGGTGTCGCGCGAGAGGTTGTAGCGCTCTACAGCACGGAGAGCACCTTGTCGGCGGGGCGGGCGAGCACGGTGCCCTTGTCGGTCACCACGATCGGGCGTTCGATGAGTAACGGGTGCTGGGCCATCGCCGCGATGAGCGTGTCGGCGTCCGCGCCTGCGAGCCCCAGTTCCTTGTAGATGCTCTCGCGTGTGCGAATGGCCTGACGGGCTTCGAGTCCGGCGTCGGCGAGAAGCGTGCGGAGTTCGTCCTCGGTGGGAGGTGTCTCCAGGTACCGAATCACCCTTGGAGTCACACCTGCTTCCTCGATCAGTTTCAGCGCTGTGCGAGAGGTGTTGCACCGCGGATTGTGATAGATCGTCGCGAACGTGCTCATGTTTGCGATCCTGCCACGCGGGTAGCCCCGACGACAGATTCACGCCAGGAACGGGAGTGGTTATGACCGACAAGCGCATTGTCATTGCAGGTGGCCACGGCCAGATCGCACAACACCTGACTCAGGTGCTCACAGCGCACGGAGATCGTGCGGTGTCGCTGATTCGCAACAGCGACCACGTCGATGCCGTCACCGCGCTGGGCGCGCTGCCGCAGGTGATCGACCTCGAATCGGCTTCGGTCGAGGAATTGGCCGCAGTGTTGGCCGGTGCCGACGCGGTGGTGTTCGCGGCAGGCGCAGGCCCGAACAGCGGTCCCGAGCGCAAGGACACGGTCGATCGTGCAGGAGCGGTGCTGCTGGCCGATGCCGCAGAGAAGGCCGGCGTTCGCCGCTATGTCCTGATCAGCTCGTTCGGTGCCGGAGAGCCGGTCGCCGAGGATCTCGACGCCGGCTGGAAGGCGTACATCGAAGCCAAAACTGCTGCAGAAGAAAACGTTTCGGGCCGGAGTGGACTGGACTGGACGATTCTGCGTCCGGGAAAGTTGACCGATGACGACCCCACCGACTCGGTGGCTCTCACCGAGCCGCCGCTGGACCCGGGCGAGGTGACGCGCGCCGATGTGGCCGCGGTGATCGCACAGTTGCTCGACACCGGCTCGGCAGTGCACAAGACGCTCATGTTGACGTCCGGTCCGACCTCGATCGTCGACGCAGTCGACGCGCTCGGATAGGGAATCGACCGTGCGCGTACATATCGATTCGTCGAACACCACACCGGTGTTCGAGCAACTGCGGATGCAGATTCTGGGGCTGGTGCGATCCGGCGATCTCATTGCCGGTACCAAGATTCCGACGGTCAGGGGTCTGGCCGAGGAACTCAAGATCGCACCGAACACGGTGGCGAAGACATATCGCGAGCTCGAGCAGCAGGGGATCATCGAGACGCGGGGCCGATCCGGTTCGTTCGTTGCGTCGGGCGGCGATCCGTCGCGTGACATCGCGGCCCGAGCGGCGACGGAGTTCGTCAGGACGGTCCGGTCCATCGGCCTGGACGACGATCAGGCCCGTTCGTTCCTCGAATCTGCTCTCAAAGGTGCGAGCGGTCGCTAAGTTGACGCTTCAACTTGCTTCTGTCAGGGTAGGGCTGCCCGTATAGCCCTGTCAGAAGGATGTGTCATGAACTCCACCGTCGTCCGCGACGCCGTTGCCCTCGTAGCTCGAATCGGCCTGGGTATCGTTTTCATCGCCCACGGCTGGCAGAAGCTCAACACCTACGGACTCGACGGCACCGCCGCGAGCTTCGAGATGATGAACGTCCCGCTGCCCACGGCGTCCGCCTACTTCGCCACGTTCGTCGAACTCGTCGGCGGCGGTGCGCTCGTGCTGGGAATCTTCACTCCCATCGCCGGCCTGCTGCTGTTCCTGAACATGCTCGGTGCGGCCGTCTTCGTGCACTTCGAGAACGGTGTGTTCGCAACGGAGAACGGCTACGAACTGGTCGTCGCCCTCGGCGTCGGCGCGCTGCTGCTCGCCGCATTCGGTGCCGGACGCGTCAGCATCGACGGACTCACCAAGGGCAAGACAGCCATCCTGGCCTGAGTCAGCGCCAACTCGGCAGCCACAACTGTTCCTGCCACATCTGCGGCGTGATCGGCATAGCGGTCAGAATCGGCCACAGCCAAACGAAGTTGGCTATCACCACGGCGAGGTACAAGGACACCAGTAGTAGTCCGGTACCTCGCCGTTCTGCCGACGCGGTGGCTTTGCCGATGATGTCGCCGAGCACCAATGCGAAGCCCATCACCATGAACGGTGCCAGCGCCACTGCGTAGAAGTAGTACATCTGTCGGTCGAGAGTGGTGAACCACGGCAACAGTGCTGCGGAATACGCGACGAGCACTGTGGCGTAACGCCAGTCCCGTCGGACGAACACCGACCAGATCACCCAGGCCAGCATCGGCAGTGCCAGCCACCACATCGCAGGCGTGCCGATCAGCATGATCGCCTTCACGCACGAGGACGCCGAGCAACCGGACACGCTCTCGCCGTCGGCGAAGTAGTACAGCATCGGTCGCAGGCCCATCGGCCACGTCCACGGCTTCGATTCCCACGGGTGCCGGTTGCCGGCCGAATTGGTCAGTCCCTCATGGAATTGCAGCACACTGCCGCTGTAGAACCACAGGGAACGCAACGCGTCGGGAACGAACGAGAACGGCCCGCCGACGCCGATCCCGTCGCCGACCTCGTGCCGGTAGACGCCGGTCTCGGAGGTGAACCATGCCCACCACGTCATCAGATACACCGCGATCGGAACGACCACCAGGGCGTACAGCGCAGGCCCGATGTCGCGCAACGCTGTTCCCCGCCACGGGCGTTCGACGCCGTACGAGCGCCGCGCCGCCACATCGAATGCCACACTCAGTAAACCGAAGAACGCGATGAAATACAGCCCCGACCACTTGGTGCCGCAGGCGAGACCCAGCATCACGCCGGCCCCGAATCTCCACCACCGCACACCCATTCGCGGACCCAGCGCACTGGCATCCATTCGACCCTCGGCGCGCACTCTTGACAGTCGCTGCCGCATGTCGTCGCGGTCGACGATCAAGCAACCCAATGCAGCGGTGACGAAGAAGGCGAGGAAGATGTCCAGCATGCCTATTCGGCTGCTGACGAACGTCACGCCGTCGACGGTCAGCAGAATCCCCGCGATCGCACCGACGAGTGTCGATCGGGCGAGCCGTCGCACGATCCGAATGACCAGCAGTACCAACAGGGTTCCGGCGACCGCCGACGAGAAACGCCAACCCCACCCGTTGTAGCCGAACAACGCTTCCCCGACGGCGATCAGCTGCTTGCCGACCGGTGGATGCACCACCAGCCCGTATGCCGGATTGTCTTCGAGCCCACCTCCGGTGAGTACCTGATAGCCCTGCGGGGCGTAGTGCTTCTCGTCGAAGACAGGAGTTCCTGCGTCGGTGGGGTACCGCAACATCGTGAAGCGGGTGATCGCGCAGATGACGGTGATGACGACGGTGACGATCCAACCGCGGCGGGCATCGGTGTCGTGGAACCAGTCGCGCGCGGCAACGGTGGGCCCGGGACTGACCATCGACCGGTCGCCGGAGCGCTCAGAGGTCAGCAAGGTCACGTACCGATCGTAGGCGTTGATCGGCAGGGCCCGACAAACCGCGCCGCCGCATGCGGGACACTGGAGCCATGCTCATCCTTGCCGCCACCCCGATGGGCGACGTCGGTGATGCCTCGCAGCGCCTGCGTGATGCCCTCGGCAGTGCCGATGTCGTCGCCGCCGAGGACACCCGGCGCACCAAACAACTCGCCTCGTCTCTCGGCGTGGCGATCACGGGCAGGGTCGTCAGTTTCTACGATCAGGTCGAAACGGCCCGCCTTCCGGCTCTCGTCGAGGCCGTGGCCGAGGGCAAGACGGTCTTGCTGGTGACCGATGCTGGGATGCCGTCGGTGAGCGACCCGGGCTATCGCCTCGTGGCAGCCTGCGTCGAGGCCGATCTGCCGGTGACCTGTCTGCCCGGTCCTTCGGCAGTGACGACGGCGCTCGCGCTGTCGGGTCTGCCCGTCGAACGCTTCTGCTTCGACGGCTTCGCCCCGCGCAAGCAGGGACAGCGCCGCACCTACTTTCGGTCGGTGCTCGCCGAGCCGCGCGCCATCGTGTTCTTCGAGGCGCCGCATCGCCTCGTCGCGTGCCTGGAAGACGCCGTCCACGTCCTCGGCCCCGACCGCCGCGCCGCGGTGTGCCGTGAGCTCACCAAGACCTACGAGGAGGTCCGACGCGGCGGCCTCGGCGAGCTGCTCGAATGGTCGAGAGACGGAGTGCGCGGCGAGATCACCGTCGTACTCGAAGGAGCCGTCGCCGTCGCCGAGGAGCCGGAGGACCTCGTTGCCGACGTCGAGACGCTGGTGGCGTCGGGCATGCGGTTGAAGGACGCCTGCGCCCAGGTTGCGGTCGACGGCGTCTCCAAGCGCGAGGTCTACGAGGCCGTTCTCGCCGCGCGGAAAGAGCAGTAGCGGGTCAGCCCACCACTTGCTGACGCAGGCCCTCGGTGGCCGCTTCGAGGATCGTCTTGGTTCCCTTCTTCACCAGGAAGCCGGGTAGCGGGATCTTCGGGTCGACCGTCAGCTCGAACTCGACGTGAGTGCCGTTGCCCTTGGGCGTCAATGTGTATCGGCCGTCCTGGGCCTTCTGCTGAGTGCTCTCCACCAGCGTCCACGACACCTCGCTGTCGGTCCACGTGTACTCGACGAGCTGCTCGTCGTTGACGCCGATGATCGAGACGTGCATCTTGACGTGGTGTGGCTTGCCGTCGTCGAACCGATCGACGACCTCACACTTCTTGTGGACCGGGGACCACGAGGGAAGGCCCTCGACGTCGGCGAGAACTTCGAGGATTGCCGATGCATCTGCGTCGATGTCGACTGACTTGTTCGCTGTGACTGCCATGGGGAGAAGGTATCTCAGCTTTCTCTGCGAGGACTGACGTTCCGCGCGAACTCGCCGATGGCTCTCAGCGCGCGGCGGGCTTCGGGGATGAAGTCGGCTGCCTGGAACACGTGTACCTGATCCTCGTACACCTGTAGTTCGCACTCGACTCCGGCGACAGCGAGGCGCTGAGCCATGAGTTCTGCGTCGGGATAGACCATTTCGGTGGAACCGACCTGAATCAGGACCGGAGGCAGGTCTGTCAGATCGCCGTCGACGGGTGAGACCCGCGGGCCCCGTTCGCCGTCGACGACGATGCGCGAGTCGACGCGATCGGCCAGCGCCGTCAGTGCGGGAACTGCGGTGGACGGAAAGACCGAACACTTCGACGCGTTCTCGTGATCGAGCTTGCGGGTGGGGTCCATGTCGGTCAACGGCGACATGGTGAATATTCCTGCGGGCGCGGGCAGGCCGACGGTGCGCAGCGCCAGGGTGACCATGAACGCGAGGTATCCGCCCGCCGAGTCGCCGCCCAGGACGATCTGCTCCGGTCGGTATCCGGAATCGAGCAGGAAGCGGTACGCGTCGACGCCGTCCTCGACGGCATGGCTGATCGGATTGCGCGGCATCATGCGGTAGTTCACCGACAGCACCGAGCCGTCGACGTGTTTCGAAACCCGTGAGGTCATCCGACGATGGGTCCGCAGACCGCAGCAGACGAAGGCACCGCCGTGCAGGTAGAGCACCACGCGATCGGACCCGGTTCCCTCGGCGCGGATCCATTCGGCCTCGCACTCGGCCAGCATGACGCGACTGCGGGTGGTGCCGCTGATCTGTGGGACCAGCATCCCGGCGTAGTCGACCAAACCCATCGGCCACGGTAGCGACGGTGCCTGCGCCCAGACGGTCAGGAACGGTCGAACCGTGAACTGCAGGTATTTGGACAGAATCTGTGACTGCACGCTCGCGCCGCGGATATCGCGCCTGCGTGCGGTGGCTGTCGGGTCGGTCGATTTCACTACGGTGAGCGCCGGATTCATAGCCGTCGCCTCCATCCCCGTTGTCGTTGCGCGGCGCGTGTGCGCCGTGCGTCGGAACCCCGCTCTATTTGGAACCCCTGGTAACGGACAATAGCGGGTAGCTTTTCGTGACCCGACGTAAGGTCGTGTTCTGAGTCACATTCGGTGCCGTACCGTGACCGAAAACAAATGGAAAAGGGACAGCTCATGGCACTCATGCCCATCACCGAATCGATGTTTCTGATCGCCGAGTCACGGGAGCACCCGATGCACGTGGGCGGTCTGGAGTTGTTCGTACCGCCCGGCGATCCGCACGACTTCGCCGAGGAAGTGCACCGCAAGTTCACCACCGGGGAGGTACACGAGCTCTTCCGCCAGCGGCCTTCGCGTCCGGTGCAGATCATGGGCAATCTGGCCTGGGCCTTCGACTCGGACGTCGACTTCGAGTACCACGTTCGGCGCACCGTACTGCCTCAGCCGGGGCGGATTCGAGAGCTGTTCCAGTTCTTTTCGCTCAACCACAGCGCGCCGCTGGACCGCTACCGACCGATGTGGGAGCTGCACATCATCGAGGGTCTGGCGGACGGCCGAATCGCGTTGTACACCAAGGTGCATCACTCGTTGGTGGACGGTGTCAGCGCACTGAAGCTGATGCAGCGAACGCTCACCACCGATCCTGACGATCGAAACGGCGTCGCAACGTGGGATCCGTCGCTGTTCGGTCGGCGCAAGAAGCAGGTCGCCGTCGAGCAGCCGGGACGGCTTGCCCAGCTGGGCAGTGGGCTCTCGATGGGACGCAAGATCGTCGGAGACCTGGTCGACTTCGCGCCTGCGTCGGCGCGAATCGGGTTGCGCGCGTTGAAGAAAGAAGGGGCGCAGCTGCCGTTGCAGGCACCGCGCACCATGTTCAACGTGCCCATCGGCGGCGCGCGCCGCTTCGCTGCCGAGAGCTGGTCGATCGAGCGCATCCGTACCGTCGGTACGGCGCTGGATGCGACGCTCAACGACATGGTGCTCGCGATGTGCGCCGGGGCCTTGCGTGCGTACCTCATCGATCAGAACGCACTCCCGGAGGAGCCGCTGATCGCGATGGTGCCGGTCTCGCTGCGCAAGGAAGAAGACGACAGGGACGCTGGTAATTCGGTGACGACCATCCTCTGCAACCTGGCCACGGACGAATCCGATCCCGTTGTGCGGCTGGAGCGAATCAAGGATTCGACCGTCAAGGGCAAGCAGATGATGAGCGAACTCAATACCCTCGAAGCGCTCGCCGTCGGCGCAGTCACCATGGCCCCGTTGCTGTTCGGCCCGGTGCCGGGATTCGTCGACTACACCCCGCCGCCGTTCAACGTCATCATCTCCAACGTGCCCGGATCCAAGGAGGATCTGTACTGGAACGGTGCGAAACTCGACGGCATCTATCCGGCGTCGATCGTGGCCGACGGGCAGGCGCTCAACATCACCGTCGCCAGCAACGGTGACTCGTTGAACTTCGGTCTCATCGGATGCCGGCGCAGTGTGCCGCATCTGCAGCGCATGCTGACGCATCTGGAGAACACGTTGGAGGAGCTCGAGAAGACCTTGTGAGAGCGGCTTCGCCGCACGTGAGCGAAACCTCGTAGTGGGCTACGAAGTTTCGCTCACATGCGCGGAGCGCTCTACTCGTACTTGGGGAACACCGGCGTCGGAGTCGGCAGGGCTGTACCGGGCACCGAACGTGTTGCGATGTCGGTGAATTCGCGATTCGAGGCGCCGAGCAGGTCCAGGATGCGTGACGCGGAATCGGGCATGACGGGCTGCGTCAGGATGCCCACGATGCGTAGCACCTCGAGCGTCACGTACAGCACGGTGGCCATGCGATCGGGGTCGGTCTTGCGCAGTACCCACGGCTGCTGCAGCGAGAAGTAGCGGTTGGTCTCACCGAGCACCGACCAGATCGCTTCGAGCGCGGAATGCAGTGCCTGAACCTCGAATTCGCGTCGGCAGATCTCGAGCAGTGCATCCGCGCGAGCCAGCATCGCGTCGTCCTCGGCAGTGAATTCTCCCGGTGTCGGGAGTGCTCCGTCGAGGTTCTTGGCGACCATGGTCAGCGAACGCTGCGCGAGGTTGCCGAGTTCGTTGGACAGGTCGGCGTTGACGCGGGCGACTATGGCCTCGTGGCTGTAGCTGCCGTCCTGACCGAACGAGACCTCGCGGAGGAAGAAGAAGCGCACCGGATCGAGTCCGTAGTTCTCCACCAACGACTGCGGGTCCAGAACGTTGCCGAGAGACTTGGACATCTTCTCGCCCTTGACGTTCAGAAACCCGTGAACGAACACTCGCTTGGGCAGTTCGATGCCCGCGGACATCAGGAACGCCGGCCAGTAGACGGTGTGGAAGCGGGTGATGTCCTTGCCGATGATGTGCAGATCGGCCGGCCAGAATTTGCGGTACGACTCCGACTCGAGGTCGGGATAGCCGGCGCCGGTGAGGTAGTTGGTCAGCGCGTCGACCCACACGTACATCACGTGCGCAGGATCGCCGGGCACCGGCACGCCCCAGTCGAACGTGGTTCGGGAGATCGACAGGTCCCGCAGACCACCCTTGACGAAGTTCACGATCTCGTTGCGACGGGTGTTCGGCGCAATGAAGTCCGGCGACGCGTCGTACAGCTCGAGCAGTTTGTCCTGGTACTGCGACAGTTTGAAGAAGTACGACGGTTCCTCGGTCCACTCGACCGGAGTGTTGGTCTCCGTCGCGACGCGCGAGCCGTCCTGGGCGAGGGTGGTCTCGGCCTCGGTGTAGAACGCCTCGTCTCGCACGGAGTACCAGCCGGAGAATGCGTCGAGATAGATGTCGCCGTTCGCCTCCATCCGCTTCCACAGTTCCTGGCTGGCGGCGTGGTGATCGGCGTCGGTGGTGCGGATGAAGCGTCCGTACGAGATCTTCAGCAGGTCCTGCGCGGTCTGGAATGCATCGGAGTTGCGCGCGGCGAGCTCGCGCACGTCCACGCCCTCGGTCTGCGCGGTCTGCTGCATCTTCAGGCCGTGCTCGTCGGTGCCCGTCAGGAATCGCACGTCGTAGCCGTCGAGGCGTTTGAAGCGCGCGATGGTGTCGGTGGCGATGTACTCGTAGGCGTGTCCGATGTGCGGAGCGCCGTTGGGGTACGCGATCGCCGTGGTGACGTAGAACGGTGGCCGTGGGGCATCAGCTGGCGCAGTCATGGTGCGCCTACTCTAACCAGCGTGAGCAGAGACCGTCCCGCACCACCGTTGCCCGAGCCCGTCGGCACTCTCGTCGATGCGCACACCCACCTCGACGCGTGTGGGGCGACCGACGCGACGAGTGTGGCCGCGATCGTGGACAAGGCCGAGTCCGTCGGTGTCACGCGTGTGGTCACGATCGCCGACGATCTCGAGGCCGCGCGCTTCGCGGTCGACGCGGCGTCCTGGGATCCGCGGGTGTGGGCCGCGGTGGCCATTCATCCCACCCGCGCGAACGTGCTCGACGACGCAGCGAAGGCCGAGATCGAGCGGTTGGCGTCCGACCCGCGGGTGGTTGCCGTGGGGGAGACCGGGCTGGACTACTACTGGCCCGGCAAGCTCGACGGTTGCGCCACGGTGGCCGAGCAACACGACGGATTTCGGTGGCACATCGATCTGGCGAAGCGTCTGGGCAAGCCGTTGATGATTCACAATCGTGAGGCCGACGAGGACCTGCTGGCCGTTCTGACGGCGGAAGGTGCTCCCGAGACGGTGATCTTCCACTGCTTCTCCGGTGGTCCCGAGACCGCGAAGGCCTGCGTCGACGCCGGCTACGTTCTCAGCTTTTCCGGGACCGTCAGTTTCAAGAATGCGCACGCGTTGCGGGAGGCCGCGGTACTGGTGCCCGACGAATCGGTGCTGGTGGAGACCGACGCACCGTTCCTGACGCCGCATCCGTATCGAGGGGCACCGAACGAGCCGTACTGCCTGCCGTACACCGCGCGGGCGTTGGCCGAGGTTCGCGGGCAGGATCCGGCGGAGCTCGCTGCTCACGCCACCGCCAATGCGGAGAGGGTGTACGGCCTCTAACTGCTGAAGTTGCGGCGTGGGTACTAATTCGTTACCGTACCGTGACCGAACTCGGGCGTTTCGACGCCGAAGTCACGCTCGCAACCGCCAGGAATACGAAACTTGTCGACTATCAGACGCCTCAACTCCGCCCGCTCGACCACTCTCTACCTGGTCATCGCGGCCCTGTTGATGACGCTCGTCGCCGGCGGTGTGATGGCCGTGAGCCGTCACAAGACCGTGACCATCGACGTCGACGGCGACATGATCTCGCTGAGCACGATGAAAACCGACGTGAGCAGTGCGTTGGCCGACGCCGGCTATGCCCCGTCGGACAAGGATCTGGTGGTTCCCGCTGCCGATTCCGGCCTGAGCGACGGCGACACCGTGGTCCTGCGCCGCGCCCGCGAGATCACGCTCAACGTCGACGGCAAGCCCGAGAACATCTGGACCACCGCACTGACCGTCGACGAAGCACTGCAGCAGACCGGCCTTGCCGAGGACGTGCACGTGTCCGCCTCGCGCTCGGAGCGACTGCCGCTCGACGGCACCGAGTTGGACGTGGCGCTGCCCAAGCAGGTCTCCCTCGTCGACGGCGGAGCCCCCGCCGCGCCGGTCACCCTGGCCGCACCGACCGTGCGTGAATTTCTCGAAGCAGCAGGCGCGCCGCTCGAAGAAGCCGACACCGTCAGCCCCGATCCCGACGCCACCGTGACCGACGGCTCCGAGATCGTCGTCACGCGCGACCGCACGGTCACCAAGACCGAAACCACCGATACCGATGCCCCCGAGCAGCGCATCGAAGATCCGACGATGAACATGAGCCGTACCGTCGTCGAGAACCCGGGTGCTCCGGGCGTCTCCGACATCACCTGGAAGATCAACATGGTGAACGGCATCGAGGTCGGCCGCGAAAAGATCGACGAGACGGTTCAGGTACCCGCACAGCCGAAGACCGTTCGCGTCGGAGCCAAGCCCGGCACCGAGGTACCGCCGGTGGAGAACGGTGCGATCTGGGACGCCCTCGCGCAGTGCGAGGCGACGGGCAACTGGGCCATCAACACCGGCAACGGTTACTACGGTGGCGTGCAGTTCGACCAGAACACCTGGGAACGTCAGGGCGGCCTCAAATACGCACCGCGTGCCGACCTCGCCACCCGCGAGGAACAGATCGCGATCGCGTCGGTGACGCAGAAGTCGCAGGGCTGGGGCGCATGGCCTTCCTGCACCTCGCGCTTGGGTTACCGCTAGTCCCGTAGAGTTTCCGCCGTGTCCGAACATGTGAGGGGATCCGCGGCCCTGCTCGGTCCCGTCGAGGTCCGCTCCCTCGCCGCCGAGCTCGATGTGCGCCCCACCAAGCAGCTCGGGCAGAACTTCGTGCACGACGCCAATACTGTTCGACGCATCGTCGCCTCCGCGGGAGTTGGCCCACAGGACACGGTTCTCGAGGTCGGCCCCGGCCTCGGTTCGTTGACTCTGGCGTTGCTCGATGTGGCCGAGTCCGTCATCGCCGTCGAGATCGACCCCAAGCTCGCGAACCGCTTGCCCACGACGGTGGCAGACCGGGCCCCGACTCTGGCCGATCGGCTGACGGTGATCGAGGCCGACGCGCTTCGCGTACGAGCGGCAGACATTGCGGCGGAGCCGACTGCTCTGGTGGCCAACCTGCCCTACAACGTCGCGGTTCCCGTGCTGATTCATCTGTTCTCGGAATTGCCGAGTCTTCGCGTCGCCGTGGTGATGGTCCAGGCCGAGGTGGCCGATCGGCTCGCCGCGGTACCGGGAAGCAAGATCTACGGCATCCCCAGCGTCAAGGCCAGATTCTTCGGTGACGTCAAAAGGGCAGGCGCAGTGGGTCGTTCGGTGTTCTGGCCGGTGCCCAAGGTCGAATCGGGACTGGTGCGCATCGATCGGTACGCCGAGCCGCCGTGGCCGACCGACACCGCGCATCGCAAGGCCGTGTTCGCGGTGATCGACGCAGCATTCGCGCAGCGGCGCAAGACTCTGCGAGCTGCCCTGGCCGGTTGGGCCGGCTCCCCGGTTGCGGCCGAACGCCGATTGCGTGAGGCCGGAATCGACCCGACGGCGCGCGGCGAGACCATCGACGCCGCAGCCTTCGTCCGCTTGGCCGCCACCGAAGCCTGAGGCGCTCCCTTACAGGTGTATGTCCGCCAGGACAGTCAGCTCGGTCCATCTCGACGCGCCCTCGCGGGCCGCGGCCACCGGAGCGTAGCGATCGGCCTCGATCAGCACACCCAGCTCCAAGCCGGTCATCGACGCGATGTCGGCCACCGGAACCTGGTACGTCCGGTACGGGCCGAGGGGCGGGGGATCGGTCTCGAGTCGCAGTGGCTTGTCGAGGATCGGGTCGAGAGACGGCGACTGGTCGAGCACGTATCCGGTGCATGCAGGAGTCGAATCCTGCGACCATGCCGCGATCTTGAAGAATTGCCGCGGAATGGCGACGCCTCGGTAGACCGGATCGTCGTCGGCGAAGATGCAGCCGCTGAAGACCGAGAGCTTTCGGTCGTATTGCTCGGCGTTTCCCAGCACGTAGTCCTCGAGCCCCAACCACAGTGTCTTCGACTGGTTCAGCGTGGCCGTCTGCGGAGCACACACGGTGTAGTGGAACGTGTCCTCGTTGGCGCGCTCGGCCACCGCACGCTCACCCCACACCGGATCTCGCCGGCGAACCAGGTGCCCTCGATCGAGGTCGTTGTTCCTGTACAACTCGTTGCCTGCCTGCTGCGCAGCCGGTAGCCGATCGTCGAGTCGCCAGTTGTCTCCCCGCCCGACATCCTGCAGGCTCGCGCCGTCGATGTTGACGCCGGTGACCGCGGCGAGGCGTCGGGCAGGGTCGATGGACACCGAGAAGTGCGTGTACGGAAGTACCACCACGTCAGCGCGATCGGGGAGCGGAACGTCGATGTCGGCCAGGAACTTCGGGTCGAAACCGAGTGGTGTCGTCATCTGCCCATTGACTCACGTACCGGTTACCGGAGGGTGAACCGCCGCGAGGTATCGCTCGTTCAGCCTCGCGTGCCGCTCGGCCACGATGCGGCATTCCTCGCGCAGTTCCGGTGGATCGAGCACCGTGAAATCGGTGTCGAACGCTGCCAGCCACCGCGCGATCGAGGGCAGTGAATCTCCGGCCAACACCACCGCGCAGCTGCGCTCGTCGATGGATTCGAGTGTGCCCCATTGCTCGTCGATCATCGGGGCGATCGTCTCGATCGGGGCGTGCAACGCGATCCGCGCCTGAACCTGGGCGAACGCACGATCGATTCCCTTCGAGACGAACGCCGCCGCACCGCCCGGCGGCAACTCCCGGGGCGTGAACCGCGGACCCGTCGGAATCTTCGGCGTCAGGCGATCCACTCGAAACGACCGCCAATCCTCCCGCAGCACATCCCACCCCAGCAGATACCAGCGCGCGCCCGCCCGCACCAGGCTGTACGGCTCCACCTCGCGCCTGGACTCGGAACCGTCGTGCTTGCGGTAGTCGAACCGCAACCGCTCGTGTCCGTGACACACCGCCGCCACCGTGGACAGCACCGACGCATCCACCGCCGAACTAGGTGTCCTGTCCACGACGTCGATGCGCAACGCGTCGAGCCGATGCTGGATGCGCGAGGGCATCACCTGCCGCAACTTCGTCAACGCCCGCAACGACGCCTCCCCGATGCCCGCCACCGAGCCCCCGGCGGCGGACTGCAACCCGAACGCCACCGCCAGCGCCTCGTCGTCGTCGAGCAGTAGCGGGGGCATCTCCGCGCCGGGACCGAGCTGATAGCCGCCACCGACACCCGGCGTCGCATTGACCGGGTAACCGATATCTCGCAGCTTGTCCACGTCTCGCCGCAGCGTGCGAGGAGTGACGTCGAGCCGCTCCGCCAGTTCCGCGCCGGCCCAGTCACGACGCGTCTGCAGCAGAGACAACAGCCGCAACAACCGAGCCGATGTTTCCTTCATGACGTCACGATGCCACGCAATGCGGACAATTACAGTCCGCATTGGCCACTGGACCCCGCCCTGGTGGTGAACTCGGCCGCTGTTTCTCCACTACTGTGGTTACTCGTGCTGTCTGTCGTTCCCACACCCGTCGTCGTTCGGGCCCCGTCGAAGGTGAATCTGCATCTGTCGGTCGGTGACCTGCGTCCCGACGGCTTTCACGAGTTGACGACGGTGTTCCAGGCGCTCTCGCTCTCGGACGAACTGTCGGTGATTCCGGCCAAGACACTCTCGGTTCGGGTGCGCGGCGACGACGCGAGGGTGGTTCCCACCGATTCTCGGAATCTGGTGTGGAAGGCCGCCGAGTTGCTGGGGCATCGGGTCGGGCGAGAGCCGTCGGTGGAGATCACCATCGACAAGGGAATTCCGGTGGCCGGTGGGATGGCAGGCGGAAGTGCCGACGCTGCCGCGACCCTGGTGGCACTGAACGCGATGTGGCATCTCGATCTGTCGCGTGACGAGCTCGACGAGGTGGCGGCCCAACTCGGCAGCGACGTCCCGTTCTCGTTGCACGGCGGTACCGCGGTCGGAACCGGTCGCGGGGAGAAGCTGCTTCCGGTGCTCTCGCGCAACAGTTTTCACTGGGTGCTGGCGTTGGCGAAGGGCGGTCTGCAGACGCCTGCCGTCTACAACGAACTCGACGAGCTGCGGGCCAAGGGCGATCCGCCTCGTCTCGGCGGCACCGAGGATCTGATGCATGCGCTGGCATCCGGCGATGCGCGTGCGCTCGCGCCGTTGCTCGGCAACGACCTGCAGGCCGCTGCGGTGTCGCTGATGCCGCAGTTGCGTCGCACGCTGCGTGCGGGAGTCACCGCCGGGGCGTTGGCGGGCATCGTGTCCGGCTCGGGCCCCACCTGCGCGTTCCTGTGCGCCGACGCCGACGCGGCGGTGTCGGTGAGCGCTGAATTGTCCGGTGCCGGTGTGTGCCGCACCGTCCGTGTTGCGAGTGGACCGGTTCCCGGTGCTCGTGTTGTCACTAGCGAATCGATTGGTTTTTCCTGATGGTCAATCTCGTCAATCTCGAAAACGTCAGCAAGTCCTTCGGCGTCAAGCCGCTGCTCGACGGCGTCTCCCTCGGCGTGCAGGAGGGCGAACGCATCGGCATGGTCGGCCTCAACGGCGGCGGTAAGACCACCACCCTCGAGGTGCTCGCCGGCATCGAGCCGCCCGATTCGGGACGCGTCAGCCGGGTCAACGGCCTGCGGATGGCCGTCGTCACGCAGCGCGGCGTCTTGCCTCCCGGCTCGACCGTCGGCCAGGTGGTTCTCGATCCACTCGGAATGGCCGAGCACGAGTGGGCGGGCGACTCCCGGGTGCGAAACATCCTGACCGGCATCGGTATTGCCGACCTCGGGCCCGCAGGCAGTTCGGGACTCGACGCGCCGATCGACAACCTCTCGGGCGGCGAGCGTCGACGAGTTGCGTTGGCAGCGGCCCTGGTTCAGGATCTGGACCTGCTGGTGCTCGACGAGCCGACCAACCACCTCGACGTCGAGGGCGTGCAGTGGTTGGCCGCGCACCTGGTCAGCCGTCGCAGTGCGCTGGTGGTCGTCACCCACGATCGCTGGTTCCTCGACACCGTCGCCAATCGCACGTGGGAAGTGGTCGGCGGCGGCGTCGAGGCCTACGAGGGTGGCTACAACGACTGGGTGTTCGCCCGTGCCGAGCGGTCCCGTCAGGCCGACGCCTCCGAGGAACGTCGACGCAACCTCGCGCGCAAGGAACTGGCGTGGCTGCGCCGCGGTGCCCCGGCCCGCACATCCAAGCCGAAGTACCGCATCGAGGCGGCCGAGGCCCTGATCGCCGACGTTCCCGCCCCGCGTGACTCCGTCGCGTTGTCCTCGTTCGCTCAGCGCCGTCTCGGCAAGGTCGTCATCGAACTCGAGGATGCGCGCCTGGAGACCCCCGACGGCCGCGAGCTGGTGAAGGACTTCACCTGGCGTCTGGCTCCCGGTGAGCGCGTCGGTCTGGTCGGTGTCAACGGCTCGGGTAAGACGACGATGCTCCGGACGCTCGCCGGTGAACTGCAGCCTGCTGCAGGCAAGCGCATCCAGGGCCAGACCGTCAAGATCGGTTGGCTGAAGCAGGAATTGGACGACCTACCCAAGAAGCTGCGTGTGCTCGACGCGGTCAAGGAAGTAGCCGAGCGGATCACCCTGGGCGACCGCGAGATTTCTGCCGGGCAGCTCGCGGAGCGGCTCGGTTTCACCCCGGCGCGTCAGCGCACCCCCGTCGGCGATCTCTCCGGCGGTGAGCGTCGTCGGCTGCAGCTGACGCGCGTGTTGATGGCCGAGCCGAACGTGCTGCTGCTCGACGAGCCCACCAATGATCTGGACATCGACACCCTGCAGCAGCTCGAGGACATCCTCGACGGCTGGGCGGGCACTCTCGTCGTCATCAGTCACGATCGGTACCTGATCGAGCGCATCTGTGATTCCACCTGGGCACTGTTCGGCGATGGCAAGCTCACCAATTTGCCCGGCGGCATCGACGAGTACCTGCGTCGCCGCGCGGTTCTCGCAGCCGAGGCCACACCGGATTCGTTGACCACCGGCACGGTGCCGCGGAAGGCAACCAGGGACGCGGCCTCCGAGCGCGCAGCCCGCAAGGAACTCAGCAAGCTCGAGAAGCTCGTTCTTCGACTCTCCAAGCGTGAGATCGAGCTGCATGCCGAACTGGTCGACGCGTCGACCGAGCAGGGCAAGCTCGTCGCCCTCGACACCGAGCTCAAGCAGGTTCTCGCCGACAAGGACGTCGCCGAGGAACGATGGATGGAACTGGCCGCCGAGCTGGAGTAGAGCCTTCGGCATGTGAGCAGAAATTCGTAGCCCACTACGAAGTTTCGCTCACATGCGCGCAGCGCATACTGGAGTCATGACATCGGTCGTCGCGGAAGTACTCGGTTCGGATTTCGCCCGGCTGCATCCCAAGGTTCAGTGGCGCTTCGGATTGCAGTCCTCGGACAATCTCGCTCAGTTCGGGGTGGGCGTGATGGAGGAGATGACGCATTCTCGGCTCGTGCCGCCGCCGTTGCTGTGGGCCGGACGCAAGCGTGGTCTCTTTCCCGCCGGTGTCGGCAAGGACGTGCCGTTCACCATCGCCAACTACGCCTACGTCGACGAACTGGGCCGCGAGACACTGTCTTTCGTGCGTCGCTTCGCTTTCGCGGGTCGCCCGCAGGGGATGAATTCGGTGATGGTGTCCTCCGCCGAGTCCAACACGTATGCCTTGGACTACCTGGGTTTCTCCTCGGACATGGTGGTGCACACCAGGTGTGAGGTCGATGCCGATGGTGGCCTGGTGCTCGAGAGCGAGGTGCCGCGATTCCTGCTGGGCCCTCTTGCGCCGAAGTTGCCGAAGGTGGCGTCGGCGGTGACGATCGGCCGGGAGTGGTGGGATGCGGCAGAGGAACGGCATCGCATCGAGATCGTGGTGAAGAGCCCGGTGCTCGGACAGCTGTTTCTCTACCGCGGTTGGTTCACTGCGGAAGAGCGGCCCTGTCTCACCGCCGACATTCCCGGTGATGCGCGTCCGCGGTCGGTCGAGTCTCGCGAATAGCGCTACTGTTACGCGTCGAACGATCTGCGTGTGAAGGAGTCAACAGTGGCCGTTGTCGAAGCCGAGATCGTGGGCGGCGTAGGGCATATCGTCCTGAACCGGCCGGAGGCTCTGAACTCGTTGAACGGTGCCATGATCGACGGCATCCGAGCAGCCCTCGATGCGTGGCGAGACGATGACGCGGTCACTTCTGTTCTGGTGACGAGCAGTTCACCTCGTGCGTTCTGCGCGGGCGGCGACATCAAGGCGATTCGGCAGGCCGTCGTCGACGGTGACCACGAGGCCGGCCCGGCGTATTTCGCGGCGGAGTACGACCTCGACGAGTTGATTGCCGGCTACCCCAAGCCGTACATCGCTGTCATCGAAGCAGCGGCTTTCGGCGGTGGCCTGGGTATTTCGATTCACGGCAGCGTCCGCATCGTCACCGAGAACGCCGTGTTGGCCATGCCGGAGACGGCGATCGGTTTTGTGCCGGATGTGGGGTCGAGCTATTTTCTCTCGCGCCTGCCGGGCCATGTCGGACGGTATCTTGCGCTGACGGGAACTCGGATCACCGGATCCGATGCGCTCGCACTGGGATTGGCGACGCATTTCTGCCCGAGCGAGGTCGTGTCCGCTCTGAAGCAGGACATCCTCGCAGGCGTGGATCTGCACGAGGTGTTGGATCGATACACCACTGCGCCGTCGACGACCGAGCTGTCGTTCGACGCGGAGGCGGTGGCAGCGGTGTTCGAGAGGAACTCACTCGTCGACATCATCGATGCTCTGGTATGCGACACACCCTGGTCGCGGACCACGAAGACTCAGTTGGCGACGCTGTCGCCGACGTCCCTGATGGCCACAGACGCGCTGATCACGCGAGGGGCCGACAGCACGTTGCGTGAATGCCTCGATCGGGAGTTGCGGATGGCGACGTGGATCATCACCGAACCGGACTTCGCCGAGGGTGTTCGTGCTGTGTTGGTCGACAAGGACCGAGCGCCGCAATGGAAGCCTCTGGTACTCGAGATGGTGCGACCAGAGGCATTCCAGCAGCTGTTGTGACCGGAACGGGTCAGCGGTAGCCCTTGGCGGGGTTCTGCAGGTCCAGCACGATGGTCTGGCCGTTGGAGCGCACGTGGATCTCGGGGTTCTGCAGGCCACCGGAGACGAGGTATTCGCCGAGGAGCTGGAGCAGCTCGTCGGGGCCGACGGAGGTGTCGGGGGTGCGGATGTCGCCGGTGCGGCTGCCGAGCTCGTTCTGGGTCAAGCGGCCTGCGATGCGTACCGAGGCGACGCCCATGGCGGTGCGACGGTCGGGTCCCTGGCCGCGACCGAGCGACGGCGAGGCGCTGGAGCCGTGAGACGTGGAGCGGCCGTTGGTGGGCAGGCCGTGTTCTGAGATCTGATCGCTTGTAGTCACTTCAACCTCGTTCGATTCCGTGGCGGGCTTCTCTGGACGACGTCGATCCGCGCGGGGGGTCGTTGAATCCGTGGCGGACGACGTTGCTGGTGCAGGCGTTGTTGCGGACGCCTTCTCGGTGGACGTGACCACTGCCTCCGACTTCTCGGTGGTAGGGGCCTCGACCGCCTTCTCGGCGGGCGCAGCCGCCGAAGAATCGGTGCGGCCACCGGCGGGTGAAGCGGAATCGGACTTCGGCGGCGTCGCCAGACGATGCGCGGGAGCGCCACCGACCTTGATCCCGGCCAATGGGTAGTTCGATCCCTTAGTCATGTCGTTTTCCACTTCATCGTGATTCCCAGGTGGTTCCGCGCCGAGATGTCACGATCGGGCATCGATCAGGACGGGCTACTCGGCGTCGAGCACGCAGAAACGTACTCGAAGTTTGTTCGGACACGCTGAGAGTAGCATCACGATTGTTTACGACGCCATTTTTTGACCGAAGTTCTTGTTCTGGACTCTGAACCACACGGCAAATCCCCAGGCCACGAACGCGGCGTACACGAGGTAGAGAACCGCGGACGGATAGAACCCGGCGACGATCAGCAGCGGAACGCCCACGATGTCCACCGCTATCCAGATCAGCCAGAACTCGGTGAGCCCACGCGCCATTCCGAAGGTCGCCAGCATGGATCCGGTGAAGATCCACGCGTCGGCCCACTTGCCGAACGAGCCGAGGTAGCCGAACAGTTGCGCGAACACCACGGTGCCGACAACCGCGACGACGATCATCGCCGTCCGCTCCCGGGCTGTGCCCCACCGCGGTAGAACGGCTGCCCCCGAGCGCTTCGAATCCCGCATCCAGCGGATCAACCCGTAGACGCTCACGGCGATGAACATCAGCTGTCGTCCGGCCTGGCCGTACAGATCGAGCGCTTGCGGAGTGTGGAACACGCCGCCGAGAAAGACGGTGAACAGCAGCGCATTTCCGACGATCCCCACCGGCCACGCCCACACGACGCGTCGCATCCCGCCGATCGCCGAGAGCAGGCCGAAACCGTTGCCGACCACCTCACGCCACAGAATCGGGTGCCCGAGAACGGAGAATTCGGCGTCGAGCAGATCGATCAGCACACCGGTGCTAGTGATCACCCGCGGCGACGAGTGGTTCGAGGGTCAGCTCGGGCATTTCCTTCTGGATGTATTGCAGACGCCACTTGTCGCTCACCAGTGCCAGTAGTGCGCCGTCGGTGCGGGTGAAGACCTCGACGCCGCGTTGGCGACCCAACTCGACGGCCGAGGCCGCGTCGGTGCGTCGGGCGAGGGAGTATCCGAGTGGTTCCATTCGAGCGTCGACGCCGAACTCGGTCTTCATTCTTGCGGTGACCACCTCGAACTGCATGGGTCCGACGGCGGCGAGTACGGGGGACGCGTCGCCGCGAATGTCGTTGCGCAGCACCTGAACGACGCCCTCGGAGTCGAGTTGCTCGACGGCGCGGCGGAACTTCTTGTACTTGTCGGCGCTGTCGACGCGCAGGGCCGAGAAGTGCTCGGGTGCGAACGACGGAATGGGCGGGAACTCGACCTTCTTGTCGGTGTAGAGCGTGTGCCCCGGGGCGAGTGCGGTCGCGTTGACGAGGCCGACGATGTCGCCCGGGTAGGCGTTCTCGACGGTCGTACGGTCGCGACCGAACACCGTCAACGCGTACTTGGTGGTGAACGGCTTCTTGGTTTGCGAGTGGGTGACGACCATGCCGCGCTCGAACACGCCGGAGACCACGCGCATGAATGCCAGTCGGTCGCGGTGCGCGGTGTCCATGCCGGCCTGCACCTTGAACACGACGGCGCTGAACGGGTCGGTGACCTCGCGTACGCCGCCGGAGACGTCGTCGCGCGGGCCGGGGGGCGGCGCGAGGGCCACGAGGGTGTCGAGAATCTGCCGGACGCCGAAGTTGAGCATCGCGGAGCCGAAGATCACCGGCGACGTCTGACCGGCCAGGAACATCTCCTGATCGTGCTGCTGACCGCTCGAGATCAGCAGATCGCTCTCCTCGACGGCGGTGTCCCAGTCGACGCCCTCACGTTCGGCCGCGGCCTCGGCCGTCAAGAATTCCTCGGGCGCGATGGTCGCACCACCGGCGGTACGGGTGAAACGGATGTAGCTGCCGTCCTGGACGTCGAGCAGGCCGCGGAAGTCACCGGCGATCCCGACGGGCCAGTAGAGAGGCGTTGGCGTCAGGCCGATCCGCGACTCGATCTCGTCGAGCAGCTCGAGCGGTGACTGGCCCGGGCGGTCCCACTTGTTGATCACGGTTATGACAGGGATGCCGAACTGGCGGCACACCTGGAAGAGCTTGAGGGTCTGCGGTTCGAGGCCCTTGGCGGCGTCGATCAGCATCACGGCCGCGTCGACGGCGGTGAGCACGCGGTAGGTGTCCTCGGAGAAGTCGGCGTGGCCGGGGGTGTCGACGAGGTTGATGACGTTGGTGATCTCGGCGTCGGGGGAGGTCTGGTAATTGAACTGCAGCGCAGTCGAACTCACCGAGATACCGCGGGCCTTCTCCATCTCCATCCAGTCGGAGACGGTGGAGCGGCGGCCGGCTTTGCCGTGGATGGCACCGGCCTCGGAGATGACACGTGCATGCAGGGCGAGGGCTTCGGTGAGCGTCGACTTACCGGCGTCGGGGTGCGAGATCACCGCGAATGTTCGACGCCTCGCGACCTCGGTCTCGAGCTCTTTGGCCTGGCTTCGGGTGGTTCCGGACTCGTCGAGCGCTGCCGGTCCGGACCCTTCGAGCGTTGCGTCGACGTCGGGGGTGCTGGACGGGGTACTCACGAAGACCTCATTCTCGTAGCAAGGGCGGCACCGAAAGAGTGGCCGGGGCAAAATTCAAGGATACGCGGCCCGTTGTTCCCCTCGGTCGGGGCGGGAGTGCCTACTGTGAACGGTGGGCCGGGAGATCCCTCACGAGGAGACGTGCGTTGAGCAAGTTCACCGAAGAGATGTTCGAGACCGCGAGCACCAGCAAGCACGGTCTGGTCACCGGCGAGCCCGACGAGGCGCTTCGGCAGTCCTGGGGTGAGATCCACGAGCAGGCGCGGCGAATGGCCGGGGCTCTGGCCGACGCAGGCGTCGAACACGGGGACGCGATCGGGATCCTGGCCGGTCAGCCGGTGGACATCGCGCCCGCGTGCCAGGCGACGTGGATGCGCGGGGGATCGGTGACGATGCTGCATCAGCCGACTCCGCGAACCGACCTCGCCGTATGGGGTGAGGACACCGAGACCGTCGTGCGGATGATCGAGGCGAAGGCCGTGATTCTCGGGGCTCCGTTCGACATCGCCGCGCCCGTGCTCGAGGAGCGCGGCATCACAGTGTTGAAGATCGAGGACATGAAGACCGGTCGCGATATCGATCCGGTGCCGACGGCCGAGTCCGATATCGCGCTGCAGCAACTCACGTCCGGCTCGACCGGTTCGCCGAAGGCCGTGCGGATCACGCACGAAAACTTCTACGTCAATGCCTACGCGATGATCGACCGCATCGAATTCGATGTCGATTCCGATGTGATGGTCAGTTGGCTGCCACTGTTCCACGACATGGGGATGGTGGGCTTTCTGTCGGTGCCGATGCAGGTCGGTGCCGAGGTCGTCAGCATCACTCCACTGGACTTTCTGCGCTCCCCGCTGTTGTGGGCCAAGCTGATTCACAAGTACCGCGGAACCGTCACCGCAGCACCGAATTTCGCGTACTCGCTGCTGGCGCGGCGGTTGCGTCAGGCCGAGGACGATCTGGATCTCGATCTGTCGACTCTGCGCTACGCCTGGAACGGAGCCGAGCCGGTCGATCCGGACACCATGACCGCGCTCGCCGAGGCCGGGGCCCAGTACAAGCTGGACCCGCTGGCTCTGGCTCCGGTCTACGGAATGGCAGAAACGACTCTCGCAGTGTCGATTCCGGATCCCGATCAGGGGCAGGTGATCGACGTGGTCGACGCGGATCTGCTCGAGACCCTCGGTCGCGCCGTCCCGTCCACGCGCGGCAACACCCGATCGCTGGCGACGCTCGGCAAGTTCGTCCCCGGGTTGGAGGGACGCGTCGTCGACAAGGAGGGGCAGGTGCTCACCGCACGCGGCGTCGGCATCATCGAGGTGCGAGGCAAGGCGGTCACGCCCGGATACATCACCGTCGAGGGCCCGGTGTCGACGCTCGACGCGGACGGCTGGCTCGATACCGGCGACGTCGGCTACATCACCGAGGATGAACTGGTGGTCGTCTGCGGACGTATCAAGGACGTCATCATCATGGGCGGACGCAACATCTATCCCACCGACATCGAACGGGCAGCGGGCACTGTTGCAGGTGTGCGGCCGGGCAATGCCGTCGCCATTCGGCTCGACGCCGGCGACAAACGCGAAAGTTTTGCAGTGGCAGTGGAAACCAACGACATCGACAAGCCGGACGAGGTCAAGCGCATCGAACGCGAAGTGATCCACGCGGTGCACTCGGAGGTGGGTGTGCGACCGCGAACCGTTGCGGTGCTCGGGCCGGGCAGTATTCCGAAGACGTCGAGCGGCAAACTGCGACGGGCGAATTCGGCGTCGCTGCTGAACTGAAACCGGGGGAGACCTCACACCCTTTGTGCGGGGTGCGCGTGTGCGCTCGGAGGCGAGAAGGGGCGCGCGCCTCGTACTGGGGACGCTCGGTTCAGCGCGGGTGCACCCTGTTCTGTGCTGCTTCGAGGCCGGCCGACAGCAGGAGCTCTGCAGCGTCGGCGGCTTCCTCGACGACAACGCCGAGATCCTTGCGTTCGGCTGCGGAGAACGGCTTGAGCACGAACGACGCCGGATCCATCCGCCCCGGTGGCCGCCCGACCCCGACGCGCACCCGCAGGTAGTCCTTGGTGCTCAGGTGCTGCGAGATCGAGCGGAGGCCGTTGTGGCCGCCTTCGCCGCCGCCGAGTTTGAGTCGCAGAGCACCGAAATCGATGTCCAGCTCGTCGTGCACCACCACGACGTTCGCAGGCTCGATCGAGAAGAAACGCGCCAACGCGGCCACCGGTTGGCCCGAGAGATTCATGAAGGTGCGCGGCTTGGCGATGACCACCGAGCGAGAGCCGAGACGGGCTTGCACGATGTCGGAGTTGGACTTCTTGTGCGACGAGAACGCCGAGCCGATGCGTCCGGCAAGGGCGTCGGCCACCATGAATCCCACGTTGTGACGGGTCTTTTCGTACTGCGGGCCAGGATTTCCCAGGCCGACGATCAGGGCCGGCGCTGCGGGGTCAACACTCACGGTCGTCATTGTCTCATCACGCCTTCGAAACGAACGACGCGCTGCTCCCGGTGTGGGAACAGCGCGTCGTTCGTGGTCGGTGGAGCGAGATCAGCTGTCGCTGTCCTTGCTCTCGTCCTCGGAGGCTGCCTCTTCCTGAGTCTCGGCTTCGCCTTCCTCGGAGACCGGCTCGGTGCCTTCGCCTTCGGCCTCGAGCTCTTCCTCGGACGGTGCCTCGGTGACGTTGACGAGCAGCTGCTCGGGGTCGGACATCAAGGTGACACCGTCAGGCAGCTGGACATCGCTCGCGTAGTACTGCGTGTCGATCTGGGCGTCCTCGACGGAGATGACGAAGTTCTCCGGGATCTCGAGAGCATCGGCCTCGATCTCGATGTACGTCGAGTCGGTGACGACCAGGGTGCCCGGAGCGGCATCGCCTTCGACGATGATGTTGACCTCGACGGTGACGCGCTCGCCCTTGTTCAGGACGAGGAGGTCGGCGTGCTCGATGCTGCGACGGATCGGGTGCACGACGATCGACTTGGTCAGTGCCAGCTGCGATGCGCCGTCGATGTCGAGGGTCAGCACGGCGTTGGTGCCATCGTTACGCAGCACGGCTGCGAATGCGCGAGCGTCGAGCGCGAGGTGCTGAGGGTCGGTGCCGTGTCCGTAGAGAACCGCCGGAACCAGGCCGTCACGGCGGGTGCGGCGAGCTGCGCCCTTGCCGAATTCGGTGCGGACCTGCGCGGTGAGATTGTTTACCTTCGATGCCATGGTGCTGAATGCTCCTGATAAAAGTGGTTCGTGCGGCGTACTTCGTCGGGCGGTCAAGCTCGTCGGGGCGGACACGAACGAGCGCGGCCAACGGGGCCGAGCCGCGTCGATAACGGTGGATCCTGAGAATCTGGATCCACCCTCGCCGAGACAACCTGGGAAACAATACACGACCACGTCATGTGCGCGGAAGTTCGACCCCTGCTACGAACTTGCGCGCACCGGCGAGCGCAGCGAGCAACTCGGCGGCAACGCTCCTGGCCACCGATACCGCATCGTCCCTCGCGCCTGCCGTGCCCATCACCACCGCGCCCTCGTGCAGCAGCGACAACCGGGTTCCCAGCTGTTCGGCGTCGGGGTATCCGGCTTCGGTGGCCAGTCGCGCGAACAACGATCTCGTCCAGTTCTTCTCGGACTCGATGATCGCGAGCACCGGGCTGTCGGTGCCGCCGAACTCTGCGAAGGCATTGACGAATCCGCACCCGCGGTGGTTGTCGCGCATCCAGGCGTCGAGGGCGTCGTACACCCCGAGGATGCGGGCGTCGCCGGGTTCGAGGGATTCGACGTACTGCGTCACGTGATCGCACCACAGGCCGTATCGGCGGGTGAGGTACCGCTGCACCAGGCCGTCCTTGGAGCCGAATCGGTCGTACAGAGTCTTCTTCGTGGTGCCGGCTTCTTCCGCGATGAGGTCGACCCCGACGGCTCGGATGCCGCGGGCGTAGAACAGTTCGCTGGCGACGTTCAGGATGCGTTCTCCGGCGGGGGTGAGTGGCTTGTCGAGCATGGTTGCCTTCCGAAAGCGCTGGTGAGAAGCAGGTGCACTGCGAGTATACAGACCTGTATGTTTACATCGCTGCATGAAAGCGAATGTCGACGCCATCGCAGGTACAGCGCTGGTGGTGCTGTGGAGTTCGGGATTCATCGGAGCCGAACTCGGAACCGCCGAAGCCCCTGCCCACACGCTTCTGGCCTGGCGCTACCTGGCTGCCGTGGCTCTGCTCGTCGCCTGGTGCCGGTATCGGAAGCTCACCCCCACCTGGCATGCCATCCGAATCCACGTAGTCCTCGGCCTGTTCTGTCAGTTCCTCTACCTCGGTGCCACCATCACCGGAATCGGGATGGGCGTGCCACCCGGTGTCGCCGCGTTGATCGCCGCGCTGCAGCCGCTGGTGGTCGCGATGGCGTCGAGCAGGATCTTCGGCGAACGCGTCGGAGGACGGCAAACCCTGGGACTCGTCGTCGGGATTGCGGGCGTCTCGCTGGTGGTGGTCGGAGACCTGTCCGGTGCCGATCTCGCCTGGCCGGTCTACCTGTTACCGGCCGCGGGAATGCTGGCGCTGTCGGTGGGCACGATCGGTCAACGCATTCTGGCACCGAAGGAGCCGATCGCCCTGGCGATGGCAATCCAATGTTCCATCAGCGCAGCCGGATTCATGGCGTGGAGTGCGCTGGCCGGAGACGCCGCACCACCCATGACGACGGGATTCTGGGCGGCGGTGGCCTGGATTGTCATGCTCTCCACCTTCGGGGCATACGGCGCGTACCTGTTCGTGGTGCGTCGCAACGGTCCCACCCGCGCCAGCGTGCTGCTCTACCTCACACCGCCGACGACGATGCTGTGGGCATTCGTGATGTTCGGCGACGAGATCACGTGGCTCGGACTCGGCGGGCTGGTGGTCTCGGCGATTGGGGTCGCTGCCTATGTGAGTGGAACTTCGACCCCTGCTACGAAGTGTCACTCACGTGCGAGCGCAGCGAGCATTGTGTCCAGCTCGGCGAACGTGACGAAGTAGTGCGGAGAAGCACGGACGACGGCGTCGAGCCCCCGGCCCGTCATGTCCAACCGCGTCGAGCTGCGGTGGCTGACGGTCACCGTCACCGAGCTGTCGGCGAGTCGGTCACGCACGGCCACGGGATCTTCACCGTCGACGGTGAAGGACACGATGCCGCTCCTGCGATCGCCGAGGTCCTGCACTGTCACTCCCGGGATTTCTCCGAGCCCGGCCCGCAGGTATTCGGCACGTTCGACAACGGCCTCTTCGACGCGGTCGATGCCGAGCTCGAGTAGATAGTCGACGGCCGCCCCGAGCGCGAGCCTGGCCGCGACGTCGCATTCCCAGAACTCGAAGCGCGTGGCATCGTCGGCCATTCGATACGTTTCTCGTTCGACCCATTGGGCGCTGTGCAGGTCCAGGGCCGGTGGATGCAGCGTCGACGCCAATCCGGGACGCACGTAGAGGAAGCCGGTTCCGCGGGGTCCGCGAAGCCATTTGCGGCCGGTGGCCGAGAGGGCATCGACTCCCAGTTCCTCGACGTCGACGCGCAGCTGCCCGATGGATTGGCAGGCGTCGAGCAGGACCAGTGCGCCGTGGCGGTGGGCGAGCTCGGCGACGGCGCGGGCGGGATTGATCAAACCGCCGTTGGTGGGGGCGTGTACCACCGAGACCAGTTTCACCCGCTCGTCGAGCATCGATTCCAGTGCGTCCGCGTCGATGCGTCCCGACTCGTCGCTGGGCACGATCTCGACGGTCGCGCCGGTGACCTCGGCGCGGTGGAGGGCGGAGATGGCATTGCTGGCGTATTCGGCCTCGCACAGCAGGATTCGATCACCAGGGGAGAGTGGCACGGAGTAGAAGAAGTCGGTCCAGGCTCGTGTCGCAGAATCGCTCAGTGCGATGGTCGACGCCGGGGCTCCGATCAAGGTTCCGATCGAGGTCTTGACCGCGGCGAGGTCATCGAGTCGTTCGTTCGCGGCCCGGTAGCCACCGATTTCTGCTTCCCGGCGCAGGTGCGCGATCGCGGTATCGAGGACGACGGTCGGCGGCAACGAGGATCCGGCGCTGTCGAGAAACACGCGGCCCGACGCACCGGGGGTGTCGCGTCGAATGCGGTCGTGATCGAGCATCGGTCGTCCTTTCGGTAGCGAAGTCTCGGGCACCAGAGTTCCACAATCGGTAGCCTCGACAAGACGAGGGATCGCGGCGTTTTCGATCCTCGCAGCTGGGTACGTTCGGTAGCGAAGAACGTGTTGAGTGCGGAAAGAAGGAATGAGTGTCGTCCAACGAGAAGTCTCTCGGGCTGAGCTCGCGCCCGGCAGCAGAGGCATACGTGTCGAAGGTGTGTTTCAAACTGGGGCCACCGGCTCTCATCGGTGCCGAACTCGAGTGGCTCACCGCTCTCGACGACGGAACCCGCCCGACCCTCTCTGCTCTGGCCTCTGCGCTCGGTGTTCACTCCCCGCGCAGTATCGATCCCGAATCACCCGCCCTGACATTGCCGGGCGGCAGCATCGTCACCGTCGAACCCGGCGGTCAGGTCGAATTGTCCAGTTCGCCTTATGTATCCGTTTCCCAACTCGCACCGATGCTCGACGCCGATGCGCGGCTGCTGCGGGACATTCTCGGCAATGCCGGCATCGACATCGCATCCGTTCCGGCCGATACCGCTCGGGCACCCGAACGCCTCCTCGTCCTACCGCGGTACTGCGCGATGGAGAATCGGTTCACCACCATCGGCCCCTTCGGGAAGTTGATGATGTGCAACACCGCTGCGGCTCAGGTGAGCGTCGACGCGGGACGTGACCACGCCGAGGTCGCCGCGCGCTGGCACATGCTCCACGTCATCGGCCCTGCCTTCGTGGCCGCGTTCGCGCGCTCTCCTGAGCTCGCCGGTGCGCCTGCGGGAAACTGGGCATCGCAGCGGATGCGCACCTGGCTCGAACTCGATTCCAGCAGAACCGATTCCAGTAGAACTGCGGTTCCGAACACCGGCGACCCGATTGCCGACTACGCGCGCTGGGCACTCGACGTTCCACTGCTCTGCATCCAAGGCGTCACCCAGAACTGGGAAGCGCCTGCGGGCACCACGTTTGCTCAGTGGTTGGACGATCCCGACCTCGTCGGACGAGCGCCGACCTCCAGTGATCTCGACTATCACCTGACCACCCTGTTCCCCCAGGTGCGTGCCTGCGGGCACCTCGAGATTCGGTACCTCGACGCGCAGCCGGACGGTCAGTGGGTGACTCCGGCGGCGGCCTTCGAGGCGCTGCTGTCCACGCCGGACGTGGTGGCCCGCGCCACCGAGATCGGCGGCGGGACGGCCGGACGGTGGCTCGACGCGGCCCGCGTCGGGCTGGCAGATGGTGACCTACGCACGGCCGCAACCGAATTGCTCGACCTCGCCGCGGAGGTCGGTGGCGAGTACTCCGAGCATCTGTCGGCGGCATCTCGCCGGTGCAGTGCGGGTGAGCCCCCCAGTGAGTTCGACGCGGCGACACGGGAATTTCAGACTCGAAAGGAATCGGTGTGAGCGCCGAACAACTCAGGAGCAGGATCGAAACGGTCCTCACTCGCAGTCGTGCCCGCAGCGCAGCACTCACCGACTGCGTGGACGAGACCGAACTGATGGCGCAGCATTCGCCGTTGATGAGTCCGCTGGTCTGGGATCTCGCACACATCGGTAGCCAGGAAGAACTCTGGCTCGTGCGCGACGTCGGTGGCCGTGACCCCGTCCGTCCCGACATCGACGAGCTGTACGACGCGTTCAAGCACTCGCGTTCTTCACGTACGTCGCTTCCGCTGCTCACTCCGGACGAGGCGCGCGTCTACGTCCAGACCGTCCGCGACAAGGCCTGGGATGTGCTCGACCGCAGCACTTTCGAGGGTAGGCCGGTGGAGAAGCACGGTTTCGCGTTCGGCATGATCGCCCAGCACGAGCAGCAGCACGACGAGACCATGCTCGCCACTCATCAATTGCGTTCGGGGCCTGCGGTTCTGACGGCTCCTGCTCCGCCGGCCTCGGTGGTACCGGTGTCGGGTGAGGCCGTCATTGCGGGTGGCCCGTTCTCGATGGGGACCTCGCTCGACCCGTGGGCACTGGACAACGAGCGACCGGCTCATGCCGTGCACGTGCCCACCTTCGCCATAGACCGAGCCCCGATCACCAACGCGCAGTTCATGGACTTCATGGCCGACGGCGGTTACGAACGCCGTGAACTGTGGACCGAGAAGGGGTGGCAGCATCGCGTCGACGCGAACCTGACCGCACCGCAGTTCTGGGAGTCCGACTCCGATGGCACCTGGTGGCGCCGCAGCTTCGGCGCGAGTAAGCCGGTGCGCCCGCATCAGCCCGTGGTGCACGTGTGCTGGTTCGAGGCCGACGCCTACGCCCGCTGGGCAGGCAAGCGTCTGCCGACGGAGGCCGAGTGGGAGAAGGCCGCGCGCTTCGACGCCGACACTCGCACCAGCAACGCGTACCCGTGGGGCGACGCCGAACCCACTGCCGCACATGCCAATCTGAATCAGCGGCACCTCGAACCGGCGGACGTGGGCGCGTATCCCGACGGTGCCTCCTCGGCCGGTGTGCATCACCTGATCGGTGACGTGTGGGAGTGGACCTCCTCGGATTTCGAGCCGTACCCCGGGTTCGAGGCCTTCCCCTACGCCGAATACTCCGAGGTGTTCCTCCGCGGCGACTACAAAGTGTTGCGCGGCGGTTCGTTCGGCACCGACGAGGTGGCGTGTCGAGGCACGTTCCGCAACTGGGACCACCCGATCCGCCGCCAGATCTTCAGCGGATTCCGGTTGGCCCGCGACGTCGAGCCCAGCTGAATGTGCCGTCATCTGGGGTATCTGGGCGCAGCCACCTCTGTCGGATCGCTGCTGACGCAGGGTGATCATTCTCTGCGCACCCAGTCCTTCGCACCGAACGACATGCGCGGTGGAGGGACCATCAACGCCGACGGCTTCGGCGTCGCATGGTGGCAGGACGGTTCGGTGCGCAGCTACCGCAATCCGATGCCCATCTGGACCGACCCGGCGGTGGACGATGTTCTGCCGCAGGTGCGCTCGACATCGGTGATCGCGGCAGTGCGATCGGCAACTGTCGGCATGCCGGTGGAACGCAGTGCCTGCGCCCCGTTCACCGACGACCGATGGGCGTTCAGTCACAACGGTGTGGTGTTCGGCTGGCCGCAGTCGATGGTCGAATTATGGTCGGAGGTACCGCCGATCGACGCGCTCGCGTTGCCCGCGCCCACCGATGCCGCCGGCCTGTGGGTCGTACTGCGGAACCTGTTGCGCACCCACGATCCCGAGACGGCACTGTGCGTGCTGGTCCGTAGGGTCCTCGCCACCTCGCCCAAGGCTCGCCTGAATTTTCTGCTGTCGGACGGCGAGAGCATGTACGCCACGGCGGTGCATCATTCGCTTTCGGTTCTGCGGACCGAGGATTCGGTGACGATCGCCTCAGAACCCCTCGACGATCGACCCGACTGGATTTCCATCGACGACCGACGCATGGTCGTCGCCACGACAACCGATCTCACCATTTCCAGCCTGGAATCGTAAAGGAGCGTCATGAGCACAGTGGACGTACATCTGGCCGACACAGCATTGCTCGACGAGTTGCGCAAGGACGTGCGGGACGGTCTCACTGCCGACTCGAAGTGGCTCTCGCCCAAATACTTCTACGACGCTCTGGGCAGCGAGCTGTTCGAGCAGATCACCGCTCTGCCCGAGTACTACCCGACGCGGACCGAGCGCGCCCTCCTCGAGGAGCATGCTCTGGACATCGCGGAGACAACCGAATCCGCCATGTTGATCGAGCTCGGTTCGGGCTCGTCGGAGAAGACGAAGCTGCTGCTCTCCGCCGGAGTCAAGCACGGATCACTGAAAACATATGTGCCACAGGATGTATCCATCTCGGCGCTCGAAGGTGCCATCGGCCAGATCGCGCAGGAATTCCCCGCGCTCGAGGTGCACGGCATCGTCAGCGATTTCACCGACACTCTGCACAATCTGCCGGGCGGCGACGGCCGGACGATCGCATTTCTCGGCGGTACCCTGGGCAACCTCATTCCCGAGGAGCGCGAGGAATTTTTGAAAGCAGTAGCCGACGCGCTCGATCCGGGCGAGTATCTGTTGCTCGGTGTCGGTTTGGTCATCGACCCGGACGTGCTCGTTCCGGCGTACGACGACGCTGCCGGGGTGACTGCGAAGTTCAATCGAAACGTGTTGTCGGTGATCAACTCTCGCCTGGGTGGCAACTTCGATCCCGATGCGTTCGAGCATGTCGCGCTGTGGAATGCCGAGCAGGAGTGGATCGAGATGCGACTGCGGGCCACATCGTCGCAGGAGGTGTACCTCGCCGACCTCGATCTGCACGTGCATTTCGAGGCAGGCGAAGAACTCCGCACCGAGATCTCGGCGAAGTTCCGACCGGACGGCATCACCGAAGAACTGGCGGCAGCGGGATTCGGCGTCGAGCATCTGTGGTCCGACGCCGATTCCCGATTTGCGCTCATTCTTGCTCGGAAGGGCGAGTAGCGACCCACTCGGCCTTACAGAGTGGGCATCATCGGCGCCATTGCGGGGGTGTTCGATGCCAACGCTCGACCGATTTCGACGTCGGCCGTGACCGTCTCATTCTGACCGAAGAACGAGAAGAATTACGAGCAGGGCGACGAAGAGCACCAGGCCACCGCCTGCCAGGGCGAGCGTTCGCGCGTTGGTAACAGTGAAAACCCCCTCGCCCGCTGGGGTGGCGCTGTTTTCGGTGACGGTGAAGGTGACACCGAGCAGGACGAAGAACTGAATAACCCATGCCCACCAAGGCAGGTCGAGTCTTGCCATCGTCAACGCGGAACCCGAGGTGATGGCCAGCGACACTACTGCTGCATACACCCCTGACGGTAGGGTCAACCCCAGCGGAGTCCGGACGCTCTTCATTTCCCCATCCCAATCTTCAGGTCGATGCTCGAGCAATTGTGTGCTGCTCAGCCCGCTGCCGCTCATCGAACCGATAGCGAAGTTGGTCGCACAACCGGACCACACGGTCTTTCATTAGCGAGGGTATTAAGTCTTGGGCTCCCCAGTCAAGAGTTGCGTCTGCTGATCCAGACACAGCATCCACGTCGTCAACCCACGGCGATGGCGTCGATTTCGATCATCTGACCAGGAACTGCCAACCGGGTCACTTCCAGCATCGTGGTGGCCGGTGCAACTCCTGCTGCTCCCAGTCTCGCCATGAGTACGCCGTAGTGCTGGAACAGGAGGTCGACGTCGGTGGTGTACACGCCCAGCCTCACCACGTTCGAAAGCGACATCTCGGCCCCCGCCAGTACTGCGGCCAGATTGTCGAGACTCAGCCTCAGCTGCGCTTCCATGTCTCCCTCGTGCACGGGCGCGCCGTCGCTGTTCGTGGCGGTCTGCCCGGAGCAGTAGAGAGTCCTGGTGTGTCCGGTGACCAGTTCGCCCTGGTGAAAGCCCAGACCGACTGACCAGTTCACCGGGTCGACTGCAGTTCTTTCCATATTTCGTCTCCGTCTCGTTCGTTTGCCGTTCGGTACGAAGCAAGAGTGACAGCAATACACGACACCCTCTGTCGTGTATTTCGATACCGTCTTCGCATGCGTGCGGACAGGTTGGTCTCGCTGGTGCTTCTGTTGCGCCAGCGCGGCCGAATGACGGCCGACGCCCTCGCCGCCGAACTGGAAGTGTCGACCCGCACCGTGCTCCGCGACATCGACGCTCTCTCGACGGCGGGCGTGCCCGTCTACGCCGAACGGGGACGACTGGGAGGATTCGCGCTGCTGCCCGGCTTCAGAGCCGAGTTTCCTGGCCTCAACCACGACGAGGCCCTGGCACTGTTGGCCGCCGTCGGATCGAGCGGAGGAGACCATGCGCTCGGCCTCGGGTCCGCCGTCGCGTCGGCGCTTCGAAAGGTGATGGACGCGTTGCCGGATGGACATCACGACACCGCGCGTACTGCTGCTCGGCGGCTCCTCATCGAGCCCGAGGCGGATCTCCTGTCTCGACGCACCGCCGCCGAGCAGATTCCCACCGCTGTCATGGACCCCGTGCGCAGAGCTGTGCTCGACGGCAGGAAGCTGCGGATTCTCTACGCGCCGGTGGGCGGAGACGAACAGTGGCGCGTCGTGGATCCGGTCGGACTGGTCACGGTACGTCACCGCGGTTATCTTCTCGCCACCCGAGACGGCGAAGACCGCACCTACCGCCTTTCGAGGGTGGCTGAGGCAGTGGTGCTTTCCGACCCGGCGCAACGCTCGGACAACGTCAGTCTCGATCGGTTGTGGCACGAGCGCAGCACCCGATTCAGGAACGGAGACGCGCGGACGACAGTGTCGGCGTGCATACATCCGGCACGCCGGGAAGAACTCGCAGACACAGCGTTGACCGTCACCGACGAGAAACTCGACGGTGACGGTCGGTTGCACTTGGAACTTACGTTCCAGGATGCGCGGCATGCGGAGTGGGCACTGTGGCAACTCGGGACGGATGCGGAAGTGCTTGCACCGCAGTCGTTACGCGATGGTCTGTATCGCCGTGCTCTCGACATTGCGGAGCACTACCGACCTCGCGATCAGGCATCCGCCAACGCGACCACTGGCGAAATTTGATTCGCTCGTCGTGCCGGAGTCAGTGAGGCACCAAGCGCGAGGAGTCCGCCGCACAGCACGGTTCCGGCGATCACAGCCCACGGAAGAGTGGGGGCAGTGAGCCCGCGAGAATCCAGTGAGCCGAGCAGTGATTGTGCTGCGGCCCAGCCGTATCCGATGCCGAGAATCAGACCGAAGCCCATCGACGCGACCACCATCTGGCTGCTCTCCGAGACGATCATCGCCCGAATCTGCTTGCGGGTGAATCCGAGTGCCCGCAACAGGCCGATCTCTCGGGTGCGCTGCAGAATGCTCAGCAGGAGGTTGTTCACCATCCCGACCGCCGCGATCACAGCCGAGAACCCGATCAGTCCGGTCATGATTCCCACCGTCACGGTGAGTACTTGGTCGACGGAGGCTTCGTCGTACTCGTTGACGAGCATCGACCGGTAGCTGTACATCGCGACGGCGAACGTGGTCACCAACGTGACCCCGATCAGCAATCCCACCGCGGTGCGGGTACTGCGATCCGGATAGCGAATTGCGTTGGCCGAGGCCAATCTCGCCGCAGGTCCGCGGCCGAACAGTCTCCCGACCATCCTCAGCGTCGCGGGCAGAATTCGATAGGCACCGACCATGATGCCGGTGAACGATGCGACACCGCCGAGGAACGCGACCAGAACGCCGGTCGGGTTCACCATCCCGATCAGGATCCCGAGCCCGAGGAGCGCCACTCCGCCTGCGATCAGCACGATCGACAGCACCGTCCTGACACGACGCGACCGCGGAGCCTCCACGCCCGTGTCCACTGCGCCTCCCGTCGCCTGAACAGGCGTCACGTCCAACACCTTTCGAGACCCGACGTACGACGCGAGGGTCGTCGTCAACACCACGATGACGACCGGCAGGATCACCAGCGGTTGAACGGTCGTGTACGCCACATCCGGCAGTTGACCGGCCGAGACCGCGACCGCCCGCGCGAGGTGACTGGCGCCGATTCCGAGAACCGAACCGACTGCACCACCGAACAATCCGACGAGGAAGCCTTCCCTGGCCACCGATCGTCGTAGGTCACGCGCCCGGGCACCCAGTAGTCGAAGAAGGGCAATGGTGCGGGTGCGTCCGGCGACGATCGTCGCGAACGTGTTCGAGGTGACCACCGCCGCGACATACAGTGCGAGACCGATGAACACCAGGGCCACGCTGTACAAGGCAGTGATGGCAGCACCGCCCTCCCCGCCGCAGAAAATATCGACCAGGAACGCCGTCGCCTGAATCAACACCACACCGAAGAACGACGCCAACGAGGTCACCAGAATGCTGGCACCGTGCTCCTTCGACGCCTGAGCAGAAGTCAACGCACTCATCGGACGCTCTCCATTCCCAGCATGTAACTCGAAATCTGTTCTGCCGTCGAACGACCCAGTTCGTTGACGATGCGCCCGTCGGCGAGGAAGACGATGCGATCGGCGTAGCTGGCCGCAATGGGGTCGTGCGTAACCATCACGATCGACTGGCCGTACTCGCGCACCGCTGCGGCGAGTAGGCCGAGAACCTCACGGCCGGTGCGAGAATCGAGGTTGCCGGTGGGTTCGTCGGCAAAGATGAGATGCGGCCGCGTACCCAGTGCCCGGGCGATCGCGACACGCTGCTGCTGCCCACCCGAGAGCTGATGCGGGCGGTGGTTCACCCGTCCCTGCAATCCCAGAGTGTCGATCAGCTGCTCTATCCATGCCGCCTCCTCGGCGGTGGGTGCGCGGCCGTCGAGCTCGAACGGCAGCAGTATGTTGCCCCGAACATCGAGGGTGGGAACAAGATTGAACGACTGGAAGATGAAGCCGACCTGCGTGCGGCGCAGCGTTGTCAGTGCGTCGTCGTTGGCCGCTGTGATGTCGGCACCGGCCAGCATCAGATGCCCGGAGCTGGCGTTGTCCAGTCCGGCCATCACATGCATCAGGGTCGATTTGCCGGAGCCGGACGGTCCCATGATGGCGGTGAACTGGCCGCCGTGAATGTCGAGAGAGACGTTGTCGAGGGCGCTCACCGGATTGGACGAGTCGCCGAAATGTTTGCTGACCTGAAATGCCCGGGCAACGGGGCCTGCTGTGATCGTCATGCCCACAACGCTATGAATTCGGCGGATCGGAGTAATCAGGCGCGAGTCTTCGCCTCGTACATCTACAGGATGACTTCGGTGTCAGTCTCCGGTGAGTCCGTGCTCGAATGCATAGACCACCAGCTGCACCCGATCTCGCAGCGCAAGCTTGGCGAAGATGCGACTGATGTGCGTCTTCACGGTTGCCTCGCTCAAGAACTCGATGGCCGCAATCTCCGAGTTGCTCAAGCCCCGCGCGGTGAGCCGGAAGAGCTCCTTCTCCCGTGCGGTGAGGGTGGCGAACTCGGCAGGGACCTTCGGCACCACCGGCGTCGGCGTGAAGTGCGCCAGCAGCCCCGTCGTCGCCGACGCGGCAATCACCGAGTTGCCCGCATGAACCGTCCGGATCGCCGCGAGCAGAAATTCCGGGTCGGCGTCCTTGAGCACGAATCCACTCGCTCCCGAACGAATCGCTCGCGCCGCGCTCTCGTCGAGATCGAATGTCGTGAGCACCAGAATCCGCGGTGGAGTATCGGACGCGGCCACGATCTGCTCGGTCGCGGCGATACCGTCGAGCACCGGCATCCGGACGTCCATGAGCATCACGTCGGGCCCTGCCGACGCGGCGAGCTCCACGGCTTCCTTGCCGTTGCCCGCCTCGCCGACGAACTCCAGATCGGGCTGCGAGGAGATGAGCATGCGAATGCCCGCTCGGAACAGCTGCTGATCGTCGACCAGAGCCACCTTGATTCGATCGGCCATCAGTTGATTCCCTTCGTGGACGAGCCGGCAGCAGGAAGCCAGGCAGTCACGGTCCACGACGAGCCGTCGCCGGACGCGGTGCACATGCCACCGGTGAGGCTGGCGCGTTCCTTCATGCCGGCGATTCCGTGGCCGCCCGATTCCGATGTCGAACGCACCGAGGACACACTGTTGCGCACCGTCAGTTCGATGCCGGCGGAGTCGGATTCGATGGTGACGGTGACGGGCTTGTCGGGATCGCCGTGACGTAGGGCATTGGTCAGCGATTCCTGCGCAATCCGGTAGAGCGCCAGGTGCGCACCGGCACCCAACGACACCGATGTGGTGTCGATCGAGGAGTCGATGGTCAGTCCGGTCGCGCGCACTTGGTCGAACAGGCGCTCGAGATCGTCGGGTGTCGGGTTCGGCAGATCGCCCTGACTGTGCCGAAGCTGTCCGAGCAACACCCGAACGTCGGAGAGTGCCTCGCGCGCGGTGTCGGAGATGGTCGTCAGCGCAGTGTCGACGGCAGCGGGATCGACGGCGCGCACGTAGCGGGCACCGTCGGCTTGCGCGATCACCACGGCGAGCGAATGCGCCACGATGTCGTGCATGTCGCGAGCAATTCTGTTGCGCTCCTGCTCGATTGCCACTTCGTGTTCGGCGCGTGCCTGATGTACCTCGGCGAGCTCGCGCGCGTGTGCGGATTCGATGGCGGTGCGCCGGGCGTAGGCGAGGCGGCCCAGTGCCCAGGACAACCCGAGCATCGCCCACAGGCCGGCGAGGAGTAGGGCGAACTGCGCGAGTCGGGGTTCCTGGTAGCCCTCTTCCGTCGGCGGGCCGAACGGATTGCCGTCCACGTACGCCAGGTACAGCGCCGCGATCACTCCGCCGCCGACGGCCGACGCGAGCCCGAAGCGTCGAACGACGCTGTCGCCGTACGCGGCCGAGCAGTACAGAATCGCGAAGATTGCGGTGTCCGCCGACAGAGGGAGCACCCCGCCGACCATCTGTACGACGGCGAGCAGCCAGGCGAGAGCCAACGACCATCGTGGCGACCGGCGACGAACTGCCAGTGCGACGCCGAACCCGATCAGGACACCCACGCCGGCGGAACCGTAAGGACCGTTCAGCGTGGACGGCAGCAGAAGCAGAACGAAGACGACGGCGTAGGTGACATCGAGCACCTGCCGTGAGATCGAACGCTTGCGCAGCACTCGATCAGACTACGTGGATCAGTTGGTGCGGCGACGAGCCTTCTCGAGCGCGGCCAGAGTCGACAGGACGGTGGTGCGCTGCCGTTCGAGATCCTTCATGCGAGCACGTGCCGGCAGGCCCTGCACGCCGTCGAGCGCGCTGATTTGCTCGTCGACGGAGGTGAGCTGGCCGAGCAACTTCTGCACACGGGACTGCAGTTCGATCGCGTCGATCCCGGTGACACCGGCCTGCGACTTCTTCGTCGGTGCCTTCGCAGGCGCTCCGGATGTCGTCGGGGCCGGTGCGTTCCCCGCAGCAGCGGCCCTGGGACGCAACGCTTTGCGGACGGCGGCCGGATCGGGCAGCTTCTCGAGGCGAATACGGTTGAGTACCTCACGCGCGTCCCGAGCGGTGACGCGGTACTCGCGCTCCTCCTCGTCCTCGGACGCCAGCGTGCCGCCCAGGGGTCGCAGACCGTACATTCCGATGAAGTGCTTGGCCTCGTCGATGACGGCTTCCTTCTCGCGGCACAGACCGCAGCGCGGCTCGTTTCGGAAGTCCTCGACGCTGTCGGTGCTACCGCACCAGACGCACCCGCCCGGCGTCCATCGGGCAATTCTGACCGTAGTAGTTCCAGCCGGGCCGTGGGGAGAGTCTGCGTCGATCACGACGAGTCATCTTAGGTGACAACGAAACCCGCCCCGCACACCCCCGTCTCGCGAGCTGCATGTTCCGGTCACGGACGTGACGTAGTTCATGCGGCGCGGACGGAGAGTGGGCGGGGCGGGTGAAACAGACTGACTGTTATGCGCTGCCGTTGAAAAGGCTGGTGACGGAACCGTTTTCGAAGACCTCGCGGATGGTGCGAGCCAGCAGCGGTGCGATCGAGAGCTCGGTCAGCGTTGCGAAGCGCTTCTCGTCGCTGATCGGCAGGGTGTTGGTGACGACGACTTCCTTGGCACCGCAGTTCGCGAGACGCTCGGCGGCCGGGTTGGACAGAACGCCGTGGGTGGCGGCGATGACGACGTCACCGGCTCCGGCTTCCTTGAGCACCTTCACCGCTCCGGCGATGGTGCCGCCGGTGTCGATCATGTCGTCGATGAGGATGCAAGTGCGGCCTTCGACGTCACCGACGACGCGGTTGGACTTGACCTGGTTGGGCACCAACGGGTCACGCGTCTTGTGGATGAACGCCAGTGGTGCGCCGTCGAACGAGTCGGCCCACTTCTCGGCGACGCGCACGCGGCCGGAGTCGGGGGAGACGACGGTGATGTGCTCGAGGCTGTAGGTCGCCCGGATGTGATCGGCGAGCTGGCTGTGTGCGTGCATGTGATCGACGGGGCCGTCGAAGAAGCCCTGGATCTGATCGGTGTGCAGGTCGACGGTGATGATGCGGTCGGCACCGGCGGTCTTGAGCAGATCCGCGACCAGACGAGCGGAGATGGGCTCGCGGCCCCGGTGCTTCTTGTCCTGGCGGGCGTACGGGTAGAACGGCAGGATCGCAGTGATGCGCTTGGCCGATCCGCGCTTGAGCGCGTCGATCATGATGAGCTGTTCCATCAGCCACGTGTTGAGCGGGAACGGGTGCGACTGCAGCACGAAGGCGTCCGATCCGCGGACCGACTCCTCGAAGCGAACGAAGATCTCGCCGTTGGCGAAGTCACGCGCGGTCTGCGGGGTGACGTCGATCCCGAGCTCCTTGGCGACCTGCTCGGCCAACTCCGGATGTGCTCGACCAGAAAACAACATCAGGTTCTTCTGGTTGTCGATCCAATTAGGGGTGGTCACTGCTCTTCGCCGTCCTTTTGTTCTTGCCGATCACGATCTGCGAGCGCCGCTGCTTTCGCAGCTTCGGTTCCGGGCCTGTTGTTCATGACCCAGCCTTCGATATTGCGTTGCTTGCCACCGGAGACGGCCAGCGCGCCGGGAGGAACATCGTCCCGAACCACTGTTCCTGCACCGGTGTAAGCGCCGTCGCCCACATGTACGGGAGCGACGAACGTCGAGTCGGAACCGGTCCGTACGTGGGATCCGATTTCCGTGCGGCTCTTGTTGACGCCGTCGTAGTTGGCGAAGACGTTGGAGCAACCGATGTTGCTGTGGTCGCCGATCGTGGCATCGCCGACGTAGGTGAGGTGCGGGACCTTGGTGTGACGGCCGATCGTCGCGTTCTTGGTCTCGACGTAGGCGCCGAGTTTGCCGCCCTCGCCCAGCACTGTGCCGGGTCGCAGGTAGGTGAACGGTCCGACGGTGGCATCGGGTCCGATCACGGCCTGCTCGGCGTGGGTGCGCACGACCGACGCGCGCTCGCCGATCTCGACGTCACGCAGCGTCGAGTCGGGCCCCACGATCGCGTCGTCGGCGATGTGGGTCTTGCCGTGCAGCTGGACGCCGGGTTCGAGGCGGACGTCCGCGCCGAGGGTGACGTCGATGTCGATCCAGGTGGTCGACGGATCCACGACGGTGACGCCGGCCCGCATGTGTCGTTCGACGATGTGCCGGTTCAACACGGAGGTGACGTGCGCCAGCTGGACGCGGTCGTTGACGCCCACCACCAGATCGGGATCGGCGAGCTGGGTGCCGTAGACGGCTTTGCCGTCGGCCTTGCTGATCTTGACGACGTCGGTCAGATACAGCTCGTGCTGAGCGTTGGCGGTGCTGAGTTTGCCCAGAGCGGTACGCAGCGCAACGGCGTCGAATGCGTAGACGCCGGAGTTGACCTCACCGATCAGCACCTGAGCGGGGGTGGCGTCGGCGTGCTCGACGATCTCGGCCACCTCGCCGTCGTCGGTGCGGACGATGCGGCCGTAGCCGTTGGCATCGTCGGGGAGAAAGGTCAGCACTGTCGCGGCCGCGGGCCGGGGGGCGCTCAGATGCTCGTCGAGCAGGGCTTTGAGGGTGTGGCCGTCGAGCAGGGGAACGTCGGCTGCGGTGACGAGGATCGTGCCCTCGAAATCGTCGGGGAGGGCAGCCAGGCCGCACTGGACGGCGTGCCCGGTGCCGAGCTGGCGATCCTGGACGGCGGTGTGAATCGTGCGACCGAAGGTGGCCGCAAGGTCCTGGACGGCCTCGGTCACTCGTTCACGATCGTGTCCGACGACGGTCACGAGGTGGTCGGGGCCCAGGTCGGCGGCCGCGTGGAGGGCGTGCGCGAGCATGGTGCGTCCGGCCAGGGGATGCAGAACTTTCGGAGTCTTCGACCGCATTCGGGTACCTGCACCCGCAGCGAGAACGACCACGGCGGTCTGCACAGGCATTGAGCTCCTCAGGCGGTAACGCGAATGACGGCATGCGTGAATGATGTTGCTCGCTCCGCCGCCAGGACTCGAACCTGAACTATCTGAACCAAAATCAGAGGTGCTGCCATTACACCACGGCGGATAAACGGCCAGCGGTTTCACCAGTGGCCGACGAATCGAACGACTCATTCGTTTGCCGCTGCGCTCCCACTGAGCGCAACGATCCTCGCACGCGAGGTGGTGGTGAGTCGAACCGCGATGCAGATTGGCGAGTACAAACGGATGGATCGGACATCGCTAGTGTGGAGGAGGCGTCGATTCCGGCGTCGGGAAATGCAGGGTCGGTAACGGGAGCGGTTTTCCATGACAGGCGCAGCCTCCGAGCAGGAACGCTCACCTCGGGTCCGAATGACCGGGACGCAACGGCGTGAGCAGTTGATCGAGGTGGGCCGCACGCTGTTCGCCGAACGCGGGTACGAGGCCGCCTCGGTCGAGGAGATCGCCGGACGCGCGAACGTGTCCAAGCCGGTCGTCTACGAGCACTTCGGCGGCAAGGAAGGGCTCTACGCCGTCATCGTCGACCGGGAGATGTCGACGCTTCTCGGCATGATCACCAAGTCCCTCGACCTCAATCGCTCGCGGATTCGCGTCGAACGTGTCGCACTTGCACTGTTGACCTACATCGAGGACCGGACCGACGGATTCCGCATTCTCGTGCGCGATTCCCCAGCGGCTGCCGAGGACGGCAAGTACTCGTCGTTGCTCAACGAGGCCATCGGGCGCGTCGGCCACATGCTGGCCGGGGACTTCTCGCGTCGCGGACTCGATCCCGAGTTCGCGCCGATGTACGCCCAGGCCCTGGTCGGAATGGTGTCGATGACGGCGCAGTGGTGGCTCGACGTACGAACACCGTCGAAAGAAGTGGTTGCGGCGCACGTGGTCAACCTGTGCTGGAACGGACTGACGAATCTGGAGGCCGACCCTCGATTGACCGAGGAATGAAACTCGGTTTCGTCTCTTCGGGTCCAAAGAGGGGGTATCGTCCCCTTTGTCGGCCCTGAGACCTCCGTCACTCACGACGGGGTTCTCAACCGGACCGATGCATGTTGGCAGGAGACGTAAAGCCACTCAGTGGTACCGTTCGGGCGTAATTTGCGCAGTGGCAGTTCAGAATTGCGAAGGCGGATCCCATGGTCAGGCAGGCCCGCGCTGAAATTACTCGCGACACCGTGCTTGCTGGCGCAGCGAATGTATTTCTGCGCCTCGGGTACGCGAATGCGAGCCTCAGCGAAATCATCTCTCAGTCCCAGGTCACCAAGGGCGCTCTGTACTTCCATTTCGGTTCCAAGGAAGAACTCGCACGTGCGGTCATCGACGAGGGCAACACTCGGCTGACTACTGCATGCATGCAGTTCAACGACGGCCGTATCCCGGCGCTCGAAGCGGCGATCGGTATCTCCTACATCGTCGTCGACCTTTCGGTCAGCGACCCCATGGTCTCGGCCATGCTTCGGCTGAGCCATCAGATCGGCGATTACCGCGGCACCGAGGGCAATGTCATGGCCGGGTGGAGCGAGTCGTTCGACAAGCTCGCCGCCAAGGCCATCGCACAGGGCGACATCGACCCCAACTCCGATTCGCGCACCATCGGATCTCTCGTGCTCGAGATTCTCACGGGCGTGCACATGGTTGCGGTCGCCACCTCCACCACCGAGGAACTGCCGTCGCGCATGGAGCGCCTCTGGTACTACCTTCTCCCGGCTCTGGTTCCCGCCAACAAGCTCGACTACTTCCGCGAGTTCGCGGCGCGTCGAGTCATCCGCTTCGGCCCGTAACTACGGGTACTGCATCACGAAGCTTGCGATGTCCTCGCGCAGTCGTTCCGGGTACTCACCGTTGACGGCATGTGAGGCGTCCGGATAGAGCCGGACGGTCCCGTCGGGCAGTGTCTTCTCTGCCGTGGCGACGGCTTCCTGAGCGTCGTGCATCACCGACCTGCCCGCGATGATCGCCAGGACGGGCACGTCGAGCGTGGCGAGTCGCTCGTCGGTGATGCGCGTGGGCTGTGGCAGCTTCAGCGAATAGCCCTGCATCCCGGCTTCGATCATGTTCGCGACGGGAACGTCCTCGACCTCCGCGCCGCCTGCCGTGTAGGAGTTGAAGCTGTCTCGCCAGGATTTCGGAAGCCACGGCACGGCGGCAGGGAGGGCCCGAATCGCGGTGCCCCAGGGAATGTCGGCGAAGGTCTGGGCCGGGTCGATCAGCGTGAGCGTGGCGAGGTGCGTGCTGTCGTGCAGCGCCAGGTTCGCTGCGGTCCACCCACCGATCGACAGTCCGACGAGATGCACCTTGTCGGTCGGCAGAGCGTCGAGTGTCTGATCGAGCCACACGGCCTGGTCCTCGTCGCTGGTGATCGGCCGCTCCTGGATGCTGCGTCCCGGCTCGCCGAGCAGGTCGACCGTGTAGACGTCGCCGATCGTCAGCAAGCCGGGCAGGTTGGCCGCCCACACCGGCGTGGCCGAGGAACGGCCCGGCAGCAAGAGCAGAGGGTGCGCGGAGGTTCCGGTGCCCTCGAATCGATAGACGCGGACGACGCCGTAGTCGGTTCTGATGTCGAGCGTCTCCGCCGGATCGGGCAGATCCTCGAACGCGCGGTCGTAGGCGGCGAGAAAGCGGTCCTCGCTCGCCGCGCTGTTCCAATGGCCGACCGGTGAAGGAGTCCGGAGCGCGAACGCGAGGGCGAGCGCGCCGACGGTCATCGCCCCAGCGGCGATTTTCAGGTATCGACGCCGATTGTTCGGTGCGGGAACGTCCATCTCGAATCTCCTAACCGATCGGTAAGTAATTCAACCGTACGGTAGGCTGGCGATCGTGGCAACGAGAGAACCGAGTTTCGTCGAGCGCGCGCGACGCGCTCAGTTGATCGAGGTCACGATCGACTCGGTCGCCCAGCACGGGTACGCGAAGGTTTCGCTCGCACGCATCGCGGACAGTGCTGGGATCACCAAAGCTGCTGTGCTGTATCACTTCCGAACCAAGGATGCAGTGATCGACGCCGCGTATCGGTTCGTTCTCGCGGCGCTGGTGGAGGACGTGGCAGCCGCGGTCGAGGCCGTCGACGCTCGGGAAGGTCCCCGGGCGTACGTGCGTGCGATGGTCGGCCACCTCCGTGATCACCCGACACACACCCGCATGTTGGTCGAGGCGCTCGGCAACTCGGCTCTGGGGCACAGCCCGGAGGATCGATGGCGTCCGCTGGCCGACATCATCGACGCATCCGTCCGGACTCGCGGGACGGCCGGCGTCGATTCACGCACCCTGGCCATCATCGTCGGCGGTGGGATCGATGCGATCGTCACCGAACGCCTGCACGACCCGGAGTACGACTCGGCTGCTGCAGCCGAGGCTCTCGCAGCGATGCTCGATGCAGCTCTGACGTAGCCCGTCGTCGTCTCCCGCCTGCCGGGCTGTCGGTGTGCTCCCATAGACTCGCCCATGACTGTGCGTATGCAGCCGTCGCCTCGAATCGCTTGTAGGAGCATTGCTGTTGTCTTCCGATTCTCTGCCAGCCATTTCTCCATCCGGGCCGGCCCCGATCGTTCCCGACGCAGCGCTGCAACTCTCGGGTCTGGCCAGCGTCGCGCTGACCGATTCGTCCATGGTGGCCGTCGCCGACGCGATCGGAACCGCCGAGCACACGCTCATCGGACCGCACTCGGTTCGCCCGTTCGTCGCGGCCGCGATCGCACAGCACACCCAGCTGTTGATCGTCACCGCCACCGGGCGTGAAGCGGACGATCTCACCGACGAGCTCCGCCAGATCCTCGGCGGCGGCGTCGTGATGTTCCCGTCGTGGGAGACGCTGCCGCACGAGCGACTCTCGCCGAGCGCCGACACCGTCGGCAAGCGACTGGACGTACTCCGCCGGCTCGCTCGCCCCGGCGACACCGATTACGGCGATCCTCTGCGCGTCATCGTCACCACCGTCCGCTCGTTGGTGCAGCCCATGGCGCCCGGTCTCGGCGAGATCGAACCCGTGACCTTGAAGGTCGGTCTGGACATCGACTTCGACGGCTTGATCCACCGACTCGTCGAGTTCGGCTACCTGCGCGTGGACATGGTCGGCAAGCGTGGCGAGTTCGCCGTCCGCGGCGGCATCCTCGACCTCTTCTCGCCGACGGCAGATCACCCGGTCCGCGTGGAATTCTGGGGCGACGAGATCACCGAACTCCGCGCGTTCGCGGTCTCCGATCAGCGTTCGCTGCCCGATCACGAGGTCGATCTCGTCATCGCTCCACCGTGCCGCGAACTGCTTCTCACCCAGGACGTCCGCGACCGCGCCGCGGTTCTTGCAGCCGACAATGCCGGCGACACCGCGTTGGTCGAGATGCTCGACAAGCTGTCCGCCGGCGTCCCGGTGGAGGGCATGGAGGCGCTGCTGCCCTTGCTGCAGCCGGGTGAGTTGCAGTTGCTCGCCGATACCCTCCCCGCAGGAACACACGTGTTGCTCTGTGACCCCGAGCGAATCCGCACGCGCGCAACAGATCTGGTGCGTACGGGCCAGGAGTTCCTCGAAGCGTCCTGGACGGCGGCATCGATCGGTGGAGCTGCGCCGCTCGATACCTCCACCCTCGATACGTCCAGCCTCGAAGGTGCTTCTCTCGATCTCGGTGCTTCGGCGTACAGGTCGCTTCGACAGGTTCGCGAATCGGCCCAGGTGCACGGCCGTCCGTGGTGGACCATCAGTCCGCTCGCCTCCGGCAACGGCGAAGAAGTCGAACTCGCCGTCGATGCGGTCCCGGAGGTCAGGGGGTCCGAGGAAGCACTGACGGCCCTGTTCGCGACCTTGCGAGCGCATATCGCCACCGGTGGTCGTGCGGTCATCTCCGTCGCCGGTGCCGGTACCGCCACTCGCATCATCGAACGTCTTGCCGAGGCCGAAGTGCCTGCCGCACATCTCGATTCCGGTGCAGTCCCGGTCGCCGACGTCGTGAACGTCCTCTGCGGATCGTTGCACGACGGCCTGGTGTTTCCCGACGCGAAACTCGTGGTCGTCACCGAGAGCGATCTGACCGGCAACCGCGTCGCCGCAGCGGGCGAGGGACGCAAGCTCCCGGCGAAGCGTCGCAATCAGGTCGACCCACTCGCCCTCGTCGCCGGCGACAGCGTCGTGCACGATCAGCACGGCATCGGTCGATTCGTCGAGATGGTCGAACGCACCATCGGCGGTGCCCGACGCGAATACCTCGTCGTCGAGTACGCCCCCAGCAAGCGTGGCCATCCCGGAGACCGACTGTTCGTCCCGATGGACTCGCTCGATCAGCTCTCGCGCTACGTCGGTGGTGAGCTTCCGTCTCTGAGCAAGCTCGGCGGATCCGACTGGGCCAACACCAAACGCAAGGCGCGCAAGGCAGTTCGCGAGATCGCCGGCGAACTCGTGCAGCTGTACGCCGCTCGTCAGGCCGCTCCCGGGCACGCTTTCGGACCCGACACCCCGTGGCAGCTCGAAATGGAAGATGCGTTCGGCTTCACCGAGACAGTCGACCAGATGACGGCCATCACCGACGTCAAGGCCGACATGGAGAAGGCGGTTCCGATGGACCGCGTCATTCTCGGTGACGTCGGCTACGGCAAGACCGAGATCGCGGTTCGCGCCGCGTTCAAGGCGGTCCAGGACGGCAAGCAGGTCGCCGTGCTGGTTCCGACAACGCTTCTGGCGCAACAGCATCTGCAGACCTTCACCGCGCGGATGGCGTCGTTCCCGGTGACGGTCAGGGGGCTCTCCCGCTTCACTCACGGCTCCGAATCCAAGGAGGTCATGGCCGGGCTGGCCGACGGAACGGTCGACATCGTCGTCGGTACGCACCGCTTGCTGCAGACCGGCGTCGCCTGGAAGGACCTCGGGTTGGTCATCGTCGACGAGGAGCAGCGCTTCGGCGTCGAGCACAAGGAGCACATCAAGTCGCTCCGAACTCACGTCGACGTCCTGACGATGTCTGCGACTCCGATTCCGCGAACGCTCGAGATGAGCCTCGCCGGAATCCGTGAGATGTCGACCATCCTCACTCCGCCCGAGGAGCGGCACCCGGTGCTCACCTACGTGGGTGCGTACAACGACAAGCAGGTCGCCGCAGCCATCAGGCGTGAGTTGCTGCGCGACGGCCAGGTGTTCTTCGTGCACAACCGGGTCAGCTCGATCGACAAGGCCGCCAAGAAGATTCGCGATCTGGTCCCCGAGGCTCGGGTGGCGACGGCGCACGGTCAGATGAACGAGGAAACACTCGAACGCACCGTTCAAGGGTTCTGGCAACGTGAGACCGATGTGCTGGTGTGTACCACCATCATCGAGACCGGCCTCGACATCTCCAACGCCAACACGCTCATCGTGGAGCGGTCCGATTCGCTCGGCCTGTCGCAGTTGCACCAGCTCCGTGGCCGAGTGGGTCGCAGCCGCGAGCGTGGTTACGCGTACTTCCTGTACCCGCCGGAGAAGCCGCTCACCGAGACCGCCTACGACCGGCTGGCGACCATCTCGCAGAACTCCGACCTCGGTGCCGGTATGGCCGTGGCGATGAAGGACCTCGAAATCCGTGGTGCCGGAAACGTTCTGGGTGCAGAGCAGTCCGGCCACGTCGCAGGCGTCGGATTCGACCTGTACGTGCGGCTCGTCGGTGAAGCGGTCGAGGCGTACCGCGCGGCCGCCGACGGAAAGCCGATCACCACCGACGAGGCACCCAAGGAAGTCCGCATCGACCTCCCCGTCGACGCCAACATCCCACCCGATTACGTCACCAGTGATCGGTTGCGTCTCGAGGGCTATCGAAAGCTCGCTGCTGCAGCCGATTCCGAGGGAATCGACGCCGTCATCGAAGAACTCGTCGACCGGTACGGCCCGCTGCCCGAGGAGGTCGGCCGCCTGGTCTCGATCGCCAAGCTGCGCCTGATCGCCAAGGAATACGGCCTGACCGACGTCAACGTCGCCGGAACACAGGTGAAGCTGGCTCCCATGGATCTACCCGATTCCAAGCAGATCCGCCTCAAGCGGCTCTATCCGAGTGCTGCCTACCGGGCCACGACCGGGGTGGTGCAGTTGCCGCTGCCGCGCGTCGAAGGTGGCGGCGTGGGGGCGGCGCGCGTACGCGACGTCGAATTGGTCCAGTTCATCGCCGATCTCATCCTATCCTTGGACGGGAAGCCATCTCGGTCGGTGTTGCTGGAGCAAACAGTGGGGGTGTAGCGGTGACGGTAGTTCTGCTCGACCCTGTTCGACCCACACAAGTGCCGGTGGATGCTGTCGAATTTCTCGGCGGTGCAGTGCAATTCACCGAAGAAGTTCCGGTGCGAGTGCGGTGGCTGTTCTCGGGAACCGCTGCGCCCGACGCCGTCGACGCAGTGCTGGTGAGCACCGATCCCGCCAACCCCGAGGTTCAGGACCGGCTCGCGCGCGGCGAACGAGTCATCACTGCCGAGAAGCTTCCCGGTGACGACCTCATCGCGGCCGTCCGGTTGATGGATCGGCTGCGCACCCTCGGCGGATGGGAAGCACAGCAGACCCACGAGTCGTTGCGCGGGTACCTGCTGGAAGAAACGTACGAGCTGCTCGACGCCATCGCCGCAGGTAACCTGAACGATCTTCGCGAGGAACTCGGAGATCTGTTGCTGCAGGTACTTTTTCACTCCAGAATTGCGCAGGATGCCGCCGAGAACGCATTCGATGTCGACGACGTCGCCGCGGGACTCGTCGCCAAACTCACCCACCGCAGCCCGCACCTCGGTCGAACGGGCAACGGTCCCATCGACATCGCGGAACAAGAGCGAGCCTGGGAAGAGAAGAAGGCATCGGAGAAGGCACGCGGATCCTGCGTCGACGGAATTGCCCTGTCGCAGCCGTCACTCGCACTGGCGCAGAAAGTGATCGGACGGGCCACCAAGGCAGGTCTGCCCGACGAGCTGATTCCTGACGGCCTTCGCGTCATACACCTCGGGGTCGATCACTCGCACGGCGGAGACAGTGCCGAGGACCTGCTGAGGCGTCGGGTACTGGATTTCGCGTCCCTGATCCGCAACGCCGAGGCGTCCGCCCGCAATGCGGGCATCGCACCGGGGGAGATGTCTGCCCTCGACTGGATCGAGCACTGGGGTCTGCGGGGCTGACACACCCCCGCGAACGCGTCAATGGACCACTGCACCGCTCAGACGTATGCAGTGCGCCATCCACGCGGCGGGGGATTGCTCAGTTCCCTCGAGTAGCGCTACTCATGTGCGCGTGGTGTCCGGTCGGCCAGGCTATCGGTCATGACAGCGAACGCGCGCTTTCAGTGCGTGATTCGCGTGCCGAATTGTCCACCGAAGGTGGGAGAAACTGCGGCCCATCGCTCGTCGCCAAAGTTGTCCCTCGTCCCTCGGTTGGGATCAATGTGAGTTTCAGTCGCTCAGAATGCAACAAAGCCGCATTGATCCGGACCGGCTACCTGCGCCAGAACAGGTGATGAGTGACGCCGCTGCTGCTGGGGACTACCTCGTGCGCGAATCTGTCGTTCAGCTCGTCGGGGGAGTCCCACAGCTCTAGGCCCGAGCCGAATTCGATGGGCGCGACGGCGATGTGCATGGTGTCGACGAGATCGGCGTCGAGAAACTCCCGAATGCTGGTGACGCCACCGCCGAGTCGCACGTCCTTACCGTCGGCCGCCTCCTTTGCCTGCTTCAGTACCTCGGCGGGCTCGCCGTCGACGAAGTGAAACGTGGTGTCGGAGAGCGTGATCGATGGTCGTTCGTGGTGGGTGAGGACGAAGACGGGGGTGTGGAACGGCGGCTCGTCACCCCACCAGCCCTGCCATTCGTGGTCGGCCCACGGTCCGCGTTGAGGTCCGAACTTGTTTCGGCCCATGATCTCGGCACCGATGTTGTTGCTGAAGTCGCGGGCGAAGTAGTCGTCCAGACCACGGCTGCCGCCGGGATCGGTGCGGTTCGGCCAGCTTGCGGTGGCCGCACACCACTCCATCAGACTTGCATGGTCGAGACCGAACGGACTCTCGAAACTTTGGTCTGGCCCCGCAGCGATGCCATCGCGCGAGATGGTGAAATTCTGTACCCGAACCAGCTGTCCCATGTGTGCTCCCGAAGTCGATGACGAAGACGTACGACGTATGGACCGAACCAAACGTACGAACTCACCGCCCGACCGCGTCAATAGACCCTTGCAGCGGTCAGACGTATGCAGTGCGCCATCCACGCGGACCGGGTTCCTGCGTGAATGAACCCTTGCAGCGGTCAGACGTATGCAGTGAACCATTGACGCGGACGGGGGAGGTCTACTCGAACAGCGTCGAACCCCAGTATTCCGATTCTTCGACGCCGGGTGGGCAGGCGAATACCGCGGATCCCACGTGTTGGATGTATTCGTTCAATGCGTCCTTGCGGGAGAGTGCCAGTTGCATCGGGACGAATTGGGTCAGTGGATCGCGGCAGTAGGCGATGAAGAACAGTCCGGCGTCGAGGTGGCCGAAGCCGTCGGATCCGTCGGTGAAGTTGTATCCACGACGCAGGAGTTGGACGCCGCCGAGGTTCTCTTTCGACGCCAGACGCACGTGGGCGGCTTTGTCGATGAAGGTGCCCTCGGGGCCCTGGGACTCGAAGTCGAGTGCGTCGAATTCGTCCTTCTGGCCCAGCGGCGCACCGGTTCCCTTGCTGCGCCCGATCACTCGCTCTTGTTCCTTCAAAGTGGTGCGGTCCCAGGATTCGATGAGCATGCGGATTCGACGCGCCACGAGGTAGGAGCCGCCGGCCATCCATTCCTGATCGTCGTCGGCGGAGACCCACACGTTGTCGTTCAGCAGTGTCGGGTCCTCGGCTTTGAGGTTGGCCGTTCCGTCCTTGAACCCGAACAGGTTTCGCGGAGTCGCCTGCGTGGTCGAGGTGGACGAGGTGCGACCGAAGCCGAGTTGCGACCATTTGACCGACACGGTGCCGAAGCCGACGCGGGCGAGGTTGCGGATGGCGTGGACAGCAACCTGGGGGTCGTCGGCGCAGGCCTGGATGCACAGGTCTCCGCCCGAGCGTGCCGGGTCGAGGTTGTCGGCCGGAAAATGCTGCAGATCGGCAAGAGACGCAGGCCTTTTCGATGCCAGGTCGAAGCGATCGAACATGCTCGGACCGAACCCGATGGTCAACGTCAGCGACGACGCCGTCAGACCGAGCGCTTCGCCGGTATCGGACGGCACGTTGTACTCGCCACCGTCGACCGCGCCGCCGTCGAACGTCTCCTCACCCTTGGTGAGGCGTTCGGCCATCAGCGTCCACTTCTTCAGCAGCGCAACGAATTCGTCACGAGAATCGGTGGTGATGTCGAAGGCGACGAAGTGCATGCGATCTTGCGCCGGGGTTACGATTCCGGCCTGGTGGTCTCCGCGAAAGTCGACCACATCCGACGGCACCTCGGCTCCCGAGGCCGTCGCGTGTCCCGCGATGGCCCCGACTCCGACGAGCGCAGCACCGGTCCCGACGGCACCGAAGAGTCGCCGCCGGGAGAACTGCCCGGTCTTATTGTCCGGCAACGACACCCTGCACCTGGCTCACTTCGGCGGACAATGCGTCGATCTTGTTGGACAGTTCCTGGCGCTGCGGTTCGGTCACGGTGTCGTAGAAGACGAAGCCGTCGCCGCTGCGGTACTTGGCGAGTTCGGCATCGAGTTCGGCGAAGCGCGCGTCGATGGCAGTGCCCAGTTCGGCGTTGCGCTCGTCGAGGATCGGACGGACGGCGGCGATAGCGGCCTGCGAGCCGTCGACGTTGGCCTGGAAGTCCCACAGGTCGGTGTGCGAGAAGAAGTCCTCTTCGCCGCTGATCTTGGTCTTGGCGACCTCGTCGAGCAATCCCTGTGCGCCGCCGGCCACCTGGATCGGGTCGATGGTGAAGTCGTCGGCCTTGATCTTGTCTGCGAGCTCGGTGATGTCGGCCTCGAGCTGATCGGCCATCGCGTTCGTGTCGGGCTGCAGACCCTGCGTCCACAGGTCCTTCTCGATGCGGTGGAAGCCGGTCCATTCGGCTCCGGGCTCCACGTCGGGCTCACGCAGGTCGATGCGTGGGTCGAGGTCGTCGGGGAAGCTCTCGGCGACGGGCTCGATGCGCTCGTAATAGCTACGCGCAATGGGGAATTGAGCCTTGGCCGCGTCGACGTCTCCGCTCTTGACGGCGGCGACGAACGAGGACGTGGTGTCCTGCAGTGCGTCGATCTGGCTGACGACGTAGCGCTTGTAGCCGGATGCGGCCTCGGCGAGGAGTCCGTCCTCGTCGGCGGTGCGCACCGAGTCTCCGGTGACGACGTAATCGGCGCGGATGCCGTCGCCCACCATGCCTGCCTTGCAGGCGGTTTGGTACGTGCCGGGATCGGGCAGGGCGACGATGAGCTGACGCGTCAGGCCGGGTCCGATGTTCTCCACCTCACCCATGACGCGGTCGCCTTCGCCGTAGACGTAGAACTCGGTGACCTTGCTGCCGTTGTTGGTGATCTGGAATGTCGAGTTGCCGGTGGTGCCCTCGGACGCACTGACGTCGCAGGAGGAGTCGGTTGCGGTGACGGTGATATCGCCCGACGCGGCCTCGGTGGAGGACTTCTCGGTGCATCCGGCCAGAGCCATCGGCAGAACCGCGACGGCGGCCAGAGCGTAGGTGGTTCGACGCATTGTGGTGGTGCCTTTCAGGTGGATTGCAGAGCAGGCTCGGGAGTCGCGGGAACGCGGACCGGGCGGAGGAAGAGGTAGAGGACGATCACGATGTAGAGCACCCACGCGATCGCTTGGAACACAGTGGGTTCGGGCCGGAAGTTGAAGATGCCGGCGAGCACGGTGCCGTACCAGCTCGAGGCGTCGAAGTGTGCGGTGATGTCGAAGGCGACTGCGCTGCCGCCAGGCAGGATGCCGCCGATCTGCAGTGCGCGGATGCCGTAGGCGAGGATTCCGGCGGCGACCACGATGAGGAATATGCCGGTGTACTTGAAGAACACGGCGAAGTTGATGCGGACGGCACCGAAGTACAGGAACACCGTCAGCACGGCGGCAACGACGATGCCGAGCAGGAGTCCGAGCAGTGGCCACAGGCTGCCGTTGGTGTTCTCTGCGTAGCCGACCATGAGCAATGCGGTTTCGACGCCTTCGCGGCCGACGGCGAAGAACGCCAAAGCCAGTACTGCGGCCGGCCCGACGGTCAGCGCCCTCTCCATGTTCGCCCGCAGTTCGCCGGAGATGTTCTTCGCGGCGGTGCGCATCCAGAGCACCATGGCGGTCACGATGACGACGGCCACGAGCGATGCTGCTCCGGCGATGATTTCGGCGGTCAGTCCGGTGACGGTGGACGTGCCGTAGTGGATCACGAAGAAGATGGCGGCGACCATGGCGACGGCAATGCCGACTCCGAGCCAGACCCACTTGAGCGCGTCGCGTCGATCGGCTTTGACGAGGAACGCGACGAGGATCATCACGACGATGCCGGTCTCGAGCCCTTCGCGCAGGCCGATCAGGCCACTGCCGAACATCTGGGTGGCGATCGACGGCGCAGAACCGGCGGCGAGAACGACTGTGGACACGGGTGGTGCTCCTGTGGGGCGTCGAACATTGGTACGCCTGCCCTCGCAAAGGGTAGGCGACCCTCATGTGTGAAGGCTGACCAAAACATACACCCTGCAACCCGGCCCGAATACGCGTTGACCAGGGGTTATCTCGGTCTTTAGCTTTCTATTACCTTGCGTGTGCAGGATGGAGTGGTGATCTCCCGTATCTGCGTGCTCGCCACAGCGTCGGTCCTCCTCGCGTTGACGGCGTGCGGTACCGGCGAACCGAAGCGCGAGATTCCCGAGGGCATCCCGCCCGGGCCCGGCACCGAAGTGCCGGCCATCGACTTCAACGCGCCCGGACGGACAGCCGACCTGTTGCTCGCCTGGGCCGAACCGCAGACCGACGCGCTGGGCATATCGGTGACCGCCCTTGCGTCGTACGGGCACGCTGCGGCGATCATGACCGAGACGGATGCCGACTGCGGAATCGCATGGACAACCCTCGCCGGCATCGGATACATCGAGAGTCGCCACGGCACCTACCAGGGTTCGTCGGTGGCACCCGACGGTCTCGTTGCGCCGCCGATCCGCGGCATCCCACTCGACGGCGGACCGGGCGTCGCCGAGATTCCCGACACCGACGGCGGTGTCATGGACGGGGACACCGAGTTCGATCGGGCGATGGGCCCCATGCAGTTCATTCCCGAGACGTGGAAGAAATGGGGCGTCGACGCCAACGGCGATGGCGTCGCCGATCCCGACAACATCGACGACGCGGCGCTCACCGCGGCGCGATACCTGTGCGCGCGCGGCGGTGATCTGCGGACCGCGCAGGGCTGGGAGACGGCGTTGATGGCCTACAACTTGTCGGGTCAGTATCTGCGGGATGTGCGCGATCGTGCGGCCGCGTACTCGGTGGGCACCAGGCCGTAGGACCTCCATGCATCGCGGGCAGGACAGGGGAGCGGCTAGTCTTGCACCCGGCACAGTCCGTCGGTACCCGTTTATAGGAGAAGCATTCGTGGCCATCATTGAGCAGGTCGGAGCGCGCGAAATCCTCGATTCTCGTGGCAACCCCACGATCGAGGTCGAGGTCGCATTGGACGACGGGACGCTGAGTCGCGCCGCCGTTCCCTCCGGTGCATCCACCGGTGAGCACGAGGCCGTCGAGCTTCGTGACGGCGGAGACCGCTACGGCGGCAAGGGTGTCGAGAAGGCCGTCAATGCTGTGCTGGACGAGATCGCGCCTGCCGTCATCGGTCTGGACGCCATCGAGCAGCGCACCGTCGACCAGGCCCTGCTGGATCTGGACGGCACTCCGGACAAGTCTCGCCTCGGCGCGAACGCCCTGCTCGGTGTCTCGCTTGCCGTCGCCAAGTCCGCTGCCGAGTCCACTGGACTCGAACTCTTCCGTTACCTCGGTGGCCCCAACGCACACATCCTCCCCGTTCCGATGATGAACATCATCAACGGTGGCGCGCACGCCGACAGTGGCGTCGACGTGCAGGAATTCATGATCGCCCCCATCGGCGCACCCACGTTCAAGGAATCGCTGCGCTGGGGTGCGGAGGTCTACCACGCACTCAAGTCCGTGCTCAAGGCCAAGGGCCTGGGCACCGGCCTCGGCGACGAGGGCGGCTTCGCTCCCGACCTCGCCGGCACCAAGGCTGCCCTCGATCTCATCCTCGAGGCCATCGGCAAGACCGGCCTCAAGCCGGGGCAGGACGTGGCGCTCGCTCTCGACGTGGCGGCCACCGAGTTCTACACCGCGGGCACCGGCTACGCCTTCGAGCGTGAGACCAAGTCCGCCGAGCAGATGTCGGCGTTCTACGGCGAGCTCGTCGACGCCTACCCGCTGGTCTCCATCGAGGATCCGCTCGACGAGAACGACTGGGACGGCTGGGTTGCGCTCACCGAGGCCATCGGCGACAAGGTGCAGATCGTCGGCGACGACCTGTTCGTCACCAACCCCGAGCGTCTCGAAGACGGCATCGTCAAGGGTGCGGCCAACGCGCTGCTGGTCAAGGTCAACCAGATCGGCACGCTCACCGAGACCCTCGACGCCGTGGATCTGGCGCACCGCAACGGCTACAAGACGATGATGAGCCACCGGTCCGGCGAGACCGAGGACACCACCATCGCTGACCTGGCAGTTGCCGTCGGCAGCGGCCAGATCAAGACCGGTGCTCCGGCTCGAAGCGAGCGCGTGGCCAAGTACAACCAGTTGCTGCGTATCGAAGAAGCTCTCGGCGACGCGGCGCGTTACGCCGGCGAGTTGTCTTTCCCCCGGTTCAATTACGAGGGATAGCGAACAGGCTCGTATGACACGAAGTGGAGAGTGATGATGGCACGGCGCGGCAGGTCCGGGACCAGTCCAGGTGGACGTGATCCCCGACCCCGTGGCCGTTCCTCCTCTTCGAGTCGGTCCAAGGCCGGGGGCGTCTCTCGCGACGAGAACGCCTCCGGCCGGCAGGCCACCCCACCGGAACCCTCGGACCAGGTGCGCGACGCGGTGGTCGGCGGCAAGGCTGCGCCCCGGCGCGTCGGAGTTCGTCGACCCAAGATGCCCGAGCGGACGTTCTTCGGACTGTCCACCGGTCGAGCCGTCGTCCTCGGTGTCGTGGTGTGTGCGCTGGCGTTGACGCTGGCGGTGCCGCTGCGCACCTACTTCTCGCAACGCAGCGAGCTCGAGTCCGTGCTGGCCGAACGGCAGGCGCTGGAAGACGACGTAAGCCGCCTGCAGGTTCAGAAGTCTCAACTCGACGAGCCGTCCCGCATTGCGGCCGACGCTCGCGAACGACTGCGTTTCGTCATGCCGGGGGAGACGCCGTATCAGGTGCAGTTGCCCGGCGACTACTCGCCGAGCTCCGAGGACCTCGCGGTGGACGACACTCCGACGGGACCGTGGTTCACCGAATTGTGGAACACCGCGGTCCAGCCGCAGGGCTCGGATGAGCCCCCCGAGCCGACGTCCGCACCGATGCCTCTCGTACAGCCAGAACCCGCACCGGCCCCGCCGCCGGTGCCAGAACCAGAAGGAGGACCGGTCGGGTGAATTCCTCGGCAGTCTCGCAGGAAGATCTCGATGCGGTCGCATCGCAGCTCGGACGTGAACCGCGTGGCGTACTCGAGATCGCGTACCGATCTCCGGACGGCAGGCCGGGTGTGGTGAAAACCGCCCCGAAGCTGCCCGACGGCACGCCTTTTCCCACCCTGTTCTATCTGACGGATCCGCGGCTGACGGCCGAGGCCAGTCGCCAGGAATCGGCCGGGGTGATGCGGGAGATGACCGAGCGTCTCGGTACGGATCCCGAATTGGCTGCGGCATACCTGCGCGCCCATCAGTCGTATCTGGCCGAGCGTGACGAGATCGAATCTCTCGGAACGGATTTCACCGGCGGCGGTATGCCCGATCGCGTCAAGTGCCTGCACGTGCTCATCGCGCATTCGTTGGCCAAGGGGCCGGGAGTCAACCCGCTGGGTGACGAGTCGGTTGCGTTGGCAGCCGAGAACTCGTTGCGCGGCAAGGCAATTCCGGCCGATTGGCCGACCATCGAAGAACTACGTGCGGAGAAACAATGACCAGGGTTGCAGCAATAGATTGCGGCACCAACTCGATCCGCCTGCTCGTCGCCGACAACAACGGTAAGTCGCTCGCCGACGTCTCGCGCGAGATGCGAGTGGTGCGGCTCGGGCAAGGCGTCGACGCAACCGGAGCATTCGTGCCCGAGGCGATCGAGCGCACCCGGGTGGCATTGGTGGAGTACGCGGAGATCATTCGCAAGACCGGGGCCACCGCGGTGCGGATGGTCGCCACCTCGGCCACCCGAGATGCGTCCAATCGGGAGGACTTCTTCTCGATGGTGCGCGAGGTACTCGGTAAAGTCATCCCCGGTGCCGAGGCCGAGGTGATCACCGGTGACGAAGAGGCGCGGTTGTCCTTCGCTGGTGCCGTCGGTGAACTCGACGCTGCCGCAGGACCTTTCGTCGTCGTCGATCTGGGCGGCGGCTCCACCGAACTGGTACTGGGCGACGCCAAGGGCGTCAAGTCTGCGTTCTCGGCGAACATCGGCTGTGTGCGCCTGACCGAACGATTCCTGCATTCGGACCCGCCCACCGCCGACGAAATCAACGGTGCACGTGAGTACGCCCGCGAGAAGTTGGCCGAGGCATTCGAGGAAGTGTCGATCGGCGACGCGTCGAGCTGGGTGGGGGTGGCCGGCACGATGACCACCATCGCGGCTATTGCCAAGGAACTGCCCGAGTACGACGCCGACGAAGTGCACCTCTCGCGAGTGCCGTTCGATCAGCTCTTCGAGGTGTGCCAGCGACTGATCGGCATGACGCATACACAGCGAAGTGCGTTGGGCCCCATGCATCCCGGTCGGGTCGACGTCATCGGCGGCGGAGCAATTGTGTGCAGCGTGTTGGCCGAGGAATTCGAGCGACGCGGTGCCGTAAGCTCTTTGACCGTCAGTGAGCACGACATCCTCGACGGAATCGCGATGTCGATCAAGATCTGACTGCAGTACGGCCCCTATAGCCCAATTGGCAGAGGCAGCGGACTTAAAATCCGCACAGTGTCGGTTCGAGTCCGACTGGGGGCACCTTGTTTTCGCAGGTCAGAGTCGGAATTTTCAGGTTAGGTTCGCTTCCCAACTCTCGTAGGGCCGTGAAAAGGCCGTGAGGTGCGGGCTGATCGACCGAAACCGGGTTTGTGTCGGTGCCGGTCGGTATGGTTCCGGGATGGCATTTGACGCGCACGTACTTGAAGTAATGATCTCGACTCCCGGCGACACAGCCGAGGAGGTGGCTACCGTTAAGGACGCCTCGCACGGCTGGAATGCGAGCCGTGCTCCTGGTGCCCAAACCATTCTGCTGCCGAGATTCTGGAAGACGGATTCAGTCCCTCAGATCAGCGCGAGCGGTGGGCAAAGCGTCATCAACTCGCAGTTGGTTGACAAGGCCGACGTGGTGATTGCTTTATTTGACAGCCGCCTCGGGCAGGAGACCGACTCTGCAGTGTCGGGAACGGCAGAGGAAATCGAGCGGGCTGCCGATGCGGGCAAGCCGGTACACGTCTACTTCTCGGACGAACCGATCGATCGCAGCAAGTTTGACGCGACAGAGTTTGCGCGGCTCGAAAAGTTTCGAGCCGAAATGCAATCCAAGGGCTTGTTGGGCGTCTACACCGACCTAAATGACTTAGCTTTCAAAGTCCGAAACGCTCTTGAGGATGACGTAACCGAGATGGGGCTTGGCGCGCCGTCTGTCGTGAGGAAGGGAGAACATGCCGTTCCCCGCCTGACGATAGAGAAGAGACGCGAACAGACAGGCATCGACAAGAAGGGTGCGCCGAAGTTCACGACCCGTGCATCGGTTGTCGTCGAGAACAAGTCTCAGACAGTAACCGCGGAGGCGCTCACTATTGATTTTGGAGATGGTCTACGCGAACACGTCTATCGTCAGGACGACTCGCCAGTCGATCTGCCACCGCTTGCTTCCCTAAACTGGTTGATGGGATTGCGAATGGGCATGGCGGAACAGTCGATCGTTGTATTTACTTGGACAGAGAATGGTAAGGAGCACTCGGAGCGTCAGCCAGTCACCCTGTGACGGGTGACTCTCGTCAAAGGTTCTTGAATGCAGTCGAACCTGGCGGCTCCGATGAAGCTCAACCTAGTCGCGTCGGAGAAATATCGGTGTCGGTCGGTATGATTGCACTGTGAGTGACGACAACGGGGAACAGCCCCAAGCTGAGCGTATCCCGCGGTGGTCGATTCGCTTAGCGACGGTCATTACGTTGGCAGCGGTAGGAACCTTCGTAGCAGGATTGCTCTTGAGTTCTGGCGATGGACAGACTCCGAAAGAAAGCTACACGCTTACGGTCCTGCTGACGTTACTTTCCGTCGCTGCAGGTTGGATAATTTCGCTTCTCATGCAACAGCATCAGGCCGCTCGCCGCGCTGTAGATGAACGGCATAGGGAAGATATGACCGAGACTATCGCCAGATCGGCGGCTGTGCGTATCTTTAGGTCTCTGGATGGGCTAGGCCGCATCCAGGAGACAGCGATGGAGAGGGATGGGACCGCTGCGGATTTGCGTTCTCGGTTGCATCGGGTTCAGGAGACGGCGAAGTTGGTCTTCGACAACACTGGTGACTCAATCACGGACTGGCGTCGGTTCGCTCCAGTTGCCGTTGACGACGAGCTGAGCAAGGTGCATCAATCGGTCAGAAGCTATAACGACAGTAGGAATGCGGGTGCGTCTTGAGTGAAAAGATTGATTCACAAGGTCTGATTATTGGATCTGTGGCGAAAGTGACGTCAACGAGAAGTGTAGTGATCAACCGCGGACAAGACGATGACGTTGAGTTGGGAATGCGATTTCAGATCTTATCCAGAGAGGGAGAGGAGATTCTGGATCCAGAGACCGGCGAAGTGATCGAGGAAATTCCGTACGAGAAGACTCGCGTCGAAGTTGAAGAATTATATTCGCGAGCCGCAATAGCCAAGACATACGAGACTCACTTCGTCGGCGGTCAGGGTGGCTTTGGTTCGACCACACTCTCTGAGGTGTTCGGGCCGCGTCGAGAAATGTATGAGACGTTCCCAGCGGACCTTGACGACGATGGCTCTCAGCCGCGCGACATGACGGTTCGGGCCGGAGATCGTATTCGGCAGATACCTGAGAAATCAGACTAGCCCGACCTCTTGCCGAATAGCGGTACGTCGTTCGACGGCTGGGCATTGGGTTCCGTCGGGACGGTGGTTGGCTCGGGAAGGTGATGCCCGCGCCGCCGTCCTCCTCGGGGATCCAATCGCCGTACGTGTCGAGGGTCAGCGTGAATGTACTGTGTCCCAGCCACTTTGATACCTGCATGAAATGGGTCCCGGCCATCAACTGCATCGTGGCGAACGTGTGGCGGAGGTCGTGGAGTCGGACCCCGCGAGTGGCCGGGGTCGCGCCGTTTGCTGGGGCGCTCGCCGGTAGGCCGACGGCCACCAACGCCGGTCGGAAGATCGTGTCGTAGAACGCTCCCATCGCCAACGGCTGCGATCAGTCCAGCGGTACCGCGTAGCGTTCGCGGCGCGCGGTATCCACCCCCGTTCTTCCGCGACGGCCACAGCGGTGCGGTCGGTTCGTTGGCTCTCGGGTGGTGTTCCGTGAGGTACGCCCGCATCCGTTCCGCGAGCCAGGTCGGCAGCGGCACCGTACGTCGAGACTTTCGGGACTTAGGGGTGCTCGATACCCACTGCCCGTTCTTGCGGTCCTTGGTTCGGCGTATGTGGATCGTGCATCGCACGGCAGGGGAGCCGTCGGTTCTGGCGGGGCCGGTCGTGAAGCCAGGTCTCCGACCTCCAGCCCCGCGTTCTCGGCGGCGCGGATGCCGCTGTACGCGGACTACCTTCTCGCGGTCCCAATAGTTCTCGTCTGCGGGTTGAGGCTGCCGTAGATGACCCGGTTAATGGCAAGTTGCGGATCGAGTTTCGCCTTGTTTTCCGCCATGATCGCTTCGAATTCAGGGTTCGATGCCATGCCGCAAGACGCTACAGAAGTCATCCGTTCGATCGACACCCGCGAAGCCGGTCAATACACCAGCTTCGCGCCTTTCAGAATGGACGCTCCTCGCCGTCGACGTCAATCACGAGGGGCAGCTTCGGCGTCGCCGGCGGGAACGCCCTGTCGAACATCGACTCGAACTGATGCTTGTCGTCGGAGATACGCATCAGCGTGGTCACAGTCGAGATCTGTCGGTCGAGGTGGAGGTTTCCGGTCCCCTCCGTGAGGTACTGGTGGTGCTTGTGGGAGCGGTTGCCCTTGTCGTTGGAGGGGTTCATCCGCTGGATCTCTTCGAGCACACCTTCAGGCAACTGCTCATAGATGTACTTGTTGATCAGCATGCCGACATAGCCGGGGCGTTTAGAGTTCCCTTCTTTGAACTCCCATCCCTGCATTCGGTAGATCTGCTTGAAGAATTCGTCGGGAAAACGTTTCATCCACGGCCGTAGCTCTTCCGCGACATAGGCCCGAAGGATCTGCGCGAGTTCGTTTTTGGCGCGGGTCTCCTGGTAGCCGGTTGCTTCGTCTACGAGTGCGACGATGCCGACTCGGGCGAGGCCTCGCATCAGGATCTCTGCGGCCAGAGCCGCGGGCTCCTGATTTTTTTGCAGAATGCCCTCGTTTCGGGCGTCGAGATACACGTCGCAAATCTGAGGCAAAAGTTCAGCCGGATAGCCGAGGGCCCTGCTGCCAAATGCTCGGCCGCCGGTCGGTCGGGTACGGTACGCAACTGGATTCTGCATCTGGGCGTTTAGATCTGGCGAAATGAATGGCCTAAGGTTTGCGGCCAGCAGGACAGTCACACCTTGGTCGGACTTGGCGCTTCGGCTCCGGCCGAGAGCTTCCAGCAGTGTCGATTGACTGATCAGGCGCGTCCCGTTTTCGAGGACAGCGCACAGCAACTTGGTTTCGCCGATCACCAACTCGCCGACGTGTGGAGCCAGTGGTGTATCGGCATTCCATCTTGCCTGAGCAGCATCGCGTGCAATTTTGCTGCGCTCGGTCGACGTCAGCTTGGTAGCCCGGGCACGTCCGCCCTTGCTGCCCTTGTCTGCCATTTCTTCGTTCGTGGCCATTTCTTTCCCCTGCTTCTGTCTTGTGCTTAGCGGTAAGCATACAGGGAAAGTGTCAATCCTGAATGAGGTCGTCGGTCGGCCTTCTCTGGGTCTTATGCAGCGACGATGTGCCGACTGGGACGCCGAAATCCGCCACTCGTCGGAACGTGCTTACCGGGATGCATCGGCGACTACCCTACCGAGCCCGGACGTCTGAGCTGCTGTCGGTGCAGTCGGCAATCATCGGTGGCGTGTAGACCACCGCGTCGCAGCGTCGACGCGCATGAGTCCGGTGATGGTGCACCTCGCACGAGCAGACCGGCGACCCGACGAGCACGCGGCCTGCGCCTAATTCGTGCCCAACTGGGCAAGGACTAGGCTCTGGCTCGGCCCATCGGGTTCCGATTTGGTACAACTCCACGACGCTTCCCGAACGTAAGCGCGGGGCTTGATTCGGCTTCCTCCTGAACTTCGCCCCGCTGCCCTTAACCAACTCCCGGACGGCGACCTCGCCGCGGCGCATAGAGTATTCATCGCCATGATCGACGCGATGCAGTCCTATCACGCCGAACTCGGCGGGCGGGGAGCTAACCCGAACCGTTGATCGCGAATTGCTTCGCAGTCCATCGCAACACGAACGGAAGTCCAGTCATGGCACCGATGAAGTGGTCGCCAGCCACGGGCTCGTAGTGCACGTCGGCACCCTTGCTGCGCCACTGCTCGATCAGGGCAGTCACGCCGGCTTCGGGGATGAAGCGATCGCCGATCATCTTGCTCGCGGAACCGTGGAAGAACGCGACCGGTGCCGAGGGCGCGTCCGCACCCGGACGGTTCGCGGCGATCACCCGCCGCGCGATGTCGGAGTCGAACGGGTCGGGCTCGGACGCCAAGTCCTCGATTCGCATGCGTGCCAACCCGCCCAAGGCCAGGGGGAGGACGGACATGTCCTTCACCCAGGACGCCAACAGCAGCGCCTTCGGGCCGAACAATTCCACCATCTCGGGGTGCTCACGCGCGAGGCCCATGGTCGCCGCACCCAGCAGACCGGCCGCGATGGTGCCGTTCATGGTGTCCAGCAGCATCGAGAAGTCGGTGGGCGTTCCACCGGCGATGGCACCCGCCAACCTCACGTCCGGCGCGTACCTCGGCTGCAGCTGCGCCGTCCACGTGGTGGCGATCGCGCCGCCGCTGTAGCCGTAGGCCACCACTGGGCTGTCGGCGAGCTCCGGGACGACGACCGTCATTCCGCGTAGCGAGTCCAGGACGGCATGCCCGGCCATCGTGCCTTCGGAGTACGACATCCGCGGGCCTTGGTGATCGGCGACGAGGACGGCGTATCCGCGGGCGAGCCAGAGCGGCATCACCGGCGGGAGGTCGGCACCGACACCGTGCACGAGCCGGTACGACGGCGTGCTCTTGGCTCCGAGTGAATCGATGGCCACGTTGTGGGCGACGACGGGCCGCGGTCCGCGTCCGGTCCACGGCCGTTTCGGGATCAGCAGCGAGGCGGTGACGCCGGCGGGAAGACCCCGCGCGTCGGTCGATCGAACCATGAACTGATGCAGGGCGGTTCGCGGCCGGGGTACCAGACCGCGGTTCGTGCGCTGCCGGATCACCGAACCGGGTGCGAGGTCCTCGATGCCGGGAGGGGTGAGGAAGAATGCGTCGTTGTCGATCGGGGTCGGAAGGATCGCGGCATAGGGATCGTCCGGAGGCTCCAGGGGCAGTCGTTGAGTCAATACGCGATCGAGCACACCGAACAAAGTCATGATCCCCCGATATTCTTTTCGAGCCGCACCGATCCCCGCGGTCACCGTACCGCGCGAGGCGGTCGGTGAACGCAATAATGGAGACGTCTCCGCGGGCCACCCCGGCGGCCATTGTTTCCCATGTCGAGCAGGTTCTGTGACTGCGTCCTGTCGTCGAGAGCGCCCCGAACGCCTCCAGCCGAGTGATGTCGACAGGGGAGCGGAGGGGTGCGAACCGCGGCCCGGTCCGCGCGGTGATGAGAGGGGCGTAGGGGTCGAACGCGGCGACCGCCTCCGGACTCTGCAGCAGCGCAAGGATGTCGAGCTCGAGCACATCGGTCTCCCTCAGGACCGCCTCACTGTGTTTGCCGCACTTGGCTGGCAGTCTTCCGTCATGCCTTTGCGCGGCTTTCGGTCCTGCAGTACTCGACAATGGAGGATGCGGCCAGCTTGGCAGTCGAGATCAGTGCGTGCCGCGGCACCGCGTTTCGGGATTGGACAGAGAGCCCGTGCCAGACCGCTTGGACATATCCGACGATTGCGTGAGCCGATGTCTCGACTGGTAGTTCCCCCGCGTCGATGGCGTGTTCGATTCGCGTAAGTAGCGTGCGTTCGTTCCCGCGGTGCAGTTCGGAGATGTATTGCGCGGCGTCCAACGTGTCAGCGCTGTCGTTCGTGACCGCACTGCTCACGAAACACCCGGGATGAGTCTCGGACGGGGCGGTGAACTCGAGAACCGAGTCCGTCAGAATCGACTCGATCACCGCAGCGATCGAGTCGAGACCGACTGCACGGGTGTAGATGTCGCGATAGGGGGCGGTGTAAGTGCGGACGGTTTCCTCGAACAATCCTGCCTTGCTGCCGAAGGCTGCGTACAGGCTCGACGTCGATAGGCCGGTTGCATCGGTGAGTGCGCGTGTGGATGTACCGGAAAATCCGTGTCGCCAAAATAGCCGCGCAGCAGCCAGGAGTACGAGATCGCGGTCGAACGCCGAGGGCCTGCCACGTGACGGTGTTGCCATCGTTGCATTTTAGAGCGATTGCTTCATAATTGCCATATGGAGCGAACGATGCAGAAATCGGTGCCCGTGTCCGGCGGTAGCTGGGTCAATGTCGATGTCTACGGGAACCCGGACCTGCCAGGCCTTCTCATCCTCCCCGGGGTGATGAGCGATGCTCAATCCTGGTCCTCGGTGGCGCGATCGGTGAAGGCGTGGCCCTCAGTTTCCGTCGTCAATCGACGAGGCCGACGGCCTTCGGGGCCACTAACCGCTGACTACTCGATCGGCGTCGAGGTAGACGATCTTCTGCGGGTGCTGGGCACGATTCCCGAGCCGGTCAGCATCTTCGGGTGGAGTTACGGCGGACTGATCGCGTTGCTCGCCGCAGACGAACATCCGGTCGAGCACCTCATCGCATACGAACCTGTCATCCCGCCTTTTGCTCGACACGCATTGTCTGACTTGAAAGACGCAGCAGCACAGAGCAATCGGGGGAGGAGTGTCGAAATTGTCAACGTCGACATCTCCGGCTTCTCCGCCGAACACGTCGATGTCCTGCGGGCCGACAAGGGGCAGTGGAAGGCGCTGTGCGAGCTCGCTGAACCGCTGCACGCAGAGTTGAGTGCGCTCGACGCATCGCATCCGCCCGATGTTCTGGCCGGAAAAGTCGAGCGAGTCGACCTGATCATCGGCCAACACAACCGTTCGATCGAACCGTACGGCACATCATTCGATCGGATCAGTAGCCGAATCCCGACCGCGCGCATTCATCAGCTCGACGGCAACGGTCATCTCGCTCACATCGAAGCACCCCTCCAGCTCGGACGGGTCATCGACGCAACCGCGGCGTCGGTATGACGCGTCGATCATTGTGGTCGCAGTTGTTTGAGCCGGAAAGCTCTGCGCTGCTGGTGGTTTCGTCGGAAGAGCTGTCGTTGCGAGAAGTGACGATCACTACACCGCCGATCAACAGCGCCGCACACCACCAGAATCGACGACAGCACGAGGACGACGCCGAACACGCCACCGGTGTAGAGCTACGTATTCGCCGGCTACGAGTGCGAGAAGTCCGACACCGTCAAACGCGCAGGAGCGCAGTCGAACCGAGCATTCCGCCCCGATTGAGACGCGGTCCAGCCGTTGGTCCGTGTGGCTCTGCCCCTGTAGGCCGCGGTTCACGACCGTCCGCTCGGATCGGGTCAGGTGAAGTTCGGTGTCACGAAAGCATTGCAAGTCCGTACGATCGTGCGGGGACCGGAGTTCACATGAATCCAGTGTTGTAAACGAGAACAGCGGGTTCCCGCCTTCTCGATCACTGCTTCGGATACAGCTCGCGGCAATCAGACGATAGGTGTCAGCTCAGGGCACTCATCAGCACGGCATCGAGTTCTCCGGCCGGCAGCATCGGCAACATGTGGTGGCTGCAGCCTGTCAGGACGACGGTGTGTGCGTTCGGGAGAACCTTCCCGACAGCGTCGGCAACGCGAAAACTGTTGTGCACCTTACTCTCGCCGGCAAAAACGATGGTGACGTCCGCGGACAGCGTCGCCCATCGATTCCCTGTGGGGCGGCGTGGAACCACTGGTTTCGCAGACGGGAAGTCGGCGCCTCGCTCGGTGAGATCGAGCCAGTCGGCGTCGAGCGGCGCGTTCTGCGTTTCCCACCGGATCAGAGAACGCATTCGTTCGCGAGTCGGTCGCACCAGAATAGGCACCGCGTGCAGAAGATACGCCAGGCGCATGCCGGCGAAACGCGAAGGGGGATCCAGTAGGGCGAGTGTGCCGACTCGCTCCGGCCGTTGCAGCGCGTACTCAAGTGCCACCGTTGCCCCGTACCCATGTCCGACGACCGAGGTCCGCGTGACCTCGAGGGTTTCGAGAACCTGATCGAGCCAGCACATCAGGTCATCGACTGTGCGGATCGGTTTGCGACCGACCACGCTTCGCCCGGGCTCACCCATCGGGTCGATTGCGAAGACCCGGTTGCCGCGGGCCAGGGCCGCGACGTTGGCGAACCAGACGGTCGAGGTCGCTCCGCCGCCGGGCAGCAGTACCACCGGAGGTTCGTCGAGGGGGCCGGAGGCGTTGACTCGGGTTGTGCCGTAGTCGGATTCGACGTCGATGGTGTCGATGAGTAGCGGCCACTTCGCCAGCACACGGTCGTAGGCCGAAAAGAATTCCTCAGCTGCGGGGCTGTCACCGATCCGACTCACTGAACCTCCCAAGTATCTCGACAATCGAGATATTAGATGATCGTGATTGTTTTGGGCAACACTGCTCGGCCACCTCGAACACGACCACTACTGCTGTGGGCACAATCGATCATCCCGCTGTGCGGTCGCGGACGTGGCACCGCGAGAGCCGTAGACCCGACCTGGACACACGGGTATGACATATCGGGCATCGATTTGACCATGCCCCAGGGGCGCAGTTTCAAATGTGCTGAGAGGGACCAGCCAGTTGACGACCAACGCGGCAACCCGGCCTGCCCTCGACCGCCGCCGACGAGAGGATTTCGATGAACGCTACTGCCGCGTCAGGCCACGAGCTACGCCCGCTCGGTGCGTTCGAGCGAATCATCGATCTGTACATCCATCGAAACCCCGTGCAGTTCTCGCTCGCTGTCGAGTGCGGCCGCGTACTACGCGAGCGCGAGGTCGACGAGGCACTACGTCGTCTTCAGAAAGTGCATCCGTTGCTTGCGTCAATGATCGACCGGAGTGGATCGAGACCGCTCTTTCGGTTCTCGAACAACGCAATCCCGCTGCGTACAGCGTCCGCATCCACGTGGCACGCGCAGGCGGCCATCGAACAGACGCGGCCGATTCCGCCGTCGCCGGGGCCACTTGCGCGAGCGGTACTAGTTCCTGATGCTCCTTCGCCGGGACGTACCACCATCGTGCTCACGTTCTCGCACCAGATTGCAGACGGGCGTGGTGCTCTGGGCGCGGCGCATGATCTCCTTGCGATCCTGGATGGTCACGATATTCGTACGCGCGAGGTGCCGATCTGCCAAGAAGACCTGATGCAGCTGGTCGAACCGGAACCGATTCCTTCGGTCCAGGACGAGGTGCCCGGCAGCGAATACATGGTGCAGACAGCTCCAGCATCGCTTCGGCCGTTCGATGAGACTGCTCCGCCTGTCGTGGGACACGCCGAACTCGACGAGGTCAGCGTCGACCGGATCCGACGGAGCGCTCACTTGCATTCCTGCACTGTGCAATCGATGCTGTGCGCAGCCGCAGCGACGTCCCTGTTCGAGGCCTCGAACAGGGACAGAGTGCGAATCAATGTGCCGATCGATCTGCGCGGCGCAGCCGGACTCGAAGACGATGTAGTCATTCGCTTCACAGCGACCTCCGTCGTTCTCTCCCGTCCGTCACGAACAGCGTTCTGGGAACTCGCCCACGCCGCCACAACTCAGTTGGCGACTGCGCGGACGTTGGAGGCGACACGTAGGTCGGTCTTGGCGCTGGCCGCGCTGAATCCGGTTGATTCCGGGGGAGCCGAGCAGGCCATGCTCGCCGCCACGAACGCGGACATCGAGATCACAAACCTCGGTGTATCCAGCGGCATCGGCACTGACGCTTCGGCGCAGGCGATCTGGGGACCGGTGATGAGCACCCAGGTCGAGAACGAGTTGATCCTCGGGGTAGTCACTCACGGTGACAGGTTGCGCATGACCATGACCAGTCAGGGGTCGGTCAGCGGGCTGCTTTCAGGCATAGTTGCCCAACTCACCGCAGCCACCTCATGAAAAGCGGGGCGCGAATCTGGCAGCGACCAGGTCGATCGCCACGACTCGAGAACACATAGTGACGGTGGTCCAAGGTGCCACACCCTGCTGTCCGCCATTGTGTAGTCCCGTCTTTCGCGCCTCGGCATCGCAGGACCCCACGGCCGTCGGATCGCCGTTCTCGAGTCAGCACATCACTTTTACAACACTGAATATGACCGTTCCGGCTGGAGCGGTCATATTCCGAGGAAAGGACCACTGTGGATACCGCACGCGAACCGAATCTCGAAAACTTCGCCCGAGACGCCACCGGCTTCGCCGTACTCACGCCAGAGGACCCGGCCTACGACGGGTCGACTGAAATCTGGAACGGATCCGTCACCGCCCGTCCCCGTGTTCTCGTCAGAGCGACCCGAGCGGAGCACGTGCAGGAGGCCCTGAGGATTGCGGCGCAGAGCAACATGCCCGTCTCGGTGAAGAGCGGGGGGCACGACTGGGCCGGCCGGGCGCTCGCGGCCGGTGGACTGACTGTCGACCTGTCGGCCATGCGTGAGGTGCGGATCGACGTCGACCGCCGGCTGGCGCGACTGGGCGGTGGTGCCCGTCTCGCCGATGTCGTGGATGCGGCCGGTGCCCATGGACTGGCCGCCGCTACCGGTACCTACAGTGACGTGGGGTACACCGGATGGGCAATCGGAGGCGGCTATGGGCCTCTCGGTGGAATCGTGGGATTGGGCGCGGACACCATCGTCGAGGCGCAACTCGTGACGGCCGACGGATCGATCGTGACCGCCTCGCAGCAGCAGGATGCCGACCTGCTCTGGGCCATCAGGGGCGGAGGCGGCAACTTCGGTGTCGTCACCGAGCTCACCGTGCGCCTGCACCCATTGCCGGAGGTCGCCGTGGGTGCGGTCATGTTCGGGGCGGATCAGATGCAGGCGGCGCTCGCTCGGCTCGACTCGGTGCTGGATGCCGCCCCCGGCGAACTCTCCGTTCAGCCGGCGATCATGGCAGGCGACGACGGGTCGCCGTCGCTCACGCTGTCCCTGACCTGGGCGGGCACCTTCGGCGGCGAGGCCGATCACTGGTTCGGCCGGCTCGCCGGGCTCGGCACCCCTGCCACCCGCTTCGACGTCACGACACCGTCGGGGGCGCTGCATGCTCTCGACGGGCAATTCCCCAACGGACTGCACTACGTCATCCGTACAGCTGATGTGGCGGCGATCACCCCGGCCGTGGCTGCCGCGCTGACCACTGCGGCGCATTCGTCCTCCACGGGAGCCATCTCGCTACATCGCCTGCATGGAGCGGCCACCCGGGTGGCCGCGCACGACACGCCATTCGCACTCCGCGACAAGCACTACATGGTCGAGATCATCGGTATCGCCGAGTCCGCCGAAGGGCTCCAGGCGCAGAGAAGCTGGGCCGACTCCGTCCTGGATGATCTGCAACCACACATCCTCCCGGCCGGCTATGTCAATCTGTTGGCGCCCGAAGAGACCGCACGGGCCGCGGCGGCCTACGACGGCAACCTGGAACGTCTCCTCGCGGTGAAGCGACGGCTCGACCCAAACGGTCTCTTCCAGGCCACGCCGTTCCCCCTGCACCGATAGCGGCACCGGGCCCGGCGGTCGTGTGCACTTCGGTCGTCACCTTGTTGCCGGCCATTTCGAGCACGCGTCCGAGCGCTGTTGTGGCGGACTCATGACATTTGTCTCGGCCGATCGGTGACGGTGTAACTGCAATCGGTGTTCGTGTGCACTGTTTTCCGGCGTTCATCGCGACGACTCTGACGGCTGTGACAAACCGACGTGACCAAGGATCGAGCGAGGAGGACGTGATGACGACGTCGGTAGATCGAGACGCCGAAGACATCACCGATCTCGCGGCTCGATGCCGTCGAAGCACCCTTGCTGATTGCCCAGTGGGCCAACGACGCACGCGTCACCCGGGCCGAATCCGACAACGTCGTCGACACACTCCGGTCGCGAGGCGTCGACGTCGACTACCTCGTCTTCGACGACGAAGGATACTGATTCGTCAACCCCGAGAACAACATCACCTTCGCTACCACTGGCTTCTCGACGGCGCGGGCAACTGACATTACCTACGGAAGGAAAGCCTTGAGCTTCAGAGTGTTTCGTCCAACGATCATCGCGCTCGCGATGGCGGGCGTGCTCGTGACCGGATGCACCCAGTCCTCGACGCAGTCGAGTGACCAGCCTCAGCTCGAACCCCCGCTGCAGTGGACCGCCTGTCCCGAGGGCGTGGAGAACCCGGACGACGGACCGCCCCGATTGCAGTGCGCGACAGTGCCGGTACCGCTCGACTACGAAAATCCGGACGGCACCCGGATCGACGTCACGATCTCGCGATTGCCATCCGAGAACCCTGATACACGACGGGGAGTGCTTCTCCTGAACCCGGGTGGTCCGGGAGGAACCGGTCTGGACCAACCGAAGTTCCTCGAGTCGCTGGGAATGCCCAAGAGCGTCCTCGACACCTACGACCTGATCGGAATGGACACCCGCGGTGTCGGACACTCCTCGCCGATCAGTTGTGGTTTCACCGAGGATCTCGAGTACTACGGCGCCGTCCCTCCCTATGCAGTCGACGAGGCGGCGTTCGCCGAGCAGATGGCGACGTCGAAAGAGGTGGCCGAACGCTGTGCCGCCAGCGATGAGGACGGGACTCTGCGCCACGTGAGTACCGCGAACATGGCACGCGATCTGGACCGTATTCGGTTGGCGCTCGGCGAAGAACAGGCAAGCTTCCTCGGGTACTCGTACGGGACCGCGCTCGGTGCCGCCTACGCCTCGATGTTTCCCGACACGACCGATCGAATCGTGTTGGACAGCAACATAGGTGACACCCATCTCGATCGGGACGGTCTGCGCAGGTACGCGCAAGGAATGGAGGAGACGTTCCCCGACTTCGCCGAATGGGCCGCAAACGAGCATGATCGGTACGGCTTGGGCGCAACGGCTGAAGACGTCCGCGAAACCTACTTCAGGATTGCCGACGAACTCGACAAGGCTCCGGTGGACGGAATCAACGGCCGCCTGTTCCGGTTGTCGACCTTCGCAACGCTGTACAACCCGTTGTCGTACGAGGCTGCGGCGGAGAGCTGGAAGTACTTCACGGATCGAGCCGGCGGAGTGTCCTCGGGGGACTCTGCGGTCGGCGATCAGGCACCTGCAATGGACAACAACTGGTCGGTGTTCTTGGCCGTGACCTGCAACGACATCGAATGGCCGAATGACGTTGCAACATACCGGCAGGCGGTCGAAGACGACCGCACGACGTACCCGCTCTTCGGTGCAGCCGCCGCGAACATCATGCCGTGTGCATTCTGGAAAACTACACCGTCCGAACCCGCGGTGAGCATCGACGACGAAGGCGCGGCCGACATCCTCATCGCGCAGCACCAGCGGGACCCGGTTACCCCACTGGCCGGAGGGCAGCTGCTCGACGACAAGTTCGGTGATCGCTCCACCCTGCTGACCGTCGACGGAAGCGGTCACGGTGTCTTCGTCCTCGGCAAGAACGCATGCGCCCAGGATGTCGTGGCCGGATATCTGGTCGACGGCGTGATGCCGAGCGACGACCTCACCTGTCGGTAGTCCTCGAACAGCCTGCAGCGGAACCGGATCGGCCGCGGTCTTGACTCTGCCCCAGGGGCACGGTTCACACTTTTCATGGAACGACGACGCGGCGGACCGTACGGGAGACAGCATGGGATGGAGCACTCGGGAGCTCGCCGAACTGGCAGGCGCGACGGTGAAGTCGGTGCGGCACTACCACGATATCGGCATTCTCGAACAACCTGCGAGAGCCTCGAACGGGTACAAGCAATACGGCGTCGTGCACCTTCTTCGGGTACTACAGATCAAGCGTCTGACCGCCCTGGGTTTTTCACTCTCGCAGGTCGCGGCCATGGGCGACGAGGTCGACCACCCCGAGCATTCACTGCGCGCTCTGGACGCCGAACTGGCGGCCACCATCGAGCGACTGCAGCGTGCACGGATGGAGTTGGGATTGATTCTGCGGCACTCTGCGCGACCCGATCTACCGCCGGAGCTCGACTTGGCGGGCCACGATGGTGAGTTATCCGATGAGGATCGTTCTTTCGCGACCTACATGAGCAGGGTGCTGAGCCCGCCGGAACTCGATTCCTACGCCGAGCTTCTTCGATCGCCCGCAACCCGAGCCACCGTGGACTTCGACGAGTTGCCCAGCGACGCAGACGAATCGACCAGAGCCGACCTCGCCCGCCGGATGATCCCGGAGGTCGAGGCACTGGCCGTCGAACATCCTGGTGCGTTCGAGCACCCGAACGCTCAGGACACCCGCACCAGGGAAGACGTGAAAGCGGTGATGTCCGAGTTGTACAACCCGGCCCAGCTCGACGTGTTGCGTCGGATCGGCCTCGGCCGGGCGCAATAGTCGAACCAGTCGCTAATCGACTGGAGTTCGACGCTCCTGCCCCTCGGCGCAGGCAGCTCCGATGGGACGAACTCGGATGAACAACGAGCGTCGACAGAGTTGCACCCGCCAAGGAACGTCGACGTTCACGGAGTCTCGACTATTCGCCTCGGTATGTCCCCAAGCTCCAGTACACGCCCTCGGGGTCGCGGCAGACGAAACCGCTCCCGCCATAGTCTTCGGTCCGCAACTCACGCGGCACGACGGTGTCCGCCGCGCGAACTCGGTCGTAGATCCGGGAAAGTTCGTCGTCGGTATCGATCACGAGGTAGATGGACCCGACACCTGCGGGCACCGATATGGGGCCGTCGTCTCGGACACTGCCGAGCATCACTCCACCTCCGCCCGGCCGATTGAGCTGCGCGTGATCCACTCGGTCGCCCTCGCCATAGACTGCGGTCTCCTCGAAACCGAGCATGTCGACGAGCCATAGAATGGCAGCGCGTGCATCGTTGTAGCGGAGGGTGGGCCAGATCAAAGGATTCGTCGTCATGGGGTTCATTGTTCGGTCGGCACCGGCGACGTGTCTTGTACGAATGCGAACTCCTCGTTCGCTCGCCATACCGTTGGAGCGGCCCCCGCGAACTCACGCCACTCGCGGGCCATGTGTGCCTGATCGTAGTACCCGCACCGCACGGAGATGTCGGCCATCGATTGCGGTAGGGCACTTCTGAGCAATCGATACGATCGATCGAACCGCGCCACTCGGGCTGCATCTTTCGGTGCGATTCCGAACTCCGCCCTGAACTTGGTGATCAGGTGGCGACGGCTCCAGCCGATCTCGTCGGCCACGGCTTGGATGCGAGGGCAGTCCGATTCGGTGAGGAGTTGCCACGCCGACGTCAGGTGTCGGTCCGGTTCCAACTTGCGTTGAATCGTTTTCGTACGGACCAGCCGCGTCAACACCTCGTTCAGAACGGCGAACCTCGCGGTCCATGCCTCCTCGGATGCCATGCGCTGCTCGAGCTCTGGCGCGGCGGTACCGAGTAGATCGGTCAGCGAGACGACGATGTTTCCGATCTCGGAGGCGGGCACTCCCAGCAGAACGCGCGCACCCACGGGTGTCAGGGTGAGCTGGACGCCATGTTGGCAACCGTCGTGAAAGATTGAGATCGGCTCGGTTCCGAGTCCGCTGGCCAGTGACCCGAAACGCGACGGTAGCTCACCCCTCCACGCCAACTCGATCGGGTCGTCGAAGGGAATGATCACAGTGATGGTCGGCGAGGGCACGCCCACGTGGATCCCGGCGTCGTACCCGCTGATGCGGTAACCGACATAGGACGTGACGAAGCGTCGTAGGGGCGGCGACGGTTGCACCTCAACGTAGGTCGACTTTCCGCCCATGCCAACAGGTTACGCCCATCGCGGGACCAGGCAGTGTCTCGCCAACCGACGACCCTGTGGACCTCTCTGAGCGACTGAGGGCATTCGGAGTCGACTACGCCGAGTCGATCTTTCGGGCAGGCGCGGCTGTCTCAGGGTCGCTTGCCGTAGGCGATCAGTGACAACGGGGCGAAGACGATTACGAATGCCGCCATCCACATGAGGGTGAACAGCAGAGGTTGACCGACGGGGCCTCCCATCATCAGAGCCCGTACCGCGTCCACCAGGTGTCCGACGGGATTCCACGAGGCGAATGTCTGCATCCAGCCGGGCATCGTCTCGATCGGCACGAAGATGTTGCTGGCGAAGGCGAGCGGGATGATGATCACTGCGCCGAGCCCCTGAACTGCCTGCGGCTCTTCGATCGCGAGGGCCAGAAGTATCAGTGCCCACGCGACCGAGAGAGCAAATGCGAGTGCGAACGCACACCCCGCGAGCACCGACCACACGCTGGTCTCGAATCGAACGCCGAGCAGCAGACCGAAGCCGACAAGAGCGGTCAGCGACACTAGCTGTCGCACGATGTCGCTACCGATCGCTCCCATGAGCGGTGCGATGCGCGCAATGGGGAGAGAGCCGAAGCGATCGAAGATGCCCTCGGAGAGGTCGCTGCTCAGTGACACTCCGACGCCCATCGTGGCAAGGAGTGTCATCATTCCGAGGATCCCGGGGAACACGTACTGCAGATATTCGCTCGTGTCACCCGAGATGGCACCGCCGAACACGTAGCCGAAGAGCACGAGGAAGATTGCGGGGCCGATGATGACGTCGGCGAGCCCCGCTGGGTTGCGGCGAATCTTTACGATGCCACGCCAGGAGAGTGACGCCGACTGCATCACGGTCTGCCCGAAACCGACATGGTTGCTCAGTGGTGTGTGCGCGGCGCGGAGCGTTGTGGTGGTCATGGTGCGGTCTCCTTCTCGATGGTGCTCGCGCGGTGCCCGGTGAGTGTGAGGAACACGTCGTCGAGGCTGGGAAGGCGAAGGGAGAGTTCGCTGATTTCGATGGCCGATTCGTCGAGGCTTCGCACGATCGAAGGCATGACATGCCCGCCGGTGACGGCCGCACTGAGCTGCCCGGTCTGCGCATTCACTACCGGGGCGGCGTTCAGGATGCTTTCCACTAGTGTGGTGGCTTCTTCGAGTCGTCGGGGATCGCTCAGGACTACGTCGAGTGTCTGGCCGCCGATACGCCGTTTGAGGCTCGCGGGTGTACCGCGTGCGGCGACTTTGCCGGAGTCGATGACGACGATGTCGTTCGCCAGCTGGTCTGCCTCTTCGAGGTATTGGGTGGTGAGAAGCACGGTGGAACCTTGTGCGGCGAGCCTGCGCACCATCGCCCATGTCTCGGCCCTGCGGGCTGGATCGAGGCCTGTGGTCGGCTCGTCGAGAAAGACGACTGCCGCCTCGCCCATGATGCTCGCGGCGAGGTCGAGGCGGCGACGCATGCCCCCGGAGTAGGTTTTCGCGGGTTTCGATGCGGCGTCTCCAAGCCCGGCCTCGTCCAGGAGTTCGGATGCGCGCGTCTTGGCCTGGGCGCGAGACATGCCGAGAAGTCGGCCGATCATGGTGAGGTTCTGGTAGCCGCTGAGGTCCTTGTCCACCGAGGCGTACTGGCCGGTGAGCCCGATGAGTTGTCGTACCTGATGGGCCTCGCGGACGGCGTCGTAGCCGCAGATGCGGGCGGTACCTTCGTCGGGTTTCATCAGGGTAGCGAGGATGCGCACTGTCGTGGTCTTGCCCGACCCGTTCGGGCCGAGCAGTCCGAGCACCGATCCGGATTCTGCCGTGAGATCGATGCCGTCGAGAGCGGTCGTGTCACCGAATCTTTTGACCAGACCACTCACCTCGATGGTCGGCCTGTTGCGGTACTGGGACATTCGCCCTCTCCGTTCCTCGTCCTGGACAACCCGAGCGTGTGTATTCCTGTGTGCGACAGCATCCGCTGCAACTCCGATGTGCTCTCGGGCCGCAGCAAGAAGGTCATCGGGAGCGTCTGCCCAGAGGTAGATGCGGTCGATGGTGTGTGCGCCGCCTTTCGGCGGCAGGCCGGGGAGGGTGATCGTTGTCGGCCGTTCCAGGACGATCTCGATGTTGGTTCGGTCGCTGATGGCCACCACGAGCGATCGGCCCTCGTGTCGATCGACCACGCTGGGAGTCTTGGGTATGTGGTTGCGGGCCTTCACTCCCACCGAGTGAACGTCGTCCCACGTGACGTGCGCGTTCATGTCGAGCCCGTCTCGAACCCGGATCCCCTCGCGTCCGATCGTGTGGGGTCGCATGAGGTGCGCACATACAAGGCCGGTCATCCAGACCAGTCCCCAGACGCCGATGGCGAGCAGTGGGATACGTAGCCAGATCCATTGACGTACAACGAGATCGATCACGACGATCTCCACCGCAGAGAGTGCGACGAAGGCAATGAGCAGGGGCAGGCTCTGGGAGTGATAGTGGAAACCACGTGCATCCCGCGCTTTCCAGGGCCTGCGCACGATCGCACGGGCGATGCTGGCGTAGATGATTTTTTCGATGCCCGCACCCCTGGCCAACAGGGCCCGGGCGCGGGCCGGCTTCGCGGGCTGGTCTGGGGTGGTACTCATCGCTCACCCTTCTCGTCATCCGCTCGGCCCGGACCCGTCAACTCGGTCAGCCGGGTGACGATCGCGTCGATTCCGCTTTCGAGACCGGCCCAATCTCCGGGGTCGACAGCGTCGCGTAGTTCGGTTTCGAGCTGTGCGTGTTCGGTCTGCATCCGCGTCATCACCGCCTCTCCGTTCGAGGTGAGGGTCACCAGCACCGCGCGGCGATCGGACGGGTGTGCAACGCGTTCGATGTACCCGTGCGTCTCCAACGCGTCCACGAGACCGGAAATATTGCGGGGCGTGACTGCCAGTGCCTCCGCCAACGACTGCTGCGTCGACGGCCCGCGGAACGACAGCGTCCACAGAACCGCAACCCGAGACTCGGTGAGAGGTGTACCGGCGAACGCACGGGCCATGTCTCGTTGAAACATGTCGGTGATGGCCAAGAGCTTGTCGACAATCGAAGTCCGCATACAGTTACCTTAATACATTGAGAAGCAAGGTAACAATTGTTCAGCGTCAACTGTCGCTTCGACCGAGTGGGTCGCCGTGGGCAAGTGCCCTCGCCCCACGGATCGGTCGACAAAGCAGACGTCTCAGTTGAGGCAGGGTTGTTTCGGCAATTCAGGACCGTTGCTGTCCGCGATGCGTTGCACGATCAGTTCATGACAATCACCGCGCCTCCCGTCCCATTCGTCATCGATGTCCCGCAGTCCGAGCTCGACGACCTGACCCGTCGTGTTCGCGACGCACGTCTGCCCGAACCCATCGGTGCCGACGACTGGACTTCCGGAGTCCCGATATCCGTCCTGCGGTCTATGGCGACCACTTGGATCGACGATTTCAGTTGGCGGGAGGTGGAGAAGCAGCTCGCGTCGTTCCCTCAGTACCTGGTGGAGATCGACGGGCAGCGCATCCACTATCTGCACGTGCGGTCGTCGCGTGCCGACTCGACTCCCGTGCTGCTGTGTCACGGGTGGCCGGGGTCGTACCTCGAGTTCCTCGACATCGTTCCACTGCTGACCGAGCCGGACGACGCCGAAGTCCAGGCCTTCGACGTGATCGTGCCATCGGTCCCCGGATTCGCCTTCTCCACACCGCTGGTCGACGACGGGTGGAGTACCGATCGCGTCGCGCAGGCGTTCGTCGAGCTGATGAGTTACCTCGGATACGGCTCCTACGTGGTGCAGGGCGGTGATTACGGTGCCGGACTAGCGCCGGCGATGGGCCGTCTCGATCCGGAGCACTGCACGGCCATTCATGTCAACGGGTCCATCGGTGCACCCTTTCAGGAACCCGACGAGGCGGAGCAGAAGCGTTGCACCGAAACCGAATTGGACCGCTACCGTCGGGTGGGCGAGTTCATGGAATCGGAGTTCGGGTACATCTCCATCCAGTCGACGCGTCCGCAATTGATCGGTGCTGCCCTGACCGACAGTCCGATCGGTCAGCTGTCATGGATGCTGGACAAATTTCGCGCCTGGACCTACCCGTTCGACGAGGAACCGGATGGCACCCTCGGCCGCAATCGGATACTCGCCCACGTCACCCTGTACTGGCTGACGCGGAGCGCCGGGAGTGCCGCCTACACGGTGTACGCGGCCGAGGGAGGGGCTTGGGCCGGTCCGCAGGCAAAGCCGTCGCAACCGGTCGGTGCCATCATGTTCGCGCACGACATCGGAATCAGGCATCTTGCGGAACGCGAGTTCGACATCGTTCACTGGACCGAGGTGCCGGATCACGGTGGTCACTTTGCGGCGATGGAGGAGCCGGCGCGTCTTGCCGCGGATCTGCGCTTGTTTCTGTCCGCGCTACCGTCGGGTCGCTGATTAGTGTCTCGGACCGACTCGTGTTGGGCGTTTTTCGGATCTCGATGTGGTTGTGTATCAACCGATTCGGCCGGCGAACGCGCGTCCAGTGGACACAGCGAGCCCGAGCAATCCGCGCAACCCCGGCAACGATCCCGCCAGTGACCACACGGTGTTCGTCGACGATTCGTCGGTCGGCTTGCCCGCGAAGCGATCCGAGAGCCAGTCCAGAGTGACGGGGGCCGCGATCGGGTGCAGCGACAGGTGTTCGCTGAGGCGATCACGGATGTACGTGACATTCGCTCCTGCAGCACGATACCGGCGCACTTGCCCGTCGACGTCGTCCACGTCGATCATCGGATCATGCACCGCCTGCACTACGAGAAGCGGAAACTTGGGTGCCGACTTCCCGGGCTGAATATCCTGAAAAACCTGCACCATCTCGGGTGTCGCCAAGAGATCTGCCATCGGGATATCGAGGTGCCGCTCCAGATCGTGCATCACCATGGACGCGACGGCGTGCACTGTCGTCTTGCGGTGCAGGGATGAGAGGGCCTCGAGCCCCGAAGCGGCGACGTGTTCGCGAACGAGGCGGTCGAGTTCGGGGTAGGTGCGGCGTAAGCCCTCCACCACCATTGCGGGCAACGCCGCGAAGATCGTGCCGTTGAGGCGGGAGAATGCAGACCCGGGATCGCCGACGGGTGATCCGAGTGCAGCGCCGACGATATCGAGTTCGGGGGCGTAGTCGGCCGCAACCTCGGCGGCCCATGACGTCGCCAATCCGCCGCCCGAGTACCCCCACAGCGCGACAGGGGTGGTGTCGGCGAGGTCGAGCGGCTCGAAAGACAGTGCCGCGCGGACTCCGTCGAGTGTGCAGTAGCCGGGCTCGATGGGTGCTCCCCACTGCCCGTTCATGCCCTCGTGATCGGGAAGGGACAGAACCCATCCGCGGCGCAGTGCGTACAGGATGATCATGAACTCGAACTGCGGTACGGAGCCGACGGCTCGAGCGCCCGCCCGCAGGACATAGGACGGGAAGCATCGATCCGACACGGCGTCGATCGCGCACTGGTAGGACAGCAGAGCGCGTTGCGGTCGCGCTCGGCCCCCGACCGGAAGAACCACCGTCGTGACCGCGACACGCGCTGCCCCGTCGAGGCTGGTGGTCCGGTACAGAAGTTGCCACGCCGACACCTTCTGTCGAATGACACCGAACAACGCGAGGGTCACCTCGCGGGACCGCAACACGGTCCCCGGCTTCGCGCGCTCGAAACCGGCAGGGGCCCGATAGAACGGGTCAACGCTGGGAATCGCGATGATCGATTCCGAGTCGGCATGGTCGGCCGAGGCTCGCGGACGACCGGTCGACGCGGTATCGGGTTCGGTACTCATAGTGGATTACTTCCTGGTGCGGGTGTGATGGTGTCGACGAGTTGGTCGATGACAGCTCGGGAGACTTCAGGTGATGCTGCGTGAGTCAGCAATCCTTCGACGACGAACGTACCGATGCGGAGCATGGCGTCGGCCGCCTCCCCGGACAGGCCTGCAGCTTCGATATCGGCGGCGAACAGCGATTCCGCGAAGGCATGAAACCCGTTGTGCCATTGATCGATGGCCTCGGACTCGGTCACCCGATCGTGCACGGTGGAGACCAACGGACCAACTCTTCGCAGTCGCTCCACCAGCCAGAACAGCCGGTCGGCCAGTGGTAGATCGACGATTTCGAAGAAGTCTTTGGCATCCTCGGCGGCGATGGCCGTCAGAACAGCGACCAGGATGTCGTCCTTGTCGCCGAAGTACCAATACAACGTATTCGCGGTGACGCCTGCTGCTTTCGCAAGACGGCTGATCGAGGTGCGATCGAAGCCGTCGGACACGAACATCTCGCGGGCGGCGATCACGATGTCCTCTCGCTTGCTCTCCCGGTCGTGGAGTCCGCGATTCCTGGGCATACGACCGACTATATCTTGAATGGTCTTCAAGAGCCTGCTACCGTCCCTTGGATACCGTTCAAGAGTGGAGGCCAGTTCGATGTCGAAGACCGGAAGAACCGCGCTGATCACCGGCGCGTCAGCGGGCATAGGCGCGGCTTTTGCCCGACACCTCGCGGCCGAGGGGCACAACCTCGTTCTCGTCGCGCGACGCGAGGACCGACTCATCGCGCTGGCCGACGAGCTGTCGTCCCAGCACGATGTGCGATGCGACGTCGTACCCGCGGATCTCGCCGATCGTTCCGCGCCCCGGGCCATCCTCGAGAAAACGAAATCCCTCGGCGTCGACGTCGATATCCTCGTCAACAACGCGGGCATGTCGGGGAACTCCACGTTCGCAGATGCGCCGTTCGACGCGCTCGCTGCGGAGATACAGGTGATGATCACTGCCGTCACCGAACTCACTCATCTCACGGTGCCCGGCATGAAAGAACGCGGATACGGCCGGGTCGTGAATCTGTCGTCGCTGGCTGCGTTGCTTCCACCTGGTGCAAGTCTGCTGTACACCGGAATCAAGTCCTATGTGCTCGACATGTCGCAAGCACTCGACATGGAGTTGCGGCCGCACGGCATCCACGTCACTGCGCTCTGCCCTGGTTTCACCCACAGTGAGTTCCACGACGTCATGGGAACCCGGGATGCAGCGACCTCCAAGCTGCCCTCTGTTCTGTGGCAGACCCCCGAGGATGTCGTCCGCGAAGGATGGCGGGCAGTGAACAACGGCACGCCGGTGTGTGTGCCCGGGATGGTCAACAAGGTGACTGCTGCTGCCGCGAAGCCGATTCCGACTCGCATCGGGTACTACCTCGGCAAAACGCTCAACCCTTTCAAGCTGTGAGATCCGATCGCCACCCTGCTGCAGAACAGAGAGACAAACGCATGACCGCCGAAGAACACACCGGCTTCACCCGTACCGAAACCTCGTTCGTGTCGGACGGAGTTCGTTGCGCGGCAACGGTCTTTCGTCCCGCTGTAACCGCCGCCAGGCCACGGCCGGCAATCGTGATGGCACACGGATTCGGCTCACCCAGGGCGATGCGCCTGTACGCGTACGCCGAGCGTTTCGTCGAGGCCGGCTACGTGGTCTGCGTCTTCGACTATCGGTACTTCGGCGACAGTGAGGGCGAACCGCGCCAACTGTTGGACGTGGGTTCGCAGCTTGCCGATTGGCGACACGCAGTTGACTTCGCTCGCTCGCTCGACGGCGTCGACGAGAACCGAATCGTCGGATGGGGCACGTCCTTCGCCGGCGGCCACGTACTCACGTTGGCGGGCACCGGCGTTCGCTTTGCAGCGGTCATCGCGCAGGTGCCCCACATCGACGGCATCGCCGCTGTTCGCGCGACCGGGTTCAGGCAGGCGTTGAGGCTGGCTCCGGCCGCCATCACCGACAGCATCCGCGCCGCCCTCGGGCGATCGCCGCACTACGTCGACAGTGTCGGGCTACCTGGCACCCGCGCTGTGATGGTCTCACCCGACGCGATGAAAGGGCGTGACCGCTTGGTCCTCGAGTCGGGTCTGACCGACGGCGACTACCCCGAGACCGTGGCGGCGCGGATACTGCTGAAAATCTGGCGGTATTCCCCGGGCCGCACGATGTCTGCGATCGACTGCCCAACGCTGGTGCAGATCGCGTCCGAGGATTCCGTCACCCCGGCGTCCGTCGCGGAACGCGCCGCGGCGAAAGTTCGCAAAGCCACGGTACGCACCTATTCAGGCGGTCATTTCGATCCGTACGTCGAACCCCTGTTCTCCTCGGTGATCGGTGATCAACTCGCATTCCTCGCCGACAACGTGCCTTTGAAATTGCGGACGGTTTCTTCCATCTGATCGTGCGGTTCGCTGCACCCGTCGTTCTCGGATTGGATCACCATGCCCGACGGCACGAACAACTCTGAACTTTGGCTGTTGCGAACATATTTCGGTGGTGACGACGATTCCGCGTGGACCAGCCTGACGGAGCAGGCCCGCCACACGCGATCTTCGGTGTCAGGTGCCGCGTTGGTCGTGTCCTCGGACCGAACGCAGTGTCAGCAACGTATTCGTCGGGTCCTCACGCGACTGGCCACGCGTGCCGAGGCGAACGACGGCTTGTACGTTGTCATTGCAGACAAGCAGACGTTCGTGCGCCACGATCGAATGCTGCTCACCATCGATTGTTCTGCAGTGACACGAAACGCCGAACGCCTTCCCACAATCCGTATGGCCCCGCCCAGTGCCTTTCGGTTGGGGATCGATGGCCGATCACCGAATACCGGGCGCTCGAGCGAGCCGGTTCGCCGACCGACAACGGAAGTCGAACCTGCACAGATCGATTCCGAGCGAACGGTCGCCGAACTCACGGCAAGCGTCGGCGACGCGATCCGAGCCAGTCTGCGGTGGCGAACGGAGATGACGCGAGACGGTTCCTGTGGGTAGACACCGGGAATCGCCGGGAAGGACGACGGCAACCGACATTCCGGCGGACGCTCGGACGTACCAGGAATCTCCCGACCCGCTGCTGCGAATAGGCGTCGTCGTTCAAACATTGCTGTTCGGGCTCGTCGGCATCGGCACCACCTTCACGCAGGACGGCCCCACCGACGGTCTCGGCACCGTGCTCACCTACGCCGTGTGCATCAGCACGATTCCCGTTGCATGGATCATGAGCAAAGCCGACTACCGGATGGACTTGTGGTCACGCCGGGCACCGGTCAACAACTGGTTCGTCGTGTACTGCGAACTCGGTGTCACCGTCGTGACCGCAACGTATTCCGACCCGTTGGCGGCGCTTCACGGCGCGATGCTGCTGGCGCTGGTCGGTGCGTACGCTGCCCACTTCGCCCGACCGAAAGTGATCTGGTTTCACGTCGTGTGGAGTACCGTCTTCGTGCTCGGACTCGGAGCCCGGGCGTTGGCAAGTGCCTCGACCGACACCGTATCGATCGTCCTGCGAATGTTGGTGGCCGTCATCGTGATCAACGGCGCTGTCACACTGCTGTCGGCGTACTCGCGGGCGGTGTTGAAGTCCTCTCGGGTACACCTGTCCGATGCGATGACGGATCCGTTGACCGGAGTGCTGAACCGGAGGGGCCTCGAGGCCAGAGCGCTCGACACCGGCGACGGCGCTGTCCACCCCGCGATCTTGCTGATCGACATCGACCATTTCAAAGCGGTCAACGACCACCATGGCCATTCAGCCGGTGATGTGGCATTGAGACTGACCGCGATGCGTCTGACCATGTCTGCCGGCCGGGACGCCGTCGTCGCAAGACTGGGCGGCGACGAATTCGTCGTCCTCGTTCCGGACCCGACGCCGACCCTCGGCGAGTTCGCAGACAGGTTGCGTCGTGCCGTACACAACGTCGACGACGACATCGCGATCACGGTCAGCATCGGCGGTTCGTTGCCGCACATGGACCGCAGCACTTCCCGGGAGATATTCGACGGGACACTGGCCGCCGCCGACGCTGCTCTCTTCACTGCAAAACGCAACGGCCGCAACCGTATCGCTCTGGATCGTCCACACATCGCGGCGAGTTCGGATCGAGAGTCCGAGACCGATCGCGGTGGAGGCGCTGGTCGTTGACGTGACTGGAAGAGTGGAGGGCTCGCTTCTGGGTTGCAATGCCGAGGTTGACCGGGCTCCACTGCTTCCGTACAGCAGTGTGGGTGCTGAGATCGGACGGTGCAGGGAACCATCGGTCGGCGCGTTGCCAAGTGCAGAAAGAAGGAGCCTGCCGCAGGGATGAAAATGTCCAGGGTTGCGGTTGAATCATCCGTCAGCACGACCCGAAAAGTGAAAGGCATGCACCGTGTCCGAACGCGTCGTCCTCGAACCCAACGCCGAGCACCCGATCACCGTCGAGCCCACCGAAGGGCGGGTGACCGTCCACATCAACGGGCAACAGGTGGCGGACAGTAGAAACGCCCTGACCCTGATCGAATCGAGCTACCCTGCAGTTCAGTACATCCCGATGCGTGACGTCGATACACGTCTGCTTCGCAAGAGCGCCACAACCAGCTACTGTCCGTTCAAGGGCGATGCCGAGTATTTCAGCGTCGCCGCCGAATCCGAAACTGTCGCCGACGTCGTCTGGACCTACAACGCACCCTTCCCTGCGGTGGCAATGATCGGACGTCACGTGGCCTTCTATACCGACCGAGCCGACGTCGTGATCAGCGACGTCGACGCGGAACCCGTCAACGTCCCCTGACAATTCGGTAACCGTTGTCCCAGTGTTATCTCTTGGATGCCAACGCCACCGTGGCGGCGACGAAGGGGGAGGATCTCAGCGAACCGCCTCGTTGGAATTCGATAGGCAAGAGACCGTGTGGTCGGGTACTTTTCCATCATGGCTCCGACGTGGGAACAGATCCGAGGCGCAAACTACGGCACTATGGGACGCACCGTAGGAGGGACCGTCCACCATTCCGACGGATCCCGGCAAACGGTGATGCACATACCGGACGAGACGTGGCGACACGAAAACGCCTCCGGAGAGCCCACATTCATCGAAAATGCCACCGACAGGTGGTCCCGTGACGCCGACGGGACGATGATTCACGCCGTCAAGTCTCCCCACACCGTTTATGCCGTCATGGGGGTCGGCCTCCCGTCCCAACTGCTGCGCGCATACGACACATTCCCGCCCAAATCCTCGCACGGGTTCGACCATCAGCGGTTCGTCGCTCCCGGTGCGCCCAGAGAAGTGACCGTCCGCGGTCGCGCTGGATGGGAAGTCACCGCGCTCGACCAACATGCGAACGATCAGGCTGTCTACGTGTTCGATGCCGAACTCGGTGTCGCACTTCGATGGCAGAGAGGCGAAGACTGGATCGAACTCGAGCACCCCACCCTCGACGAGCCATTCGATCCGAATCTGTTCGAGTGGACAGGCCCCTCACGCCCAGCCGAAGACGAGATGGAGAAGCTGCGCCGCGAGCACGAAGAACGGCAGCGTGCGCTGGATGGTATTCCGAAAGCGATCCCGACATGGCTGCCGTTGCAGACGTATGTTCAGGTGCAGTCGGGCAATCCGCGTACCGGCGAGCTCAGTCTGTCGATCGGCGGGAACGCGCCTCAGTTCACCCTGCGCCGCTGGACAAACGCTATCGGCGAGCCGACCCTCGAGTGGCCGAACGACTCGACACCTGAACGCTACCGGCAGTCCATCGGTGATTGGACCTATGAGATTCGTAGCTACCAGGACATGGACGAGGGCGACTGCATCCGAATCGTCGAGTCGATCGTTGCCGTCGACCCGCCCGAGCGTGAGGCGGCAGAGATCGTTGCCGAGCTCGCCGCGGAGGAGCACGACCGTCGTGAAGCAGAGGTGCTCGCCACCCTCGGAACCGGGCGGGTCCTTGCTGATCATCTGGAACACCAATCGCTGCTGATCCGGACAGATTTCAGCGACGACGACGCCTGGCGCGCAGTCGCGGTCGCCGCTATGGCCCCGATACCGCAGGGTGACGGCTCCGAATTCGCCGCCTACCTCACCTGCATCGACAACTCGGAGAACGACGGCATGACCGTCGAGGGATTGCTCGAAACCATCGGCGAGCCACCGCCTTACTATGCATTTCTCGTCGACGCCGAAACTGTGACCAATCCTGAAATGCCGATTGTTGCCGTCTACACCGGCCCCGACTATTCAGAGCGACCCCGCGGCAGGGCTTTCCGTGTCATCCCATCGGAGATGTGGTCGGTGGAGAACAATCTGTCCATCGCGAACATGGACTTCGAGTCATTCGCAGACAGCGCTGACCACGATGGAATCTTTCGGGGATTCCCCGAACCCGCGCGCCCAGTCGAGGAAGTGACCACACGGGAGATTGCAGAGTGGATCGCGGGCGACCTGCACACCGATGCGCTGAAAGAATTTCACGCGGTCATCGCAGGGAGGAAGTACCGCTACCCGGTGCAACTGTTCGAGGCCGACTTGGCAGAGGTTCACGCGCGTACTCGCGACGCGCACGGCGGCACCGCGGATATGCTCGGTTACGACGAGTTCTTGGAAGCGACTGCACCCGGTGGCTCGGCGTTGAGCGGTAGCGTCCCGGCGCACCAGTCGTACTGGTGGTTCGTCCTCGAACAAGACTCCCACCGTCCGATCGCCGCGTATCGGATCGTGTACCAGCCGTACACCCCGCCACCGCCCGAAGATGGTGTGCCGCAGACGTTGAGGTTCGAGGTTCCGTTCGTCAACACCGAGCCAGTCTCGGAGTTGCTTCTGACGGACGATGACGACCTGGTCGACCGCGGTGTAGTCCAGCGCGCCGTCTTGGCCGAGGCCGCGCGTTTACACGAGGGGGTCGAAATCGCCGGCGGAGAGCCTGTCATGCAGCGCATCCCACGCCTCGAAGGCCTCAGCATTGGTTGTCACCTTCGGATCGACGGTCAGCATGTGTTTTACGTCGCCATTGTGACCGACGTCCACGACGAATTCATTGTGAAAGAAGTGCCGCCCACAGGCATGCGGATCGTCGGACCGGGAGAGCCGTAGCCGGACCGACGCGACCCCAGAATCAGGCCGATGGCCACCCGAACCTGCGCGGGGCCAAGGCCCACGTCGTCGTGCGAGATCGAGTAGTCGGAATTGCGGACAATCCCTGTCTGTATATGCTGTGAGCATGTCCATCAGTGCGCAACGAGTCCCAGTCATCGTGGGTGTGGGTGACCTGAAGTTCGCAGGCGTCGGGCCTGCACAGAGCGCCATTGAACCTCTCGAGCTCGTTCTGCGCGCTGTGGACGCAGCGATCGATGACGCTGGGGCACACGGCCTGAAGCACAAGCTCGACGCTGTGCACGCTGTTCGCACCACGAGCTGGAATTACGACGACCTTCCATCCCTGGTTGCCGAGCGGCTGGGCGTCACCCTCACTTCCCGGTCGACCAGCACCATCGGCGGGCACCACCCTGCGCGTCTCCTCGACCAGGTAGGCCGAGACATCGCCGAAGGGCTCACTACTGCAGCACTGGTGGTGGGCGGCGAGGCGCAGGCCTCGGTCCGCGCCCTGATGAAGGCGGGTGTGGACCCCGGTGAGTCGGGTTGGACCACCGCACCGGGAGGCCCTCCGTCGTTCTCGCCCGAGGACCTCGGCAGCGCCGAAATGCAACGAGCAGGAATCCTGGCACCGGTACAGATCTACCCGCTCTTCGAGAACGCCCGTGCTCACAGCCGTGGACTGACCCCCGAACAGGCACTGCGCGAATCGGCCGACATGTACTCCCGCTTCTCGGCAATCGCGGCCGAACATCCTGTTGCGTGGAGTCCTGTCTTTCGCACGCCGGAGGACATCGGCACTGTCACGTCGTCGAACCGGCCTGTGTCCGATTGCTATCCATTGTCGATGAACGCCATGCCGTTCGTCGATCAAGCAGCTGCGGTCCTGGTCTGTTCGTTGGCGACCGCTCGCGAAGCCGGTGTGGCAGAGGATCGGATGGTGTACCTGTGGGGTGGTGCGGGTGCCGTCGACAATCCGGATGTGTTGGCGCGCCGGGTTTTCGACGACAGCTCGGCTCTCCGTGCAGCCGTGCAACGCGCCTTGTCGAGAGCCGATGTCACCAGTGCGAACCTTGCATTCGTCGACGCGTACAGCTGCTTCCCGATCGTGCCGGAGCTATTGGCCGACGAGCTGGGCCTGGCCGAGGGCGCGACTCCCACTGTCCTGGGCGGACATTCGTTCTTCGGCGGACCGTTGAGCAGCTATTCGCTCCACGCTGTAGCGGAGTCGACGCGGCTGCTGCGAAAGAACTCAGGAGTCGCGTTGGTTCATGCGAACGGCGGCTACCTGACGTATCAGCATGTGGTGCTGCTGGCCACGACAGCTCATCGCGACGGATACATCGGCGACCCGGAGCCGGTGGACTCCTCGGGCACGCCGGCACATGTCGCGCATGGCTACTCGGGGAAGGCGACGATCGAGACCGCCACGGTCACGTACGACCGCAGCGGCCTGCCGGAGCAAGCGTTCGTCGTTGCAGCAACAGGCGACGGGGCGCGGGTGGCGGGCCGAGCCGGACGTGAATTCGCAGCGACGCTTCACGACCTCGTGTCCGGGCGGAACGAGTCGGCCGTCGGACGCCGAATCGACCTGGTGGACAACGAAGGGAACCTTGCCGTCGACCTCTGCACGTAACCGTGGAGTCCGGTAGGCAGACGGGTGAGAGGATGCAGTCATGTCTCAGGAGTCTCCGCGCGGACCGGGACGTCCCCGTGACGCGGACATGGAGGACCGCGTGTATGCCGCTGTGCTCGAGGTGTATTGGGAAACCAGTTGGCGAGGCTTCACCTTCGACGCAGTCGCGCGGCGGGCCAAGGTCGGCAGAGCCGCGCTCTATCGCCGCTGGGCCGACAAGGAAGAGCTCTTGGTTCAAGCGCTCGAAGCCCGGTCGCCGCTGTCCACGCCGATCGACACCGGATCGGTCCGCGGTGACCTCGTCGAACTCGCGGAGCAATTGGCCGTCGGCTACGGAGAGCTCTCCGGCTTGGTCTCATTGCGGGTGACTCTCGACGCGAGGGTGAATCCGGACCTGTTGTCGCATCTCACCGAGACTCTCAATCAGAGCCGCTTGGTCACTACCCGGCGCATCGTCCGCCGCGCGATTGCGCGAGGAGAGCTACCGGAGGGCACGTCGACGACGTTGCTGCTCGAACTCGTGACGGGTGCGGTATTGGCACGTGCGCTGTTCTCGCAAGCGCACGCAGGCGCGAGAAGTCGCGCCGCCGTGAGCCACTCGAAACTGATCGTCGACACCGTCCTGCGAGCGTTGAGCTAGCCGATGAACGACCGAACCATTGCAGACAGTGACTGTCTGAATTAGTGTTTTCAGGTCTCACGGCCCGAAGAAATGAGGATCGACGTGTCCCAAGTGGTACTCACCGAAGTGCGGGGACACACCCTCGTCGTCACCATCGATCGGCCGGAGGCGGCCAACAGCATCAACGCCGATGTGCATCGCGGTTTGGGCGCGGCGTGGGAGCGTGCGCAGAAGACCGACGACATCCGCGTCGTGGTGTTGACGGGTGCAGGCGACAAAGTCTTCTGTGCCGGAGCCGATCTGAAAGCCCTGGGAACGGCCGGACCCGCCGGAGTGACTCCACCGGACACCGCGCACTGGGGCTTCGCCGGAATCGTCAAGCACCATATCACGAAGCCGGTGATCTGCGCGGTGAACGGTAGTGCACTCGGTGGTGGGACCGAACTTGCATTGGCCGGCGATCTCGTTGTCGCTGCGGATACTTCGAGCTTCGGACTGCCCGAGGTCAAACGCGGTCTCATCGCCGGTGCGGGCGGAGTATTCAGATTGACCACGGCCCTGCCGCGTGCCGTCGCGCTGGAGCTACTGCTGACGGGGGCCGCCATGAGCGCCCAGGACGCGCTCCGGTGGGGATTGGTCAACCGGGTCGTTCCGCAGGCCGATGTGCTGAGCACTGCTCTTGCCCTCGCAGACGTCATCTCCGCGAACGCACCGCTCGCGGTTCAGGCGAGCAAGCGCGTCGCTCGCGGAATCAGTGACGGCGTGATCGAGACGGAAGCCCGCAGCTGGGAGCTCAGTGAACAAGCCCTGGAGTCACTGAGCCGGTCGGCGGACACAGTAGAGGGAATCATGGCGTTCATGCAGAAGCGCGATCCGATCTGGACCGGCAAGTGAACCCCATCATCAGCGGAATCATCTTGCGTCAGGTGCATGCAGTTGACCTTCCGACGTAGACGCCTGGCCGCTACGCAGCTTTCGTCCCGTCGGAATCAGGATCGTCACCCCGGCTCCGATGATTGCAGGCAAGGCGAAAGCCAGAAGCTGAGTGCTGGTTCCGGCACCGGCGGCCACGAACAGTCCACCATAAGTGGGACCGACGATCGCGCCGAGTCGGCCCACCGCGAGTGCGACGCCCAGTCCTGTGGTCCGGCACGACACGGGGTAGTAGCCACCGATGAAGGTGTTCAGCAGGATCTGCGTCCCGGTCGTTCCCATTCCTGCGATCAGCACCAGAACGTACACGATCCCGATCGGGGGAGTGGTTGCGATCAGTGCCAACGACACCGCTGCACAAAGGAATCCGAGGGTAGTCACCGGTTTGATGCCGAACCGGTCGGCCAGATAAGCACCGCCGAGAGCTCCCACTGCACCGCCCACGTTGAGCACCAGCAGGAATGACAGCGCCGCGCCGAGCGGGTACCCGGCCGATCGCATCACAGCGGGCAACCAGGTCGCGACGCCGAACAACACGAGGAGGCACAGCAGGGTCATCACCCAGAAGGACAATGTCACTCGCGCGCGGTTCGCGGTGAACAGTGCACCGATTCCGCGATCGGTCGATTTCGGGTCACCATCGGAATTCTCCACTGCTTCCTTGAGTCCGTAGCGAGACGAGATAGACTGTGCTGCAGCGCTCCTGCCTCGCGAGGTCAGGAAGGCCGGAGATTCGGGGAGATATCTGACCATCATCGGCAGAATCAACAACGCCGGGATCATTCCTGCTGCGAACATTGCTCGGAAGCCGAACGCCGGGACGAGCCACAGCGACAGGATCCCCGCCGCGATACCGCCGACACTGGTGCCCACGAATCCCAGTGCGACCGTTCGTGCTCTCGTGTCCAGGCGGGAGAATTCGATCAGCATCGACGCTGCGGTCGGCATCAGAACTCCCGCCCCGACGCCGACGACGAACCGCGCTGCTCCGAACATCTCGGGCGAGGGCGCGATTGCGCAGCAGCCCATTGCGGCCGAGAACATTGCGACCGCGGCGATCAAGGCGCGTCGCCTACCCCAGCGATCCGCGATGCTGCCTGCGGCCAGGGCTCCGATCAGCATCCCGACTCCCACCACGGACCCCAGGACACCGACCGTGGCCGGATCCAGATCCCACGGCTCGTATGCCAGGAGTGACGGAACCACCGTTCCGTACATCAGAAGGTCGTACCCCTCCAACGTCAACGCCGCCAGGCAGAGTGCAACCACGGGAGAAAAAGTGTTACGTGACATGTGTTTCCGCTCGCAGGAGGGTCAGGTGAAGTGTTCGGACAACCATGCATCGATATCGACGGCGGCCAGAGAAGCACCGGTAGGCGCGCCATCGTGAATGGGACCACCGAAGTGGGTGCCCTCGATCGCCACGCGGGTCTTGTGCACCGAGCCCAGAGCCTCGGCCATCCTCGACGCGTCCTCCGGGAAGCACGCCTGATCGCCGGTCAATTCGACGAACAGCGACGGGACGGTCACCGACGGGGCGCACCGGACGAAGTCGGCGTTGGAGCTCAGACCGGACCACGTCGACAACCAGGCATCCGGGGTGGACAAGCGCGCGAAGCCGACGAGTCCGTAGTTCGTCAGATCCGGACGCCGCCCGAACAGCGAACCGTAGGGTCGGGCGTTGGGGCTGAGTGAAAGATCGGTGAATCGGAGGTCCGCGTCGGTGCGATAGACGGTCAATATGCGAGGTGCCAAAGCATCTCGACCATCGATGGCCTCGCCGCTGACCTTGAAACGCCGTCGGGCCTCGGATGCTTCGGCGACCCGTGACCGCGCGAGTGCGTCCAGCCGAGCGACGCGCTCGCGCTGAGCGACGCGATATCGGCCCACGAAATCCTCCGAATACGAGGAGGGTTCGGGTGCATCGGCGAATCCGTTGGCCGCATCGAAGGGATCGAGTGCCGGGTCGATGGACATGGGGTCCGATTCGTCGACGACGGATGGGTCGATCAGTCGCAGCAGCAGCGCACCCTGTCCGGGGTGCGGGGCCATGAACATCGCACCGTCCGGCACCGGCATCTGTGCGGACGCGAGGTCGATCGGCCGTCCGGAAGGTGTTGCCGTCAGCCGATTCTCCGGGGCGAGACCGGCCTGCTCGTGGTAGAACGCGAACAAGGTGCCGCCACCGGAGTGCCCCAATGTCACAACGTGATCGAACGATCGTGAGCGTAGGAACACCTGCCCGGCGGCCGCGTCGAGCAATGCTTGCTCGTGCACCAGGGAGATGTCGTTGTTCACCGAACGCGTCCCCTGGGTCCACACCGCGTATCCCCGGGCAAGCAACTCGGGCACGAGAACGTGATGCGTCAGATCCTGGCGCGGGTGCATCAACGCAACGACGACGTCGGCACCGGGAACCGTTCTCAGCACTCCGCTGACCTTGGCACCGTCGGCAGTGGTCAGCTCATGCGTCGAGGTGACGGTGTTCGCCGGTGCCTCGGCGGCCTCGAGGTAGCGACCGGCACCGAGACGGGTCATGACCGCTCGACGCGCAAAGCGTCCTTGTCCCACTGCGTGATTCGAGACTCGGACAGGCCCGAGATGCTGCTGTACCAGACCGCATGCCTGCATCCGGTGGCCCGGCGATCGATGACGATGTCCCCATCCGAAACTATGCGGAAGTACGGGCCGACGTGGTCGACGCGTACGGCTGGATCGATGTCCGCGACCGAAGCGATCGTTGTGTTCTCGGGAATGTCGAGTACGTAGAGAGTCGTCACGACACCCCCACCTCGTTCTCGGCCGACCAGTCGGCCGCACGCTCGACGATCAACTCGGCCTTGCGGGTCAACAGATTCGCCATGCTGGGGTCGGGTCCGCGAACGACGTCGATCAGGGCGTCGATCGTCAGGTTCGCGTCGAGATCTTCCTGTGGTGTGACCGGACGCATCGCGCGGGTGAGCTCGATCATGAAGCCGTTGGGATCGTGTGTGTAGATGGACTCGATCGTCTCGTGTTGGATCTGCATCTCCACGGGCCAGTCGCTGCCGTCGAGCCGCCGCCGGTACTCCATCAGGTCCGCTTCGCTGTCGACGTGAATCGCCAGATGACGCGAGCGGATGAAGAAGATCGGTACGTCCTCGGCGAAACGTGAATACGAATCACCCTGTGGTCCACCGTCGAACGGTTCGAGACCGAAGTAGTAGAAGAAGGCGAGTCGGTCGTCGTTGCCGATGTCGAAGAAGAAGTGGATGAAATCGGGATGCTTCTCCGGGCCCCACCCTGCTGCGCAGATGGAATGGACGACAGGGAAGCCGAGAACGTCGCGATAGAACTCGACCGTCGCCGCCGGATCGAAAGTGGGGTAGGCGACGTGGTCGACGCCCCGAACCTTGTGTGGCAAGTCGGACATGGAGATTTTCCTCTCTACGAAGTGACGATCTACGAGGTGACGACGGCGTCGGCCCGGAGCAGTGAGCCGGCGTCCGGTAGATCGACGGGTAGGCCCAGCGCACGGAGCAGGCTGTAGGCACCTGCCGTCGCGGCCGACAGAACGGGGAGGCCGAACTCCTCCTCGGCAGCCTGAACGAGCGGTAGGGATGGCATCTGTACGCACGCGGAGATCACCAGCGCGTCGGCGCCGGCGAGATCCAACGACCGCGCCGCGTCCATGACTCGTTCGCCTGGGATGCAGCCCACCTCGGCGTTGTCGGACACCTCCAGTGCACGCCAATCGAGTACGCGAATGCCCTCGGCCTCGATGTACTCGACGACCTTCTCTGCGAGCGGTCGCATGTACGGCGTCACGAGAACGATGTTCTTCGCGTCCAGAGCGCGCAGGCCTTCCACGAGAGCGCCCGCGCTCGACCTGACGGCTGCATCGGATCCGCCGGTCGCGAGTTGCTCCGCGATGAGCCCCTCGACGCGTTGGTGTTCCCCGGGCCCGGCGACCATGAGGGCGACGAGGCATGCGTAGAGAACGGCGTCGATTCCGGCATCGCCCAACTCGAGGATGCACCGTTCGCGCTGGGCATTCATCGCTCGCAGTTGCTCCGGTGACACGGCCTGCATGCGCATCCGCGAGGAGTGGAACGAGAACCGGGCATCTCGATGTCGCGCCAACAATGCGGGCATCTCCGTCTCGACGGTGACGTTGGAGCTCGGGACGACCAAGCCGACACGATGAATACTCATGAACTGCCTTTCGTTAATTGACGCTGATGACGAGTATTCGACGTAAGCGACGATTCGTCAAGCGGCTTCGACCAGGGGAATCGAATCGGGGAGTCGAGTCGGGCAGTATCAGGGGAGGTGACAGCACTCACATTCCTGCTTGACATGTCGTCGGTCACGTCGAATACTCGACGTAGACGTAAGCAGTGTTCGAGGGTGTTTCGCTCTCACACGCCAGAACGTCTTCGACTCGGACCTAAGGAGCACACCGGCATGACCTATGTGATCGGAGTGGACGTCGGCGGAACGTTCACGGACGCAGTACTCGACGACAGTTCCGGCACGGTGGTCGCTGCAAAAGCGCCCTCGACTCCACCCGACTATTCCCAGGGCGTCATCGACGTTCTCGAAGCGTTGGCCGAGCAACTCGGATGCTCGGTGCAGGAAATGCTCGCGAACACCCACCACATCGCACACGGCACCACGTCCTCGCTCAATGCTCTGGTGATGGGCAACGTCCCGCCGGTCGGGTTCCTGACCACCAAGGGGCATCGGGATTCGATCTACATCATGAACGTCGAAGGCCGTTATCTCGGTGGTTCACCCGAGCAACTGCAGAACGTGTTGGGACAGAGCAAGTCCCACGGTCTCGTTCCGAAGCGACATGCGCTCGAGGTCACCGAACGGCTCGATCGAGACGGCAACGTCGTCGTTGCCCTCGACGAGGAGTCCGCACGTGTCGCCATCCGCAGCCTCGTCGATGACGGTGTCTCCGGCATCGCGGTCTCGCTGCTCTGGTCGTTCCGTAATCCAGTGCACGAGCTGCGTATTCGCGAACTCGTCCGAGAGATCGCGCCCGACATGTTCGTCTCGCTGTCCTCCGAGGTCAGCCCGCGCATCCGTGAGTTCGCCCGTAATGCGACGACGATCATGAGTACTCAGATCGGCCCGAGATTGCGCGATTATCTCGGCTCGTTGGAAAGCAAGCTGCGTGCCCTCGACCTCGCCGGCCCACTCCTGGTGATGCAGAGCAACGGTGGCGCCGTTGCCGCAGCCGAGGCCCCGAAGAACGCCATCAGCACAGTCGGGTCCGTGTTGACCGGTGGCGTGGTCGGAGCCGTGTCACTCGGAAAGCAGCTCGGTCACGAGAACATCATCGCCACCGACGTCGGCGGAACCACCTTCCTCGTCGGCCTGGTCGTCGACGGTGAACCCGTACGCGCATCGAGCACCATCATCAATCACCACCCGATCAACGTCCCCACCCTGCAGGTGCACGCCATCGGTTCCGGCGGCGGTGCCATTGCGTGGGTGGATGCGGGTGGCAACCTCCAGATCGGGCCGCACAGCGCCCAGGCGGTACCCGGTCCTGCCTGCTACGGGCAGGGCGGCACCGAACCCACCAATGCCGACGCCAATCTCGTCCTCGGCATTCTCCCCGAACGCGGGTTGCTCGGCGGTCGTAAACCACTAGACAAAGAGCTTGCGCGCGAGGCTATTCGACGCCGTATCGCCGAGCCGCTCGGTCTGTCGATCGAGGACGCAGCGGCCGCGATCTACGCCGTGCAGAACGCTCAGACCGGTGACCTTCTGCGCAAGACCGTCGTCGAAGCCGGGCACGATCCGCGCAATTTCGTTCTCTACGCATTCGGCGGTGCCGGTCCATCGCATTGCGCTGCCTATGCAGCAGAAGTCGGCGTCAAGGAAGTCATCGTTCCGCTCGGGCAGGTGGCATCGGCGTTCTCGGCCTACGGTCTTGCCTCGTCGAACATCGTGCTCGCGGCCGAGTTGTCCGACCCGGCAGCGATGCCGCTCGACCCCGCCCGCGCCGAAGCGAACTTCGAGGGCCTCGAGAAACGCGTCCGCGAAGCCCTCGGTCGACAGGGGCTGTCGTTCACCAGCATCGAGGTCGAACGTGAGATCGACATGCGCTACACGATGCAGTTGGCAGAGGTGGCGACGACCGTTCCCGAGGGCTCGCTGGACTCGGCAAGCGTCGCACATGCCTCCGATCTCTTCGAGCAGCGATACGCAGATCTGTACGGCAAGGACAGCGGATTCCGCGAAGCCGGTATTCAGGCGATCACCTATCGCGTCCGAGCGACGGGCGTCCTGCCGTTCTCGCCCACCCTGCCCGAACTGAAGTCCGCAGACTCCGCCGACGCCTCGGTCGCACGCATCGGCTCTCGAAAAGTCAACCTGGACGGTCGAATCGGCTACGTCGACACCGACATCTACGACTACAGCAAGCTCGCCGCCGGGCATGTCCTCGCCGGCCCCGCGATCGTCGAAGTCCCGACGACCACAGTCGTCGTCCCGCACGGCACCACCGGAACTGTCGACCGCCTCGGCAACCTCAACATCGTCGCCGGCTGAGACCACAGGAGAACCGCACCATGACATCCGCAATTCCCGGGTCCGAGATCTTCTCGTCCCGCCCCGTCGACCCCGACGCCCTCGCCCGCACCCTGCCGCCGACTCTGCCGGTGCACACCGTCACCCAACAGCAGATCGACGACCTCGACCCGTTGACCTACGAGGTCATCCGGCACCGACTCTGGTCGGTCACCGACGAGATGGGTGAGGCACTCAAACGAATGTCGGGCTCGCCCATCGTCACCGATGCGAACGATTTCGACTTCGCGATCAGTGACGAACTGGGACAGGAGGTTCAGGTCGGCCTCTACAACACCATGCTCGTCGGAGCCGTCGACCTCGCGATCTACTGGACGTTGCAACACCGCGCCACCAACCCGGGAATCGCGGAGGGCGACATGTTCCTCTGCAACGACCCTTGGGTCGGCGGGGGCCTGCACCAGAGCGACGTCATCGTCTACCAACCCATCTTCCACGAGGGCAAACTGTTCGCCTGGACCAGCGCGATCTGCCACGAACCCGACCTCGGTGGCTCCGGCCTCGGATCGTTCGATCCGTCGGCGAAAGACGTGTTCTCCGAATCGCTCCCGACGCCACCGGTCAAGGTGGTCCGCGACTACGAGCTACAGCGCGACGTCGCCGATCTCTGGGTACGACGCTCCCGTGTTCCCATGTTGGTCGGGCTCGACCTCCGTGCCAAGATCGGCGCAAACACCGTCGGCCGCAACCGCATGCTGGCCGTCATCGAGCAGTACGGTGCCGACACCGTCAAAGCCGTCATGAAGCGCATGATGACCGACGCCGAAGGGCGTCTGCGCAGCAAGCTCTCCTCGCTACCCGACGGGACCTGGAAGGCCACCGGCTACCAGGACCAGTCGCACACCGGTGACCGCGAGGTTCACAAGATCACCGTCGCGATGAGCAAGACCGACGACCATCTCACGTTCGACTTCACCGGCACCGACAAGCAGACGGGCGTCATCAACTGCACGTACGCAGGAATGCGCGGCGGCGTCATGCTCGCGTTGCTTCCGATCCTCGCGGGTGACATTCCCTGGTCTGCAGGCGGATTGATGCGATGCTTCGACCTGGTGTCCGAGGAGGGCACCATCAACAACGCGAGCTTCCCGGCGGCGGTCAGCCGTGGTCCGATCGGACCCGCGTGGCTGACGGGAACACTCATTGCCGAATGCCTGTCGCAGATGCTCGACCGATCGGTCGACCTCGGCAAGAGCGTGCAAGCTGCGTGTTGCGGCACCTGGGACACAGCGGTGATCGCGGGTCTCGACGAGCGAGGCGAACAACCCGTTCCGTTCCTCAACATCATGATGGAACCGATGGCAGGCGGCTACGGTGCGCGCCCGACCGCAGACGGTATGGATACCGGCGGACTCTTCTGTATTCCGATGGGCCGCATCCCCGACACGGAAATGACCGAGTTCCTCTATCCGCTGCTCACACTGTGGCGTCGCGAGGAGCCCGACTCCGGTGGACCCGGTCGCCAACGTGGTGGCGTCAGTGCATCGCTCGCCGTCACCCCCTACGGCACGTCGCTACCGATGGGCCTCGTGCTGGCATCTGCGGGCAAAGCGGTGTCGCAGAACAACGGTCTCGCCGGCGGATACCCGGGTAACACCGGACTCGAAATCCTGGCTCGCAGTACCGACGTCATCGAGCAGTTCGCGGCGGGGAAGATCCCCGGGGCCCTCGACGAACTCGGAGGTGGAAAGGAGTTCGGAGCGTGCTACGCCGAAAGCTATGTGGCTCCCGGTGAGGTGCTGTACATGCACTGGCAAGGAGGTGGCGGTTACGGAGATCCGTTGCACCGCGATCCCGCGGCCGTGGTCGTGGACCTACGCGAGGGCATGGTCACTGCGGAGGGGGCGAACGTCGTCTACGGCGTGGTGATCGACGCCGGAAAGGTCGACGAGGCAGCAACTGCACGGCGACGTCGAGACATGATCGACGACCGGCGCACGCGTTCCACCCAGCACTCCGACGCTCCCATCATGGATCTCTCGCTGGCCAGGCGGCTCGACGACAACCTGTCCGAGGTGACCGTCGGGGACGTTCGGGTCATCGCCTGCGCACAGTGCGGACGGCTCCTCGGTGACGAGAAGAGCAGCGGCGTATTGGATCTGGCTCGCTACGAGGGACCGTCCTCGGCGGCGGGGCCGCAGGTGACCTCGGACCCGGCCGAGTACGTCGACACGCCCATTGTGTTCCGTCAACTCTGCTGCCCCGGATGCTGGACGGCCGTCTACTCGGGGATCGTCCCGGCCGACCACCCCGATCATTCGCTGGAGATCTCCCGATTGCTGCCCGCGGTGGCCCAGCGATGACGGTGACCACCGACGCGACCCACTCGGACTGGGACGGCCGGCTGGTGAGATACCCGGAGGACCGGGCACAGCACTACCGCCGGAGTGGTTCGTGGAGTTCGGTTCCCACGAGTCGACGGTTCCGCGACGTCGCACTTCGGTATCCCGACAGGCTCGCGATCATCAGCGCCGAGGGGGCGATGACCTTCACCGAACTCGACCGTCGCACCGACGCCATCGCTGCCGGATTGGTTCGACTCGGCCTGACGCGCCTGGATCCTGTGCTTTTCCAGCTGACGAACCGGCTGGAGACGGTGCTGGCCTGGTACGGCTGCGTCAAGGCCGGACTGGTTCCGGTCGCCACACTGGCCGCGCATCGAATGCACGAGATCGCTCACGTCGGTGCCGCGGTGGGCGCGGTCGCGCATATCGTCGAGGCCGGCCTGCCGTCTTTCGATCTGGTCTCGTTCGCCCACGAACATGCCGCAGGCAGCGAGACCGTTCGCTACGTGCTGACCGTCGGGGCGGCGGAGAACGGCGAACTGCGTCTGGAGAACCTCGGCCGCGACATCGATCCCCGCGATGCCCGAGCCGTCGTCGAGGCCATCGAGGCCGAGACGGATCCCGAGGATGTGGTTGCATTCCAATTGTCCGGCGGTACAACAGGAGTGCCCAAGGTCATCCCGCGGATCCACGCCGAGTACTGGAACAACGCACTCATGTACGCCCAACGGCTCGAATGGACCTCGGCCAGCCGCGTCGCCCATTTGATCCCCATCGTGCACAACGCCGGGATTACCTGCGGTCTGCACTCTTCGCACTCTGTCGGCGCGTGTCTCGTACTCGCGACCGCCGACGTCGGATCGGCGTTCGACCTCATGGAGCGCGCGGAGGCCACCGAGGTGCTGATCGGCCACGGTCACTACCAGGCGGTACTCAGCCCCGAGTTCGATCGGGTGCGTGAACGTCTGCGCCACGTGATCCTGTCCGGAGCCAAAGTGTCACCGGCTCTGATGGACCGCGTCGACGACGGCGAAAGGCACTGGGCCGGTCAGCTGTTCGGGATGTCCGAGGGCTTGCTCACCGTCACCCCGGTCGCCGCCCCGCGCGACGCCCGAATCACCACTGTCGGCACCCCCGTCTGCGCCGAGGACGAGATCCGCATCCTCGACCCCGGCACGGAAATCGAGTTACCCGACGGGGAAGTCGGTGAACTGTGTTGCCGAGGCCCGTACACGATCACCGGGTATTTCTCTGCCCCCGAACACAATCGGACTGCCTTCACCTCCGACGGCTTCTACCGGACCGGCGACCTGGCGTCGATCTCGGTCATCGACGGTGAGCGGTACGTCTGCATCGAGGGTCGCATCAAGGACCTCATCAACCGCGGCGGTGAGAAGATCAACGCCGAGGAGGTCGAACTTCTCCTCCTCGACCATCCAGTCATCGTGGGAGCAGCCGTGGTCGCGATGCCCGACCCTCGACTGGGCGAGAAGACGTGCGCGTATCTCGTCTCCGACGGAGCTCCATTGACGATGGCCGACGTGCAGAAACACCTCACCGGACTCGGAGTGGCCAAGTTCAAGTGGCCCGAGCGCCTCGAATGGGTCGACGCCCTTCCCCGAACCAACGTCAACAAGATCGACAAGAAGCGTTTGCGGCTCGACATCGCCGCGAAACTCGAGAGGCAACCATGAAACTCGACCGCGTCGCAGTCATCGGTGGAGGCCCGGGCGGGCTCTACGCCGCACGACTGTTGAAACTGTCCAACCCCAACGCGGAGATCACGGTGTACGAACAGAGTTCGCCGGACACCACGTTCGGCTTCGGAGTCGGTCTGGCGTCACGGACGCAACGCAATCTTCGGCAGGCCGATGCCAGATCGCTCGATGCAATTGTCGCCGAATCCTATTCGCACGAAATGTCCATGCAGGTCGGCGACAGAACGGCCCGCTTGGCTCATGGTGATCTCCTCGCGATAGCGCGGACGTCTCTGCTGTCCGTGTTGCAGGAGCAAGCCCGCGACGCCGGAGTTCGGCTCGAATTCGGTGAACGCCGCGAACCCGCCGAACTCGAGGTGGACCTCGTGATCGCATCGGACGGAATCAACAGCGCGACTCGCACGGCCGACGACCGATTCGGTGCCGACATCACCACCGGAACCGGCCTCTACCTTTGGTGCGGAACGGATTTCGCGCTGCCGAGCGCCATATTCTTACCCGTCACCACCGAGCACGGTACGTTCGTCGCACACGCGTATCCCTATGCGGCAGATCGCAGTACGTTTCTGATTGAGACCGATCTCGACACATGGCACCGGGCGGGCTTCGACGTCACGACAGCTGCCACGGGCCAGGCCGACAGTGACGAGGTGTCGTTGCGCTACCTCGAGAGAGCGTTCTCCGACACTCTTGAGGATCACAGCCTCATCGGAAACCGGACCCGGTGGATGCAGTTCCGAACCGTCAAGTGTCGAAAATGGGCGGTGAACAACCTAGTTCTTCTCGGGGACGCCGCCCATACCGCGCACTACTCCATCGGATCGGGAACGAAACTTGCCATGGAGGACGCCATCGCGCTCGATGCCGCATTGGCGTCGGCGGCGACCGTGGGCGATGCTCTCACCGAGTACGAACGGGTTCGTCGCCCCGCGGTGGAGCACCTCCAGCAGATTGCGGTGCGAAGTGAACAGTGGTGGGAGTCCTTCCCACAGCGGATGGATCTACCCGTGGACCAACTGATGGTGGCGTACATGACGCGCGCCGGGAAGGTCGGCCTCGAGCGGTTTCTCGAATCGGCCCCCGATGTCGCGTGGAAAGGAATCGCGACCTATGCGCAGGTCCGTGCAGACTCGGAAGTTCCGATCGATGTGTCTCGGTGGATCCTCGCCCGACCCATCGAACACGGTGGGCGATCGTTCTCCGACCGATTCGCCCCGTCGGATCTTCGCGACGACCCGACGACGACGGTGGTCTCCGTGGACGTCGAATCTGCGTGGAACGAGAAGGCGACAGCCATCGTCGACGAGGCCAGGGCAAGCTCCACGGTATGGCTGACCGGGTCCAGCGAGCGTGATCACGTCCTCACCCGTCTCGATGTCGCGGAGCGAATGATGCGCAGCACCGGCGCACTCGTCGTCGTCGACGTACCGGAGGAGTGCATGCCCGACGCGGTGGCAGGTCTCGTCAGTGCGCGTACCCACCTCGTGTTTGTCGGTTCTTGACGACGGTGACGGTTATTCTTCGTTCATGACACGCGAGGACTCACCACGAGGATCGGCGCGCAATCCGCGTCGGGAGCTGGTCGAGAAGCAAATTCTCGACCAGGCCACGCGGCTGTTCGCCGAGAAGGGTTTCGCCAGCACCACACTGCAGGACATCGCCGACGCGACCGGCCTCACCCGGCCGGCGCTGTACCACTACGTCGCGAACAAGGACGAGCTACTCTCGCGCCTCATCAGCGAGAGCACCGAGACCCCGGCGGCAGTTCTGCACGAGATCAACGAGCGAGCCGACCTCGGTCCCACCGAGAAGTTGCGCAAGATGGCCACCGCGATCGCCCTGAACCAGGCCGAAACCGCCGACCGCTTCAAGCTCATCATCAGGTCGGAAGCCGATCTCCCCGAGGAGATGTCGCGGACCTACCAGCAGAGTCGCCGTCACGTGCTCAAGGAGTTCGTGACGGTCGTCGAAAGTGGTGTCAAGGCAGGGGAGTTCAGGCCCGTCGACCCGCGCACAGCAGCACTCGGCATCATCGGCATGCTCAACTGGGTCGCCTGGTGGCATCAGAGCGGTGACCCGGATGCCGATCGGAGCGTGGCTACGCAACTTGCCGACATGGCACTGCGGACCGTCGTCCAGGACAGCGGAACGCCCGTCGTACCCGAGGGGCCCGAGCGTGCCATCTCGATGCTTCGGGAGGACCTCGATTATCTCGAACGCATCCTGGCTCGGGATCGATCACAGTCCTGATCGACATGATTGTCACCAGGTTCGTGCCGCACCACGTCAGCGGCGCAGATCTTTTCGCATGATCACCCGTGGGAAGCCGCCCGACACCGACGTCGTCTCGGCAGCGAACTCGAAGCCCGCCGACTCGAACAGCCCGCGTGTGCCGACATAGGCCATCGTAAGATCGACCTTCGCGCCCTTGTTGTCCACCGGGTATCCCTCGATCGCCGGGGCACCGTGATCGGCCGCGAACCGAACGGCACCGTCCAACAACTCGTGCGCAATCCCGCGTCTGCGATGTCCGGCCTTGACGCGGAAGCACCAGGCCGTCCAGACCGGCAGATCGTCGACGTGCGGAATCTTGTTCGACCGCGCGAACGGCAACTCCGAGCGTGGTGCAACCGCAGCCCAGCCGACCACCTCGTCCCCGTCGTAGGCCAGCACGCCCGGCGCGACCTTTCGACGGGTCAGCTTCTCCACGTATTCGGCGCGCTGAGGGCCGACGAGCGCTTTGTTCGTGGCGGAATCGACACGGTGGCTCAGACACCAACAGACCGACGACGTCGGGTTCTTCGGGCCGAGAATCGTCCGCAGATCTGCGAACGACGAGGCAGGCCGTATCGAGAAGCTCACCCGCCGACCATACCGAGCATCTGTGCCGCACCACTGGTCCAGCAGGCGGTGAGTTTCGAGGCGGTACGGTCGAGGGCGTGAAAACTTCGATCGTCGGCACCGGTGCGATGTGAGTATCTCCTCGAGCGACCGTGCATTCCTGGCCCGCGCTGTGGATTTGGCGTCGGAGGCGGCGCGCACGGGCAACGATCCGTTCGGCTCGGTGCTGGTCTCGGACAGCGGCGAGCTGTTGGCCGAGGACAGGAACAGGGTCGGCGACCTGAACGATCCCACCCAGCACCCCGAGATCGCACTGTCGCGGTGGGCTGCGACCAACCTGAATCCCGCTCAGCGGCGAACGGCGACGGTCTACACCTCCGGTGAGCATTGCGTGATGTGCTCTGCGAGCCACGGAATAGTCGGACTCGGCCGCATCGTCTACGCCACGTCGACGGCTCAATTGCTCACGTGGCTCGAAGAATTCGGTGCTGCACCACTGGCGATCACGCCGTCGCCCATCGAACAGATCGTGCCGGGCATCGTGGTGGACGGTCCGGTGGCCGAGTTCAGCGATGCCGTTCGTGAACTGCACAGGCAACGACACGCGTCTGCTCGGTAGCGCACTCGAGAACGAAGAGGGGAAGACCGTGCCGGACGGCATCGAGGTCGGAGCAGGGCGCCGTACGAGAGCGATGACGACCGCGCTCGCGATGACCGGCGGCGTCTGCGTGGTACTCGCATGGCTCGAGTTCCTCCTCATCCGTCAGCAACTCGCGGTGGGATTGTGGGTCATCGCCGCGGCAGTCGTGGCGACATGTCTCGTCTCGGCCGATGCTCGAAAGCATGTAGCCGTAGGAACGTCGCTCGGGTCCGTCACCGTCGTCGCTCAGGCCGCATGGCTGGTGACAGGCATCCACGCACTGTGGGTCACGACCTTGACCGCGACAATTGCGCTCGGTTTCTTTCTGCTCGCGACGGCGTGGGCAGGCCGTTCGGAAGCCTCGACGCGTAGGGCGGCCACCGCCATCCCGGCCGGCTTCGCCGCAGTGGTTGCACTGGTGGTCTCCGCCGTGGTGGTCAGCACGGCGGCCAGTCCGGCACCGCTGGTTCGATCGCTGCATGCACTGGGGCAGAGCAATTCCTTCGAGCCCGACGCGCAGTCAGCGACGACGATGGTCGACGGTGCGCGCCTCACCAACGACATCGAATACGGCTCGACGCTTCCGAATTCGTTCCTCGACATCTACATCGCCGACGACGATCCATCGGTCGGCCGGCCCACGTACATCACGGTTCACGGTGGTGGCTGGATCGTCGGGGACAAAACGGATGGTGCTCCCAGCACAGATTCCCGCGGTGCGTCATGGGCCGGCCCCATGCTCGACGCCGGCTACAACGTGGTGTCGGTGAACTACGCGTTCGCGCCCAGTTACCGATTCCCCACGCAGACAATTCAACTGGGCCAGGCCATGCAGTTCCTGGAAACGAACGCCGACCGCTACGGACTCGACATGAGTCGCGTCGTGCTCGCCGGAACCAGTGCAGGTGGCCACATCGTGGGCAACTACGCCACCGTCCAGACCAACTCCGATTACGCGCGAGCGCTGGGTATCGAACCCACCATGGACCGAAATGCGCTGAAGGCGACCGTGTTCGAGAGTGCTGCCCTCGATGTCGGCAGAGCGGGCGCGCCGCAATCACCGAGCCCGTCGAACGGTTTCTTCTTCGACGTCGCCGCCCGAAACTACCTCGATACCACCGACGCAGCACTGGTGGCGCAGGCGAACGTCATCGACAATGTCACCACCGACTTTCCACCGAGTTTCATCTCCGACGGCAACACCGGTACCTTCCCCGATCAGGCAGCCGAACTGAGCGCCGAGCTGGACAGAGTGGGCGTCGCCAATCGCCTGAACCTGTACAGCAAGAACGAGGCGAGACTCGACCATTCGTTCATGTCGGTGGATTCACAGTGGACCGATGAATACAGCCGCCTCAAGATCGAGTTCCTCCGCGGCATCGTCTGATTCATTGCGTCTCAGCTCGGTCCGAAACGCTCCGTTCGGATGTTCGCTGCCGAGTGACCCCTGTCCACCAACATGTCGGCCACCGTGTCGACGAAGCTCGTGGGACCGCAGATGTAGCATCGCGGCTCGAACTCCGCCGGCCATCCGTGAGCATCGATGTCGTCCAACGTAATCCGACCGAGTGGCCGCGCGTTGCCGGCAGGTGCACGCCGCGTGTGGATCATGGTGACGTCCACGCCGGCCGGAGGGCGAGCCCACTCGTCCGCGAAGTAGACCTCCGCGGGTTCGCGCACGGAGTACAGGACTCGGAAGGGCACTCGTCCGCCCGTCGCGGACGCCTGCGCCCGAACCATCGCGCGGAGCGGGACGATTCCGGAACCGCCGCCCACCAGCAGAATCGGGGGAGACGGGGTCTCGGAGGGCTGGGACGGCCGCCAGACGAACCATCGACCCACCGGACCGCGGATTTCGATGCGATCGCCGACCTCTACGGCCTCGACCAGGTACGGCGACACCTCGCCGTCGGCGACGTTCTGCACCGTGATCTCGATGCGCGACGTGTCGTCGGGTGCGGACGCCAAGGAGTAGCTTCGCTGTGCGCTGTAGCCGTCCTCGGCGGTGAGCTTGACGTCGACGTGCTGCCCGGCAAGGTGGCCGGGCCAACCGTCGACGTCGAGAACGAGGGTGGATGCGGTGGGTGTCTCACGCCGCACGGTCTGCACCGTTGCAACGAGCCAGGGTTTCGCCCCGGCCGCCGATGTCACGTCAGTCGCCCTGGTATCGCTGCTCGCGCCACGGATCTCCGTAGTCGTGGTACCCACCGCGCTCCCAGAAGCCTTGCTCGTTCTCGAGGGTGAGCTCGATGCGTGAGATCCACTTCGCCGATTTCCAGAAGTACAGATGCGGAACGAGAAGCCGTGCGGGACCACCGTGTTCGCGTGTCAGGGGAGCGCCGTCGAACTCGGTGACGAGCCAGGCCTTCCCGTCCCTGAGGTCCTCGAGGGGGAGATTGGTGGTGTAGCCATCGAAGCCGTGCACCACGACGTACCCGGCATCGGTATCGAGACCGTCCAGCAGAATGTCCAGGCTCACGCCCTTCCACGTGGTGTCGAGCTTCGACCATTTGGTGACGCAGTGGATGTCGACGGTCGGGGATTCGTGCGGCAGTGCCGCGAATTCGTCCCAGGTCCAGCTACGCGTGTCGCCTCGTTCGGTGGTGATCGAGAACGACCATGTGTCGGTCGCGACCACTGGCGCGGGGCCGATCGCGAGGACGGGAAAATCCTTGGTCAGATACTGACCGGGGGGAGTGCGCCCGTCGTCGCCGCGTCGACGACCCACGAAGCCCTTCGAGATCAATGCCATGGTGGCAAATTGTGCGCTCGTGATCGGGAGTCTGACAAGTCGGAGGCGCGTGCTCTAAGGCGGTCTGCGAAGACATCGACGATTCGACGACGGAGGGAGAATGCGAATTCGACCGCCTGCCAGTACAGAATCCCTACGACGATCGACAGGGCGAATGCCAACCACGGGTGGTCGTCGCGCAGCGGCAGGTAGACCTGGAAGTGGGTCAGATAGATGAAGAGGGAGGCGCTCGCCAACACTCCTGCCACCCGGCTCATCACTGCGGGGAACGGAATCGACGACAGCCACACCAACATGCACAGGCCGATGGTGACGATGACTTCTCGTTGCGTGTCGCCGAAGAAGAACCCGGGGACCGTACCCACGATGGCCGCCGTCACATACAGCCGCTGCCGGACCGTGTTCGCCTGCGCCGCAGCCCAACCCAATGCGAACAACCAGAAGACGACCGACGCGGTCAGGATGCGGTTGGGGCTGTCGTCGATGTCGATCAGTCCGTAGCGGGTGACGAGTCCGAGGCCCACGAGTCCCATCGGGAACCAGAACGAATGGCCACGCTCGAGACGGTCGAGGAATGGAATGGCCAGTGCCGCAGCAGCGGCGAGAACGATGTACACGATCGCCTCGACAAACCAGTACCGCCATTCCGCAGACCACCCGTCGGGGCCGAAGATCCCATTGACCAGAAAGGCACTGGTGATTCGATAGTCCCCGGTGAGGGCGATGACGAATCCGATCCACACCATGCTGGGGACGGCTATCCGGGCAACGCTTCGGAGTACACGTCGAGTCCGTTCGTTTCGATCTGCGGCCCCGAGGTGAAAGCGGGCGAAGTTGTAGCCGGCTATCCCGAGGAGAATGTGTGCCCCGCCGAGTACCGAGAACAGGTGAATGTGCGAGCCCACGATCGCAACGATCGCGAGGGCGCGCAGCAGAACGTTCGTCTCCGTTCGGTGCCAGCCGCGGCGTGAGCGCGGACCTCGATCGAACTCTCGCACCGGTGTGGTGTGCCAGTTCTCGGGCAGATGGCCGAGCAACGCCTCCAGCCGTATGGACATACGGACATACGACAGCGAGTCACCGCCCAAACTCACGAACGTACTGTCGTCCTCCACCTGTGAGCAGTGCAGGATTTCGGCGAACAGCGCCTTCACATCGGCGGTCGTCGGGACGGTGTCCGACGGGTCGAGATCGTGCCGGGCAGCGATGTCCGCCACCGCTCGCAGATCGGGTTTTCCGGTTGGTGTTCGCGGCAGTTGATCGACGAGACACACCCGAACCGCTGCCGCGGGAAGACCACTGGCCTGCGCGGCAGTGCGGCGGGCTGCGTCGATGTCTCCGCCCTCCGAGACGACGACCAACTCGTCGACACCACCGGTGCAGCACGCCGTCAGCCCGCTCTGCGCGAGCGCGGATTCGACGCGCTGAAGGTCTATACGCAGTCCGAACACCTTCGCGAATCGACTTCGACGGCCCACCACCTCGTAGAGTCCGTCGTCCGTGAGCCGGGCTAGGTCGCCGGTGTGCAGTTCTCCGTCGAGGGTGTCACCGAGGCGAAGGTCGTCGGGACTCTCGGCGTAGCCGAGCATGACGTTCGGCCCCGAGTAGACGAGTTCGCCTGTCCCACTGGGGCAGTCGTCGGCTACCTCTAGGCGGAAGGAACCCCCGGGGATCGGACGGCCGATGGTGTGCGGGTGAGTGGCGGCCAGATCGGATGGCAGATAGGCCATTCGGGCCGTTGCCTCGGTCTGCCCGTACATGACGAACAGGTCCCATCCCCGACGTCGACCCAGCTCGGCGTACTTCCGGACGCGGTCCGGCGGCATCTTGCCGCCGGCCTGCGTGATGTAGCGCAGATCGGGCAGATCCAGCTCCTCGAACCCCATCCGGTCGAGTAGATCGAAGGTGTACGGCACACCCGCGAACGTAGTTCCGCGCTGCGTCCGCGCGAGGGTCCAGAAGTCGGGATCGGTGACGGAAGAATCGGTCAGAATCAACGCGGCACCGCGCAGAAGGTGGCTGTGCACGACCGACAGTCCGTAGCAGTAGTGCATGGGCAGCGTCGTCACTGCTCGGTCGGTGGCCCGGATGCCGAGATAGTCGGCGATCGACTCGGCGTTGGACTGCACGTTTCGGTGGGAGAGTCGGACGAGCTTGGGTGAACCGGTCGAGCCGGATGTGCTCAGAAGCAACGCGAGGTCGGGGTGCAGGTGATGCCCGGGTCGTCGGTCGTCCTTCTCGATGACACTGCAGCCGTCGACGGCGCGCACCACCACATCGGGCCGGTAGGCGTCGATCAGGCCGTCGAAGTGGCCTGAACTGTCGCCCGGAGCCATCAGCACCGGATGCCCGGCCCGCAGCGCCGCCAGATACGTGACGATCACATCGACGTCGTTGGACCCGGCGATCAGCACGAGGCGACGCGTCGTCCCGAGTTCCGATGCCCGACGCTCGACCCGTTCGTCGAGGTCACGGTAGGTGAGTGTCTCGTGGGACGTGATCAGGGCAGGTTCGTCACCGAAGCGGCCGAGATCGCGCGCGAAGCGCACACCGGGGCGGTCGAGGTAGGTCATCTCGCTGAGCACCGACGGAGTCTATATAAGGGATGCCGAACCTAACTAGACGGCTCTGCGCTGCATGCCTCCTCAGGCATCTGATCCGCCGACCGGTCCTGGGTCGTCAGGTGGGGATCCCAACGCGTCGGCGAGCATATGCATTGCTGCGGTGGTGGACAGTGCACGAACGCTTGCCCGGTCGCCGGGGAGATGAAGGGTGCGTGTGACGGTCGGTCGGCCGGTGGAGGCGATGGCAAAACAGACGGTGCCGACCGGCTTGGCCTCGGTGCCACCACCCGGGCCCGCGACGCCACTGGTCGATACCGCGATGTCGACGTTCAGTCGGTTCAGCGCGCCTTCGGCCATCAGCGCGGCCACTGGCTCACTCACGGCTCCGTGTCGATCGATGACCTCGGCGGGGACGTCGAGAAGGCCGGTCTTCGCCTCGTTGGCGTAGGAAACCACGGCCCCGATGACATACGCCGACGATCCTGCGCGATCGGTGAGACGTGCGGCGATCATGCCGCCGGTGCACGATTCTGCCGTAGCGATGCGATGCCCGGACAGACGGTTCGCGACGATGTCGTCGATGGTGGAACCGTCGGTCGAAAAGACCTGTGTGCCATGTTCTTTGTCGATGAGACGTTCGAGATCCGTGTATGCCGTTCGCGCTGATTCGGCGTAGCGGGTCACCATCTCGAGCTCGCCGCGACTCAGACAGGTGGTGATCTCGAGATCGCCGAAGCCAGTGATCTCGCTTTCGGCCGTGCGCAGGGTTGCGGCGAGGTCGGCCTCGGACAGTCGATACCCGCGAATGGTGTCCTGACGCATCTGCGTGCGGCGGGCGAGAACCTCGGCGATGGGTGCGCTGTCGAGGGCCTCCGGCCACATCGCCTGCAGTTCGCGAGGAGGGCCGGGCAGGATGAGGACGGCGGGCAGTGACCGGGAATCGTCAGCAGATATCGCGACTCCGGGTGCGGTTCCGGTCGGTGAAATGGACTGCGCGCCTGCCGGAACCATCGCCTGCTTTCGGATGCCGGCCCGTAGCGGCTCGGAGTCGGCTGCCGAGCTCATTCGGCTTCGCCACCGTTGCACGATCGCGTGGATACGTTCTTCGAGCTCGGCGTCCAGCGTCAATTCAAGGCCGTACAGCGCGGCGACGGTCGGAACGGTGAGGTCGTCCGCGGTCGGACCCAAACCGCCGGTGGTGACGATCAGGTCGACGCGTTGGTCGGCCAGAAACCGAACCTGCGCAGTCAGATCGTCCGGCCGATCACCGCAGACGGTGATGTGGGCAACGTCGACCCCCATCTCGAGAAGTCGCTGAGCAACCCACGGGCCGTTCCGGTCGGTGACGCGACCGGCCAGAACCTCGGTTCCCGTGACCACCACACCTGCTCGCACAGTCATCCTTCGACCTTACTGACTGGCGTGTGCCGGTGACTTCTGCGGTTGGCCCGGGTCCAAGAAGTGACATCGACCGCTACCGAGGAGACAGCCATGACCACCACCCACACCCCGGCGTCGGGGAAGATCGCCCCGCGGATCGGCCTCGTTCTACAGATCCTCGTGATCGTCTTCCTCCTGTTCGACGCGATCAGCCACATTCTGAATTTGCAGGTGGTGAAGGATGCATCGGTCGACCTAGGCCTGCGCGACGAGATGGCGCCGATCACCGGCATCGTCATGCTGGTCATCCTGGTTCTCTACGCAGTTCCCGCGACGTCGATCCTGGGTGCCATCGTGCTCACCGGCTACCTCGGCGGTGCGGTGCTGACCAATTGGCGCGTCGAGAAGCCGCTGCTGAGTACGGTGTTCTTTGCGATCTATGTGGGTATCGCAGCGTGGGGAGCGCTGTACCTACGGGACGAGCGAGTTCGCAGCATCATTTCGTTGCGACGAACATAGATTTCCGAGTTCCTTCAGGTCGCCGCTGGACGACCGTTGAGTGCTGCTTCAGAGCGGCCGATTGTCGATGTGCGCGAAGTTGATTCGCCTCGGTGCGTTGGGGTCGCGTGGGGGTGGCTTCTGCCGTTCGGCCGCTGCGGCGAACCAACCGCCTTGTGGAATGTCGATCTCGGGAATTTCGCGGTTGTCCATGTCGATCAGCGCCGCAGTTTCGGGATCGGGATCGTTCCACAAAGTTGTCACATCCGCCGCTGCAGCGGCGAATTCGCCGGCATCGATGATGTACTGCGTTTCGTCTATTCCGAAGTACGGCCACGCGAAGTGAACGCTCAGCGGGCCGGGAGCAGGCAATGCGGTGAGCACGAGTCCGATCCGCCCGTGAATGCCGCTTCCGTTGCCGCCGTTCGCTTGTAGGCCTCTGGGTCGGCCGGGAAGGTTGGTGGAAACAGTGCCCTGCGCATCCTCGAAGCCGATCAGCATGGGCGGGGTATGGCCGGATTCAGGCTTTCCGAAGCCGTACATACCGAGGAAGCGATCGGTTCTCGGGACCGCGGCCTCGACCGACAACGTCACGCAACGGCTGTAAATGTGTGCGCCGGTGAGCCATACCGCGATGGTGTCGGTGTGCGCGAGTACGAGTCGCAGGGGCACCACGGCCGGAATCTCGTTGACCGGTACGCCTAGAAAGCGGACTGGTGGCGGGGTCGAGCCGGGTTCATTGCTCACTCCAGCCACCTTGCACCAACGGGTGCGGGCTCGCAAGCAGAGGGATTTGCACTTGGTTCTCGCTCGACCTGGGCAACGGTCAGGTCGGCTCTCGTCGACGGCCATCGTGCACGAACAGGCTGTCGTCCATACGAATGTCGACGGCAAGGATCGTCATGTCCACATCGGGTTCTTCAGTGCCATCATCGATGGCTGGTCCGACGTAGACGCAGATGCCGGTCTGGAGGTCCAGCCGAACGGTGACCGGTGGTCCCGGGACCCAATGGCGTGTCTCGGAGTCGTAGTGCCCGCTCAACAGTGCGCAGCATTCGCAGCGGGCGTCGTATCGGTCCGTCGTGACGACAGTCGCCTGCCAGGCCGATCGGCCGTGATGCTCGACGGCCCTCACCCCGGATAGTTCCGTGACTGTCTCGGTGGACGAATGATCGTGTGCGGAGCGGGCGACCTCGATCGGGTTGAGCATCGCGATCCACTGGTAGTTCTCGTAGAACGGGTCGTCATAGTCCACGAGAAATGAATCAGTGATGGACGGTAGCGCAGAGACCAGGCCGTCGGAATCGATCGTCGGAGTCGTGTCCGACGGCCATCGCGCTTCCGGCGGGCGGGTTGTACCGTCCGAGTACTGAACCACAGTCCCCGCGAATGGCACTCCGGCGCGGACTCTTTCGACGACCTTGCCGTTGGCGTCCTCCACGCGCATATTTCCGGGACGACGGATCCATGCGTGCACCGCAAGTGTGTGGTGAGGAGGCAGTAGTTCGAACTCGACGGTCTTCCACCGCCACGGTGACGATTGCGCCAACCGGCGGAACTGTTCGACGGACGGGGTGGTGATCATCTACCGATCATGCCGTCGACTTGCGGTTCAGTTCTGCACGTACCCGTTTTCCGGCGGGTGTGGCACGTTCTCGTCGTCCACGTGCGCGCCCTCGATCGCGTCGGTTTCGGCGGTGTTCTCTCGGGGGCCGTCGTTGCTGCCGTGGGACGGAACTGCATCGCTTGCATCGGTCGGCATCGTCATTGAATCTCCACAGGGTCGAGGCGATAAGGTCGCCAACAGCTGGACCTCATGGGTGTGCCCCGCTGAGCTCAGAATTACACCCCGCGAAGACTTCATTCCCTGAAGGACGAGGACCGCATGAAATCGACAGGCGCACGAGGCTCGGTATGGTCGACGGTTGCGGTGATCGTCGGGATTGTTGCTGTCGGCACGGTTGTGGCCGGCCTGCTGCACGAACCGCAGCCTGAACCGATCGCGATTCCAGGTTGCGCGGAGGTCATTCAGCCAGAGGACTTGGTGCGAGTGAACTATGCATTCGTCATCGAGGGCGACGCCGACGTTTCCGAGGTGCCGTGGAGATTCGAGGCCAAAGCACAATCGATGACCGATGCCCTGATCGCGGCACTACCCACCGGAGCGACCGTCGATCCCGATCCGTTCGCACCGGCCTTCGGCTTCGACGCACTCGCAGTACGGCAGTCACTGGACGGATACGCCGACGCGTTCGGAACCGTCACCGTCGGCGATCGGACCGGCACGCTGACAGTCACTGTCTGGCTGTCCTCCGAGCCGGTCGGTCCGTGCTTCGCGGGCGTCGTCGACGAGCGCTCGACGCAGGCCGACGGAACAGTGCTCGACATTCAGGACAGCAAAGACGCGAGTCGCGTCATTGCGCGTGCGACCGACGGCACCCGAATCGATGTGAGCGCCAACGGCGTACTGACGCTCGAGCACGTCATCGATATCGCACTGGCACCCGGCCTTCGTGCGAGCGCGCCCGCCTGACGGGTTCGGTGCTCACTCGGGCTGCACCTGAGCGTTCACTACCGTCGCCAACCGGCGGCATCCCGCGCACGACACCCGATCGTGAACAGTCACGTCCGCGCGCGTCCAGTGGCCTATCTTGAGTTCGATGCGAATAGCTGTGGTGGAGGACGACGACGGACTCGGTGATGCGTTGGTGGACGCGTTGACCGAGGTGGGGCACACGCCTGTCCGCATGCGCCGCGGTGCCGATGCCCTGCTCGGCTACCACGAGATGGACGTCGTGCTGCTCGATCTCGGACTACCAGACATGGATGGCCTCGAAGTTCTCCGAAAGCTCAGGACCCTGAGTTCGGTTCCGGTGGTGGTGCTGACGGCACGGGACGACGAGCGCTCGGTGGTCCGGGCACTGCGCGGCGGCGCCGACGACTACGTCGTCAAGCCGGCTCGTTTGGGTGAATTGCACGCGAGACTCGAGGTGGCCGCGCATCGTCGAAGCGCGGCGACCGAACCCACGGCGGACAGGCTGACACTCGGTGACGTCGTCGTCGATCTCTCCGGCCGTGCCGTCGAAGTCGGCGGACGCTCAGTTGCGCTGACCACCAAGGAGTTCGACCTGTTGGCCCATCTCGTGACGCGACGCGGCGAAGCAGTGAGCCGGGAACAGTTGATGGACGCAATCTGGGGCGACGCCTATGTCGCGATCTCACGAACGCTCGACGTACACATGACGGCGTTGCGTTCCAAGCTTGCTCGCCCGGGTGCCATCGTCACCATCCGCGGCTTCGGCTACCGCTGGGATACCTGACGTGCGGCGGCGAGTCCTGTTGGTGTTGATGATCTACTCCACCGTCGTCGTGCTTGCTCTGTCGGTTCCCCTCGCGCTGTTGGTCGGCCGCGAACGGGCTCAACGATTCGGCGAGAATCGGGCCGCCGCAGCATCGTTCTTTGCAGAACTCAGCTCGCGAGAAGACGAATCCGGTGTAGCCCGTATCCGAGAATCGTTGCAGCGCTACAACAGTCTGTACGACGAGGGAGTTGCCGTCGTCGATCGCACCGGAGGGGTGCGGGCGACGTCCGGCCTGGACGTACAGCGTGCCGACATCCAGCAGGCGGTGGCAGGAGCGTTGCGCAATCAGCGCGGCGACTTACCGTCGAGTCTGACGCCGTGGTCGGATTCCTCGGTGCTGATTGCCGCCCCGGTCGGTGGGGGAACGCAAGTGGACGGCGCAGTGGTTCTCGAGGCGTCCACCGATTCTGCGCGTCGGGACGTCGCAATTGCCTGGGTGGTCATCGCTGTCGGTGCCATGCTGATCCTCGCGACGGTCGCGGTGATCGCTGTTGCGTTGTCGCGCTGGGTCGTTCGTCCGCTGAGCGCATTGTCCTCGCGAGTCCATTCGTTCGGCGACAAGTTCCACGATCAGGTGTCGGTCGAGGGATCGCATCGTCTCGAGCCGGTGCCGTACGTCGGGCCACCGGAGGTGCGTGAGCTGTCCAGTGCCTTCGAGGCCATGGCCGACGACGTCGAGGCCGCCACCGCTGCGCAACGTCGATTGGTGGCCGACACCGCCCATGCTCTCCGGAACCCGCTGGCAGCGTTGCGAATTCGGATGGACGTTCTGGGAATGCGGGTGCCGGATTCGGCAACCGATGCACACCTGCGGACCACACTCGAGGTGGATCGCTTGAGCTCCGTGGTGGAAGATCTGCTCGTTCTCGCAGCTGCCGAGACCCCGGCGAGCACCCGGTCTCCCGGCTGCGATCTCGGTGCGGTTGTCGCAGATCGAGTCGAATTCTGGTCGAGCACGATATTCGTGGCGGGAATGACCGTTCACGTCTCGGAGCCGGATGCCGATGCGGAGTGTCGCGTTGCGATGTCCGAGGACGACCTGACTCGAATTCTCGACGCTCTGCTGAGCAACGCAACCAAGTACGCCGGCTCCGGCTCCGGCATCGAGATCGACTACCGAAGCAGTGACGCGGACGTCACGATGTGGTTGTCCGACAACGGACCTGGCGTGCCCGCAGACGAACTCGGCAAGGTCGTCGATCGGTTCTACCGAGCCTCCGGTTCGCACGGCGACGGCACTGGTCTGGGTCTGTCGATCGTCCACGCTCTGACCGAGCGAGCCGGCGGATCCCTTCGGGTCATGGAGCGTCGACCAGTGGGACTGCGGATCGAACTGCGCCTTCCGAAAGTCGTTTCCTAAGGGAGTGTTAGGAAATCCGAAACGGCTTGGTTCCGGCCTGTGCTTGCCGTCACAGTAGGGAGGCTTCGGTTGCCGATCGTCGACCGGCAGCCCAAATGCCCGACTGTGGAAGGACCAAACCATGGCCAACGAGGCCACCTCGATCGCCGGTACGACGCTCCCGAGTCCACCCGTTTCCTCTCGCGCTGCCACCCGCCGTGCTGTCTTCAACACGCTGCGGGGGTCGTCCGGAAATCTGGTCGAGTGGTACGACGTGTACGTCTACACCGTCTTCGCAACGTATTTCGAGAATCAGTTCTTCGACTCCGCCGACAAGAATTCCACGATCTACGTGTACGGGATCTTTGCCGTCACCTTCTTGATGCGACCAGTGGGATCGTGGTTCTTCGGCCGGTATGCCGATCGCAACGGGCGCAGGGCTGCGCTGACGTTCAGCGTCTCGATGATGGCTGCGTGCTCGCTGGTCATCGCGCTCACTCCGGGCCGGGAGAGCATCGGCGTATGGGCCGCCGTAATCCTGATCCTGTGCCGCCTGGTTCAGGGCTTCGCCACCGGCGGTGAGTACGGTGCGTCGGCGACATACATGTCCGAGGCCGCCACGCGCGAGCGTCGGGGATTCTTCTCCTCGTTCCAATACGTCACCCTCGTCGGTGGACATGTGCTGGCACAGGTGACTCTGTTGCTGATGCAGGTGTTCCTCGAGCGCGAACAGATCGAGGACTTCGGTTGGCGCATAGCCTTTTTCATCGGCGGAGTGGCGGCAGTGGTGGTCTTCTGGCTGCGCCGCAGCATGGACGAATCCTTGACGAAGGATCAACTCGACGCCGTTCGCAGCGGTGCGGACAAAGCCTCCGGTTCTTTGAAGGAGTTGGTCGCCAACCACTGGCGCGCGTTGCTGATCTGCTTCATGGTGACCGCCGGTGGCACCATCGCGTTCTACACCTACAGCGTCAACGCACCCTCGATGGTCAAGACCGCGTACGAGGACCGGGGGATGACCGGTACCTGGATCAACCTCGCCGGACTGGTCTTCCTCATGCTGCTGCAGCCCATCGGCGGAATGATCAGCGACAAGGTGGGTCGCAAGCCGCTGCTCGTCTTCTTCGGCATCGGCGGCGTGCTGTACACCTACGTGCTCATCACGTACCTGCCGACGGCGACTTCGGTGGTGCAGTCGCTCGCACTGGTGTGCGTCGGTTACGTCATCCTCACCGGCTACACCTCCATCAATGCGATCGTCAAAGCGGAGCTGTTCCCCTCGCACGTCCGGGCACTCGGCGTCGGCCTGGGATACGCACTCGCCAACTCGGCCTTCGGTGGCACAGCACCACTGATCTATCAAGCCGCGAAGAACGGCGGGCACGTGGGTTGGTTCATCCTCTACGTGACGGTCGTGATCGCTATCTCGCTGCTGGTGTACATCTTCGTAATGCGCAACAAGTCCGAGACCGTGCTCGACCGAGAGCAGGGTCGAGCGTTCCAGTGACCTGTCACGCCTTACAGTGACTGACATGCCCGAGCCCGCAGCGTCGTTCTCACGTAGAACGGCGCTGCAGGCAGGTCTGTTGGCACTGAGCGCTGCCGTCGTGGGCGCCTGCACCTCGGACCCGCCGATGCAGCTGCGGCTCGCGGCGGGCGAGGTCGGCGGCTTCTTCTGGGAGTTCGCCGGACTGTTGTCCGACGCTGCCGCCGACACCGATGCCGCCGAGATAGTTCCGCTCACGACGGCCGGCTCGGTCGACAACCTCGAGGCGTTGGGATCTCGGCGGGCCGAGCTGGCCTTGACACTCATGGACGCCGCCTACAGTCATCCGAGCGGAGAGCTGACGGCGGTCGGGTGCGTCTACGAGAACTACTTTCAAGTGGCCGTGCGAGCAGACTCGGCTATCGAGTCCATGGACGATCTGCGAGGGCGAAACGTGAGTATCGGTGCCCCGGGATCCGGTGCTACCGAAGTGTCTCAGCGAGTCCTCCGCGCAGCGGGTGTGGCGGAAGGCGCTGCTGTCGAACAGGTTCAGCTGTCGATGAGCTCGGCGGCAGATGCTTTGACGGCCAACGAAGTCGACGCCGTGATGTGGGCGGGCGGGTTGCCGACTCCGGCATTTGCCCAGCCGCGAGCCGCGATCCGTCTACTCGATCTGGGCACCGTCGTCACCGATCTGAGACGCGAATTCGGTACCGCGTACGAGGCGGTGCGGGTTCCGGCGAACGTGTACGGCGAACACCCGGAGGTCACCACCGTCGGGATTCCGAATCTTCTGCTGGCACATCCGGAGGTGCCGGACCGTGTTGTCGCCGCACTGGTGAGTGTGCTTCTCGATCAGTCGTCCGGCCTCGTTCCCGGTCAGGCGATCGGCAGCCAATTTCTCGACGCGCGGTCGCTCGTCATGACCGGCAGCATTCCCCTTCACCCCGGAGCCGAGCGGGAATATCGACGACGGCACGGATGATCGACCACCTCACAATTTCGCTGCGAGTCGGTGGTAGGCCGCGTTCCATCGCAGTGTCTGCTGGAATCCTCGTGTCGTGGTGTCGGAATCGATGGTGAGCAGCTCGACCCCGATCATGTCCGAGAATGCCTCCAGCACAGGCAAGCCGATCGCGGTACTCAGAACCGTGTGGTGGGGCGCACCGGCCGTCAGCCAGGATTCCGCCGACACGGCGAGTGAGGGCTGCGGTTCCCATACCGCGCAGGCGACCGGCAGCTTCGGCAGAGCCTCGTCGGGCTCGACGACGTCGATCACGTTGGCAGTCAATCGGAATCGTTCACCGACGTCCGAGAGGCCGACGACTACGCCGTGGCCGGGGTCCGCCGTGAAGCGCAGGCGCACTGGGTCTTCGCGGCCACCGATGGACAATGGATGGATCTCCAGGGTGGGCCGCGAGTCGGTGATCGAGGGACACACTTCGAGCATGTGCGCGCCGAGGATCTTCTCTGCCCCCGGGACGAGATTGTAGGTGTAGTCCTCCATGAACGATGTTCCACCGTCGAGACCCTCGGCCATCACCTTCATGGCGCGCAACAACATCGAGGTCTTCCAGTCGCCCTCACCACCGAACCCGTATCCGTCGGCCATGAGGCGCTGCACCGCGAGTCCCGGCAATTGGCGGAGCCCACCGAGATCCTCGAAGTTGGTGGTGAAGGCCTTGAAGCCACCCTCGGTGAGGAACTGCCGTAGGCCGGCCTCGACGCGGGCGCCGTACCGCAGTGATTCGTGGCGGTCGCCGTCTTTGTCGAGGCTCGGTGCGATGTCGTACAGCGACCGGTATTCGTCGATGAGGTCGGACACGGACGAGTCGCTCACGCCGTCCACGACCTCGACCAGATCGTTGACGCCGTAGGTGTTGACGGAGACTCCGAATCGCAACTGCGCTTCGACCTTGTCGCCCTCCGTCACTGCGACGTCGCGCATGTTGTCGCCGAAACGTGCCAGGCACAGTGACCTCAACTCCGCGCGGCCGAGAGCTGCTCGCACCCACTGTTCCGCCCGCTCGATCACCGCGGGATTGTCGACGTGGCCTGCCACGATCGTGCGTAGAACACCCACCCGAGACTCGACGTGCCCGAACTCGCGGTCGCCGTGCGCGGCTTGGTTGAGATTCATGAACTCCATGTCGATCGTCGACCACGGCAACGACATTCCGGCCTGCGTGTGCAGGTGCAGCAGCGGCACGTCCAACGCGTCGAGCCCGGCGATCCACATCTTGGCGGGGGAGAAGGTGTGCATCCAGGTCACGACGCCCACGCATTCGTCGGCGGCGTTCGCCTCGCGCATGCAGCGCAGGATGGACGACGCGTCGAGCAGCACTGGCTTCCAGACCACCGAGACTGGTAGTGCTGCATCGAGTTTGTCCGCGATCTCGCGGGACTGGACGGCTACCTGATCGAGTGTCTCGGGACCGTAGAGGCTTTGACTGCCGGTGAGAAACCATACTTCGGACATGGGGGTACCTCCGTGGAGAGAAGATTCGGCGCGCCGGTCAGCGCTGGCCGTAGACGTTCTGGTAGCGGTCGTAGAGTGCGTCGACCTTCGAGCTCGGTATGGGAAGTGGTTGTCCCAGTTGGTAGGACAGGTGTACCGACCTCGCGACGTCCTCACACATGACAGCTGCTTTGACGGCAGCCCTGGCCGTCGGCCCCACCGCGAACACGCCGTGGTTCTGCATCAGGACTGCCGGAGATCGACTGTCTGCGAGGGTGTCGACGATGCCGCGGCCGATCGAGTCGTCGCCGATCGTGGCGAAGGGCCCGACCGGAATGTCGCCGCCGAACTCGTCCGCGCACATCGTGGTGACCACGGGGATCGGTTCTCCTCGGGCCGCCCACGCCACCGCATAGGGCGAATGTGTATGCACCACACCGCCGATGTGTTCGAGGTGTCGGTAGACATAGGCCTGCGCCTCGGTGTCCGAGGACGGTGCATGGTCGCCCTCGACGACCCTGCCGTACAGATCGCACACCACCATGTTGCCGGGCGTCAGGTCGTCGTAGGAGACGCCACTGGGCTTGATGACCATCAGGTCCCGGCCGGGGACCCGCGCCGAGACGTTGCCTGCCGTCCACACGACCAGTCCGTACCGCACCAGCTCGGCGTGCAGGGTGCATACGTCGCGGCGGACCTCCTCGATGACCTCACGCACGTCGTCGACAACGGTCATCATGCATCCACCTTTCGGGTCAGTGCGTCGCGTCGGAGTGCTCGCAGACGGCGCATGATCGGCACGTCCCGGCCGAACCGGTCGTGCAATTCCAGATAGATCTCGAAGAGAGCGTCGTACGCCTGAGATCGCGATTCGTCGGGCACGAATGCGGCGCGACGAACCTTGCCCATCGACTTCGATGCAACGGGCACATCGGAGTAGCACCCGGCCGCCACTGCGGCATGAATGGCGGATCCCAGGGCCGGTCCCTGGGCAGAGTCGATGACCGACAACGGCATTCGTAACACGTCGGCGTAGATCTGCATGAGCAGGGGGTTACGGGCCAGCCCACCCGCCACCACGAACTCCTCGACCGGAACGCCGCTGTCGCGGAACGTCTCCACGATGACGCGGGTTCCGAACGCCGTAGCTTCGAGCAGCGCACGGTAGGTGTCCTCGGGACGCGTGGCCAGCGTGGTCCCGACGACCAGCCCGGAGAGCTCGTGATCCACCAGAACCGACCGGTTCCCGCTGTGCCAGTCGAGCGCGACGAGCCCGTGCTCACCCACGTCCTGCGTCTGCGCGAGCCGCGTCAGGTGTTCGTGGACCGACTCACCTGCCGCGGCCGCCGCCTCGCTGTACGACGCGGGAACCGAAGTGCGCGTGAACCATCCGAAGATGTCGCCGACGCCGCTCTGTCCTGCCTCGTAGCCGAACGATCCGGCGACGATTCCGCCGTCCACCACCCCGCACATGCCGGGAACTTCCTTCAGCACGGTCGAACTCATCACGTGGCAGGTCGATGTTCCCATGATGGCGACCATCCGGCCCGGTTCCACCGCTCCGGCCGCGGGTGCCGTCACGTGCGCATCGACGTTGCCGACAGCAACGGCGATACCCTCGGGCAGCCCGGTCCATTGCGCGGCCTCGGCGGTCAACGTACCTGCTCGAGAACCCAACTCGCCCAACGGCTGATCGAGCTTGTCGGCGACGAAGGAACCGAAGCCCGGTGCCAGTTCGGTGAGGAAGTCGACGGACGGGTAGTGCCCGTCCTGATAGATGCCCTTGTATCCGGCGGTGCACGCGTTGCGTACGTAGTGTCCGCAGAGCTGCCAGACGATCCAATCGGCCGCTTCGACCCATCGGTCCATCGCGTCGTAGATCTCGGAATCTTCCTCGTGAATCTGCAGCGCCTTGGCGAACTCCCATTCCGAGGAGATCAGTCCGCCGTAGCGAGGGAGCCAACTCTCGCCGCGACGCGCAGCGAGATCGTTGATGCGGTCCGCCTGCCCCTGTGCTGCATGGTGTTTCCACAGTTTGACGTACGAGTGCGGTCGATCGGCGAAGCGTGGATCCTCGCACAGCGGAGTGCCGTCGGCGTAGGTGGGCACCATGGTGCAGGCGGTGAAGTCGGTACCGATGCCGACCACCTGCTCGGGTGCGATGCCTGCGGCGGCCAGCGCAGCCGGAACCGCACGACGCAGGACATCGCGATAGTCGTCGGGCACCTGCAGTGCCCACGCGTCGGGCAATCGCACCGTGCCGTCGGGCAGCGTCTGCTCGAGCACTGCGTGTCGGTAATCGTGTACTGCCGAGGCGATTTCGGCACCGTCGGACACTCGAACGACGACGGCGCGTCCGGACAGGGTGCCGTAGTCGACTCCCACCGTGTATCGGTCAGCGTTCATGCGAACTCCCTGGTGTGTTGCGGTATTGGTCGTGGTCATCTACGTCTCGCCGTCATCAGTCGCTGGGCCACGACGAACAGAAGCAGCAGTACTCCGATAGTGATTCGCGTCCACCAGGAACTCAGTGTTCCGTCGAACGCGATGAATGTCTGGATCGCACCGAGAATGAGCACGCCGACAAGCGAACCCAGCACGTATCCGCGTCCACCGGTGAGCAACGTTCCGCCGATGACCACCGCCGCGATCGCGTCGAGTTCCATTCCGACGGCGTTGAGGCTGTAGCCGGACAGGGCGTAGAAGGAGAAAAGGAGTCCGGCGAGTGCAGCGCAGAATCCACTGATCGCGTAGACGCCCACCTTCACCGCGGCAACTTTGAGCCCCATCAGCAGTGCGGACGCTTCGTTGCCGCCGATGCCGTACACCGAGCGACCGAAGCGGGTGCAGGCCAGGACGTACATGGCGACCGCCACTACGACGAGTGCGATCACCACGCTCCACGTGATCGTGTAACCCCCGGGGAGTTCGATCACGGCGAAGGCGATGGACGAGAAGGTGTCGTCGGTGATCGGAATGGACTCGACGCCGATCATGTAGCACAGGCCGCGGGCGAGGAACATGCCGGCGAGTGTGGCGACGAACGGCTGAATCTGCAGGTAGTGAATCAACGCTCCCATGATCGTGCCGAGCACCGTTCCGCACAGCAGCACCACCGCCATGACGACGAACGGCGACCAGCCCAATTGCAGTGTGCGAGCAGCGATCATGGTCGATAGTGCCACTACGGATCCGACGGACAGATCGATGCCCCCGGTGAGGATCACGAACGTCATTCCGACCGCGAGAACGATCAGGAAGGAGTTGTCGATCAGCAACGACAGGAACACCTGTGGGTCGGCGAATCCGCTGTAGCGGAATTCGCCGAGTCCGAAGAGGCCGATGAACAGCGCGAATGTTGCGATGACGGGCAGGAATCGGGTCGGCGGAGAGTAGCGCCGGATGCGGTCCCACGTCGACGGCGACGGGACCGGTGCACTCGTGGAGGTGGTGGGGGGAGCAGTCAGCAGATCACTCACGGTCGTACCGCCTTGGTCGAGTCGGGTCGCACGAAGGACCGCAGCGTGGCGCGGATTCGCGGTGATTGCAGGAGGCAGACCACGATGATGACGACTGCCTTGAACAGGTAGTTGGCCTCGGATGGAATGCCGACGTTGGTGATGGTGCGAGTGAGAGTGCCGATCAGCAGTGCGCCGACCACGGTGCCCGCGATGGAGAATCGGCCACCGGTGAGCGCGGTGCCGCCGATGACGACGGCCAGAATGGCGTCCAGCTCGATCCATTGGCCGAGGCTGTTGGCGTTCACCGAGTTGGTGTTGGCGGCAATGATCAGGCCGGCCGTTCCCGAGCACACCGCGGCGAACACGTAGACGGTCCAGACGATCGTGCGCGAGCGCACACCGGCCAATCTGCTTGCCTCCGGATTGATTCCGACTGCCTCGACGAGCATTCCCAGAGCGGTGCGACGCGTCAGCACCGCGGTACCCGCAACCACCACGAGCGCGATGATGAGGGCGAGCGGCAGACCGAGAAAGGTGCCGGACGCGAGTTCGCTGAACGCAGCGTTGTTGACGGTCGTGATGTTTCCGTCGGTGATCAACATGGCGAGCCCACGGCCGGCGACCATCAGAATCAACGTCGCGATGATGGGCTGAATGCCGAAGACGGACACGAGAAGTCCGTTCCACAGACCGAGCAGCAAGCACGCGCCCAGCGCCCAGACGACGGCCATGATCATGGTCGTCGTGGCACCCTCGTCCGGTGCGGCGGCGATTCGGGTGCAGGCGACCGCGGCGGCGATCACTGCGACCGCGCCGACGGAGAGGTCGATACCGCGAGTGGCCACCACCAGCGTCATGCCGACGGCGACGAGGATGAGGGGCGCGGAGTTGCGCGCGATGTCGACGACGTTACCGAACAGTCCGCCGTTCTCGATGCGAATATCGAGGAAGTCCGGTGTGACAACGACATTGACGACGATCAGTGCGATCAATGCCAGCAGCGGCCAGACCACGGGCTGGGTGAAAGCGGAGCGGACGCGCGCAGGCGCGGCGGTCTTCGGTTCGAGAGTTCGAGTCATGGTGCGACAGTCCTGTCGATGTTCGAGGCGGTGACCGCGGTGGGTTCGTCGGTACGAACGCCCGCTGCGATGGTGGCCAGCACGTCGCCCACCGACACTCCGTCGTTGATGCGTTCGTCGATCTTGCGGCGATCGCGCATGATCACGATGCGGTCGCTCAGGCGCAGAATCTCTTCGAGTTCGGCGGAGATGAATACCACCGACATTCCACGGGCCGCGAGATCGGCGACCAGAGTTTGAATCTGAGCTTTCGCGCCGATGTCGATGCCACGCGTGGGTTCGTCGAGGATCAGAAGTTCCGGTTCGGTGATGAGCCAGCGGGCGAGCAGAACCTTCTGCTGGTTGCCACCGGACAGGTTGCGCATCGAGGCATTCGAATCTGCGGGTCGGATGTCGAGTGCAGTGATGTAGTTCTGCACGAGCTTGTGTCTCGTCGCTCGGGGAATGGGTCGTAGCCATCCCCGCTTCGCCTGCAGTGCGAGCATCATGTTGTCTGCCACCGACAGGTCGCCGACGACGCCGTCTGCCTTGCGATCCTCGCTGGTGAGCGCGATGCGTCGGTCCGCGGCCTGCCGAGGACTGCGAATGCGATGTTTGGTGGAGTGCACCTCGATGGATCCGGAATCCGCCCTGTCGGCCCCGGCGAGCAGTCGGGCCAATTCGGTGCGACCTGAGCCGAGCAGGCCTGCGACGCCGACGACTTGGCCTGCGTGAAGGCGAAGATCCGTTGCCTCGAGAGCGCCCTTGCGGCCGATGCCGAGTACCTCCACGACGGGAGCGTCTCCTGGCACCACCACTACCGGTTCGCGGCTGTCGAGTTCGCGCAGAGTGTCGAGTTCGCGTCCGATCATCAGCTCGACCAACTCGAACTGCGGGGTGTCGGCAACCAGTCGCTCGGAGACGAACTTGCCGTTTCGCAGGATCGTCATCCGATCGGAGATGCGATAGATCTGGTCGAGGAAGTGCGAGACGAACACGATCGACGTCCCGTTGCCCCGAAGACGCTCGATCACCGAATACAGAGTCTCGACCTCGTCCTTGTCCAGACTCGACGTCGGTTCGTCGAGGATCAGAACCCGAGCATCGACGTCGACCGCGCGGGCGATCGCGACGAGTTGCTGCACGGCGATCGGGTGATCACCGAGGATCGACGACGGTTCGATGTCGAGACCGAGGCGGTCCAGAGTGGTGCGTGCACGACGGTTCATCGTGCGTCTGTCGATTCCGCCGATGGCTCCCAACACTTTTCCGGGGAGCCGACGGGGTTCGCGGCCCAGGAGCATGTTCTCGGCAACCGTCAGATTGGGAAGCAGATTCACTTCCTGGTAGACGGTGCTGATGCCTGCAGCCTGGGCCGCGCTCGGAGTGGCGAACTCGTGCTCGGTCCCGTCGATGGTGACGGTTCCGTTGTCGATCGAATAGACGCCGGTCAGAGCTTTGATCAACGTCGACTTACCGGCACCGTTCTCACCCATCAGTGAGTGCACTTCACCGGGAAAGAGTCGGAGCGAGACCCCGTCGAGGGCTCGAACGGCACCGAAGGTGATCGAGATGTTCTTCATCTCCACGATGGGAACCGGCTCCGCAGCGGGAACGGTATCGGTGGTCATGAAGACGTACCTCAGTACTGGCGGTCGGCGAGTACGGCGGCCGCCTGATCGGACGTGAAGGTGGTCTCCTCGGTGACGACCCGCTTGGGTACGTCCTCACCCTTGACGACTTTGTCGGTCAGCTCCATCAGTTGAGGTCCGAGAAGGGGATTGCACTCGACGATGAAGTCGATCTTGCCGTCGGCGAGGGCCTGCATTCCGTCCTTGACAGCGTCGACCGTGATGATCTTGATGTCCTTGCCCGGCACCAGTCCGGCGGCCTCGATGGCTTGGATTGCGCCGAGGCCCATGTCGTCGTTCTGAGCGAAGACGACGTCGATCTGGCCGCGGTTGGAGTTCAGGAACGACTCCATGACCTGCTTGCCGCCGTCGCGGGTGAAGTCGCCGGTCTGCGACGCCGTGATGGCGATGTTCGGCTCGCTGCCGATCGCCTGGCGGAATCCCTCGGCGCGGTCGATGGCCGGAGCGGCACCGGTGGTGCCTTCGAGTTCGACCACGTTGATCTTGCCGTCTCCGGTGGTATCGGCGATCGCGCTGTTCTGCACCAACCAGTCACCGGCCTTGACGCCTTCTTCGACGAAGTCCGACCCGAGGAATGTCGCGTAGAGCGAATCGTCGGTGGTGTCGACCGCACGGTCGGTGAGAATCACAGGGATGTCGGCTCGCTTCGCTTCCTGCAGAACAGGTTCCCACCCGGTCTCGACAACCGGGCTGAACGCGATGACGTCGACCTTCTGCTGGATGTAGGTGCGAATCGCCTTGATCTGGTTCTCCTGTTTCTGCTGTGCGTCGGAGAACTTCAGATCGACGCCGGCTTCGGTGGCTGCCTCTTGAATCGATGTCGTGTTCGCGGTCCGCCAGCCGCTTTCGGCACCGACCTGGGAAAAGCCCAGGACGGTACCGCCTTCGCTGCCGCCGCCGGACGCGTCGTCGCCTCCGCTGCTGCACGCGCTCAGGACGATCGCGCCACTCAGGACGAGCGCGCTTGCCGCAAAAAATGTTTTGGACGCCATGGTGATCTCCTCGATGTCGCCACTCCGCTGTGACGTATGCAACATAGTGTGAGCGTTAACATCGGCAGTCGTCAATAGTTCGGCCAAGATCGATCGAAGAATTGTTAACGCTCACCCACGGTGGTCGACAGAGAACTTCCACTCGATGAGGGACCGGTACGTCTCGCCGGTGTTCAGTTCGGCCGACGGGAAGTTCGGATGATTCGGCCCGTCGGGAAACAGCTGAGGTTCGAGCGCTATGCCGTCTCCCTGGCGCAGCATGGTTCCGCGGCGCGAGACATCGCTACCGTCCAGGAAGTTGCCGGTGTACACCTGCAGCCCGGGCTGATCGGTCCACACCTCGAGTGCGGTACGGCTGCGCGCCGAGGAGAGCCTTGCCGCGCACCGCAACCCGTCGCCGTCGACGACGAAGTTGTGGTCGATTCCCCTGGCCGCCGACAATTGCGGGTGGCTGGCGCGGGCGAGATTGCCGACGCGACCCGGCTCTCGGAGATCGAGCGCACTGCCTGCGACGTCGTCGATGCTCCCGGTGGGAATGCCGTCCGGATTCACGGGAGAGAACGACGACGCGAAGACCTGGAGCACGTGGTCGTCGATGCCGTGACCGTCGAGGTCGAAGTATGCATGCGAGGTCAGGTTCACCACGGTCGTCGCGGTCGTGGTGGCGGTCAACTCCAAGCGCACGGTGTCGTCCGTGACCGAGAACCGTGCCCGCGCACGAACCTCGCCCGGGTAGCCCTGATCCCCGTCCGGGCTGATCAGCTCGAGTTCGACCGAGTCCGCCGATCGCTCGACGACGGTCCAGTGTCGCGAGTCGAAGCCGTCGGTGCCGCCGTGAAGGTGATTGACGCCGTCGTTGATCGTCAGCTGCACCGGCCGTCCGTCGATGTCGAGCCGTCCATCCGCGATGCGGTTGGCGTACCGACCCACTGTGGAGCCGAAATAAGCTGTGGACGAGCGCAATTCATTCTCTCCGGCTAGGCCCACGAGAACGTCGCGTCGCTGTCCGTCGCCGCAGGTGACCGACATGCGCTGCAGGGTGGCACCGTAGGTGAGCACGTCCACCTCGACGCCGGGCGCGGAGCCGATCGTGACGGTCTGGCTGGAATTCTCATCGGATGGCACGGCTCGACGATAGCGCCGGCCAGTGGGATCGGTGCTGTGATCGTTGCGTGCGGCGGGCGGCGCGGCCCGCATTCGCACGTGCGCATACTATGGTGTGATGCAGGCCACATCGTCTCGCGTTCACTGACGAAGGTGCACGAAAACTGTGAGCGCCCAATCGATCTCGGTCTGTCGATCGCACCAGGAATCCGCCGAACAGGAGAAATCGTGGCAGACAACAGAGCAGTGACGTACGCCGGACCGGGCAAGGTAGAGGTTCAGGACATCGCATTTCCGGGCCTGGAGTTGACCGACGGCCCCGGAGTGAATCCGGCCAACGTCGGACGCAAATGCGAACACGGGGTGATTTTGAAGGTCGTGTCGACCAACATCTGCGGCAGCGACCAGCACATGGTTCGCGGGCGTACGACCGCGCCCGAGGGGCTGGTGCTCGGCCACGAGATCACCGGCGAAATCGTCGAGGTCGGACGCGACGTCGAGTTCCTGAAGGTGGGAGACATCTGCTCGGTTCCGTTCAACATCGCCTGCGGACGGTGTCGAAACTGCAAGGAGCGCAAGACGGGAATCTGTCTCAATGTGAACCCCGATCGACCGGGCTCGGCATTCGGCTACGTCGACATGGGCGGGTGGGTCGGCGGCCAGGCCGAGTACGTCATGGCGCCCTACGCAGACTTCAACCTGCTGAAGTTCCCCGATCGCGACCAGGCTCTGGAGAAAATACTTGACCTGACCATGCTCTCGGATATCTTCCCCACCGGATTCCACGGAGCGGTCACCGCAGGTGTCAAACCCGGTGCGACGGTGTACATCGCGGGCGCGGGACCGGTCGGCCTCGCCGCCGCAGTCGGTGCGCAATTGCTGGGAGCATCGGTGGTGATCGTCGGCGACATGAACGCCGAGAGGCTGGCCCAGGCGCGAACGTTCGGCTGCGAGACCGTCGACGTGGGCAAGGGCGCACCGCAAGATCAGATCGAACAGATTCTCGGTGTGCCCGAGGTCGACGCCGCGGTGGATGCGGTGGGCTTCGAGGCCCGCGGTCACGGTGGAGATTCGTCCAGGGAGGCCCCGGCCACGGTTCTCAACTCGTTGATGGACATCACCACAGCGGGAGGCGGAATCGGCATCCCGGGGCTGTACGTGACCGGCGATCCCGGCGGCGTCGACGAGGCTGCTCAGCGTGGTGCTCTGTCGCTCAGCCTCGGCACCGGTTGGGCAAAATCGCTGTCGTTCGCCACCGGGCAGTGCCCGGTGATGAGCTACCACCGCGAACTGATGAATGCGATTCTCTCGGAGCGGGTCTCGATCGCGAAAGCTGTCAATGCAACTGTGATCTCGCTCGACGACGCTCCGCGGGGCTACCGCGAATTCGACAGTGGAGTCGCACAGAAGTTCGTCATCGATCCACACGGCATGATCGCCAGCTGACGCCACCGCGCGACGACGGCCGCCCTCGCTACCCAGTGTGAGAGGGCGGCCTTTCCGTGTGTGCAACGGACGCAACCCGAACCGACTGGCCACGCGAGGCGAATCCCGCCGACGACCCCGCTTCGGATGTCCTGGTGCAGTGTGAGCGGTGTCACTGGTGTGTACTTCAACTGTTCCGATGCCCCGAGGCAAGTAACAGGTATGACGATGATGCGTTTCGGCCCGACCCGGATCCGTCCCGGGCGGCACCCGAACACGGTGATGCCACCTTCGGACGAGGCAGGTGAATTCGCAGGAGTCTACGAGGATCATGCCCGCACGATCCACCGGTACCTGGCTCGTCGAGTGGGAGTCGACCTCGCCGACGACCTGACGGCGGACACGTTCTCCGTGGCGTTCTCGGGATGGGCGAGCTACGACCCGACCAGGGGCGGCGTGCTGCCTTGGCTGTACGGCATTGCGGGACATCAGCTCTCACGGCACCGCCGCCGCGAGGTCTCGGGCTACCGTGCGTTGGCGCGACACGGCATCGATCCGGTCGCGGAGACGGGCTTCGAGTCCGCTGTCGTCGACCGAGACAGTGCACATCGTCGGACCCAGGCACTAGCAGGCGCGTTGGCCGCCCTGTCCTCGTTCGACCGGGACGTCCTGCTGTTGGTCGCCTGGGAAGACCTGACGTACGAGCAGGTCGCGTCGGCGCTCGACGTGCCCGTGGCGCGCGTTCGATCTCGATTGCACCAGGCCCGCAAAACTTTACGATCGTTCGAGGAGAAATCATGAACCTGCACGAGACCGACATGAGCACCTTCGAGCGAAGCGGCAGCCTGCGCGAGTTTCGCAGCGGCATCGCACCGATGTCCGATCGGGCCTATGCCGAGGGGCTCGCTGCGGCCACCGAACCGGCACCGGCCGAAAAGGCGGGCCCGGCATTCGGTCGATGGACCGCTGCCGCCGCAGCCGTCGTCGCAGTGATGGTCCTCGGCCTGCAACTCAGCGGAGGCGGTACGCCGAGCGAGGCAGTGGCGGCCACCGTTCTCGACAGAGCGGCCGTCGCCGCGTCCTCGGCACCGCCCTTGGATCTGCCATCCCAGGGGTGGGTGTACCGGGAGATCCTGCGGCAGAACGGGCCGAGTTGGGTGACTGTTCAGGTATGGGAATCCGTCGACGGCAGTGCTCCGGGCTTGATGACCTCGACCGAGAACGGTGCGTCGCAGTCGACGACGCTTCCGGTGGGCGACCAGTCGATCCTCGCGTCTCGTTCGCTGTCCGCACTCGAGCAATTGCCCGACGACCCGGCGGAGGTTCTCGAGGACTTGAGGAAAGACCCGGCCACCGCAGCCGACATGTCGCTGAACGACGTCGACGAAGACGTCGCGGTGTGGGAGCAGATTCGAGCACTGACTGAGCGGGTGCCCGTGCAGAAGCAATCGGTCCTGTTTCGAGCGGCCCGGGACATCGACGGTCTCGATGTCGAATCCGGAGTCACCGATGCCGCCGGCCGTAGTGGCACCGCACTGGGTCTCGACGATCCTCGGCTGGGAATCATCCAGCTGGTGTTCAGCGACGACGACGGCCGGTTGCTCGGAGAACGAATTCTGCAGCGCGACAACCGATCGACTCAGTTCTCGAGTTCGGTGACCAACATCGCAGTTGTGCCGGCCATCGGGGACGTCCCAGCGCCGCGATGACGAGGGACGCACCTATGCTGGCGTCATGTTCCTTCTCTTCGGCTTCGGCAGCAAGCGCAAACACATCGGCTCGGGTGCCACGCGAACCTGCCCACGCTGCCACAACGTCACGCAGTGGGCGCGCATGAAGCAGTACCAGCAGTTCACGCTGTTCTTCGTGCCGGTCGCACGCTGGAAGCGGGTCGAGTTCGAGGAATGCGGAATCTGCGGCGAGGCAGTGTCGGTGTGAGTGCCTGCAGAATTCTCGTCTCATGAGAATCGCCGAGGACTACGCGGCGTGGAAAGCGCTCGGCCCCGGTGGGCTACCCGCCAACGTGGTGGGGTGGGCCGTCACCAAGATCCTCACCCCGCTCGGTCGGGATCCGCTGACCGTCCGTGACGCCGTCGCCGACGCTGCCTCGCCGACGTGGGAACTGCCGGCCCGGCCCGGGCCCCGTCCCTCGGTTGCCCCTTATCCGATTCCGCATCGCCAGCTGAACGGCATCGCGCCGGGCGGCCCGGTGTCGGTGTTCGACGTTCTCGAGTCCCACGCGCGAACCGACTCCGATCGCCTGTACCTGGGCACGAGTCATTTCGAGAAGCGCGGGCAGGCCCTGTACGTGGTCGCCGAGAACCGGCGACCCGGTGTGGTGACTCGAGCAGGCGGGGAGATCGCTCACGTCCACCCCAGCGACGGGTCGCTGCACGTCGTCGCGCAGCACGGCGATGCCCAGCGCATCATCGATGCCGGTTGGGGAGAACTGCATCCGTTGGCCGGCCGCCCACCGATCGGACTTCCTGAGCCCTACGTGTTGTTGTACTCGCCCCGAGACCGCTACGACGTAGAGCAGATCACCAGGATCCTCGATCGTGTTGTCGAAACCGCCTTGCGCACCGGCTGATTGCAGCAGTACCGCTCGGGGGCTCGGCAGCCAACGCGGGCTGCCGAGCCCCCGCGAGCGACTCATGCCGGTGCCAGCACCACCACCGAGTTGTGTCCGCCCATTCCCAGGGACGATTTGACGGTCAATCCGGGCTCCGCCGCGGTGAAACCGTCGAGCAGCAGGGGGTGAGCATCCGAGACCTGCGGGGCAGCCGGCACGAGTCCGCGCTCGAATCCCATGACCGCAGAGATGGTTTCGATCGCCGACGCGGCTCCTTGGCAATGTCCCGTCAACGGCTTCACCGAGTACACCTGAGCGTGGGAGTCCAGCACTGTCTCCAAAATGGTGGCTTCTGCCGCATCGCACTGAGCGGTGCCGGGGCCGTGGGCATTGAGATACCGCACCTGCTGGGCAGTGACGTCGGCGTCGACCAACGCCTGCTCGAAGCAGGCCCGCACCTGGGTGAGCGCAGGGTCGATCGAGGTGGCATGAAACGCGTCGTGTGTCATCGAACCGCCGAGTACCCGTGCATACGAGGCCGAGCTGCGCGTCGACAGAACGAAGGCCGTTGCGGCCTCACCCATTCCGAACCCGCGGCTGCCCTCTTGGAACGGCCGGCAGCCTTGCTGTGGCTCGACGTCGACCACACCGACGCCGAGCTTCACGAAGTGGTCGATGTTCTCCGGCGTCAGGGACAGATCCGTGGCGACGAACACCACGTCGTCGACGAATCCGGTATCGAGCCACATCTTGGCGGTGAGCAGACCTGCATTGCCCGACGCGCACATCGCCGAGACGTTCATGGCCGGGCCGTGAAAGCCGTATTCCTGCATCAGGAGGGACACCGGGGTCGACGGCATCAGCGTCAGATAGTCACGAACTCGGCGTTCTCCGCCGTCGCGTAGATAGAAGTTGCGCCACTCGTCCACTTCACCCAGAACGACGGCATGGATCAGACCCACCCGTCGACCCGGCTGCCAGCCCCGCGCCATCGCGTCGTCGACGGCCTCGCGTGCCGCCCCGCGAAGCGCCCGTCCGAATCGGCTGGTGCTGTCGCTCCGATCCCCGCCCTCGGGGACTTTCGCCAGCCAGACCGGATTTTGTCCCGGCCGGGTGAGGTCGTGGTGCAGCGTCGCCGCCGCCTTGCCCGTGGACAGGCCGTCCCACAGGGCGGATGCGCCCCAGCCGTAGCCGGACACTGCGCCGATCCCGGTGATGTCGATGCCGTGAGAGCTCATCGTCGAAATCCGTTTCTTTTCGAGGTACGCGAACCGGATTCGGTTCGCTCCTCGATTTAGCCCCGCAAACCGGCATCAGGTCCAGTCGAGAAAAGGGACATACAGTCCGAAACGGACGTGAGTCGCCAACGGCACGTTGGTAAGTGGTTCAATCGGGTGTTGACCGTCCGCCTACGATCGCGAGGACCGAGCATGGCTCCAGGGGAGCGTGATGGCGTCGGCGACCCTCGATCGCTTCCCGCGTCGCCCGGACTCGCCGATCGTTACCGAGTTCTCGTCGAGCATTCACCGGACGCGATCGGTGTCCATCGTCAAGGCATCCTCGTCTACCTCAACCCAGCCGGGATGCGGTATCTGCGCGCCGAGGATCCTGCGGACGTCGTCGGGCATCCGATCACGGAGTTCATCGCCACCGAATCGGTGGGACCCATGCTCGAGCGGATCTCTGCCCTCGACGCACACGGCACTGCCAGCGCCGCGTCGGAGGCAACGGTGCTGGCCCTCGACGGTACGACGCTGACGATGGAAGCGGTGTCGGTGCGCACCGTCTGGAACGGTGAGGCGGCGTTTCAGGTCATTCTTCGGGATCTCACCGAACACAAGGCTGCGCAGAAGGCGCTGCAGAAGCAAGCCGCGCTGGTCGAGCACGTCAGCGACGCCATCATCGGTGTGTCAGTCGACGGTCTGGTCTCGAGTTGGAACCCTGCTGCGGAGTCGGTCTACGGGAGACCGGCAGCGGAGGTGCTCGGTCGTGACGTCTCGACGGCCGTCGGGGTGCCCTGCGATCCGGCCGCGATTCTCGCTGTCGGCGGCCGACTGTGCGATTCCCATCGGCGTGCGGACGGGTCGGCGCTCGCGGTTATCGTATCGGCCGCCCAGATGCCCGACGGCTACGTGTTGGTCTGTGCCGACCAGAGTGCCGTACGCAGAGTCGAGGAACATTTCACCGCGGTCGTGGAATCCCTGGAGGCGGGTGTCGTCGTTCTCGATCACACCGGCCGAATCGAATCGGCGAACCTTGCTGCGAAGACCATTCTCGACATTCAGGTCGGATTGGCGACTGCAGGGCAGGCGTCGGTGCTTCCGTTCCGGGTGTACGGCACCGACGAAGCGCCGATTCACCCGTTCGAGCATCCCGTCGCCGTCACCAGGAAGACCGGCGAGCCCTGCCAGGCGGTGATCGGGATCGAACGTCGCCGAGACGGCCGGAACTTCTGGCTGTCCTTGACGGCGACGATGCTCACCGCGGGCGACCCGACCCCCTCGGTCGTCGCGACGTTCGTCGACATCACCGACGCCTATCGGATGAGCATGAAGCTCGAGCATGCGGCGACACACGACGATCTGACCGGTCTGCCGAACAGGCCGTTGATCCTGGCTCGTCTGGACGAACAGCTGGCGGAGCCCGATCGCGAGGACTCCATGGCCGTGCTGTTCATCGACCTCGACAACTTCAAGACCATCAACGATCTGCACGGACATACCGTCGGCGACGCCGTTCTGGGGGTGGTCGCAGACCGTCTGACGCGAGCTCTTCCGGCCGACGCCTTCGTGGGTCGGATCGGGGGCGACGAGTTCGTGGCAGTCGTGTCGCGTTGTGTGGGTACCGAGGCCGACGATGTTCGCGCCGAACTCGCCACACCCATCACTACCGCGGGGCGGGTGTTGACAGTGACGGCGAGCATCGGTGGTGTCACCGTCGACCGCGACGACACCCGAAGTGCTTTGGACATACTCGACGATGCCGATCACGAGATGTACCAGGCCAAGCCTATTTCGCAGTACATTTCTCATTCATAACAACATCGGTAACGATCTGTTGTATCTGTTACCAAAGGTACGCATGGTGCGTATGGGTCGGACATACTTCTTCGGTGATATCGACCGTACGTAAGTTCCTGTTCGTCGTACCGATGGTGATCCTGGCGATCGCCGGGCTGATGTTCTCCACTGCGGGAACCGGTGCCGCTGCACCCTCTGCGTGGCGCTACACGATGGTGGCGTTCAGCAACGACAGCGATCGAGACATGGATGTCTACGAATCCAGCGACGGCACCGACTTCACCGCACTGCAGACATCGGCGTACCGACCTCCGTCCGGTGTGGTGCGCGATGCGAGCATATTCCGGCACACCGACGGTATGTACTACGTGACGTACACGACGGGCGGCGGGGCGAACATCGGCTTCGCGCGCAGCAGCGACCGCGTGAATTGGACGTTCCTGCAGAACTTCCCGATCCCGTTCTGCTGCGCTTTCCTGCCGGGCACCGGAGCCGGTACCGGATCGGCCAGCCCGCCCGGATTCAGCGGATCGGCCGGCTTCTCGGACGGACCGTCACTGTCTCCGTTCACCACGAAGGCATGGGCACCGGAGTGGTTCGTCGAGGGCGACCGCGTCAGCGTCATCGTGTCGCTGTCGACCGGCGGCGGGTTCGTCCCGTATCTGATGACGGCCATGGATCCGGGTCTGAGGATGTGGAGCTTCCCGGTTCCGTTCGTCGGCATCGGTGCGGACCACATCGACACCACGGTGGTCAAAGTAGGGCCGACCTACCACGCACTCACCAAGAACGAGACCCACAAGGTCATCGAACACTGGACGGCACCGTCGTTGATCGGTCCGTACACCCTCGTCCCCATCCGCGATTTCGGACCACTGAAAGAAGGTCCGGCCGTCATCGAATTGCCCGACGGCACATGGCGGTTGTACTACGACGACTACACCAACCGGAAGTACTTCTACTCCGACAGCACCGACGGGTTGAACACCTGGTCCGAGCCTCGGGAACTCCCGGGTGTGTCGGACACCGTCCGCCACATCGGTGTGATGAGAGAGCCCGCCTGACAGTGGTTTTCGTGTCAGTCGGTGGCTCCTGCGAGTGCTCGTAACCCGGCCGCGATGAACTCCCCGGTAGCCTCCGCGGCCTTGCCTGCACCGTCCCCGGTGTCGGAGCCCGACAGCGCGCGGTGGGTGATTCCCTCGCCGATCACTCCGAGCTTGAAATTGGCGAGGGCGAGGTAGAAGCCCCAATCGTGAAGTTCTCGACCGGATTCCACTGCGTAGTGTTGCGCCAGGTCTGCCGCCGAGGGGTACCGATCGCTCGTCCACGCAGCGTCAGCGCCGAGGACTGCATCGAAGACCGGTTGACGATAGATGCACATCAACGCAACGTCGGTCAGGGGATCGCCGAGTGTCGACATCTCCCAGTCCACCACCGCGGCAACGGAACCGACGTCGTCGGCGTCCAGAATGGTGTTGTCGACCCGATAGTCGCCGTGCACGATGGACGACGCAGATCCTGCCGGTACTGCCGCTTCGAGCGCGCGATGCAGCCGTTCGACATCGGGTAGGTCGCGAGTCTTGACTCGTTCCCACTGCCGAGCCCACGTGGCGACCTGCCGCAAGACGAACCCGTCGGGTCGGCCGAAGGTGTCCAGGCCGACGGCAGCTGGATCAACTGCGTGTAGTCGCGCGAGAACTCGAACCAGCTCCGCGGCATTGGCAGTGACCTGCTCGTCCGTCAGATCGTCGAGATCCTCGCGCGTGCGGATCACCCGACCCGGGACGAACTTCACGACGGTCATGGGTGCACCCAACGCAGAACCGTCTCGGTCGAACGCGACGGTTCGAGCGACCGGTACATCGGTGCCCGCCAGCGCCTCGGTGACGGCCCACTCTCGGGCCATGTCGTGCGCGGAGGGCGTGAGCCCGCTGGTGGGAGGTCGACGGACGACCCAGGTCGACGTGTCGTCGTACGCCCGGTAGGTGAGGTTGGACCGACCACCACTGATCATCTCGACCGACAGTGCGCCGGCGACGTCGATTCCCTGTCCTCGTAGGAACCGTTCCAGCGCATCGCGATTCATGCCCGGCAGTTCGCTCACGACTGTGCCTCCCGCGCTGCGCGCTTGGCCGCACCGATCGTCCGTTTGGCGATGGCCCACCGGTGTACCTCGGACGGGCCGTCGTAGACGCGGAACGGGCGCACTTCGCGCGAGAGCCTGGCCAACGGAAGGTCGTCGGACACCCCGAGGCCTCCACACATCTGGATGCTGCGATCGACGATGCGGAAGATGGCCTCGGCTGCGAACGTCTTCGCGATCGACGTCTCGTTGCCCGCGTGCCCTCCTCGATCCAACTCGAAGCCCGCCACCGTCAGCAGTGCCCGGGTGGCCGCGATGTCGATCTCGTTGTCCGCGACCATCTTCTGCACCATGCCGAGGTCTCCGAGCTTCCCGCCGAACCCTTCCCGCCGGGCCACCTGAGCGACGGCGATGTCGTGCGCACGGCGGGAGGCCCCGAGCCAGCGCATCACGTGTGTCATGCGGGCAGGCCCCAACCGCACCTGGGCGTAGGCGAATCCCTCGTCCACGGCACCGAGAACGTTCTCGTCGGGCACGAACGCGTTCTCGAAGAACACCTCGCAGTGACCGCCGATCATCGCTTTGTCCAGGGTGCCGATGTGTCGGCCGACCCTGATGCCCGCGGTGTCGGCGGGTGCCAGGAACATCGTGGCCCCGCCGCGATCACCGGGCGCGCCCGAGGTGCGGGCCATGATGATGAAGAAGCCTGCGCCGTCGGCGCCGGTGATGAACCATTTGTGCCCGTTGATCTTCCAGCCCCCCTCGACCCGTTCGGCGGCGGTGGTGAGTGCCGCGGGATCGGAACCTGCCCCCGGCGCGGGTTCGGTCATCGCGAAAGCCGACCGCACGTCACCGCGAGCGAGCGGAGCGAGAAACTGCTCTTTCTGCGCTGCCGACGCGATGTGAGCGAGCATGTGGACGTTGCCCTCGTCGGGGGCGCCGAGGTTGAGGGCGATCGGACCGAACAACGAGTAGCCGGCTTCTTCGAACACCGGCGCGCGGTCGCTCATCGACAGCCCGTGGCCGCCGTATTCGACCGGCGCGTGCGGTGCGAACACGCCGGCGTCCTTCGCGGCCGCTTGCATTTCGACGCGCAGCTCGTCGCCCCCGGCGTCGGAGATGTTGCCCAGGAATCGGTCTTCGATGGGAAGCACATGCTGGCGGGTGAACGTGCGCGTCCGATCGATCAGCTTCTCGATGTCGGGGTCGTACGTCAGATCGATGGCCACGATGCGCTCCCATTCCGGTACCGACCGAACACTCGCTCGGTCACTGGAAGGTTGGCACAGTCGCTCGGTCGGGTCAAGGATTTCCGGGTAGCTGTTCGTGCCCGCCGGTAGCCGCACCGACCGTACGACGGGCAATGTCGAGATAGACCGCCACCAGCTCGCTCGGAGACAACGGCCCGTCCGGTCGGTACCACGTTGCCACGCCGACACACATCGTCGTGACGGCTCGGCTGGCGTCCCTCGGGTGCGGAGTGTCGAACAGGCCTGCATCGACACCGGCGGCGACGATCGCGTCGAGCAGCCGTTGTTCCTCATCGCGTTTGGAAATGTAGGCGGCGCGATTCGCGGGATCGAGGCTGCGAATCTCCGTCGAGCACACGAAGGCGGCGTCGCGCCGGTGAATGTGGAACAGCAGCAGCGATTCGACGACGGCGTCGAAACGGTCACTCGGCGACGAACCGGCACCGGCCTCTGCCGATCGAGTTCGTTCCAAGAGCTCGTCCATCGACGCGTCCATGATGCCGACGAGCAGAGCCTGCTTCGACGGAAAGTGGTGGTAGAGGCCGGGAACGGACAGGCCCGCCCCTGCGGCGATCTGCCGGACCGACGTCCCGTGATAGCCCTGCTCCACGAACGTGTTCAACGCCGACGACAAGGCAGGGGAGAGGTTCGAGCCCTCGTACGTTCGCCAGGTGCGCGTCGCGGTCATGCGCCCACCGTAGATGGCGAAGCGACGCGGGTGGTCCCGGAAGCACCCGGTTGACACCTCTTCTGTGATCCGCAACACTACGGAGAACTGACCGAGCGAGTGTTCGGTCGGTACGGCCGGCCAGACCGACGCCCAATCGAAAGAGTCCTCGATGACCCTCACCATTCTCGACGCGTGGCGCGCCCGAGTGTCCCGGTCGCCCGGTCGGCCTGCGCTGGCGTACTTCGATGCCGTTCTCACCGTCCGCGAGGTCGACGAGGCCTCCGACGCGGTCGCCGCCGCGTTCGCGGATCGCGGAGTCACCCCCGGCGACCGTGTCGGCATCTACCTGCAGAACGTTCCGCACTACGCACTGACCTTCTTGGCGCTGTGGAAGATCGGTGCCGTCGCTCTGATCCTGAATCCGATGTACCGCAACAGAGAACTGCGACACCTGATCGACGACGCGAAGCCCGTCGCGCTCGTGTGCGACGAATCGGATCTCGACGTGCTCGAAGAATCGTTGCAGGGCAGTACGATTCGGTTCTTCGTGAGCACCAGCGGACTGGATCTGCAGACTCGCAACGATCCGCGTGTGTTCACCACGACGACGCGTGTCACGCCGACGCCCGAGAACGACCTGCTCGGCCTCGTCGAGTCCTACCGCGGTCACGCGATGGGTGCATTCACACCGCAGCCCGACGATCTTGCGTTGTTGGCCTACACCTCCGGAACCACCGGACCGCCCAAGGGCGCTCGGATCTCGCACGCCAATGCGTGTGCGACGGCTACGGACTTCGGTGAGCGTGCGGGACTGGAGGATGGCGATGTCGTGTTCGCTGTCGCACCGCTGTTCCATATCACCGGTGCCATGCTCGATGCTGCGGTGGCTCTGGTGCGCGACTGCGTGCTCGTGTTCGCCCACCGCTTCCATGCCGGCGTCACGTTGGACGCTTTCGTCGAGCATCGGGTCACCTACACCATCGGGTCCATCACCGTCTTCAACGCGATCTCCGAGAGCCCGGGCGTCGACCGCAGGCATTTCGCCTCGGTCAAGTCGCTGTACTCGGGCGGCGCACCCATTCCTCCAGCCACCGTCTCGGCGTTCGAGGCGAAGTTCGGGTGCTACATCCACAATGCGTACGGAATGACCGAGACCACAGCCGGTGTGATCGCAGTGCCGCCTGGGCTTCGGGCACCGGTGGACGCGTCGAGCGGATCGCTGTCCGTTGGACTGGCGCTTCCTCGCGTGCAGCTGCGCACACTCGATCTCGCCGGGCGACCCACCGAACCGGGAGTTGCAGGCGAGTTGGAAGTGTCCGGGCCACAGGTGGTCTCGGGCTACTGGCAGAACCCGGAGGCGTCGGCGTCGACCATGCCCGAAGGTCGCCTGCACACCGGTGACGTAGCGATCATCGACGAACAGGGATGGGTCTATCTCGTCGACCGGCTGAAAGACCAGATCAACGTCTCGGGATACAAGGTTTGGCCCCGAGAGGTCGAGGACGCCCTCTACGAACACTCGATGGTGTTCGAGGCAGCCGTGGTCGGTCGTCCCGACACCTATCAAGGGGAATCAGTTGTCGCGTACGTGTCGGTCCGCAATGGTTCGGCCGTGACCACGGACGAGCTGATTGCCTTCGCGCGCGATCGGCTCGCTGCCTACAAGCGTCCGAAAGAAATACACATCATCGACGAGCTGCCCAAGACGCAGACCGGGAAAATTCGTCGCGCAGCACTGAATCCTGTTTCAGCACAGACTCACTCGAGCGAAAGTGACACCCCATGACCGTCGGATCAACCCGCGAAACCCGCTCGACACCGGACATCGCCTCGCGGAAGAAGTCGTTGTTCGCCAGCACGATCGGCAACGTACTCGAATGGTACGAGTGGAGCGCCTACGCAGTGTTCGCACCGTTCATCGCCGCGGCGATGTTCAGCCAGAGCGATCCGGTCTCGGCCCTACTGTCCACGTTGGCGGTGTTCGCCGTCGGGTTCCTGATGCGGCCGCTCGGCGGCATCGTGTTCGGCCGGATCGCAGACAAGAAGGGGCGCAAGTTCGTTCTCGTCACCACCATGCTGATGATGGCGGCCGGAAGCCTGCTGATCGGCATCATGCCCACCTACGGTGCGATCGGGGCCTGGGCATCGGTACTGCTGCTGCTCGCACGCGTCATGCAGGGTTTCGCGCACGGCGGCGAGTCCGCAACGGCCTACTCCTACGTCGGCGAGATCGCGCCACCGAACCGGCGTGGAATGTGGGGAAGCGTCGCGTTCGTCGCGATCTTCGGTGGTTCGGCACTGGCATACACGGTCGGTGGCGTCATCACCTCGACGCTGTCCGAATCTGCTGTCGGTCAATGGGGTTGGCGCATCCCGTTCCTGCTGGGTGCAGTCCTCGCGCTGTTCGCTCTGTACCTACGCAAGAACATGGACGAGAGCGACGTCTTCGATTCGGAGCAGAACAAGGTGACGCAGGCTCCGATCGCACGCAAGACGGTTGTGAAGGCAATCGTGTTGATGATCGGAATGACCTCGGGAATCACAGCGGCGCACTACACCTGGACCTCGTACGTGTCGACGTTCGCCATCACGCAGCGTGGGATGAATCCCGACACCGCGTACTGGATGCTCGTCGTCGCTCAGTTGATCGCGTTGGTGTCGCTGCCGTTCTTCGGTCGTCTCTCGGACTCGATCGGTCGCCGGCCGATGCTGGCCGCCTTCGCCGTGTCGATGTTCGTTCTTCAGATCCCGCTGACGATGATGATCTCGACTCAGTGGTGGACGTTGCTGCTCCCGTCGACGGTGGCGCTGCTTGTCATCGCCGTCCCGGCCTCGATTCTGTCGTCGACACTGTCGGAGAGTTTTCCCACCCGACTCCGCACGCAGGCAATCGGATTCGCATATTCGTTTTCGGTAGCGGTGTTCGGTGGAACTGCGCCGTATTTCAACCAGCTGTTCCTCGGGTTGGATCTGGGCTGGGTCTTCGGCGTGTACATCATGTTCCTGGCCGCGATGACGGGGGTCGCGTGCTTCTTCATGAGGGAGACGAAGGGAATTCGACTCGAGGACGTTTGAGCGGAGGGTGCTCCTGACGTGGCGTGAGGTTCTACCGTTGCTTTCATGAACAGCACCGATTCGATCACCCGGAGAATCCAGCCTGCACTCGCCGAAACGGTGGGGCCGTGAACTCACTGACTCCCTACCTGTGCGTTGCAGACTGCCGCGCCGCGATCGATTGGTATGTCGCGGCAATGGGTGCCGAGATCACGTACGAGCCCATCGTCATGGATGACGGCCGAATAGGTCACTGCGAGTTGGCCATCGGTGACGGTCGGTGGATGATCTCCGACGAATTCGACTCTGCAGGCGTTGCGGCTCCGGATGCGAATCGGGGCGCTGCGGTGTCGCTGCACATCGTCGTCGACGACGTCGATGGACTGGCTGAGCGTGTGTCGGCTGCGGGAACTGCGATGGTGCGTGGTCCCGAGGACAGCCCACCCGCAGGCCGGGTCGCAGTTTTCGTCGACCCGTTCGGGCACCGATGGTTTCTGAATCAGCCGATCGACGAGTGAGTTCAGGCCCTCAGGGCGTCGGTGACTTCCTCTGCGATGGCGGCCTCCCCTAGAGCGTTGGGGTGCAGCGGCACGAACTGGTCTGCGAACAGGAGCGGTTCCACCCATCGCACTCCGACGGGTTGGCAGGCGTCGTGCCCCTCCGACACCACGGACATGTCAACGAATGTCGTGTCGGTATCGGCCGCCGCCTGCCGGACCGCCTCGTTCAGAGTGGCCTGGAGGTTGCGAAGATACGGCACATCTCCGAGCGCAACGGGAACCAGAGGTTCGCAGGTGCTCTCGGCGGGAATGAGCCACGGGTAGCCGACGATGATCACCTTCGCGTCCGGGGCGCGAGTGTGAATGTCACGCAATGCCTGCCGAATCGACGGCAACGTGATGTCGACGATCTTGTCGTCGAAGGTGCTTCCGTTCTGCTGCTCGCACGGGTTCGCCACACCGGGATTGGTTACCAGTGCGCCGACGCACGCGGCAATCGCACCCGAGAAGACGCTGTTGTCGTTTCCCCCGATCATCAAGGTCACCACGTCGGTAAACGGCGACAACGCATCGAATTGCGCACGAGTACCACTGGATTGAGGAGCGTAGAAGTCCTCGGTTGCTGCACCACCGCAGCTCACGTCGGTCAGGTCGTAACCCTGCTGGCGCGCCACGATGTGGGCGAAGTTCTGCTCGGACTGCAGACACTGAAGCGGTGTCCCCGGTGCCAGTGGAAGCACTCCGTTTCCTGCGCTGAAGCTGTCGCCGAGGTTGACGTGTTCGATCGAGGATGCGGCCGCGGTAGAGGGCGTCGCCAGCGCGACCACGACGGCTGCGACAGCTCCGAGCCCGAACCGTCTCGTCCTACTTCGCACCACGAACCCCCTTGCCGCCGGATACCGTCTTAGATGGTATCTCCGCACGAATCTGCTCTAGGTTCAGTGCCATGAGAACTGCAGATGCCACCCGTCGACGCCTACTGCTCTTGCTGACCGTCATCGGCTTCGTCGTCCCCAACACCTTCGTGGTGACGTACTTCAAGGAGCACGGTGTCAGTCGCGAGAGCGCAACCGCCTTCTTTGCCGAGTGGGTCGCCTCGACGCCGAATCGTGCTTTGACGGCCGATCTCGGCATCACCAGCGTCGCGTTCGGGCTCTGGTCCCTGTGGGATTCGAGGGACAACGGGGTCAAGCATTGGTGGCTGGTGCCCGTCGGTACCGGTTCGGTCGGAATCTGCTTCGCGGCACCGCTGTACCTTTTGCTGCGCGAGTACTCGCGATAATCCCCGTTCGATGAGCCAACTCTTGAGAAGGACGCACTCCCATGACCGATGACACGCTGGCCGACTTCGAGCGAACCGAGTTCACCGCCGACGGGCGGACAGCGCCCGTCTACCGCATCGGAACCGGGCCGGCTGTGATCGTGATGTCGGAGATGCCCGGCATCACTCCGAGGGTCGCGGACTTCGCGAGAACCGTCGCCGGAATCGGTTGTACGGCCGTTGTTCCGCATCTGTTCGGAGTCGACGGCAAGGATCCGCTGGCCGCGCCACTGGGTGCGCTCGGCACCGTTGCAACCATGTCCCGCGCCATGGTTCCGGCGTGTATCAGTCGCGAATTCACCATTCTGGCCACCGGAAAATCGTCGCGCATCGTGGTGTGGTTGCGCGCCCTGGCAGCGCAGGAGCACGAGCGCTGCGGCGGACCGGGCGTCGGTGCCATCGGAATGTGTTTCACCGGCGGGTTCGCGCTTGCCATGGCGGCGGACGATCGACTGATCGCACCGGTGCTCTCGCAGCCGTCACTTCCGTTCGCGGCCTCGAAGTCTCGCAGTCGATCCATCGACATCACTCCGGGCGACCTCGACAAGGTGAAAAGCCGTTGTGCGGCAGGGGAGCTCACGGTCCTGGGCATGCGTTTCGAAGGCGACAAGATGTGCCCACCCGCGCGATTCCAATGGCTGCGCGAGCAGCTCGGCGACGCATTCGTCTCGGTGGAGCTGCCCGACTCCTCCTTCAATCCGGAAGCCTTCGGACCACCGCATTCGGTCGTCACCGAAGGACTGATCGACGAGCCGGGGGAGCCGACACGAGAGGCTCTGGATCAGGTACTCGACCTGTTCCGTAAGCGGTTGCTCCCGACAGATTGAGTAGATCGCTGTCTCGGCCCTGCTGAGTGACCGAGCAACTCGGTCAGCGAGCCCCCAGATTCATGACCACGGAACGGTGGCCTGTAGAACCGCCTCCTTCAGCGCGCCGGTCCGCAGTGCCGTCACCGCCTGATAATCGGGATCGGCCACCATTTCGCTGAATGCCTTGCGCGAGGGGTACTGCACCAGCAGGACCGCATCCCAGGCCTGACCGTCGTCGGCTACCAATGCCGTCGAGCCGTCGCCCGCGTACAGCACCGTCGCGCCGTAGCGCGGAAGGAACGTCTCGTCCAGTGCTTTCGCATATTCGGCGTATGAATCGCGGCCACCGTCGGCGAACCGCAGCAGGTTGAGCATCACCACAGCACCACCGGGGTCTTCTTCCAGATAGCGCTTGAGGTCTTTTCCTCGGGGATCTATAGCCATCGATCGAGTATGCGTCAGCCGACGATCCGATGGAGCGGTAATTGCAACCGCGCACGCACCACCGACGGCACCAATTATGTGGCCCGCAGCCCGCGCTCATCGACCTCGGCATCGGACCGGTAGAGCCGCAACCCCGAGGGACAGATGGCCCCACGGGCGCAGCAGTCGTGGCCCGGGGAGCCGGTCGGTGTCCAATTTCTCCATCGTGAAGCCGGCGTCCGTCACCAATTCGGGGACGTTGCGAACGAGGTGGCATCCGCCGGCGACGCGTTGCTCGATGCCGTCGAGGCGACGCTGCCACGCGGGAACGCGGGGGTCCGGGGACAGACCGTGCTCGAGAAAGAACAACTTGCCGCCAGGACGAAGCACGCGTCCGATCTCGCGCAACGCGAGAGCGGGGTCGGGCACACTACACAGCGTGAACGTGCTGACCGCGGCGTCGCAGCACCGCCGGGCAGTTCGCCATGGCCGCTGTCATGGGGAGCGCGCTCGATCTCCTTCGCCGCGTGACAGCTCCTCGGGGAGACTCGACCGCTCGTTCAGCGAGTCGATCCGCTGTTGGACCCCGAGACGGTGGTTCCATGGTCAGCGTAGAACTTGCAGAGCGGGAAACCAGTGACTCGATAAATGGGAAGTGTGTCGTCCATGACTGACGTTGAGAAAGTAGCCGTGTTCGGAACTGGAGTGCTCGGTTCACAGATCATGATGCAGGCTGCGTACCACGGAAAAACCGTTGTGGGATACGACATTTCAGACGAGCTATTGGCCAAACTGCCGGATCGCTGGGAATGGATGCGCGGATACTACAAGCGTGACCTGAAGACTTTCGACGAGGCGCGATTCGACGAGGCCATCGAATCCATCACGACCACCACCAGCGTCGCGGAAGCCGTTTCGGACGCCGACCTGGTGATCGAAGCAGTTCCGGAGGATCTCGAGCTGAAGAAAAAAGTCTGGTCGGATATCGGCGCGTCCGCCCCGCCGAGAACCATCTTCGTGACCAACTCGTCGTCGCTACTACCCAGCAGTTTTGCGGAGGCTACCGGGCGGCCGGAAAAATTTCTTGCATTGCACTTCGCCAATCTCGTGTGGCGGTACAACACAGGTGAGGTGATGGCAACTGCTGCAACAGATCCCGTCTACTTCGATACAGTACTGAACTTCGCTTCGGAGATCGGTCTCGTTCCCGTTCCGGTCCGAAAGGAAGTTCCGGGATACGTGTTGAACAGTCTTTTGATTCCGCTGCTGCAAGCAGGAGCCAACCTCTACGTCGGCGGGGTTGCGAATCCAGCGGACATCGACAACGTGTGGCGAATAGCCACCGGGGCACCCGCCGGTCCGTTCCAGATATACGACACGGTCGGCTTCAACGTCGCAGCTCACATCGCGCGCGCGAGCGGTGGCGAGGATCAAGTGAAATTCGCCGATATGCTGCAAAAGGGTATCGACGCGGGAAAGACAGGCCTCGGGGACGGAGAGGGCTTCTACACATACGATGCCGACGGCCAGCGACTCGATGCTGTCGAGTCGTGGAACATCAACTGAATCGCTTTGACGTCGCTGCCCACGCACTCTGTCGTCGGCCCCCCTTTTTTTCCGTGTCCGATGCCCAATAGTGGACACCGAGGTCACTGGGTTCAGCCGAGCCGGATCAACCGAGTTGCCGCAGTTGAATCGCGGTGTCGAGCGCCAGCCGATGCCACGCCGATCGCGGATCTCGGCCGGTCAGTTCCTGGGCTCGGCGCAGTCGGTAGCGCAGAGTCTGCGGGTGCACATGCAACTGTGTCGCGGCGGCCGTGGCGGTGCCGGTGGCGATGAAGGCCGAAAGCCCCTCGAGGATGTGCGCATTCGCGGCCTCGGTGAGCGAGCCGAGAACGGTGCGCACCACCTCGCTCGTGTCCGCGGTGGGCCGCGCGGTCAACAGTGCCAGCAGCTGCCCGTCACCGGTGTCGAGCACGGCACGGTCCTCGAACGCGTGATCCGGTGCAGTGTCCAGAGCCTCCGAAGCCAGTCTCCACGCGCTGCCGACACCGGCAATGGTCGATCGCTCCACGAGGCATCCACGCACACCGGTCGCCCGGGATGCGACGTCGACGTGGGCGCGACCGATCGCAGACGGCAGCAGCAGGATCGCCCGCTGCTCCCGCCGGGTGCAGAGGTGACTCCGCTGGGTCGACGGCGTGGTGCGATCGGGTGGCGCGAGTCCCAGTGCGAGAACGAGAGATTCGACAGTGTCGTCGGTCAGGGATCGGCCCACGCCTGTCGGCTCCACCACCAGCAGATTCGGGTGACTCGGCAGTTCGAGGTCGAGTTCGCGGGCGCGATCGGCCACGGTTCCGGGCGAATTGTGTCTGCCCGCCAGTAAGTCGTCCAGCAAGAGGGCGTGAGCCTGCGCCCGATTGGACGTGAGTTGTTCGCGCGCAACGATGTACGCGCCGATGATCTCCTCGGATATCGCGTCGATGGCGTCGAGCACGCCCAGGCTCAGATCGGCGATGTCCGGTGGGTCGAGCGCATCGAGGTACTCGGTCGCCACGTGCCGAACGAACACGCTCGACGCAACTCTGTACGCTCTGAGCACGTCGGCCAACGGCCGGCCGTCGGCTGCGCGAGCCGCACCGATCGCGCGGAAGCGACTGTGATCACGTTCGTCGATAGCCGGATCGCCGCCCGCCCACAACGTCATCAGGCGACGAAGCGACCAGTAGGCAATCGCCTCGACATCGGCCAACTGCGGACCGTGCAGGGTGCGATAGACCGGGATTGCATCCCGCACGGCCTGTACTGCCGACGCCACCACAGTGACCAGTTCCTTTTCGATCTCGGCGACCACCGCTGCCCGGGCTGGGTACATCGCGGCATCGTCTCATATTTGTCAGTGACTGATAAACCTAATCATCATCGATGCTGATTTGCTTGAGTTACGGTGCTCACGACAGCACAGTCGAGGGAGACAGACGGGTCGAGCAGAAGAGTGGGGCAATGGACGCAGACGTGATCGTGGTGGGTGCAGGCTTGGCCGGACTGGTGGCGACCGCCGAACTGGCCGACGCCGGAAAGCGGGTGCTGCTCCTCGACCAGGAGCCCGAGCAGAACCTGGGCGGTCAAGCGTTCTGGTCCCTGGGCGGTCTGTTCATGGTCGACACCCCGGAACAGCGACGCATGGGCATCAAGGATTCCGCGGATCTCGCGTGGCAGGACTGGCTCGGCACCGCTACCTTCGACCGCGGCATCGACGATCCCGCCGGGGAGGACTACTGGGGCCACCAGTGGGCGCGCGCGTACCTCGATTTCGCGTCGGGGGAGAAGCGGTCCTGGCTGCACGCGCAGGGCGTGCGGTGGGTACCCATCGTCGGGTGGGCCGAACGTGGTGGTTACCTCGCCGAGGGACACGGGAATTCCGTTCCGCGGTTCCACCTGACCTGGGGTACCGGACCTGGGGTCGTCGCGCCGTTCGAGCGACGCGTGCGTGAGGCCGCCGACAAAGGATTGGTGCGCTTCGGTTTTCGGCACCGCGTCGACGAGTTCATCGTCAGTGCAGGCACAGTCGAGGGAGTCCGAGGCGCAGTTCTCGAACCCAGTGCCGCGGAACGAGGTTCGGGTAGTACGCGCGTGGAGGTGGGCGAGTTCGAGTTGCGTGCCGGAGCCGTGCTCGTCACCGCGGGCGGTATCGGGGCCAATCATGACATGGTGCGGGAGAACTGGCCGGCGCGGTTGGGGACGGCTCCGAAGTCCCTGATCTCGGGAGTCCCCGAACATGTCGACGGCCGCATGCTCGGCATCACCGAGAAAGTCGGTGGCCGCTTGGTCAACAAGGACCGCATGTGGCACTACACCGAGGGCATCAAGAACTGGAATCCGATCTGGAAGAACCACGGAATCAGAATCATTCCAGGCCCGTCGTCCATGTGGTTCGACGCGCGTGGTCGACGGTTCCCGGTTCCCAACTTTCCCGGATTCGATACCCTCGGAACTTTGAAAGCCATCCAGGACAGTGGATTCGAGTACTCCTGGTTCGTTCTGACGCAGAAGATCATCGAGAAGGAGTTCGCGCTCTCGGGATCGGAGCAGAATCCGGACATCACCGGGAAGAACCTCAAGCTCGTTCTCGGCCGAGTGTTGCCCGGTGCCAGCGAACCGGTCGAGGCGTTCAAGAAGAACGGCGAGGACTTCGTCGTCGCGGACACGCTCGCCGAACTCGTCCAAGGCATGAACAGGATCTCCGGCGAAAATCTGATCGAGCTCGCCGATCTGAAGCGGCAGATCGAGGCCCGCGACCGTGAGGTCGACAACCCGTTCACCAAGGACCTGCAGATCTCCGCAATCCACAACTCGCGTCGTTCGCGCGGAGAGCGCATCGCGCGTACCGCCTCACCGCACAAGATCCTCGATCCCAAGTCGGGTCCGTTGATCGCCGTGCGTTTGAACATCATTACGCGAAAAACGTTGGGCGGCATCCAAACCGACCTGCAGGGCCGTGTCCTGGACGGCGACGGACACGCGATCGACGGCCTGTGGGCGGCAGGTGAGATCGCCGGTTTCGGCGGCGGCGGTGTACACGGGTACCGCTCACTGGAGGGAACGTTTCTGGGTGGGTGCATCTTCGGTGGCCGGCAGGCCGGACGCGCACTGGCCGCGCAGGCATAACGGTGGCCAGGAGGATCGGTCGTCCCGCGCTGCCGGGTCCGACGGAGATCGCCACCACTGCGTCGGCGTGTCCCAGGTCTCCGGTGACGGTGTCGTTCCTCGGTGTCAGCACCGTGCTCTTCGACGACGGCCGATCGGCGATCCTCACCGACGGCTTCTTCTCGCGACCGTCGCTTCCGAAAACCCTTGTGCTGCGGCTTCATTCCGATACGCGGCGCATCGATGCGGCCCTGCACAGAGCAGGGATCACCACGCTCGACGCTGTGCTGTGTGCCCACTCGCACTACGATCACGCACTCGACTCGGCGGCGGTAGCGCTGCGCACCGGTGCAGTTCTGGTCGGCGGTTCCTCGACCGGTTTCATCGGGCAGGGTTCGGGGCTCCCGAAAGACCGGATCGTCGTGGTCGAGAACGGTGAGACGACAACGCAGGGCAACTTTGCCGTCACGTTCGTCGAATCGGTTCACTCGTATCCGGACCGAGCGCACGGAACGATCGAGCGGCCACTGACCCAGCCGGCTCGGGTGCGCGAGTACCGGTGCGGCGAGGCATGGTCGATGCACATCGAACACGTTCCGAGCGGCCGGACCGCACTCGTGCACAGCAGCGCCGGGTTTCGGTCCGGCATGCTCGACGGTCGCCGTGCCGACGTGGTCTACCTCTCGATAGGACAACTCGGCCGCCGACCGCGCGCGTTCATCGAGCAGTACTGGCAGGAGACGGCCGTGGCGGTCGGTGCCCGACGCGTGGTATTGACGCACTGGGACAACTTCTTTCGGTCCCTGGACCAACCACTGCAGGCGCTCGCGTACGCCTTCGACGACATGTCTGCCTCCGTCGATGTGCTGAACGCCTGCGCGCGAAGAGACGACATCGACCTCGAATTGCCGACCCTGTGGCGACGCGGCGACCCATGGGCCGGCCAAGGCTGACCTACGGATCAGCCGGTGCCGTCCTCGATCGTCTCGACGATCGTGCGTGCGCACAGTTCGGGGTCGTCGATCATCGGAACGTGACCGACGCCGGGTAGTGCGACGAACCGGGCTCCGGGCAGCCGTTGCCGAGCGACGGGAACGAACTCGGCCGGCGGAAAGATGCGATCGTGGGCAGCCCACGCGACGGTCACCGGACACGGAAGTTCGAGGAGCGGTTCCATGTTCTCGCGAGTGTCGAGCAGTTCGTACGCCGCCTCGCACCCGACGAGGTCCTGGAACGATCGGACAGCTTGCTGCCTCGTCATTCGATCTCCGTGGACCGCGATGTCGCGCATGGCAATTCGCCGGCCCAAGTCGAACTTCATCAGCGGCGGAGCGAGATGGCGGGTCGCGTCGGCCAGCTTCTTGGTGCGGATCAGCGTGGCTCGGCTGGCACCGGGCTTCTCGTTCTTCTCCCACAACCCGGCCGGTGAGAATGCGCAGACCGACCGCGCCCGACCCCGTCGAGCAAGTTCGACGGCCATCCATCCGCCCATCGAGTTTCCAGCGATGTGGACTGCGTCGAGGCCGCGCTCGTCGAGTTCGCGTTCCGCGGTATCGGTGACGGCAGCGATTGTCGCCCCGGCTGCGAGCGTAGGACCTCCGCGATGGCCGGCTGCAGTGGGAACGATGAGGTCGAAACGCTCGGCGAGCAGCGGTACGACATCGTCCCATGCTGCTGCAGACATGGTGACGCCGTGCAACAGCATAAGCGCAGGTCTGTCGGTCATCGGCTGAACTCTGCCAGTCGAGTCGAAACCTGTTCCGGGAGGGCGTCGTTCTGCTTCTGAGCAGCCGTCAACACGTCGAGGTGGTTGTATCCGCGGAGCTTGACGGGAACGTCGCTCGGGCTGTCCGACGCACCGAGGTCGAGCCCGCCGTCGCCCTGCAGCGTCAGCACCGGGTTGCGGGTGACGCCGTCTCGGTAGAGGTAGTGAGCGGCGATCGACGGCGCGGTCGGTTGACCGAGATCGGTGTTGATGGCCGTCGGGAAGTACCACTCGGTGAAGTCCAAAGGCGGTTCGCTCAGACTCCGCACGATCTGCGAGATGGAGCTGACTTCCTTCGATGGGTCGGTGTACGAGTTCGGGGTCATCTCGTCGTAGTCCTGCCAGGTGTAGACGACGGATGGGTCCCCGTAACTCGTCGGTGCTGCTTTGCGGTCGCTGCCGAAGACCTGACCCAGGAACGGAATCGTCGCGATCACCTCGTTCGGCATCGGGAAGTATTTGTCCTGTACGGGCCCGTTGCCGATGAAGCCGACGCTGGTCTGCAGAAAACCGAGTGGCTGAGAATTGTCGTCGAGCAACGCGCCGACAACGGCTTCGTTGGTGGCGTACAGCGTCCTGATGTCGGGGAGTCCGGTCGCGGCCATGATGGGGTCCTTGGACAGCAAGGTTCGCAATGTCGCATCGAAGTTGAGGCTGCGCGGCAGTCGGTCGACGACGTCGTTGACTCCAGTCGGGTCCAATCGAGCGGCAAGTCCCGCTATCGCAAGCAGATTCGTCGTTTCCGGATTGATGACGGCGGGCAATCGCGTCACCGGGTACACGTCGGTCAACGCACCCGACGCGGCCTCGACGGGGCCGGCGAGCGCCGGCGGAACTTCCGGAAGGTCGAGGTTTCTGATGGGGTTCGGCGGACCGGCCTTGATCACGGTGTCGAGTGCGAAGTACCCGGAGCACTGGTTGTATCCGGCATCGTCGGTGGTTGCCGGGTTGCCGTCGAAATCCCAGTTCGCGAAGTAACCGGTCAGGAACCCACCGAGGGAATGGCCACCGCACAATACCTTCTGCTTACGGATTTTCTGGTCGGGGAATTCGAGACGCAGCACGTCGTACTGGTCGCGCATGGTCTGCACCAGGCCCTGGTCCTCGAGCCACGCGGTGCCCGCGCCGTCGGCGTATCCGGCGAACGTGCGGCCGTGGACGGTTCCCCCGGCGAAGTAGTAGTCCGTGGCGATGTCGAGGTCGTTCGCGGCGAGTGCCGCCTGGGTTCCGGTGTGGTCCTCTAGGCAGTTCGAGCGGCGGTCCAGGGCCCAGAACTCGATGTGTCTGCCCTCGGCGTCCGCCGCGGCGACAGTGTTGCGGGCGACGGACTCGAAGGCACCCGCACCCTCGAACACTCCGGGCTGTGCCACGAGCACTCGGTCGGCGTCCGCTGAATTCTCGGGGCCGTCCGCGGCTCGATATCGCAGATAGGAGAGCCGATCGCACTCCGCCGGGTGCGGCGCAGAACCCGCGGGAAGCGGGGCGTCGAGATCGACGACCGTCGCGACGACCCCGGTGACGGGTGAGGACGACGTGATCTCGCGTTCGGTGCGGCCCGGCACAGGCTCAGCAGACACTGCAGCAGGTACCACGGCTGAAGTCGACGCCACCAACGATATGCACACGGCACCACGCACGAACGAGCGCCGCGCGAATTCCCCCAGAATTGTCATGGCCCCCACCATCGGCATGAATACATCGTGCGTCTGGGAATCTAGCATCGGACCGCGCCGCGGCGAACCGCAATGGGTCAGAGATCGTCGAGGGTGACCAGGCCGTCCTGCAGTGCACGGGCCACGAGCGACGCTTTGGTCGGTGCAGCCCGACCGACAGTGGCGTACTTCGCGCGAATTCGAGTCAGGTGGGTATTGACCGTGCCGAGTGCGATGTGCAGGACCGCACACACTTCTTGTTTGGAGTCGCAGCGCAACCACGCATCCAGGACCGCGATTTCGCGCGCGGTGAGTCCTGGATCGGCGAATGTCGCCGCTTCCTTCTGGGACCTGGGTGTGTCGGTGCCGGAAGTCACGGCGGTCCTGGCCCGCACGGTCGATGCACTGCGGCGCGGCGCGAACCTCTGCGCCGGGTGGATCGCGGTACCGGACGCAGCCTGAATCGTGGTCGACACACCTGTACTCGTCACTCGCATTGCATCCGACCCCCGTTGTCCGACTTGGGTGTTTCGAGTATCCGACCACGCGAGAAAATATGAAACAACACCAATGGCTTCGAGGCGGAACACGGCATTGGAGACTTTTATCGATCCAGCTTTATTTGCTTGTAAAGTCAGCGGTTCATGACACGATTGCTATAGTTCACTGTCCACCGGATCGAATATCGTAGGCGGTCGTCGTTGAGTCCGAAATCCACACCCCGCGAAGAACTGCTCCTGGCGGGCTCACGATTGCTGACCGATCTCGATATGTCGGTGCTGGCCAGATCGTTGTCGATTGCCTCTCTCGTGGAAGAAGCCGGTCTGTCGCATCAGACCTTTCACAACGCGTACCCCGGGTCCTCCCGTGCCGGGGAGCGTGGTGGCAAGGAAGCGTTCGTCGAGGACCTGCTCGCGCACGTGACCCTGCGATACACGAGACCCGGCGACGCAGAGCATCCCTCGTCGGATCTCGCGTCCTACTTCGAACAACTGACCTCCGGTCTGCTGCGCAGGAGAATGATCGGCGCGATGATCGCCTCCGACCATGCCGGAGCGCGATCGTCGTTGGCACCCGAATTCGCAGCCATGGACGCCGCCGTCGAGGACGCCGTCCGCCACAAGCTCCGTGCGCTCGGTGGTTCGGTGAGAACGCCGCTCACAGTGACCGGACTGTCCATGGTCATCGTCGCTCTGCTCGACGGGCTCGCCTTCCGTGAAACCATCACGCCGGGAACGGTACCCACGTCTCGGGCGTCCGCGGCCGTCGAATCGCTGCTGGATTGGGCAGTGGACCCGGTTCACTCGGATCGTCGTGAACGCATCGCGGGACCGGCGGTCGCGCCTGCTTCTCTCGAGGGTCTCGATCATGCGAGGGCCGACATCGAATCCGATGTCATCGCGGCGACCGAGACGTTGTTCGCGGCACACGGATATTTCTCGGTCACCCTCGCCGACATCGCAACTGCCTCCTCGCTCACTGTTGCCGATCTCAAACGCCTGTTCCCGAGCAAAGTCGACATCATCGTTGCCGCACTGACGCCCGAGTTCGAACGCGTCCTCCGGCTGGGTCGGGCGGATGCCCGACTGGAGGTGGAACCCATTGCTGCCCTGGAGCGTTCGGTCAATCGGCTTGCGGAGTTCGTGGCGCGCAACCGGTCGATGAGCTCGGGGATGTTGCTGGCCCTGAGCTTCGAGCAGTTTCACGAGCCGAGCACCGTCACCACCGTTCGGGAGCAACTCCCACTGCCCTCGGCGCTCACCCCGATCCTCGAACGTGGCCAGCGTCGAGGCGACTTCGGTACCGAGGCGTCGGCGAGCGAACTTGCGACGATACTCGCCAACAACGTGGTGATCAGATCCGTCTCGCGGTCGGAGGAAGGCCCGGAAGAAGTCTCCGACTACGTCCTGCGGGTGTTTCTGTCAGGGATACGCGCACGTTGAGCGGACCCGCGGGCCCGGACAGCTACGAGTCGGCGTCGGCCCGGGGTACCTCGAAGGCGAGCAGTGCAACGTCGTCCTGCAGGCCGTCCCCGAAGGAGGCCAGCAGAGCCGTGAGGTCGTCGACGATCTTCGGTGCCGTCGTCGGACCCTTTCTGGCAGCGAAGGATTCGAGGCCACCGTCGTCGTCGAAGCGTGTGCGTCCGGGGCCGACTATTGCTTCGGTCAATCCGTCGGTGTAGAAGGCCATGACGTCGCCGGGTCGCAGGGTCACCGATGCCGATGCGAAGTGCGGCTCGGCCAACGCTCCGACCAACTGGCCACCGGTGGTGTCGACGAAGTCCACGACGGCGTCGCGAGTGATGCGCAGTGCCGGGGGATGTCCGCCGCTGGCGAGGTGTATCTCGGCGCCGTCCGGTCCCGGAGTGATGGTGCCGAACACCACCGTGCAGAAACGTGGGTCGTCGCCGTGAAACTCGTGGTGCAGAACGGTATTGAGGTTTTCGAGCACCGAGATCGGGTTGCGGTCGAACACTGCTGCGGCGCGCAGGGTGTACCGGGTCAGTGAGGTCACCGCGGCGGCTCCGGCACCCTTACCGCTCACGTCGCCGAGGAAGAATCCCCACGTCTGCTTGTCGAGGGGGAACACGTCGTAGAAGTCGCCACCGACCTCGTCGATGGACGCGGGGTGATAGTGGGCTGCCACGTTCATGCCCGTCGGAGCGGACAGTATCGGCGGCAGCAGAGTGCGTTGCAGCGTCGACGCCAGAATCTGCACCTGCGTTTTCTCCGCCTCGGCCTGCTTGCGTGCTTCCTCCGAAGCACCCAATGCGTCCTGTGATCTGTCCAGAGCGGCCTCGGCGTTGTCCTGGGCGGCCTCGGCATTGTCGCGGGCGTCGATCAGATCTTTCTCACGCACATGGCGTTCGGTCTCGTTGTGCAGCGTCATCGTCACCGTCACGGCCCCCGTGGGCGTGCGCAGACTGTTGGCCAGTATCGATACGGCTATCGCGGCACGTCGATCGGGCGCGACGGTCAACTTCGCGGTCGCTCCGATCGGCGAGTCCGATCCCGATGTCGACGCGACATCCATCAGGGCCGTCAGCATCGGCTCGAACTCGATCGTGAACAGGTCGGTGACGGTCGTCCCGACGAGCGCCTCGCGGCTGCGCGCGGTGATCCGAGCGGCGGCCGCGTTGGCATACAGGATTCGGGAAGTGGCGACGTCGACCGAGAACACCCCGCACGGTGCGGTGTCGAGTAGATCAGCAGCCGTGGCAGACATGGGGACTCCCTTCGGTCATGACGAGCGGGTGGCGGATCTCGAGCGGTCGGCTGTGACCGGATCGGTCCACACAGCAGTCACCACGGTGCCGAAACCCGGTCGGTGGTCGACGAGGAGGTCGTCGGCCACCGCGGCTGCGAGGTGCAGACCGTGGCTGCGATTGGTCGTCGGCGTCGGTGGACGCCACGTCCCGGTGTCGGAGATCGTCACTGTCAGTGTCCGGTGTTCGTAGGCGGCGGTGATCGTCATCGTCCCGGGCTCGGGCACCGATCGATACGCGTGTTCGACGACGTTCGCCAGTGCCTCGTAGACACCGAGGACGATGTCGTCCACCAGACCGTTGCTGACACCGAGCTCGAGGGTCCAATGGTGCAATCGGCGCCGGATGGCAGTAGCCACGGCGGGCTCGGCCGGAGCGGTGTGGCTCCAGCGCAGGGGAAACGGTGTTCGGCCACTCTCGGTCATGACAGGAGTCCGAATCGGTACCGGCCGGTCATCGGTCGACCTCCGTGTCGAGAGCTGCCGACCGAACGTGGGCCACCGCGTCCGGCAGGGTTGTGAAAGTCGCCATCACCCGATCGATTCCGCTGAGCTGCACAGGCCGAACCACGACTCCGTCGACCGCCACCAGCGCCATTCGCGAGGCGTCGGGGAGTCGATCGCACACTCGCACCAGCACCGTTATCGCGCTCGACGACAGGAAGCTGACGTCCGTCAGGTCCACCACGAGTCCACCTCGAGCGGTGTCGGCAGCGGGAAACGCTACGGCCGACAGTTCCGGGATGGTGTCGAGGTCGAGTTCGCCTCGAACGGTGAGCACCTGCGTCGCGTCGTGGGCTGCCGCCACGATCTCGAAGGGGGCTCCGGTCGGCTCGTCTGGCATATGCCCGACGTTACCTGTTGTCGAGTCGGATTCACGACCGAAACGTGTCGACGAACAGGTCGCCTGCGCCCAGTACTTCCAGGACCATGCGGACCGATCGGGCAGGTGCGAGCACGGCGATTTTCCCCGGATGTACGTAGGTGGCGTCGATGATCGCATTGGCGACGCCGGAGTACATGAACGACACCTCCGACAGATCGACCGAGACCCGATCGGACGTAGCGGCCAGGCGGTCGAGGCTGTGCACGAATTCGGCCCGGGTGGACATGTCGAGTTCGCCCGACGCGCGCAGTGTGTTGTGGCCGTCCGGTCGCACGACGGTCTCGACTCGGAACACGCCCTCGTCGTCGCGAATGGAGCGTTCCATGGTTGCGGTGCTGGTCAACATGTCGTTACCTCTTCCCCGAAGCGCTCGTCCCGGTCGGTTTGCCCGCCCGGTGCCGATGCTGAGTTGTTGTGCTTTCAACGATGTCAGTGCGCAATTGCAGAAGGCTTCGCCCCATATCTCGAACGAGTAACGAAATATCTCGTTTCGATAACGGCGCTACCGGGCCAGCACGTCGATGAGTGAACCGGTGATCTTCTTCTTCATCCAGCCACGCACGCCTCGCTGGCCCAGCGCTGCCCGGGCAGCATTGAGGCCGGCTGCTCCGTGCACTCCGCCACCCGGATGCGCCGATGCCGAACCCAGGAACAGCCCCTCCACCGGCGTTTCCGACCGCCCCAGTCCCGGCGTCGGTCGAAATATCAACTGCTGCTGCAGCTGCGCGGTTCCGCCGTTCACCGCACCACCGTGCAGATTGGCGTCGGCACCGTACAGATCGCTCGGTCGTTGCACGACCCGCCCGACGACCGAATCGAGAAAACCCGGTGCGTGGGCCTCGAGGACGTCGTCCACCCGATCCGCCACGGTGTCGGCGGCCGCGTCGTCGACGACGCCCCTCGGCAGATGTGTGTAGGCCCAGGCGCTTTCGGTGCCCTCCGGTGACCTGCTCCGATCGGCGGTGGTCATCTGGCCGAACAGCATGAACGGGCTCCGAGGAAGAACTCCGGTGGTGAGATCTGCCGCCCAGTGCACGAGGCCGTTGTCGTCCGCACCGAGATGGACGGTGCCGGCATCGGCCAAAGACGGTGAGTTCCAAGGTATTCGGCGATCGAGCGCGTAGTTCACCTTGACCACCGGGGTGTCCCATTCGAAGGTGCGCAAGTCCTCGTGCACTCGGCGAGGTACGGCGTCGAACGGAAGTAGTGAACCGTACAGGGCCGGCGCGGACACGTCGGCAATGATCGCCCTGCGCGCCCGAAACGTGTCTCCGGCCGCGGTGTGCACGTCACGAGCGCGGCCGCCGCGCACCTCGATGTGCTCGACCGCCTGACCGCACTCGAGCACCGCACCCGACGCGGCACCACGGCGAATCAGCGCGGTCGTCAGCGCAGACGATCCGCCCACGGGGGTCGGAAACCCGACGTCCTGGGCCAGCATCGTGAGCAGCCAGCCCATCATGCCGCTCACCGGGGCATCGGTCGGGACGTCACCGTGCATGGCGTTGCCCAGCAACAGGCAGCGAGCTGCCTCGCTGTGGAAGAGCTCGTGAGCCATCACCCGGGCGGGGAGGGCAGCGAATCGCGCGAAGCGCAGTGTCTCGGGCACCCCCAAGGTGTGTACGAGTCGGGCCGCCGGGACGACGGGTGGAAACGGTCCGAACAACGAATTCATGAAGGGCTCGCGAATGCGCTCCCACTGCTCGAAGAGCCGCAGCCAGGTTCGGCCGTCTCGCGCGTCGTGTTCCGACAGCCGCGCAGCGGTGGTCTCGACGTCGTGGTGAACGACCGGCGCGTCGGTGTCTTGCGGTGACCGCGCATGGCCGTACACCGCGGGGGAGTGCGACCACTGCAGCCCGTGGCTTTCCAGCTCGAGTGCCGTCATGGCAGGCGAGGCGAGAGCCAGCGGGTAGAAGGCGCTGAAGAGGTCGCTGGTGAAACCGGACACGAGCTCGGCGCTGCGCACAGCGCCGCCGGGATGTTCGGCGGCCTCGAGAACCACGACGTCCCAGCCGGCGTCGGCCATCGCTGCCGCCGCGACCAAGCCGTTGTGGCCACTGCCGATCACGATCGCGTCGACCTCGGTGGTGGTCATGAGACTGCACTCCTCTGGTCGGTATCGGTCTTGCTGGTCAGCAGGTTACCGACGAAGTACAGCGCTACTCCCACAGCGAGGAGCAATCCGGCGCGCAGCCACGTTGCCGCGGACTGTTGGGTCAGTAGAACTGCGCACGTGATCAATGCCAGGACGGGGAGTGCTGTCGGTGTCCGGAAATGACCGGAGTCGGCCCGATCGCTGCGAAGTACCAGCACCGCGACATTGGTGCTGATGAAGACGAACAGCAGGAGTAGCACCACGGTCTCCGCAAGCGCAGCGACGGAACCGGTGCTGCACAACACCATCGCGACGACCGTGGTGGCGACGATCGCCGCCCACGGAGTCTTGCGCCCCGGCAGAACCTTGGCCAATGCGCCGGGAAGCAGACCGTCACGCGCCATGCCGAAGGTCAGTCGCGACGCCATGATCATGGTCAGCAGTGCGCCGTTGGCCACGGCTACGAGTGCGACGAGGCTGAAGACCCAGGGCGCAATACCCGCATCGGCAGCGGCGACGACCTCGAGCAGTGGACCGGTCGATTGCGCCAGGGTGTCGGCGGGCACGACGGTGGACACTGCGAGACCGACGAGCACGTAGACCACCCCGGCCGCGGTGACAGCGCCGAGAAGTGCTCGCGGATAGACCCGTCGCACATCCTCGACTTCTTCGGCGATGTTCGCCGACGTTTCGAATCCCACGAACGAATAGAACGCGAGCAGAGCCGCGCCGAGCACTGCGAGCGTCGGAGTTGTCTCGTCGGTGAATTCGAGGACCCTGGACGGCGTGCCGTCGCCCCGGCTCAGGACGAGACCGGCGAGGGCGACGATCAGCACCAGACCCGATACCTCGACGATCGTCATGGCGAGATTCGCCCGCAACGATTCGGTGATCCCGCGGGCGTTGAGCAGCCCGACCAGAAGCAGGAAGACAACCGCGGCCGGCACGGCAGGCACGTCGAGGAACACACCCAGGTAGTCGCCCGAGAAGGCGAGCGCCAAGCCTGCGGCGCTGGTGACACCTGCGGCGAGCATTGAGAACCCCACCAGAAACGACACGAGCGGGCGCCCGTACGCGCGCTGCGCGAACACGGCCGCGCCACCTGCTCGTGGGTACTTGGTGACGAGTTCCGCATACGACGCAGCGGTCAGCAGCGCCATCAGCAGCGCGACGAGCATGGGTAGCCAGATCGCTCCGCCGACCTCACCCGCGATCTCGCCGACGAGAGCATAGATTCCGGCGCCGAGCACGTCGCCGAGAATGAACACGAACAGCATCTTCCCCGAGACTGCCTGTTGCAGTGGGGACTTGCTCACGGAGCCGTGGACCGCTCTGCCAGCAGAGCGAGCCGGCGTAGTGCCTCGGCGTTGCGCGGATGCGACAAGAGATGCTGCACCCTGTTCGGCACCAGGTCGAAGGGCGGCGTGATCGCATGTTCGATGATCTCGATGCGGCAGCCGGTGGCAATCGGATGCAGCCGCAAGGTGATCGACGCCTTGCCGAACGGCAACGCTCGCGCCTCGAGCCGGATTTCGCGGTCGGCATGAATTCCCACCGAGCGCGTGATGTCGCTCAGGACGGCGGGCCAGGCACCCACCGAGTGGTGGATCGCGGCACCGGCGGCGGGCCAGGTGTCGTCGACTGCGCGAATTCGGGATGCACCGACCACCCAGGTGGCGTACGTCCATCCGTTCGCCAGAACGTTCCAGACGTCCTCACAGCTGGCTGTGGTGTCTCTGCTCGTGGGCACGATTCGGCCTCCGAAATCTCTCGTGGTGTTGTGTGAGCGCGCGATCGGTGCTCGTCGACACTCCGGGGCTGGAAGTGGGGCACTCTCGATGCTGCGATCGTTCGGTGAAACGACCCGACACTGCCGTATGCCCCGAAACGGTCCACCTCAATCGAAGGTAGGAGAGCAGTTCGCAGGGACTGCGCACCATCGCACCGGTGTGAGAAGGTACGGACGGGACGCATGCGGTCGAAAGGATGAAGACGTGGAACAGGTCGACATCTACGAACGAATCTCGCAGATGGCTCTCACGGCGCACGGAACGGTCGTCCACGGATCTTTGACGCAGCAGCAGGTGTTGGAGGAGGTCACGGCGGCGGCCGTGCGATTACTCGACGGCGTGGACCATGCGGGGGTCACTCTGGTCCGGCGAGTAGGCAAGGGTCGACGCCCGGAGTACCTGGAGTCGACGGCCTCGACCGGCGATGCGCCTCGCACATTCGATGCATTGCAGCACGAGCATGGACAGGGCCCGTGTTTCGAGGCCATCTGGACTCATCAGACGGTGCGGATCGAGGATGTCGAAACGGAAGACCGGTGGCCACGTCTGACTCGTGCGGTGGTCGAACAGACTCCGGTCCGCTCGGTTCTGTCCATCCAGCTCTACACCGACGGACAGGAACTGGGCGCGCTCAATCTGCTCGCCGAGGGCACCGGCCGGTTCGATCCGGAGACCGAGGATTCGGCACTGAACCTGGCCACACACGCGGCGATCGCGCTGTCCAGTGCTCGGCGTGGTGAGCAATTTCGCAGCGCTCTGGCTTCGCGAGATCGAATCGGTCAGGCCAAAGGGATCATCATGGAGCGTTTCGATGTCGACGCCATCCGCGCCTTCGATATGCTCGGCGCGCTGTCGCAGGAAATGAACGTGCCGGTGTCGATTTTGGCGGCGCAGCTGATCAGCCGTGACCACCCGACCAAGCCCGATCTGCCGAGCTGACCGCACTGACCCGCCGCTCGACCACCTGATTCGAGGCGCAGCGGTGCTTGTCATACTGAGCTCATGTCGACTATCGCGTACGTGATCGCAGGTTCGGAAGCCACCGGTGGAGCCGGTTTGCAGGCAGATCTCAAGACATTCGAGCGGCTCGGGGTCTACGGAGTCGGCACCATCACGTGCATCGTCTCGTTCGATCCGAAGTCCGGCTGGGGCCATCGTTTCGTCCCCATCGACAGCTCGGTCATCGCCGATCAGATCGAAGTTGCCACAGCCGCACACGATCTCGATGTCGTCAAGATCGGCATGCTCGGCACGCCCGCTACCGTCGAGACCGTGGCGAGCTCGTTGCGTCTGCAGCCGTGGCGGCACGTGGTGGTCGATCCGGTGTTGATCTGCAAGGGGCAGGAGCCGGGCGCGGCGCTCGACACCGACAATGCGCTTCGGCGCGACATTCTTCCGCTGGCCACCGTGATCACCCCCAACCTGTTCGAAGCGCAGACGTTGTCCGGGATGGACGCCATCACCACCGTCGACGATCTGGGCGAGGCGGCCAAGCGAATTGCCGATCTCGGACCGGGCTACGTGGTGGTCAAGGGTGGTGCGGGATTGCCCGGCGACGAGGCCGTCGACGTCGTCTGGGACGGTTCCGAACTGACCGTGTTGCGCGCTCCCAAGATCGGCGACGAGCGGGTCTCGGGAGCGGGCTGCGTCTTCGCGGCGGCCATCACCGCTGAGCTGGCCAAGGGTGTGGACGTGCTCGATGCGGTGGCAACCGCCAAGGACTTCGCGCACGCAGGCATCATCGGCCGAGTGACGAGCAACGCACCGTTCGCTGCAGTGGGATGGCACGACTGATCGCTCGCGTCTCATCGGCCGAATCTATTGCGCAGCAGCAAATTTCGGCGCAGGGTACGGCAGGAGGACCCCTGCCGGACCCTGCAGGCGCGAGCTCCAGGGCTACTTCTCGTCGGGATCGAGCGCGTCCTTGATCTTGCCCATGACCCCCTTCTCCGTACCGAGTGCCGCCGTTGCGGGGGCACCCTTGGCGCCGTCGTACGTCGCGTAGAGAAGTGGATCGGGGGCGGGAGCCGACGCTTTGCCGCCCTTGGGCTGCGGATCGGCGTAGAAGCCCATCTGGTGCACGCCGTCCGGTGCCAACCTGTCGGCCCAGCCGCCGGTGGAGGAGAACTCACCGTCCGAGAGATGCCACAGATCGAACGCGTGGTTGCCCTGTTCTTCGACGTCGAGAAGGGCGTTGGGGGCAACGACGTCCTCGAGGCCGTCGGCCTGCAGTTCCTCGATGGCTGCGAGCCAGAGGTTCTGGTGGTGGGTGTCGCGCGCCAAGTTGAATTGGAGCATCGCCTTGACGCCCGGGTCGTCGGTCATGTTGTACAGACGTGCGGTCTGCAGTCGGCCTTGAGCCTCGGCTGCGACGTTGGCGCGAAAGTCGGCCAGAAGGTTACCGCTGGCCACGATGAATCGGCCGTTCCAGGGGACGCCGTTGGAATCGGACAGTGTCGGCCCACCGCCGGAGACGATTGCCTGCTGGGGATCCATGCCGCCCATCACCGCTGCTACGACGGGGTCGGCCGCTGCCATTGCGGTCGAGTCCGTGGCCGGCGCACCTTCGAGCAACCGGGCCACCATGGTGGCCAGCATTTCGACATGGCCCATTTCCTCGGTGGCGATGTCCATGATCAGGTCTTTGTATTTGCCTTCCATACGGCAATTCCATCCCTGGAACAGGTACTGCATCGTCACGGTCATCTCGCCGTAGGCACCGCCGATCAGCTCTTGGAGCTTACGGGCGTAGACCGGGTCCGGCTTTTCCGGCTTGACGTCCATTTGCATGAAATCGGTATGGCGAAACATGTAAACTCCATTTCAGTACGTAGCGAATTGTCAGTGGCTCAATTCGGTTACCCGCCAAAAAATCAAGCAAACCGCCTGTGTAGCAACAGTTTCGGCTGAAATTATCGGCCCGAAACCGCGATTTCCGGCTGTGCAAATCGGCGCGTATTTCGGTGTCAGGTTTGCCTCCGCCGAATTGCGGGAAGAAGGAGTGCAGCAGTCGTTGGTCGATTCTTCGAAACAGTTCTTCGATCGGCTGCCGGTATCAGCGCACATCACTTTCGAGAGGTCCACATGGCAGACGAGTACTCCGCCGATTCCGACGCCGGCGCCACCGACGAAGATCGGACCACACGTGGTCACGCCGGTGAGGCGATCGTCGACACCCGCAACTGGCCGGGATACATCTGCATCGGTCTGGCGTTGGTGAGCCTCGGCCTCACTCTCACCGCGGCCGGGTACGGGTTCAGTGGTTGGACGTGGATCGGGGCGGTGGCCGCGCCGATCCTCCTGATTGCCGGAATCGTGCTGGTGCTGCTCGAACGCCGCCGCGTCAAAGCGCAGGAGGGTAAGTCGCTGACGGACCCCGCAGGGCATTGACCGACTCCGCGTCGTACGAGAGCCAACGGTCACCGTCGAGAGTCGTCGGTGTGCCCCTGGCCGAACTGGCCCTCTCACTCGGATCACCGGAACCCATCGAGTCCGTTCGGGTGACCGGGGCCAGTGACGACTCGCGAACCGTGATGCCCGGGGACCTGTACGTAGCGCTTCCCGGCACCCGTGTTCACGGACTGGATTTTGAGATCGAGGCGTTCGGGCGCGGAGCAGTCGCAGTGCTGTCCGACCGAGTGTCGACCGTACTGCCGACCATCGTCGTTGCGGATCCGCGTCGAAGCGCCGGTCCGGTCTGCGCCCGGATCCATCGGTATCCGGCCGATGCGATGGGCATGTACGGCGTGACCGGCACCAATGGAAAGACCAGCACCGCGTTGCTTCTCGCCGCTGGACTCGCCGCGTCCGGAGAGGTTGTCGGCACGATGACCGGCATAGGTCTTCGAGGACCACTGACGTCGGTGCCGACGGCACGAACGACACCGGAGGCCGCCACCGTCCAGCGCACACTCGGACGATTTCGCGACGAGGGGGCAACCGCCGTTGCCCTCGAGGTGTCCTCGCACGCAGTCTCCGAACACCGCGTCGACGGCGTGCGGTTCGCAGCGGTCGGGTTCACCAATCTCGGCCCGGACCATCTCGACTATCACGGCAGCATGGACGAGTACTTCGCGGCGAAGGCCGAGTTGTTCGCAGCCGACCGAACGGCCGTCGCGGCGGTGGGGATCGACGACGTGCACGGCAGAAGACTGGCCCGGCTGGTCGACGTTCCGTGCTGGACGTGGTCTGCAGCCGATCCGCGCGCAGACGTCCTGGGCGAGAACATCGAGTGCACCGGGGTCGATACGTCCATGACGGTGCGAACTCCGCTGGGTTCGCTGCACATTCGCCTACCCCTGCTCGGACCGCATCAGGCGAGCAACGCGCTGACAGCGTTGGCCGTTGCATTGGCTGCGGGCAAAGATCTCGAGTCGGTCGCCGCCGGGTTCGAGCGCGTCCGTTCGGTTCCCGGCCGGCTCGAACGTATCGACGTCGGGCAGTCGTTTCTGGCCCTCGTCGACTACATGCACAACACCGCGGGGCAGCGCAGTTTGCTGCCGTTCGTGCGATCTCTGGTGACCGGACGGGTCATAGTGGTTGTCGGAGCGACAGGGGAACGCGATCCCGGCAAGCGCTTCCCGCTGGGTGCCACCGCGGCGGCTCTGGCGGACGTGGTGATCGTCAGCGATGAGAGCCCGCTGTCCGAGGACGCCGATGCCATCCGCCGAGCAGTGGCAGAGGGCGCGAGAGCTGCGCGGTCGGCAGTGGTGATGGTGGAGCCGGATCGCCGTGCCGCGCTGGCTCTTGCGGTGCACACCGCCGGGCCCGGAGACGTGGTTGTGATCGCGGGCCGAGGCTGCGACACCGAGCAGGTCTACGGTCGTGAGATCGTCGAGTTCGACGATCGCGTGGTGCTTCGAGAACTGTTGCGCGACATCGTCTGAGTCACGTGGTTGTGCCGGTCGACGGTGTCGTCGACCGGCTCTACGTGATCAGCGAACTGCGCGTCGAACCTTCAGTGCGGCCGTTGCGGCGAGCGTGATGACGGCACCGACGACAGCGGCACCGAGCAGGGACACACCCTGAGCGAGCTCGAAGTTCCAGCCGAGGAAGTTGATGTTGGTGTGAATCGTGTTCTGCAGCACGAAGATCACCAGTGCTGCGACGAGGACGAGCGTGATGAGGAGGGCGAACTTGGAGGCGAATCCGCCGCGCCGCTTGGTGGTGGTCGTATCGGTCGATGTGGTCATGAGGGGAATCCGTTCTCTGGTGTGAAGTGGGTGGGGTGAAAAGCGAGTGCCGCCGATCATCGAGATCGGCGGCACTCGATGCGAAGGGGGGTGGTTACTTGAAGGTGCCCTTGATGTTCTCGCCGACCTTCTTCACGCCTGCCGAGCCCTGGTCCTTCTTGCCCTCGGCCTCGAGGTCCTTGTTGTCGGTGGCGTCGCCGACAACTTCCTTGGCCTTGCCGATGGCGTCTTCTGCTGCGTTCTTGGCCTTGTCGATGAAGCTCATGTGGGCCCCTTTCAGGTGGCTGTGAATGTTGGTAACGGATACTTAGTCGGTTTTGGTCGCCGAAAACAAACGCCGCCGTGATGCAGATCACATCACGGCGGCGTTCGGTCGGAGGGTCAGGTGAGGGAGACCAGCTCGGTGATGTCGTCATGGGGGAGGTCGCCGTCGACCACCGCGGTGACCACGGAACTGTTCAGCGTGATGGCACCCTTGTGGTTGTCCAGGAATGCGGTGTCGGCGGCGTCGCGACCGACCGAGATGCGCACCAGCGTCGAGCGCGGGGCGAGGCAGGTGGCATCGACGACGCGCCACTGGCCACCCACGAACGCCTCGGCGACGGCGTGGAAGTCCATCGGATCGCAGCCGGGTGCGTACACCGCCACCAGGCGGGCCGGAACGTTGACCGCACGCAGCATGGCAACCACGAGGTGCGAGTAGTCCCGGCAGACGCCCTGTCCGGCGAGCAGCGTGTCGACAGCTCCATCGATCGGATCACTGCTTCCGGGAACGTAGCTCAGGCGAGCGCCGACCCACGCGGAAATCTTGGCCAGCAGTTCCTCGGAGTCCGCGTAGTCGCCGAATTCGGTTGCGGCGAAACCGTAGAACTTGTCGGCCTCGGCGTACCGGCTGGGTCGAAGGTAGAGCGACATGTCGTAGTCGGTGACCGGTGCCGGGGTGGTGTTTCCCAAGATCGTGGCGTCGTACGACACCTGCAGGTTGCCGACATCGGCAGGCATGACGTGAATTCGGTTGCCGTGCGGCCCGCTCACTTCCTTCGCCTCGATCGGGGTGCCGTCGAGAACGAAGGACAGTGATTCGGTGACCGTCGTGCCCGGGTGTGGCGCAATCGCGATCTGGAATTCGAGCGTGGTGGCTGCGGTGATGTCTACATCGAGGCGTGCGGATACGTCGCGTTTGAGCACTTAGAACTCCCGGCAGGTGGTGGTGGATGAACGTGCTGCCAGTACCCGTATCCGCCGAAACCAACCCCATCTCGCTCTGCGAGTGTTCAGCGCCACCCCAGCGCCGGGGCGACGTCACGCAGCACAGTGTCGAGGACGTGCGCGCAGTAGTCGACGCCCAATTGGTTGGGGACGGTGAGCAGTAGCGTATCGGCGGCTGCGATCGCTTCGTCCGCAGCGAGCTCCTCGATCAGTCGGTCGGGTTCGCCTGCGTATGTCTTGCCGAATCGGGCTTTGCCACCGTCGATGTAGCCGACTTGATCGTCGCCGCTGCCCTCTCGACCGAAGTAGGCGCGATCGAGATCGTTGACGATCGGAAAGATGCTGCGGCTCACCGACGTTCGCGGTGCGAAATCGTGTCCGGCGTCGCTCCACGTTTTGTGGAATCGTTCGATCTGCTCGGCCTGCAACTGATGGAACGGCACTCCGGTGTCTTCGCTCAACAGCGTCGAGCTCATCAGATTCATGCCTTGGCGCGCGGTCCATTCGGCGGTTTCGCGGGTGCCGGCACCCCACCAGATGCGCTGTCGGAGACCGGGGGAGTGCGGTTCGAGGCGCAGGAGTCCGGGCGGATTGGGAAACATCGGCCGTGGATTCGGCTGTGCGAAGCCCTTGCCCTCGAGTAGATCGAGGTAGATGCGGGTGTGCTCGCGGGCCATGTCTGCGTGATCGGAACCCTCGGCGGGTGTGTAGCCGAAATGGCGATACCCCTCGATGACCTGCTCGGGCGATCCTCGGCTGACCCCGAGCTGCAACCGTCCGCCCGAGATGAGATCGGCGGAACCCGAGTCCTCGGCCATGTAGAACGGATTCTCGTAGCGCATGTCGATGACGCCGGTGCCGATCTCGATGGTGCTCGTCTTGGCACCGACGGCGGCGAGGAGGGGGAACGGTGACGCGAGTTGGCTGGCAAAGTGATGGACGCGGTAGTACGCGCCGTCGGCACCCAGTTCTTCGGCCGCGACCGCGAGGTCGATGGACTGCAGCAGCACGTCCGACGCCGACCGCGTCTGTGACTGTGGGGACGCCGACCAATGCCCGAAGGACAGAAATCCGATCTTCTTCATCACGCGCTCTTTCGTTGAAGGATCAACTATTCACTGTACTTCAGCGTGTGTCGGGTCGAATCCATTCCCGGCGTCGGGGCTACGCACCGATGCCGGCGGTCAAGAGCTTCGCCAGTTCGAGATAGGCGTCGCCGTCGCTCAGTCCGGTCAGGCGGAACACCTCGCGAGTCTGAATGCGAACCATGACCGAGGAGGCGACGTCGCCGACGAAGGCCGCGTGCACGTCGCGCACCTCGCCACTGGCCACGCCCTCGCTGATCAACTCCTGGACGCGGCGCGCGGCGATCGCGGTGTTCCGTTCGTACACCGAGCGGGCCGCCTCGAGTGACGCCAGGTCCGTCATGAACTGCTCGGACGCCGACTCCAGGGCTGCTCCCACCGCAGTCAGATACGTGGTGATGCGATTGCGGGTGCCATCGACCTCGGCGACCGCGCTTTCGACCTGCGTGGTCATGGACTTGAAGTAGTGCACGGTGGCACCGCCGACAAGCTGGTCCTTGCTCGACGCCAGTGTGTACAGCGTGGACTTGGAGCAGCGGAGGCGGGCCGCGATGGTGTCGAGCGTCAGGTGCGCGAAGCCCTCTGCCAGAAACAGACTCACGAGCTGGTCGAAGAGCTCGGAACGGCGAGCCGTGGCATGCGAGGTCACGGGTGCGTTCACATCAGGGATGGTACTGCATCGTCTTGTGCAGTACTCTGCATCAGTACTGCGGATCGCCCTGCAGTACTGATCCGAACTTTCCGGAGGTTTTTCACGTGCCCGTCGATCGTCTGTTGCCCACTGCCGAAGCGCGCGACCTCATCGCGCTGACCCGCGACGTGGCAGACAAGGTGCTCGACCCGATCGTCGACGATCACGAACGGCGCGAGGCGTACCCCGACGGAGTGTTCGACACCCTCGGCGAGGCGGGCCTGTTGAGCCTGCCGTACGCGGAGGAATGGGGCGGGGGAGGACAACCGTACGAGGTCTATCTCCAGGTTCTCGAAGAACTGGCATCGCGCTGGGCGGCAGTGGCCGTTGCGGTGAGCGTGCACGGCCTGGCCTGCCACCCCCTGATGGTTTTCGGTACCGATCAGCAGAAAGCCGACAAGCTTCCCGGGATGCTCGGTGGTGCACAGATCGGCGCGTACTCACTGTCCGAGGCGCAGGCCGGCTCCGACGCCGCCGCACTGAGCTGCAAGGCCACCCCGACCGAGGGTGGCTACACGGTCAACGGTTCGAAGGCGTGGATCACGCACGGCGGAGTGGCCGACTTCTACAACCTGTTCGCCCGGACAGGCGAAGGATCGAAGGGCATCTCGTGCTTTCTAGTTCCGGATGGAACCGACGGTCTGAGCTTCGGCAGGCCCGAGGAGAAGATGGGACTGCACGCGATCCCGACGACCTCGGCGCACTACGACAACGTGCACGTACCCACCGAGTGGCGAATCGGTGCGGAGGGGCAGGGGTTGCAGATCGCCTTCAGCGCACTCGATGCCGGACGGCTCGGAATTGCCGCTGTGGCAGTGGGAATCGCGCAGGCGGCGCTCGACGACGCGGTGAAGTACGCCCAGGAGCGGACGGCGTTCGGCAAGAAGATCATCGACCACCAGGGCCTGGGTTTCGTGCTGGCGGACATGGCGGCCGCAGTGGACTCGGCCCGCGCCACCTACCTCGATGCTGCCCGCCGGCGTGACGCCGGACTTCCGTACTCGCGCAACGCTTCCGTGGCAAAGCTGATCGCCACCGATGCTGCCATGAAGGTGACCACCGATGCGGTGCAGGTGTTCGGTGGCTACGGGTACACCCGCGACTTCCGCGTCGAGCGATACATGCGCGACGCCAAGATCACTCAGATCTTCGAGGGCACCAACCAGATTCAGCGTCTGGTGATCGCACGCTCTCTTGCCACGAACTGACGATCGAAATCTGCCATTCCACACAACGTAGGGGACATCTGCATGACGACAACCGAACCCGATATCCATACCACTGCGGGTAAATTGGCCGATCTTCGTAAACGTCTCGCGGTTGCGGAGATTCCGTCCGGTGAGGCAGCGGTGGACAAGGTCCACGCCAAAGGCAAGCTGACCGCCCGCGAGCGGATCACCGCCCTGCTCGACGAGGGCTCGTTCGTCGAACTCGACGCCCTGGCCCGGCACCGCTCCCAGAACTTCGGGTTGGCCGACAACCGGCCCTTCGGTGACGGTGTCGTCACCGGCTACGGCACCGTCGACGGCCGCGATGTGTGCGTGTTCTCCCAGGACGCGACCGTCTTCGGCGGCTCGTTGGGGGAAATCTACGGCGAGAAGATCGTCAAAGTGATGGACCTGGCCGTCAAGACCGGCCGCCCTCTGGTCGGCATCAACGAAGGCGCCGGAGCCCGCATCCAGGAAGGGGTCGTCTCCCTCGGACTGTACGGCGAGATCTTCCACCGCAACGTCCGCGCGTCGGGGGTCATCCCGCAGATCTCGGTGATCATGGGACCCGCCGCAGGCGGGCACGTCTACTCCCCGGCGTTGACCGACTTCGTGGTCATGGTCGACGGCACGAGCCAGATGTTCGTCACCGGACCCGACGTCATCAAAACCGTCACCGGTGAGAACGTCACGATGGAAGAACTCGGCGGCGCGAGAACCCACATGGAGAAATCCGGGGTCGCGCACTACGTCGCCTCCGGAGAACAGGACGCCCTCGACTACGTCCGCGACCTGCTGTCGTACCTGCCGTCGAACAATCGCGCCGACGCCCCCCGCACCGCACCGTCGGACCCGGTTGTCGGGTCCATCGAGGACTCGCTCACTGCCGAGGATCTCGAACTCGACACCCTGATCCCCGATTCACCGAACACCCCCTACGACATGCACGAGGTCATCACCCGGATCCTCGACGACGACGAATTCCTCGAAGTCCAGGAAGGTCGGGCACGCAACATCATCGTCGGGTTCGGGCGCATCGACGGCCGATCGGTGGGGATCGTGGCCAACCAACCCACCCAGTTCGCGGGCACATTGGATATCGACGCCTCCGAGAAGGCTGCCCGGTTCGTGCGCACCTGCGACTGCTTCAACGTCCCGATCATCACCCTGGTCGACGTACCGGGCTTTCTGCCCGGCACCGGCCAGGAATACAACGGCATCATCCGACGCGGCGCGAAACTGCTCTACGCCTACGGCGAAGCAACGGTCGGGAAGATCACCGTCATCACCCGCAAAGCGTACGGCGGGGCGTACGACGTGATGGGATCCAAGCACATGGGAGCCGACGTCAACCTCGCCTGGCCCACCGCGCAGATCGCGGTCATGGGAGCCTCCGGTGCCGTCGGATTCGTCTACCGCAAACAGTTGCTCGAGGCGGCGAAGAACGGTGAAGACGTCGACGCCCTCCGGTTGACGTTGCAGCAGGAATACGAGGACACCCTCGTCAACCCCTACATCGCCGCCGAACGCGGCTACCTCGACGCCGTCATCCCCCCGAGCCACACCCGCGGCCAGATCGTCACCGCACTACGACTACTCGAACGCAAACAAGTCACCCTCCCACCCAAGAAACACGGAAACATCCCACTATGAGCGGCGAAGCGAATCATGACGCAGTGAGCAACGAAACGAACGGCGACGCGAATCATGTTGCTGCGTCGCCTGGTTGGTCGTTTCGCGGAAGCCCCACCGACGCCGACATCGCTGCCGTTGTTGCTGTTCTGACCGCAGCGCGGTCTTCGGCGACCGTCGAAGCTCCGGTTGTATCGGATCTGTGGGGTCGTCCCGAGGATCTGCATCGATACGGACTTGCCAGTGCCCCAGCTCTTTTCGTCAATGCCCGATATGGCCAGTGAAGGAATTTCAATACATGACTACCTCGACTTCCCATAAGAAAATCTCGAAGGTTCTTGTCGCCAATCGTGGTGAGATCGCGGTGCGGGTGATCCGGGCGGCCGCCGATGCCGGGTTGGCCAGTGTCGCTGTGTACGCCGAGCCCGATGCCGATGCCCCGTTCGTCCGATTGGCCGACGAAGCCTTCGCTCTCGGTGGGCAGTCGTCGGCGGAGTCGTATCTGGTGATCGACAAGATCTTGGATGCGGCCGCCAAGTCCGGTGCCGACGCCATCCACCCCGGCTACGGATTTCTCTCCGAGAACGCCGACTTCGCCCAGGCCGTCATGGACGCCGGACTGATCTGGATCGGACCGTCCCCGCAGTCGATCCGCGACCTCGGCGACAAGGTCACCGCCCGTCACATCGCCGCCCGCGCCAAAGCCCCGTCGGTCCCCGGTACGTCCGAGCCGGTCAAGGATGCCGACGAAATCCTTGCGTTCGTCGACGAACACGGCCTCCCGATCGCGATCAAGGCCGCGTTCGGTGGCGGCGGACGCGGCATGAAAGTCGCCCGCACCCGCGAGGAAATTCCCGAACTGTTCGATTCGGCCACCCGCGAAGCGGTCGCCGCGTTCGGGCGTGGGGAATGCTTCGTCGAGCGCTACCTCGACAAGCCCCGCCACGTCGAAGCCCAGGTGATTGCCGACCAGCACGGCAACGTCATCGTCGCCGGCACCCGCGACTGCTCGCTGCAGCGCCGGTTCCAGAAACTCGTCGAAGAAGCCCCCGCCCCGTTCCTCACCGACGCCCAACGCAAAGAAATTCACTCGAGCGCCAAAGCCATCTGCCTCGAAGCCGGCTACTACGGTGCCGGCACCGTCGAATACCTCGTCGGCCAAGACGGCCTCGTCTCCTTCCTCGAGGTCAACACCCGACTGCAGGTCGAGCATCCCGTCACCGAGGAAACCTCCGGCATCGACCTGGTGCTGCAGCAGTTCAAGATCGCCAACGGCGAAGAACTGTCCATCACCGAAGACCCCGAACCGCGGGGGCATTCGTTCGAGTTCCGGATCAACGGCGAAGACGCCGGACGCGGGTTCCTGCCCGCCCCCGGACCGGTCACCACCTTCACCGCCCCCTCCGGGCCCGGTGTGCGCGTCGATTCCGGAGTCGAATCCGGCTCGGTGATCGGGGGCCAGTTCGACTCGATGCTCGCCAAGCTCATCGTCACCGGAGCCACCCGCGAGGAAGCGTTGGCGCGTTCGCGTCGAGCGCTCGCGGAGTTCACCGTCGAAGGGTTGGCGACGGTGATTCCGTTCCACGCCGCGGTGGTCTCCGATCCCGCGTTCATCGGCGACGGCGAATCCTTCGACGTCCACACCCGCTGGATCGAAACCGAATGGGACAACCAGGTCCCCCCGTTCACCGCCGGACAACCCATCGACGACGACGAGGTCCTGCCCCGGCAGTCGGTGGTCGTCGAGGTCGGCGGCCGACGCGTCGAGGTCTCCCTACCCGGGGAACTGTCCCTCGGTGGCAACGGCGGCGGACCTGCGGGAGCGGTGCGCCGCAAACCCAAAGCCCGCACCCGCGGCGGAGCCGGAGCCGGCGCGGCATCCGGCGACTCGGTCACCGCACCGATGCAGGGCACCGTGGTCAAAGTCGCCGTCACCGAAGGCCAAACCGTCGACGCAGGCGACCTCATCGCCGTCCTCGAAGCAATGAAAATGGAAAACCCCGTCAACGCCCACAAAGCAGGCACCATCACCGGCCTGACCGTCACCGCAGGCGACGCCATCACCCAAGGCACCGTCCTCGCAGAGATCAAGTAGGGGAGTGTCCGATGACTGCCCTCGCTGAATCGTTCGACGGTGGTACCTCTCCGGTGCATTCCACCGAGCTCGAAATCGTGTCCACGGTGCTGCGCATGGCGTCGGCCGCGCGGGTTCGTCTGGCGGAGGCACTGGATGCGCAGGGGCTGAGCTGGGCGAGGTACGAGGTGCTGGAACTGGTGTCCAGGCGAGGGCCGATGTCCTACAGTGCGCTGTCGCGTGAGTTGGTGCGACACCGGACGAGTATCACCGCCACGACGGCCAGTCTCGTCGAGGCGGGGTTGCTGGTGCGTAGCGTCAATCCGCGAAATCGGCAGCAGTACATGGTCGAGGCCACCGACTCGGGGCACCGTGCGGTCACTCGGGCCGAGCGTGCGCTCGAGCGCGCTCGGTCGAGGATGGCGGTCGATGCCGACTCTGCTCGGACGCTCGAGGTGTTGCGTGGCATCGAGAAACAGTGGAACGGTCGGCGCTGACCGGCGGGTGACAACACCGGCTATTCGGCTCTGAAGAACAAGTACCCCTGAGGTGATACCCCCAGGGGTACTTGCATACCCCCTTGGGTATGTGCGAAGGTGGGCAGGTTCGTTCGTTCGAGGGTTTCGTCTGCCCCGTTCGATACCCCCACCCGTATAGGAGCACAATGTCGCTGCGTGACGCCGAAGTTCTTCGCCCACCTGATGATCGGCCTCAGGCCGAGCCGGGCCTGCTCGGCCGCGCGGGCGGCTCGATGGTGACTCACCGGCGGTGGGTGTTCGGTGTGTGGCTCATCGTGCTCGTGGGCCTCGGTTCGTTTGCGCCCTCGGTGTTCTCGTCGCTGGCCGGAGCAGGATGGCAGGCGAACGGATCCGAATCCGTACAGGTTCGAGAGTTGGCCCAGCAGCACTTCGGCGGTAATTCCTCCGCGGCGGTGCAGGTGGTCGTCCACTCCGACTCGGCACCCATCACCGATCCCGCTGTTCAGGATGTGATTGCCGACGTCTCCGACGTATTCACCGGCGACACCAGATTCGGGGACGTCGTTGCGCCGCAACCGGGTATGACGATCAGCCCGGACGGCCGCACCGGCATCGTCATCGCCGGGGCGAACGGCACCACCGACGAGATGGTCAAAGCCGTCGACGATGTGAAGGAGCGGTTGACCGCGCTCTCGACCGACGGAATCGAGGTGTATCCCACCGGTTCGTCGGCCCTGTGGTCGGACTTCAACAAGGCGAACCACGATGCGATGATCCAGGCCGAATTATTTTCGTGGCCAGTCACATTGGCGATCATGGTGCTTGCGTTCGGATCGCTCGTCGCCGCGGGATTGCCGCTGCTGCTCACCGTCGCCGGACTCGTCGCATCCGCTGGTGGTCTCGTTCTGCTCAACGGTGTCACGCCGATCTCGGTGTGGGCCATGAACTTCGCGATGATGTTCGCCCTCGCGCTCGGAATCGACTACGCGCTGTTCATTGTCGCTCGATTCCGCGACGCGTTGCGCAACGCCGACCCTCGGGCCGCAGTGGCCGAAACCATGGACACCGCAGGCAAAGCCGTCGTGTTGTCCGGGCTGACGGTGCTGGTGAGTCTGTCCGCCGTGCTGCTCGTCCCCGCGCCTGCGGTGCGCACGATGGCGGTCGGGATCATGCTGGCCGTCGCCTTCGTATTGTTGGCGACGATGACACTGTTGCCCGCGGCGTTGGGTGCACTCGGACCCAAGGTCAATGCCGCCTCGTTGCCGTACGCCAAACGGCAGGAGCATCGATCCCCGAAGTTCGCCGCCTGGGGCGAGCTGTTGCACAAGCACCCGTGGCCGTTCGCCGTCGTCTCCGTGGGAATTCTGATCGCCCTGGCGCTTCCGGTACTCGGCTTGAAAGTAGCGATGCCGTCGATCGCGGTGGTGCCCGAGGACGCACCGGTGCGGCAGGGCTACGAACTCGTGCAGGCCCAGTTCGGACCGGGCGCACCGGGAGCGCTGCAGATCGTGGTGCCCGACGCCGATGCCGTCGAGACCGCGACCGCGGCTGCCGGGGTCGACGGGATCTCGATGGTGACGCCGCCGCAGAGTGCCGCTGACGGTTCGGGATTTGCTCTGCTGCAGGCAATTCCGTCGGTGGATCCGTCCGACGAATCGATGAGTACCGTTCTCGCCGATCTGCGATCCACGCTGCCCGATTCGGCACTCGTCGGCGGAGCGCCCGCGGAGAACCTGGACCTCCAGCAGGCCCTGAACGACTACCTGCCGATCGTCGTCGGGATCATCCTGGTCCTCGGGTTCGTGCTGCTTCTGGTGGCGCTGCAGGCCCCACTGATCGCGCTGCTCGGCACCCTGGTGAGCCTGCTGTCCACCGCGGCGGCCTTCGGAGTCGCCAAGTTGATCTTCCAGGACGGCCACGGGGCGTCACTGCTCGGTTTCACCCCGCAAGGATTCCTGGACGGCTGGGGCCCGGTGTTCTTCTTCGCGATGATCTTCGCCATCGCCATGGACTACACGGTGTTCCTGCTGGCCACCGCCAAGGAACACTACGAACGCTCGGGTGACTCCAGGGTTGCTCAGGTCGACGGGTTGGCCCACTCCGGGCGGGTCATCTTTGCCGCAGCAGCGGTGATGGTGGCAGTGTTCTTCACGTTCGCACTCTCCGATCCGCTGCCACCCAAGGAGATGGGCATCATCCTCGGTGTCGCTGTACTGCTCGACGCGTTCCTCGTTCGACTCGTGCTGCTTCCCGTCCTGTTGCGATTGACCGGGCACGGTGCCTGGTGGTCGCCGGCATGGCTGCGCGCCGTACTGCCCTCCATCCGCTTTTCGCACTGACACAACAATTTCTCAGGAGTCACCATGAACATCGCATTGTCCACCACACTGACCGACACCGACTTCGACACCGCGATCGACAGCACCAGAAAGGCGTTGTCGGAGCAAGGATTCGGAGTTCTCACCGAAATCGACATGCAGGCCACCCTCAAAGCCAAGCTCGGCGAGGACATGGAGCGTTACGTGATTCTCGGGGCATGCAACCCGGGACTCGCTCATCGCGCCGTCGGAGTGATGAAGCAGATCGGCCTGCTGTTGCCGTGCAACGTGGTGGTCCGAGAGAACATGGCCGTAGTGGGATCCGTCGTCGTCGAGGCGATGAATCCGGCCATCATGGTCGAGGTCACCGGTGAGCCCGAGTTGGGTGCGGTCGCCTCCGAGGCCACCGCGAAACTGCAGGCGGCGATCGCGGCACTGGGCGGTACCGGATCCGATCCCGCTTGATGCCCCCGGGGGTACCATCGGGTTCACTACCACAACCATCGAGGGGATCGACATGATCGGCGACGAAGACAGCATCGCACTGGTACTGAACCGGCTCAAGCGTGCGCACGGTCAGCTGGCCGGCGTCATCGGGATGATCGAGAACGGGCGCGATTGCAAGGATGTGGTCACTCAGCTCGCTGCTGTCTCCAGAGCGCTGGACAAGGCCGGATTCAAGATCGTGGCGACCGGTCTGCGTGAATGCATGACCGGCGAGAGCGCGGGCGAGAAGAAGCCGATGACCGAGGCCGAACTGGAGAAGCTATTCCTGGCGCTGGCCTGATCCTGGGTCGAATCCCACGAGGGAGCGACGGGAGAGCGAACAGTGGGAGTCGCGATTGCTCCGTGACGACGCTGTTGTGCGACGTCGAGGTCGACATCCGACGAATTCCGCTGCATACTTGACTTTGTCCAGAAAAGCGGAGGATAGTATTACTGTGATGCCGATCTCACCGTACGCGGAGCTGTTACGCACCGCCGACATGCGCGTGACCCGTCCCAGGGTCGCGGTGCTCGAGGTCGTCGGATCCAATCCTCATGCAGACACCGACACGATCCTCGGACTCGTGCGATCGGTGCTGCCCGAGGTGTCGCGGCAAACCGTGTACGACGTGCTCAATGCGTTGACCGCGGCGCGCCTGGTACGGCGAATCGAACCGGCAGGATCGCCTGCTCGGTACGAATCTCGTGTCGGCGACAACCACCACCACGCGGTGTGCCGCTCCTGCGGCGTCATCGCCGACGTGGACTGCGCGGTCGGCGAAACGCCGTGTCTCACCGCATCGGACTCCGTCGGTTTCACGATCGACGAGGCGGAAGTCATCTACTGGGGCTTCTGCGCACAGTGTTCGACTGCTCGAGGGCAGTCGACAGCTCCTGTTTCGTTCCCTCCCGGTTCTCGGACACAGCAGAGTTCGTGAACCGACCTCGATCACAGCCCGATCGTCACACCTTGGAAGGAAGCACGTGTCAGAAGATCACACAACACGCGAAAAAGAGATGAACGAGGATCAGCCACAGGAGTCGGGTGGCAAGTGTCCCGTCATGCACGACTCGATGCCGATGCCCGTCGAGGGTGGCAGCAACCGCGAGTGGTGGCCCAAGACTCTGAACCTCAAGATTCTCAAGAAGAATCCGGCCGTCGGCGACCCGATGGGTGCCGATTACGACTATGCCGCCGAGTTCAACTCCCTCGACCTCGCCGAGGTCAAGCGCGACATCGAAGCCCTCATGACCAATTCGCAGCCCTGGTGGCCTGCCGACTTCGGTCACTACGGCCCCTTCTTCATCCGCATGGCGTGGCACGCCGCGGGCACGTACCGCAAGCAGGACGGACGCGGCGGTGCCGGAGCGGGCATGCAGCGCTTCGCACCCCTGAACAGCTGGCCGGACAACGCCAGCCTGGACAAGGCTCGTCGTCTGATCTGGCCGGTCAAGCAGAAGTACGGCCGCAAGCTCTCCTGGGCGGACCTCATCGTGCTCACCGGCAACGTCGCCATCGAATCGATGGGCCTACCCACCTACGGCTTCGCCGGCGGACGCGTCGACGCCTGGGAGCCGGACGAGGACGTCTACTGGGGCCCGGAGCAGACCTGGCTCGGCGACGAGCGCTACGACGGTGATCGCACGAGCCTCGAGAACCCGCTTGCCGCAGTGCAGATGGGCTTGATCTACGTCAACCCCGAAGGCCCCAACGGCAACCCGGATCCGGTGCAGTCCGCACTGGACATTCGCGAGACCTTCGGCCGGATGGCCATGAACGACATCGAGACCGCGGCACTGGCCGTCGGTGGGCACACGTTCGGCAAGACGCACGGTGCAGCGGATCCCGACGTGCACATCGGTGCCGAGCCCGAGGGCGCACCCATCGAGCAGATGGGCCTCGGCTGGAAGAACAGCTACCAGAGCGGCGTCGGCGCAGACGCGATCACCAGCGGTCTCGAGGTCATCTGGACCCCCACGCCCACCCAGTGGGACAACAGCTTCCTCGAGACGCTGTACGGATTCGAGTGGGAGCTCTACAAGAGCCCCGCAGGTGCGCACCAGTGGCGCCCGAAGAACGGCGAGGGCGCGGATCTCGTCCCCGACCCCGCCGATCCCACCAAGCGTCGCCACCCGTCGATGCTGACCTCCGACATCGCGATGCGTGTCGATCCGATCTACGAGCAGATCACCCGTCGCTGGCTCGACCATCCCGAGGAGCTCGCAGAAGAGTTCCAGAAGGCCTGGTTCAAGCTCACCCACCGCGACATGGGACCCGTCTCGCGGTACCTCGGCCCCGAGGTCCCGTCCGAGACCTTGCTCTGGCAGGACCCGATCCCGGCCGTCGATCATGAGCTGATCGGTGAGGCGCAGATCGCCGAGCTCAAGAAGACGATCCTCGACTCCGAACTGACTCAGGAGCAGCTGATTTCGGCTGCCTGGGCCGCGGCATCGTCTTTCCGGGTCAGCGACAAGCGCGGCGGTGCCAACGGTGGCCGTCTGCGCCTGCAGCCGCAGGCAGGCTGGGAGGTCAACGAGCCCGACGAGCTCGCACAGGTCATTCGTGTGCTCGAAGGAATCCAGCAGTCGTTCTCCGGAACGGTCTCGTTCGCCGACCTCGTCGTTCTCGGTGGCGTTGCCGCACTCGAGCAGGCAGCCGGTGTCAGTGTGCCGTTCACTCCGGGCCGCATGGACGCGACGCAGGAGCAGACGGACGTCGATTCGTTCTCCGATCTCGAGCCGAAGGCCGACGGTTTCCGTAACTTCCTCGGCAAGGGCCAGAAGCTTCCGGCGGAATACTCCCTCGTCGATCGGGCGAACCTGTTGTCGCTCAGCGCACCCGAGATGACCGTGCTCGTCGGCGGACTGCGTGTGCTCGGAGCCAACTTCGGAAACTCGTCGCACGGCGTCCTGACGGACAAGGTCGGAACGCTCACCAACGACTTCTTCGTCAACCTCCTCGACATGGGCACCGAATGGGTCCCCGCCGCGGAGGACGGCATCTACGAGGCCAAGGACGCGGCGACCGGTGAGACGAAGTGGACCGGAACCCGCAACGACCTGGTGTTCGGATCGAACTCCGAATTGCGCGCTCTCGCTGAGGTTTACGCCTGCGACGACGCCAAGGACAAGTTCGTTGCGGACTTCGTCGCTGCCTGGGACAAGGTCATGATGCTCGATCGGTTCGAGCTGGCCTGATTTTCTGTACCGAACTCGAAGTTATGGATGGAAACCGTGCTCGATCCATCCATAGCTTCGAGTTCGTCGTTATCGGTCCGTTACCTTTCGTTGCCAATTCGTGTCCTCGGTCCCTGACTCGCTGCAATTTGCGAGCGGCAAGCTACAAGACATGACACACGACGAGGGGGCGGCAGGAGCCGTCGATCACAATATGGACGAATCACGCAAGGGAGCATCCGGGTTCGGGTCGTTCCTGGAGATGTTCCAGGATGCCTCCACCGACAAGTCCGACATCGAGCGCTGATCGTCAGCGAGTCCCGATCGTATTGGTGACCGAACCGATTCGTTCGATGCTCAGTTCGACGCGATCGCCCGGGGCGATCCAGCGGTCGAGTTCCAGTCCGCATCCGCGTGGCAGCGTGCCGGACGTCAACAGCTCACCGGGGTAGACGTTTTCGCCGCGACAGGCGTACGCGAGCGATTCGCCGACCGAGTACCGCATGCCTGCGGTGCCGGTCGTCGACCACACTTCGTCGTTGACCGTGACGCTGGCCGTCAACGAGTCCAGATGCGGTGCCACCTCGTCGGCGGTGACGATGTCGGCTCCCATGGAGCTGGCGAAGGTCTTGGTCTTGACCACCGGGCCGAACGGGGTGCGGCGCTGCTCCTCCCATTGGGTGTCGCGGGCACTGATGTCGTCGAACACCACGTACCCGCCGATCGCAGCGGTGGCCTCTCGCTCGGATACGTCGCGGACGGGCCTGGTCACCACGGCTCCGAACTCGAGCTCGAAATCCAGTACCCGGCTGTAGGACGGCCACTCGACCGGAGCTTCGTCGGCGACGACGGTGAGGTGATTGCCGGTGTAGTAGACCGGATGGTCGTCGAATCCCGGCCCAGGACGGAGCGCAGGAAACGTCGATCGAGTGGCGGCTTCGAAACTGCGGATGAAGGGGACGGCTTTCGGGAGGTTGCGGCGAACCAGGTTGTGCGCAGCCAGATCCCAGTGTGCCTCCCAGCCGAGGAAGCAGCGAAGCGACGCCGGGATCACCGGCAGCGTCGGTGCCGGTCGCTCGATCACCGCGACTCCCTCGGACACCGCACGCTGCACCACGGCCGACGCCGCGTCGCGCGCGCGTTCACCGGCATCGAGGAACCCGAGCACGGTGCGGGTCAGGGGGCGTAGGGCCTCGTCGGCCCCCAATGTCGACACCGCGGCATCGAGATCGACCCACGACCCCGACTCGGGTGCGTACACGGCCAGACGGTCTGCCGAGTCGGCAGCGATCATGCGTCGCAATCGCACTTGAGGAATCCGATCTTCGCGTGAGGGGGCTCCACAACGGTTGAGGAACCAGGAGTGTAAACGGCAGCACAGCTGTGGTGTCAAGACCTCCTCGTCGAGGACTAGCGTGGACACATGAGATCGCCTGTTCCCGAATACCTGGCTTCCGTGTTGGAGGACTGTCGAGCGTTCGACGGCGGGACGGTGACCGAGGGCAACCCGGTGGTGGCCTCGGCGGATCCCGACACGTTTGCAGTCGCCCTGGCCACCGTCGGGGGTTCGCTGCACGGAGCGGGCGATACCGACACCGAATTCTCGATCCAATCGATAGCCAAAGCGCTCGCGTATGCGCTCGCCATCGAGGACAACGGCATCGAAGCGGTGCTCGAGGCCGTCGACGTCGAACCGTCGGGCGACTCGTTCAACGAGATATCCCTGGAAGCGGAGACCGGAAGGCCACGGAACCCCTTGATCAATGCCGGTGCGCTGGCGGTGCATTCGATGATTCGAGGCCACGGGAGCGAAGAGCGGGCGGGGCGATTGACGGATCTTCTGAGCAGAATGGCCGGACGCGAACTCTCCGTCGACCGTCAGGTGTACGAGGCCGAACTGGAATCCGACGACCGGAACACCGCGATCGCACACCTACTGAAGTCGGTCGGCCACCTCGGAGCCGAGCCCGCCGATGTCGTCGACGGTTACGCACGGCAGTGCGCGGTGACTGTGACCTGCAACGACCTGGCCCGGATCGCCGCGGTGCTGGCGAACGGCGGGAAAGACCCCGAGTCGGGCGAACAGGTACTCGACCCGGCGATCGATCGCCACGTACTGGCGGTCATGGCGACCTGTGGAATGTACGACGGCAGTGGCAGCTGGCTCGCGACCGTGGGGATACCCGCCAAGAGCGGGGTTGCCGGGGCGGTCATCGGTGTATTGCCGGGTCAGGTGGGGATTGCCGTGCTGTCGCCGAGACTGAACGAGCACGGCAACAGTGTGCGTGGGGTGGCGGTGTTCGAGAGGCTGTCGCGCGATCTGGGTCTGCACATGATGCATGTCGCGCCCAGCGGTGAATCGGCGATCCGTAGCGTGACCGAGGACGACGGCGTGGCCACCGTGGAGCTGCAGGGCGATCTTCGGTTCGCGGGTGCTGAGGCGGTCACGGCTCGCTTGGTCGACGGTTTCGGTGAAAACACTTGCACAAAGGTCGATTTCAGCGAGGCACGTGCAATCGACGGCGCGGCTCGACGGCTCCTGAGCGATGCATTTCGCGCCCTGGAGGACGACGGTCACCGGGTCGTCGTCCACGACCCCGACGGGTTCATGGAGTCGCCCGACGGGTCAGAGTCGGCCGGCGAGAATCATGTTCCAGTAGGACAGCGGTAGGCCGTATCGGTCGAACGCCCAGGCGGCGCGCCTCGGCTTCAGCGGATCGAGGAACGACGGCAGCGATGGCGTCAGGGTTCCGGTGCGGTCGAACTCGGCGGCGATCAAGCTGTGTGCGCCCACCGCGATGGGGGCAACGGTGTAGCCGTCGTACTCCGACAACGGTTGCCCGCTGCGCGCTGCGATCAGATTGTCGACGAGAATCGAAATCTGCTTGCGCAGTGCGCCACCCGAGGAGTCGGTGTCGATGGCTGCGCCGTCACCCGCGGCCCAGACCTCCGAATACACCCGGTGGCGCAGAGTTTTTCCGTCGATGTCGACGACACCGTGCGGCGCAGAACCGGTCAGGTTCGATTCCTCCAGCCACGTCGGACCGCGGAACGGCGGTACGAGGTGCAGCATGTCGTAGCCGATGCGCTCGTCGACGCCGTCGTGGTCCGTGACGGTGATGTGTCCGCTCTCCGGGTGCAGTGCCGTCACCGCGGTGCGGGCGAGGATTCGCACGCCGAGCTCGCGTAGTCGCCCGACGACGATGGCGTCGAGCTCCGGCACACCCATCAGTCGAGGTCGATCCACCACCAGCGTGATGTCGATTCCCGGCATGCGGCCGGTGCGGGTCCAGTGGTCTGCGGCGAGGAACAACGGCTTGAGTGTGGTGCCGGTGCACCCGACCGGTGGGCGCGGCACGGTGAACACCGCACTGCTGTGGGCGGGTAGATCGCGTACCAGTTGCCAGGTGTGTTCGGCTCGGTCGAGGTAATTGCTGGTGACAGTGGGGGATCGGAGCGCAGCCCACACTCCGGGCAGCGCGTCGGTGTCGACGACGAGGCCCTGACCGAGCACCAGGTCGCGGTAGCCGTATTCCGTACCCGAGGCGCATCGCACCAGACGATTCACCGGGTCGATCGCAACCGCCGAGTCTTCGAGCCAGACGCATCCGGTCGGAATCACCGAACGCTGGGTACGCTCGGCCTCGGTCAGCGCCGCCTGACCGGAGCCCACGTACGACAGCAGTGGGCGATAGGTGTGCACCTGCTTGGGCTCGATGACCGCGACGTCGGAGATGCCCTTCTTCAGCAGTCGCGCTGCCGCGCTGATGCCTGCGTTGCCTCCGCCGACGACGAGCACGTCGTAGGTCGTGTTCGGGGTGGTCACAGCGACACCATGCGTGCTTCGACGGGTGCCCTGGCCGTCACCGAACGGATCACCGGGTGTCTGCTGTCGGCGCGATCACGGACTCGGTCGTCGATCGACGCACCTCGACTCGCGTCGGTACGAGATCGATGCCGGACTGCTGCAGAGCCGGTGAAAGCACCACGGCGAGCCGCTGATTCCAGCGTCCCAGTCGGATGGCGGTGGCGTCGAGCACGGAGTTGACACCTGCGGCGACGCCTGCCACCGACGACAGGTCGAGGATCAACGCTCGCCCTCGCTCGGCGGCCTCACCGAGGGTTTCGGCCAGAACAGGGACGTCCGAGTCTCCGATCGTGCCGATCACTCGTACGACGATGTCGGCGCCTGCGCTCTCGTCGACCGACAGTGTCATCTCGGTGACGAGGCTCTGCGAGTCGATCAGTGACGGAATCACTTCCACGAGCGGGGACGAAATGGACGGTACGACGATCATGAACACACTCCTGAGCAGCCGAACTCCTCGCCCGGCGCACGGGGAGTCGACAGTCGACATACGGGGACTGCGGGCTACTCCTCAACCACGCTTGGATGGACTACCCGGGGTGGGGTGTTCGTAAGCCTCGAAACGGCAACGGGTTTGACTGCGGGTCCGACGGGAATACGAGAACGATCGCTACACCGTGGGAGGCACGCCGATGACGACAGCCGAATCCGATTACGTTCGAACCCTGACCTCCGTGCACGCCGATCCCGGAGTGTACGAACCGCAGGAGGATTCGCTTCTGCTGTGCGACATCGCCGCCACGACGGGCATCGTTCCCGGCGCGCGGGTACTGGACATGTGCACCGGAAGTGGTGCTGTTGCCATCACTGCTGCACTGTTGGGCGCGCGTGAGGTGGTGGCGTTCGACATCGCGCCCCGCGCAGTGGACTGCGCCCAGCGCAACGCGCGCTCGGTAGGGGTCGAGGTGGACGTCAGAGTGGGATCCTTGGCAGAGGCGGCCGAACTCGAATCGTTCGACGTGGTGCTCTGCAATCCACCGTACGTTCCGTCCGAGATGATGCCGACCGGAATGGGGCTGCACCGTGCCTGGGACGCAGGCGAGGACGGCCGGATGGTGCTCGATCCACTCTGCCGAGCCGCTGCCTCCTTGCTGGCTCCCGGCGGGGTGCTGCTCGTCGTCCACTCGGAGTTCTCCGGACCTCGACGCACCGTGGACATGCTGTCCGACAACGGATTGTCGGTGACGGAGGTCAGCAGGCGCACCATCGATTTCGGGCCCGTGATGCACCGTCGCGCTCAGTGGCTCGAAGCTCGTGGAGTACTGGCTCCGGGTCGTCGAACAGAGGAGTTGGTGGTTGTTCGTGGCGACAGGCGATGACTCGGCATCTGCGCGCACAACGGTGAGAATCGTGCGCGGCGGACCGATGCTGATCGACGGACCGGTGAACATCGAACTCGACGACGGTACGCGAGTGGAATCGGATCGCTTCGTCGTCGCGGTGTGCACGTGTCGGCGTAGCAAGAACTATCCACTGTGCGACACGAGCCACCGCGCGAAGAAACGACCTTCTCAGTCCAACGAGGACTGACCGGCAGACCATCGCTTCATCACGTGGTCGGCGAGTTCGTTCTCGACGAAGTCCAGTGCACGCATTCCGAACACCACATCTGCCTCGAGTTCGGGCTCGTGGCGAAGAAGAGTGCCGACCACATCGTGACGCAGCACCTGCTCGTGTACGGCGTCGGCCTCGACGTGCTCGGCGTAGAACGCAATGCATGCAGCAGGGGCATAGAGCCTTTGCAGTCCCTGCACGTAGCGCTGGGAGCCGGGCGACGAGGTGATCTCGGTTGCCGCCAGGTGGCCAACGGTGGCACCGCGCAGTCCTCGGTGCAAACCGAACAAGGACATGAGATTGACCCAGGCCAAGGTCTGCGCCGGGACGCGATCGACGTAGCCGAGGTACGACGCATCGAGATTTGCGGCCACCATCGATTCGGCCCACAGATGCTGGTGCAGGCGATCGCCCTTGCCGCCGCCGTACTCATCGAATTCGACTGCCACATAAGAAGCTTTGGTCTGACCCGTCAACCGGGGGATCGCCCAGGCGTGCGGATCGGCTTCCTTGAGGTGATAGACGGAGCGGTGCACGAAGTACTCGCACATCTGCTCCCATGACCCCTCGTCGCGCAGGAACCACGACGGGCCGGTTCCCGAGGTCGCCTCGACGGACAGCGCGTCCATCTCGGCCACCGCGTCGGTGCCGGGTTCCACGTTCTCGCGTACGTACGTCAGAAACGCGGACTCGAGCGCTGCTCGTAGTCGGAGGAGTTCGGGGTCCCACTCCCAGGCGTCGGAGACACCTTCGAACCCGCGGTAGTGCAGTTCGTAACAGATCAGAAGCGACAGTTGCACGTCTCGTGACGTGGGATCGACCTCGGTCGGCGTCGCCACGATTGCAGTCCCGTTGGGCTCACCTGCGGTCAGGCACCGAGTGACGGCCTCGGAGATCGGCCCACAGGGGGTGGGCAGTGCGGGCGAGCGAGCGGTGGACGGGTCGACTGAGAACAACGCGGTCATAGTGGTGGCTACCCGTTGCCGGCCGGTACCAACCACTGACGGCCTGCGTGTTTGTGACCTGTCACAACAGGCAATGCGCAGTGCACGACATCGAACTTCGGAGTCGTTCCATCGGAAGGACCACATGCGCGCAGTGACCTGGCAAGGCAAGAGGAAAGTCAGCGTGGACACCGTTCCCGATCCGCGGATAGAACTGCCGACGGACGCGATCGTGAAGATCACGACCACCAACATCTGCGGTTCGGACCTGCACCTGTACGAAACACTCGGTGCCTTCATGGACGAAGGTGACATCCTCGGCCACGAGCCGATGGGCATCGTCGAGGAAGTCGGCTCGCAGACAGGGGATTTGGCAGTCGGAGACCGAGTGGTCATTCCGTTCCAGATCTCCTGCGGGCACTGCTACATGTGCAATTCGAGCCTGTACACCCAGTGCGAGACCACCCAGGTCCGCGAGCAGGGAATGGGCGCAGCACTGTTCGGCTTCTCGAAGCTCTACGGTCAGGTTCCCGGTGGTCAGGCCGAGTACCTCCGCGTCCCGCAGGCACAGTTCACGCACATCAAAGTGCCGGAGGGGCCGTCGGATTCGCGATTCGTCTACCTCTCCGATGTGTTGCCCACCGCATGGCAATCGGTCGAATACGCGGCAATTCCCGACGGGGGATCGGTGACCGTCCTCGGTCTCGGGCCCATCGGAGACATGGCAGCGCGTATCGCACAGCACAAGGGCGCGCGAGTGATCGCGGTCGACCTCGTACCCGAGCGACTGGCCCGCGCCGCGGCACGGGGAATCGAGACGGTGAACCTGGCCGAGCACAGCGGTGGCGTCGGCGACGTCATCCGCGAGATGACCGACGGCCGGGGCACGGACTCGGTCATCGATGCGGTGGGCATGGAGGCGCACGGATCTCCGGTCGGCAAACTCGCCCAGCAGATCGTCGGTATGCTCCCGGACGCCGTGGCCGCGCCGATGATGCAGAAGGCCGGTGTCGATCGACTCGGCGCGCTGTACTCGGCAATCGACATCGTCCGCCGCGGCGGAACCATCTCGATCATCGGGGTGTACGGCGGCATGGCCGATCCGCTGCCGCTGATGACCATGTTCGACAAGCAGATTCAGCTCCGCATGGGGCAGGCGAACATCAAGAAGTGGGTCGACGACATCATGCCGTTGCTCGGCGACGACGATCCTCTCGGCGTCGATTCGTTCGCCACGCACGAGCTGTCGATCGAGGAGGCTCCGCATGCATACGAGATCTTCCAGAAGAAGCAGGACGGTGCCATCAAGGTGTTGCTGAAGCCCTGACGATCTGCTTCGAATACAGCGATGCGGCCCGGAAGTTCACGGGCCGCATCGGTATTCGCAGAAGGGTCGATCAAGCTACATCAGTCGATGGAGATGACATCCTTGGCGATTGCTGCCACGCGTGTCTGTCCTGCGGACACGACTCCGTGGCGGTTCTTGTGTGCCTCTTCGTACGTCACGACGGTGCGAACGTCGGTCGGGTTCGTGAGGTCCTTGATGGCGGCGACGGCGTCCGAGACGTTCAGGTCGTCGTAGTCGGCGATCGGCAGCTCGTCGGCGTCGAGGGTTCCGCCGGCCGATCGTGCGGTGTGGATCGCGTCGGCGACGGTGTCGACTCCCTCGCTACGGGTGACGTCCTCGGCTGCCTCCAGTGCTGCATCGCGGCTCGCCGTCAGCGTCTTGACTGCCACGTCACCGGCGTGAGCGCCGCGGCCCAGCAGTGCGGCGAGGCGGTCCGGGGTGGCGCGAGCTGCGTCCAGCGCGCGGTCGAGACCGCGAGCCGACCATGTTGCCGGTGCGTTGACGATCTTGACCGCGGTGCCTGCTGCGGCCTGGAACGGAGTACGACGCAGCGCTGCGGGTCCGCCGAGGGCGTCTTCCGCGAGCACCGTCTCGAGCCATTCCACCGTTGCGCTGTGCGCCGTGGCCAGCCGGGTCGCCAGTGCGACGACGGTGGGCTCGTTCGCTGCCGTGGCCAGTGCCTTGATGTACTTGGCGCGGCCCAGCAGCTGCTGCTCGAGTGCGAGATCGCCCAGCAGGGCCTCGTCGAACGGCTGTGCCTGCTCCGCGACCGTCTTGACGGCAGCGAGTGTGCGCCCCAGGAACGGTGCGACGAGTTCGGGCAGTCCGCCGAGTCCGCGAAGGGCTTCTTCGATGGCTGCCGCGCGCTCGCGGCCGTTTGCGGCGTTCTGAGTCAACTCCCTGCGTACCGCCTCGGTGCGCGCCTGAACGACGCGAGTTTCCGCGATCTGGATCTCGGTGTTCGTCAGCTGCAGTGCGATGCGCAACTGGGCGATCAACGTGGATGTGCTCATGGTGCTCCCCTTTCGGTTGGGTGGTCGATTTTCTCTGGCCGATGCCTGTGGGTCACAGCGTGATGCTCGGCCCTGACAGCAGCGTTACCCGTCGGTAGGTTCGGTCAAACTGATGTGTCCGATGTGTGAAGATCGACACGTACCTTTCGGTTTCGTCTCGGGCGCACGAGCCCCGGCGGTTTCGATCGGCTGCCGACTGGACATCCGACATCGATGAACACCGAGCTGTACACAGCAACTGTCTCTGCCACCGCGACGGGAGTCACCTCCGACGACGGGGTTCTGTCCCTCGGTGTACGCGAACCGAAGCAACTCGGTGGGCCGGGGGAGCACACCAACCCGGAACAGCTGATGGCCGCCGCATTGTCGAGCTGCTTGGTCGAATCTCTGCGCATCGCGCTCGGAACCGTCGGAGGTAGCGTCGACGAGCTCGCAGTGAAGGGCACTGTCGTACTCACCGACTCGGACGCATCCGGTTACGACGCGAGGTTCGCCCTCGCGGTCTCTCTTCCGGGCACCGCCGACGCCGAAGCAGTATTGGCGCAGGCAACCTCGATCTGCCCGTTTCTCAAGGTCATCGACGGAGTGGACATCACCCTTGAATGATGCCGTGACAGTCGGCGTGTTCAGCGGTGCCCGCGCGAGATGACCTCGATACGTACCAGGGCAACGCGGGCAGTCGGCGCGATCAAAGCCGGGTTCGCCCGCGAGGACACCACCTTGATCGCGGGTGGCCTGACCTTCTACGCCGTCATCGCTGTGGTGCCGTTGCTGCTCCTGACCATCCGCGCCTGCACTCTGTTGGTGTCGGCGGACTGGGTACGCGGCGGATTCGACGCCATGTCGGCCTTGTTGCCCGACGCCCTCGGCGCTCGCGCGGCGGTGGATGGATTGGCCACGGCCGGAGTCGAACTCGGCCCGATCGGTGTCCTGATCGCCATCTTCCCCGCAACCTTCTACGGGGAGGGTCTGCGCCGGGCGATCGTGCGCTTCGCTCCGACCAGAGAATCGTTCACCGGTTGGCGGGGTCGGTTGGCGATGGTGCCGTTCTTCGCCGCCGCACCGGTCTTGCTGGCGGGGGTCCTCTGCGTTGCGCGGTTGCTCGACGCATCGACCGGGGGCGGCGGAGTCGGTGCCATGGCGCTGCGTGTATTCCTCGGCTTCAACTGCCTGTGGGTGATCCTGTCGGTGCCCCTGGCGTGGACCTATCGCGTGATTGCGCCACGTGCGGTGGGCTGGCGGGCGTTGATCGTCGGATCACTCGTCACCTCGTCCATCGTCACCGGATTCGTACACGGATTCATCTTGTTCCTGGCGATACCGGTGGACCTGGGTGCGCCGTTCGGAGGCCTCACCGCGATCGGCGGCGGGGTCGCAATCATGTTGTGGATGTTCGTGTTCCATGTGCTGGCCCTCGCCGGCTGGCTGGTCACCGCCGATTTCGATCGGCCCGACGATGCAACCCGAACATCAACTGGCTGAACCCGACGACCGCGAGCGCGCACGTCACCGACATTCCGATGGTCGCCGATGTTCCGGCAGCAGCCGGAGCGGCACCGGCAACCGTCGCCGTGACCGCAGCAGCGATCACCCGCGAAGGACGTTCCCATACCGTCAAGAAGCCGACATCCTCGATGCCGGAACCCACCGCGCGAGCACGTGCCATCTCGTGCAGCAACGTCACCACCCCGACCGCGACGACGAGCGGCATCGGGGCTCCCAGAGCGAGACCGCTCGCCAGCAGCAGCAGGTCGCTGCAGCGATCGGCGACGGTATCGAGCAGGTACCCCCACTGGGATTGGGACCGGCCGATCATCGCGACACCGCCGTCGATACCGTCGAGCAGGCCGGAGATCACGATCAGCACGGCTGCGATCAGCGGTGCCGAGGTGCCGGGCCGCGACAGCGCCACCGCCGCCCCTGCCACGACCACGGCGGTGAGGGTGACGGTGTGGGCGGAGACGGACGCGCGAACCAGCGGCGCGCTCAGCGAATACACGACGCGAAGCCAACCCGAGACCAACGCAGACGAGGAAGGATCGATGCCGTTGTGCAGCGTCGACCACGTCGACAGATACTCCTCACGAGTCGCCGGTTGTACCGACGTACCGTGCTGCTTCGACGTACTGCGCTGATTGACCATCGAGAACCCTTGCTCGGCACTGACTGAGAGGAACTCGACGAGCAGGTGACCGGCGATCGCGCGTCGAGACTTCGAAGCGGAGTACCCGCCCATCGCGTTCTCAATCCGCATCCCGGCCGAGTCGTCAGTCGTCGTCGGAGTTGCTCGCTCTCCGGCGCGCTTTCAGACGCGAGATCTTGATACCCACGGCAGCGAACACGATCAGCCATCCCGAGATCAACACTCCGCCGCCCACGAACGCCGCACGGCGCAACGGATGTTCGTCGGCGTACACGTAACCGACTGTGCCCCAGATCAATGCAATCAAGGCGATGATCGCCATCATCCAGATCATCGAATACAGCGTTCTGTTCACAATTCACCCGACCTTGCTGTTACGTCGTCCCCGACGAGCGCGGAAATCCATTCTTCCATCTTTGGCCGCCGCGTCGTATTCCCCGTCACCAGGACAGATTCGGTTGATGTTCACCGGTCGAGATCCCGAATTCGACGGCCGTGCGGTGCATGTGCCCGAAGAGATCCTCGGTCACGTCGAGCGGATCACGACCGAGCGCATCGGCCCACCGCGCCGCACGCGCACTCGAACGCGAACTGCGACACTCGACGACACCGCTGCCGCCGACGTCCACGGTCATGCGATCGGCACCGGTTGCCAGCATTCGCCGCAGAGCGTGCTCTCCGAACAGTACGAGTCCGTGCACGTGCACGACGATGTGGCTGCGGCCGGTGTTGTCGGGCCGACCCAGATGAATGCGGGGGTCGACGTCGCCCCACTGCTCTCGCAACGACACCGCGTCCGGACCGTCTATCCACACTGCGCAATCTCGCTTGCGCAGAACGGATCCGACCGTGGCGAGCAGCGAGGCCGAGCTGTGTCCGGTGGAATCGACGACCACGACGATCTCGGGCACCGCGTAGACGAGGCCGTGAGTGCGAGCCGCGGGGTCGGTGATACGCGAGGACAGCATCAGGGCTTCGAGATTCTTGCGTTCGCGATCCCCGCCCGTCCGCTCGGCCCATTCGGGTCCGTCGTGCCAGGCGACCGCACGGGGCAGGTGGGCCAGGACGGCACCGGCGTCATAGGCGCGATGCGCGAAATCCCAGTCCTCTCCGCCGTATCCGACGAAGGTCTCGTCGAATCCACCGATCTCGCAGAACAGCTGACGGCTGCACGACATGACGGCGCTGATGATGTACCGGTACGAACGCCGATCGGCGTCGAGCAGGTCGCGCGAGCGGACATACCCGTCCCGAAGCCACCCCGGTTCCGACAACTCCGGCGGCCCGGACGATCTGCCGCCGAACCACTCGGCCACGTCGTCGGCGGACCAGCCCGTCAGATCGGCGTGGCGTCGCCGACCCACGGTGAGGGCATCAGGAACTGCTCCGGTCAGCCGTGCCGATTCCGCGATGTACCCGGGCTCGGGAACGGTGTCCGCGTCCAGAAAACACAGAATCTCCCCGTCGGCGGCCGATGCGCCGAGATTGCGTGCAGCCGCCGCGCGAAAGCCGAGATCCTCCTGTCGAACGACGGTGACGTCGAGAGCGGACCGAAAGGCATCGACGTCCGGTGCGTCGGGCGAGCCGTCGTCTGCCACGATCACCTGGAGCAGGGCCGCCGGGTAGCTCTGCAGTGTCAGCGCGGTGAGTACGAACTCCAGCTGACGCTGCTGGCGAAAGTACGGGATCACCACGGACACTCGCGGGTTGCGGTCGACAGGTGGGGCGAGATCCCACCGATTGCCCGGTACCACCCACCGGCCGTCGGGTAGCTCGTGCGCCGCTGTCGCGCGCTGTTCGTCGAACAGTGCGCGGTACAGCGCGGCTGCCTGCTCGAGTGTGGGGTAGGTGACCACGTCGTGCTGCTGCCATGTCCTGTCGGGATGGCGTAGTGCCTCTGTCATCGCGGCGGCGAGGCCCTCGATCGAGTTCTCGTGAATCCACAGGGCGCCGGGGGAGTTGGCCTCCATCTCCTCCACGTACCGACTGCGCGGGACGAGTGGTCGACGGCCTGCTGCGATCCAGGAATTGATCGAACCCGATGCCGATACGTGTCGGTGGAATGCGACGGGAATCGCGACCGACCGCAGGATCTCGTCCAGCTCGGCATCGGGAACGAAACCGGTCGAGGTGAACGATCGACCGAGTTGCTCTGCAGCAGAGCTGAGTTCGCCGATCATGGATTCGTGGCCCGGTGACGCGGACCCGATCGAGAGAACGTCGACGTCGGCGTCCAGTTTCGTCATGGCACCGAGTACCTCCTCGTGCCCCTTACCTGGATAGACGAACCCGAGTACACCGACGACTCTCCGCGGGGCGACGGGGTCTGCGGTCCGCGCCGCAGCACGTCCGATCGGAAGAGGGATCACCCGAACGTCGTGCCGACGGTCCAGGACGTCCTCGAGCAGCAGTCGCTCGTGCATGCTGGAGACCACCACCGTCGCCGCGCAGTCGATCACCCGTCGATAGCAGTGCGTACGCGCCTCGAATGCGTGGCCGTCGGATGCCTGCGGGACATCGTGCACCGTGAGGGTGATCGGTGCGCGGTGCCGCTGAGCGAAGTCGACGAAGGCATCCGCTGCCTCCTGGGCAGTGCGGCCGAACAACCGGTCGGTGAAGTGCACGTGGATCGCAGTGTCGAGGGGAAGATGCTCGAGATCGGAGATCACCGGACTCGCTGTTGCGGAGGCCAGTTCGCGCGCACAGCGGACGACACCGTGCTCGACCGGCCCCATCACCAGATGATGTATCGACCCGGTCACGGTGCCAGCCCCAGGGCTCGGATCAGCTCGGCGTGACGTTCGAGCGCCGCACCGACGAATTCGGGATGATCTGCGTACCACTGCAGGTGAGCGCGGTGAACGGAATCCGGCGACAATTCCGCGCCGTCGACCGACCAGTTCGGCCGCGGATCACCTTGCAGGCCAAGTGCTTTCAAGACTCGTTCCTCGACGGGCGCGCGAACACCTCCGAGCAATTCGCGTCCCGGATCCCGGACCGTGCTGCCGGTATCCAGATGATCGAGTATCCGCTGCGCGAGAGCGCCGAGCACCGGATTGGTCGCATGGTTGATCGTGTGGGTGGCGTTGCTTCCGGCATCTCGGAACAGGTCGGACGCAACGATGTCGGTGTCCCGGCGTTCGCGTCGGCGCAACTCGTCGAGGCTCTCTTCGGCTGCCCGTCGCAGACCGTCTTCCGAGACCGTTACGTCCCAGTCGGCGTCGCTGCCGAGGCCGCGATGGGCGGCGAGGATCGTCCGTAAGTCGTGGTACGGCACCATGTTCGGGACGGCAGCGGGATCGCTCGGGTGGCGAACGATGACCTGGAAGGGGTGCAACCCCGCGTATCTGAGCACCGGCCACCGGACGACGGTGGCGTCGGGCGCGAGAGCTTCGGCGAGGTCGGGCACCCCCAGTGGCAGTGACCGATAGCCGGCTCGAACCGGCTGGGTGAGCAGCACCGACGCCTGCCGCACGAGTCGGTCGACGTGGGGCAGGTCCGAGGATTCGAGTTCGTGCACAGGAGGGATGCGCACCGTCCGCAGCGGCATGTCCGGATCGGAATCGAGGAGGATGCGCAGCGCCTCGGCCTGGCAATTTCCCCAGACGAGCAGAAGGGGTCTGTCATCGGCGGAGCGAACCGGCTCGTGTGCTGTTGCGTAGAAGTCGCCGTAGTGGCGGGTGCGACCGTCCATGCTTGCCCCGACGTCGTGTGCTCGTTCGTGTTGGACCATTCTCTCGTCAACGTAGACCCGGTGGACGGGCTTCGCCAACCCCGATTGAACCCGGGTGCAACTGGGTACTGGCTACGTATCGCGTGTCGGGACCAGGCACGATCCACCTGCCTGTACTCGAAGGAATTCATGATTCGCGTTGCATCGGTTCCGTCCTCACACGCCTATGTCCGACACCTGCAACCCGTCGTCGGCGACTCCGCACGCGCGGCGTCGGCAGACCCGTCGGCGGTGATCGTGCTACCCGATCCGGCTCCTGTCCGTGTCGATGTACCCGGCCAGTGGTGGCCCCCACGACTGCTCGATGCTCGGTGGCTCGCCGAGCAGACCGACGTGCACTTCGATGTTCTACACGTGCATTTCGGTTTCGAGTCCTTCGCCCCGGACGAGCTCACCCGTACCGTCGACCATCTGCGCGCCCACCGGCAGCCGTTGGTGCTGACGGTCCACGACCTGCACAATCCCCATGTCGCGAACAACGCCGATCATCTGCGACAGCTGGACGTACTTGTTCGCGCGGCCGCCGCCGTCATCACTCTCACCGCGGGAGCTGCTGCCTGGATTCACGATCGGTGGGGCGTGGAGGCAACGGTGGTGGACCATCCGCACGTCGTGCCGCTCGAGCGGATGGCACACCCGCGCCCGGTGTCGGACTCGTTCGTCATCGGCGTCAACGCCAAGAATCTGCGGTCCAACATGGACCCGTTGGCTGTGATGGATGCGGTGGTCGAGGCCGCACGATCGCTACCCGACGCCACCGTCCGGTTGGACATCGACGAGGACGTGTTCGAGTCCTCCAGTCATTGGTACAGCCCGACGGTCGGCGCAAAGTTGCTGGACTACACGAGTTTTCCCGATGTCGACGTGCGCGTGCACGAACGTTTCGACGACGACGCGCTGTGGGACTATCTGTCGTCGATCGATGTCTCGGTGCTGCCGTATCGATTCGGAACACACTCGGGCTGGCTCGAGGCCTGCCGCGATCTCGGGACCTCCGTCGTCGCGTCCGACTGCGGCTTCTACGCAGATCAGGCCCGGGTGCACAGTTTCCGAATGGGTATCGATTCGTTCGATCCCGCCACCCTCGTTGCTGCCGTACAGGCATCGCACGCCGAGCGAACGCCGGCGGTCGAACCCGGCGTTCGCGCGGAGCAACGACAACGAATCGCCGCAACTCATGCCGCGATCTACTCAGCAGTGACAAAGGAGATGCGTTGAACGAGAACCCACTTCGCATCGCGGTGCTGGCCTCGTCGAGTTTTCCGGTGGCGCAGCCCTTCGCCGGCGGTCTGGAGGCACACGTCTACAACCTGGTGCGCGCGCTCACCCAGCGTGGACATCAGGTGAGTCTGTTCGCTGCAGACGGATCGAGCGTCGACCTGGATGCAACGCTGCTGCCGGTCCGAACGTTGGATCTGAGTCCGATCTCCATCGCCGACGTGGCGATCACACCCACCGCGATCCGCGAGCATCACGCGTATCTGGCCGTGATGCTGGAACTTGCCGGGACGCTGTCTCGGTCCTTCGACATCGTGCACAACCACAGCCTGCACTACCTGCCGCTGGCGATGTCGGCGACGCTGTCGGTACCGATGGTGACGACACTGCACACACCGCCGTTCGCGTGGCTCGAGTCCGCAGTTGCGTTGGCCCCTGCGCGTGCCAACACATTTGCCGCGGTCAGCGAGTTCGCCGCCTCGCAGTGGGCCGATGTCACCGCCGGAACCGTCGTCATTCGTAACGGAATCTCGTTGGAGGAGTGGCCGTTCGGCACCGGCGGTGACTACGTGGTGTGGTCGGGTCGGGTGGTTCCGGAGAAGGGGCTGCACCTGGCCATTGCGGCGGCGAAGGAAGCAGGCCGCTCGCTGCGCATCGCCGGACCGCTGAGCAATCTCGAGTACTTCCACGAGTTCGTCGAACCGATGCTCGACGAGAACATCCGCTATGTCGGACACCTCGATCAGCCCGCCCTGGCGGCGTTGGTGGCCGGTGCCGAGGTGGCGCTCGTCTCGCCGGTCTGGTCCGAGCCGTACGGCCTGGTGGTGGCGGAAGCACTGGCCTGCGGCACTCCCGTCGCCGCGTTCGCCAGGGGCGGCATACCGGAGATCGTCGACGCCTCGTCGGGAGTACTGGTGGCGGCCGACGACGTACACGGCCTCGCCGCAGCGATCCCCGCGGCGGCAGCGCTGCGCAGGCCCGACGTCCGGGCGCGGGCGGAGCAGGTGTGCTCGATGGACCGGATGGTGGACGAGTACGAGGCGCTGTACCACTCGACCCTGGACGCGCACGTCGAGAAGCTCGACGACCGGCTCGCGATCGCATGATCGGGTACTACGCGCACCACCACGGGGTCGGTCACATCACGCGTTCCGACGCCATCGCACGGTCGATGGGCGAGCCGATGACGGTGCTGTCCTCGCGCGCTCGACCGGCAGCGCATGCGGCGACCGAGTGGATCTCGCTTCCCCTCGATGTCGACGATTCCGTGGAAGGCGATGCGGCGGAACACAGTTCGGCGGGAGGGGTGCTGCACTGGGCTCCCCACGACGTGGACGGTCTGACCGAGCGGATGGCGATCATCGCGGAGTGGGTGGCGCGCGAGCGGCCGCGGGCAGTGGTGGTCGACGTATCGGTCGAAGTAGTGATGTTCCTGCGGCTCATGGGTGTTCGCGTGATCGTGATGGCAATACCGGGGGAGCGGGATGATCCGATCCACGATCTCGCCTATCGGGCAGCGACCCACATCGTCGCACCGTGGTCACTCGAGGTCTACGACCCGACGTGGCTGCGTCCCTTCGCGGAGAAGACCACCTATGCAGGCTCCATCAGCCGATTCGCCGAACGGGAGCGAGTCACTGCCGACGCCGATCCGACGGTGGTGGTTCTCGGTGCCGCGGGTGGCACGGAGTTGACCCGAGACCTGGTGGACTCGTGGTCGGCGGTGGACGCCCGATTCGAGTTCCGCGCGCTCGGCGTCGCAGGCGGCGACTGGGTGGACGACGTGTGGCCGGTGTTGTGTTCGGCAGCACTCGTCGTCACGCACGCCGGTCAGAACGCCATCGCCGACGTCGCCGCGTCGGGCGCGCCCGCCATCGTGGTACCGCAGGCTCGACCTTTCGCCGAGCAGTCGGCCACCGGACGAGCCCTGGCCCACGGGTCGGTTGCCGAGGTGCTCGATACGTGGCCGTCCGTCGCGCGGTGGCACGCTGCGGCGAACCGCGCCCTCGAGATCGGTGGCCGTCGGTGGTCGGCTCTGCGCACCGAGGGTGCGCCCGCCCGCGCCGCCAGGGCGATCGAGCAGGCCGCCCCTCGGACGGTGCGACAGTGAAGATCGTCGTCGTCACCGTGGTGTCCGGTCGACACGAGCACCTGGCCGCGCAGGTGCGCGGTCTGCGAGGCAGCCCCGAGGAACAGGTCGACCACATCGTCGTGTCCATGGGCGACGACGCGATCGTCGACGTACTCGCTCGATCGGGATCCGCAGCGACGTGCATCGAGATGCCCGCGCAGCACCCGCTCCCGCTGGCGAGCGCCCGCAATCTGGGCGCGGCCGCGGCACTCGATCGCGGCGCGGAGTTGCTGGTGTTCCTGGACGTGGACTGCATCCCCGGTCCGGGATTGCTGGAGCGATACCGCCGGGCGGCAACGCTGCCCGGCAACGGGCGATCGCTGCTCTGCGGTCCGGTGACCTATCTGAAAGAGAAGGACATCGGTGCCGAGGGCGAGGCTCTGACGTTGCTGACCGCGCCGCATCCGGCGCGGCCGAACCCACCGGTCGGCGCCGTCGAGCACGGAGACAACTTCGATCTGTTCTGGTCGCTGTCCTTCGCGGTCGGGGCAGCGACCTGGACCGAACTCGTCGGTTTCTGCGAGGACTACACCGGCTACGGCGGTGAGGACACCGATTTCGCTGCCACCGCGGAGGCGTCGGGCATGGGGTTGCGGTGGGTCGGTGGGGCGCACGCCTACCACCAGTTCCATCCGGTCTCCGATCCTCCGGTGGAACATCTCGATGACATCGTCGCCAACGCGCGCACGTTCTTCGATCGATGGGGTCGGTGGCCGATGATCGGCTGGCTCGACGCCTTCGCCGCTCGCGGCCTCGTCGAGTTCGACGGCTCCGGGATTCGCCGCGTCGTTTCGTGAGATGGACGAGGTGGCGCCCGCGCAGCAGTGAGGGCGACCGGCGTCGATGCCGATCGCCCTCACCGAGGTGAAGCCTTGCCGATTGCTACCCGCCGGTGACTAGCCGCCGGTGATGGGCGCGTTGAATGCGCACGGGATCGACCTCGTGGGGAAGCCCTTCGGATCCAGTGCATTCTTCACGATGCCGATCGCGCGAGGCGAGACCGAGATCGACAGGTGATCCGACAGATCGATCTCGCAACCGTTCTGCAGGGTGACGTTGTTGACCGTGGCACCGGGGCCTGCGGTGAGGAACGTCGTCTTGTACGGGGTGACGACCTCGTCGTACTTGGTGCCGATCACGGTGTACTTGATGCCGGGGTCGGTGTCACCGCCCACTGCCAATCCCTTGACCAAGTCCGAGTCGATGACCTGGTCCGAGGCAGCGGGTCCGGCGATGGCCCCGACGACGCCGAGCACGTTCAGGCCCAGGTTGTTGATCGTGCGACCCAGGGTGCCGATACCGACGAGTGTGGTGCCGTGGTTCGATCCGGCGACGCTGACGACGGTGTTCACCTTGTTCTGCGTCGGGTCGGCCGGATTGGCTCCGCCCTCGAAGCGCAGGTACTGGCGGGTCACGAGTCCACCCTGGGAATGGCCGACGATGTCGACCTGAGCGGACCCGGTGGCGGCGCGCACCGCGTCGATGTAGGTCGCGATCTCCTTCGCGCTCGACGCAACCGATGCCGTGCCGCGCAGCGACTCGAGGTTGCCGACGATGCTCGAGTCCTTGTCACCGTAGTTCAGCGCGAAGATGCAGTAGCCCTCCTTCTTCAGCGCAGGCGACATCCGCGCGAAGTTGTTGTAGGCGTTCTCCCAGGTGCCGTGCAGCAGCACGACCGGGCGCGGATGCGCTGCCGACGGCTTGCAGTTCCAGTCGTTGGCACCCTGAGGAGCGACGTTGGGGTTGACGATGCTGTAGAGGAATCCGGCCAGGAAGTTCTTCTGCTCCGGTCCGTAACCCGTGGTCTCGGTCCGTGGGTCGTAGGTGATGGTCGCGGGAGCGGCGGATTCGATGTTCGGCTGGGCGATACCCTGGTCTGCGGCCTTGGGTGATGCCTCGGTCGGGCCGGGCGGAACAACCGTGTCGCCCTGCACGGTGGCAGGCGGAGCGGGCGTGGTGGCGGGCTGTGCCTGCGCTGCAACACCGGTACCGAGGGTAAGTGAGCACGCCATTGCCGCGATCATCGCAGCGCGCACCGTCGTTGCCTTCCGCGTTGTGCGGAAGGTGGACCGAGAAGTGGTCATGGAGCCTGACTTTCGACGAGGGTTGTTGGACAAGGCGGAACAGTAAGCGCGGATTTCGGTCGTTTGTGCTCTCCTGCCAGGCGTTTGGAATCTGCCCGTAACCGACGCGTCATATGTGAGAGAACGTCACAACTGAGTTCTCGGGTCCCGAATCTGGATGGACTGCCGGATATATTCGGAAAAACAATCCACGGGTTTGGTTGTTGTTCTACTGTTCGTGTGTCTGCTTCTCGCCCGGTTTCGATCGGTACGGATGCATGCGCGCGACGTCGAGACCGAGCGATCTTTCGAGATGGCAGTCCGGCAGGAAAACAAACCTGAAGTAGGTTTCGAGTTCGAGGGGTGGGGTCGGGTTGACGGCAGCAGAGAGCGTGCACGTGTCGCAGGAGGAGTACGTCAGCGGGCGACGGGCCTCCGACCGTCTGCGGACGCCGAGAGAGACTGCCGCACGCATGCTGGATCAGTACTTCGGCGAACCCGAGGACACACCACCGCCGCGCGAGTGCGCCCGCGGTGAGCTCGACGACATGACGACGACGTGCTGCGAACTGGCGACCGGAGTCCTCGAATCCGGTCGGCTGCCGATACCCGGTGCCATGGACGTCTTTCGCGATGCGGCAACCCGGTGGGCCCGTGACGGCGTACCGCTCGGCCGTATTCAACATGCCGTCAACGAGGGCTGCGCACTGGCGGTACAACAGGCACCGCGATCGGTCGGCGAGGGTGCCGACGATCGGCTCGTCGACGGAACCGTACTGGTCATGGAACTGTTGGACGTCGTCACCGCGGCCGTGTCCGATGCCTACCTGACCGAATTTCGGACGCTGACGCAGAACGGTCCCCGTCACGACGTGGAACTGCTCGATGCGCTGCTCACCGGTGACGGCACGGCTCGCAAGATCGCCGATCGGATGGGTACGCTGCTCGCCGAGGACTATCACGTTGTGGCCCTGCACTTTCCGGCCCACGCCGACGAAGGGGGCCGACGGATCGACGCCGCAATGATGGCGGCTCGGAAGCTGCGAAGAATCCACACAGCGTTGGCGACGTTCGACGCGGAGTGCCTGCCCATCGCCTCGATCAGTCCCACCGGCGGAACCGTCCTACTGCCCGATGTTCCCGGTGTCGACATCGGGGAACTGGTCGATCGTCTGGCCGACGCGGGTCAGGTGGCGGTGACCGCAACGACCGGGTCGGCCGCGATCGACGACATCGCCACGACCGCGCCCCACCTGTACGAGCTGCTCGGTCTCGTGCGGCGGCTCCGGTACGCGCCCGGGACATACCGAATGTCGGATCTCGTGTTCGAGTACCAGGTGAGCAGGCCGGGCCTGGGGCGCAAACATCTTGTGACACTGATCGATCCGCTGCGCGATTCGGTCGACCTGTTGCCGACGCTGCAAGCATTCGTCGACTCGGACTCCAACCGAAAGAAGACGGCCACCTGGCTGACGGTGCATCCCAACACCGTCGACTACCGCTTGAAGAGGGTGGAGCAGCTCACCGGACTCGATCCGATGAAGCCGTCCGGACTGCGAAGACTGCATGCTGCTCTGATCGCCGACCGCCTCGAAGCCCGTCGCGTTCCGGTGGACGAGCGATCACTGTGACCGCGCCGGACGGCGCGGTGTTCGCAGCATCGGCGGCGCTCGATTCGGTGGAGTCCGTCGCTGCTCTGTTTCAGCCCGTCGTCGAACTGGCCACCGGGGTGGTCGTCGGATACGAGGCTCTGGCCAGGTGGCCGTCGCCGAGCCTGGCCGTTCCCGAGGACGTGTTCGCGCTGGCCCGAGAGCGAGGGATGGTGGGTCGCGTCGACGTCGCATGTCGCGCCGCCGCGCTGCGGGCGGCGCGCGAGCGCGCATATTCGCGTCGGGTGCGCTTCTTTCTCAATATCGAGCCGGGCTGCTTCGTCGACGAACGCGACGTCGACAGCCACCTCGATGCGATCGGTGACGACCTCGACGTCGTCCTCGAGATCACCGAGCGAGACCTCGACCGAAACGTCCCGTTGCTGATGGCCCTGGTTCGAGGAGCCCGCGCTCGCGGTATGTCGGTGGCCATGGACGACGTCGGTGCCACGCCTGCAACATTGGAATTGTTGGCCGCCGTCGCGCCGGACATCGTCAAACTCGACGCGTCGATCATCCGGTCCCCGTATCGGTCGCGCGCCGCGGTGCGGCAGGTGCGGGCTTACGTCCGCACGAGCGATGCCGTTCTGCTGGCAGAAGGAATCGAAACCCGCAGACATTTGCGTCGCGCCAGGTCCCTGGGAGCAACCCTCGGCCAAGGCTGGATGTTCGGCCGTCCGTTGCCGCTGCCGAATCCGCAGATCTGATCGGTGGCAGGCAACGAAGAAACCCCGCACCTTCGAAGGCCGGGGCCTGGGTGCGGGGTTTCGATACGACCGATCGAGACGATCAGTTCGTGAACTTGTCCTTGATGTTGCCTGCGGCGTCCGAGACGTCGTCGCCGACCTGCTTGGTCTTGCCCGACGCCTGATCCTTTGCGCCTTCGGCAGCAAGATCGTCGTTGTCGGTCTTGTGGCCGATCTTTTCCTTGGCGTCGCCCACGAGCTCTTCTGCCTTGTGCTTTGCCTTGTCGATGAAATCAGCCATGAAAACTCCTCGAAATCGATTGTCTTCGTCCGTTCACGGGAAGCTATACCCGGGATCGGAGTCGTTAATCATCGACGGCGCGTGCGGATTGTGCCGGGCCGATTCGGGTAACCGACGCCCATGGACCCAGACAACGACGCCAAGTCCGCCTCCGACATGCCCTCGCCCGAACATCAGCGCCCGAGCGGCGTGGACGATGCGACCGTGGCCGCTGTGGGAAAGCTGTCCGAGGCCCTCGAATGTGTGGAGCGCGCTCGTGGGCACCTCTACTCGTTTCACCAGCTGATGGGTCACGCAGATCTACTGCTCGGCGACGCCGTCGATGCGCTCGCCGACGCCGGCCACACCGCCACCTCCGAGCGAATCGACACGGACATGATCGGCCGCAACATCGCGCCGGGGCGCTGGACGTTTCAGCTCGTCGAGGAGTTCGACGACGGATATTGGGGCCCGTTGCGCGAACACGATCGTGTGGTGCGAAGCGAGTTGATGGAGGGTCGTCGCCACGTCTTCGAGGCAGAGATGAAGGAAAAGCGTCGAACCCACGGTCGCGCCGGGCACGAAGCGACACCGACCGACTGACGTCGGCCGGAAACGACGAAGCACCGATCTCGCCGGGATACGGCGAGATCGGTGCTCGAATGGAGAGTGTCTAGCCTGCTTGCTGTGCTGCCTCTACTTCGCTGCCTGCATTTGCGGTGGAGAGCTGGCCACCGGAGTTCTCCAGGTGTGCCCGCACGAACCAGTGGAAGAGTTCGAGCTGTGCGCTCTGGCCGATGAGCATGTCCTCGGTCACCGGGTCGATCTCGCCGACCTCTTCGATGTTCTTGCGAGTGGTCTCGATGACTCCGGTGTAGACCAGGTCGAGTGCTCCGAGGTGCTCGATGGCCGTCGCGCGACCGATCGAGTAGTCGTCCCAGCTGCGCTCGGAGACGATGGTGCCCGGGGTGCCCTTGGCCGAGGAGCCGAGGGTCGCGATGCGCTCGGCGACGTCGTCCGCGAAACCGCGGACTGCTTCGACCTGAGGATCGAGCATCTCGTGTACCGAGATGAAGTTGGGTCCGACGACATTCCAGTGAATGTGCTTGAGAGTCAGATGGAGATCGTTGTAGGCGTTCAGTCGATCCTGAAGGATCGCGGCAACGCGCGCGCCCACTTCCGAGGTGAGTCCGGGAACGGTGTACGAGTTCTTTTCAGCCATGTGCAGTGATTGCCCCATCCCCTCGGAACACAAACATGCCCCGCCGAATCGAATTCGGCGGGGCATGTGTGGTGAGGGGTCAGGACTTGTCGAGTCTCGGTGAATCCGTGCCCGACGTTCCGGTCGACGGGGTGCCGGCCGAGGAGGTTCCGTCCGTCGGATCGACGATCGGGCTGTCGGCAGCGACGTCGTCGATCACGTCGGCGCTGTCGTCTTCGGCCGGGGGATTCTTCAGGCTCAGGATGATCGAGCCTGCCAGGACCACGATGATGACCACCAGGCTGACCAGCGAGGGGATCTCGGGGATCGAGGTGCTGATCACCTTGTGTCCGGCCTGGAGGATCAGCTTGACGCCGATGAAGGCGAGGATGATCGCCAGTCCCTTGGACAGGTAGTGGAACTTCTCGAGCAGCCCCGCGAGCAGGAAGTACAGGGCTCGAAGGCCGAGGATGGCGAACGCGTTCGAGGAGTAGACGATGAACGGGTCGTCGGTCACCGCGAGAACGGCAGGAACGCTGTCCACTGCGAACACCAGGTCGGCGGCTTCGATGGCAACCACGACGGCGAGAAGTGGCGTGGCCACGCGCTTGCCGGCTTCCTTGACGAAGAACTTGGTACCGGAGTACTCGTCTTGGACCGGGATGATCTTGCGCAGCAGACGAACCGCGATCGAGTTGCCCGGGTCGTACGACTCCTCCTCGTCCTTCATCAGCTTGTATGCGCTGTAGAGAAGGATGGCTGCGAAGACGAACAGAACGGCAGCGAACTTGCTGACGATGGCCACACCGGCGGCCAGGAAGATGGCACGGAAGACCAGGGCACCGATCACACCGAAGAACAGCACGCGGTGCTGGTACTCACGGGGAACTTTGAAGTAACCGAAGATCAGCGCGAAGACGAAGAGATTGTCGACGGACAGACTCTTCTCGAGCAACCAGGCCGTCGTGTATTCGACTCCGGCCGTGGTTCCCAACGTGAAGAACACCACGATGCCGAAGATGATGGCCACGCCGACCCACAGGGCGCTCCACCATGCGGCTTCCTTGAAACCGATGATGTGGGCACCGCGGTGCGCCAACAGGTCGATGGCCAACAGGATCAGTACGACGGCACCGAATGCCGCCCATGCCCACCACGGGACGACGTTCATGAACGGCCACCTCTACTCGTGAATTTGCTGCCGAGTTGCTTCAACTTCGCCTGATTCTCGGGCTTGGTCGCGTACCGACGTGCTTGATCGATCATCTTCTTGCCCTGTGGGCTGCGAGCGAACGATGTCAACTTCTGTGTCAACGACGCCATCTGTCACACGCTCCTTTTCGTTCTCGTCTGTCTTTTTCCTACCGGTGTTCCGGCCGTGCGTTCGGGCCTCGGCGGAAAACGCTCGGTCATTCCGCGACTACTCCAGTGTGACTGTTCGCTTTCCTGCAGGCATGGTCGTTTTGCGGACACGTTTCGACCGATTTCGTTGCCCGGTTACGGCAATCAGAGCGGTCTCTCCACTTCACGACGACGAGCGCACCTCGGGCCAGTCGAGCAGCTTCGCTCCGAGTACCGCCGTGTGCAGCGCGAATGCCTCGACGGGGTTGCCCACATTCTGCCCGGTCAAATCCTTTATTCGAGACAATCTGTAGGTGACCGCCCGCACCGACAGGTGCATCCGTCGTGCGGTGGAGGCGGTGTTCGCGCCGGTGTCGAAGTACACCTGCAACGTCTCCAGCAGCGGACCCGCACCGCCTCGCGCGCCCAGCAGCGGTGTCAACAAAGTATCGACCAGATCGGCGATCGCCGCACGATCGCTGATCAGGACGCGGTAGACGAGCAGATCACGAGCATCGACGACAGATGCGTCGAATCCGAGCGAGGCGGCGAGATCGAGTGCGTCGAGGGCCTCCCGGTACGACGCCGCGACACCCACCGCCCCGCTGCGCGGGCGGCCGATCCCGATCTGCGTCCGGCCGTATTCGCCTTTGCGACGGAGATCGACCGATTCGCTCGACGCCGAGGTACCGAGTGCGCGTCCCACCCGGTTGAGGACGTGGTCGACGGCGTCGAGGTCGGGTGCCGGGAACACCAGGATCAACCGGTCCTGCTTGGTGGCCACGAGCAACTCGGCGTCTCCCTTGCTGCCCTGCACGCTGCGCTCGACGAGGGTGATGGCAGAGCTGGCGTCGGTGAACGGCTTGGTCGACGTCACCACGGCCACTACGTGGGGACTCGACAGGTCGAGGCCGAACGTCTGCGCGCGCCCGAGTACCCCGGCGACATCGGAGGTGCCCGAAAGTAGATCGTCGACGAATTCCCGGCGGGCGAGTACCTCGGCTCGCACGAGAGTGCGCCGGGCGAGCTGAAATCCCTCGGCCAGTTCGGCCACCGCGTCGTCGACCGCTCGCAGCATCACCTCGCCGGCGGTGACCACCCCGGCCGGGTCATCCGCGGCGGCGACGACAGCGGGTAGCTCGCGCCACAGTCGCCACGCCGAGGTCAGGTACAGATCCAGCAACGCGCGCAGTGCGACGCCCGCGCGGGCAGCAGCGTCGCCCTGCGCTCGAAACTCGTGCAGCTGCCCGCGGCTCAGTGGCACGCCGGCATCGACGGCGTCGGCGAGGACGTCGAGAAAGCTACCCAGCAGAGCGACGTCGAGTCCGCCGGCGTCAGACGCTGCCTGCGCAGCGACCGAATCCAGCGGTAGCGCATCGCGCTGTGTGACCATCTGTTCTCGTGTCTCCCATCCGGACTCGAGGTCAATGGTATGCATCGCGGACGCGGCGGAGAAACGGATCGGTGTGTGAATCGACCGATTCCACCGCGTGTTCGGCGTGCGAGAGGCGGTATCTGAGAGCACAATCAGCCGATCCGCACCGTTCGTCTCCACGTTGGGAGTGCCGGCCATGACATCGTCGAACAGACCTGCATCGAGTCTGCGATCGCAACTGCTTCGCAAGAAGCCGATCGTGGATCCGGACCAGCAGAGCAGTGGCGGGTTGGAACGGACCATCGGCACCTTCCAACTGACGATGTTCGGCGTCGGTGCCACCATCGGTACCGGCATCTTTTTCGTTCTCTCGCTCGCGGTTCCCGAAGCCGGTCCCGCAGTGGTGCTCTCGTTCCTGGCCGCGGGTATCGCGGCCGGTCTCGCAGCCATCTGTTACGCCGAAATGGCATCGGCGGTACCGGTTTCGGGCTCGACCTACTCCTACGCGTACGTGACGATGGGCGAGGTGGTCGCGATGGGCGTCGCGGCTTGCCTGTTGCTCGAGTACGGAGTGTCCAGCGCTGCCGTTGCCGTCGGGTGGAGTGGGTACCTCAACGAGTTGTTGAACAACCTCTTCGGCTTCACCATCCCGCACGCGCTGTCCGCTGCGCCGGGTGACGCCGATCCCGGCATCATGAATCTGCCTGCAGTGGTGCTGATCGTGCTGTGCGCCGTTCTGCTCATTCGCGGTGCGAGCGAGTCGGCGGCCGTCAATGCAGTCATGGTCGTCATCAAACTCGGTGTGCTGGCGCTGTTCGCGATCGTCGGATTCACCGCCTTCGACTCCGGTAACTTCTCGGACTTCATGCCTTTGGGCGCAGCAGGCGTGACGGCGGCCGCTGGCACGATCTTCTTCTCGTTCATCGGACTCGACGCGGTGTCCACCGCGGGCGACGAGGTGAAAGATCCGCAGAAGACCATGCCGCGGGCCATCATTGCGGCACTGATCGTCGTCATCGTCTTCTATCTCGTCGTGGCCGTGGCCGCCCTGGGAACTCAGCCGTGGACCGACTTCGCCGGCCAGGAGGAAGCCGGGCTGGCGGAGATCCTGCGCAACGTCACCGGGCAGGCCTGGCCGGCAACGATTCTGGCTGCAGGTGCAGTTATCTCGATCTTCTCGGTGACCCTGGTGACGATGTACGGGCAGACTCGCATCCTGTTCGCCATGGGCCGAGACGGCATGTTGCCCAAAGCTTTCGCCAAGGTCAGTCCACGCACACACACGCCGGTCAACAACACGATCGTCGTCGCCGTCGTGATCTCGATCCTGGCCGCGTTCATTCCACTCGACAAGCTGGCGGACCTGGTGTCGATCGGCACCCTCGTCGCGTTCATCGTCGTGTCGATCGGAGTGATCGTGTTGCGCCGCTCGATGCCCGATCTCGAACGGCCGTTCAAGGTTCCTGGATACCCGGTGACTCCGGTGCTGTCGGTTCTCGCCTGCCTGTACATCCTGTCCGGACTGCACTGGACCACGTGGTTCTGGTTCGGGCTCTGGCTCGCGGTGGTGTTGGCGTTCTACTGGTTCTGGGGCCGGCACCACTCGACGCTGCGCGGTGCAGAACAGGACGCACGATGAGCGTGCTGATCGCATTCGCACCGGGGAAGGGCAGCGTCGGTGCCCTCGATCTCGGTGCCCAGCTCGCGCGGTCGTTGGGTACCGACATCGACGTGGCGACGGTGGTGCCCAAGCCGTGGTCGACTCCGTCGATGGCACGGGTGGATGCGGAGTTCGCCGACTGGGCAGCGACGACCGCAGCCGAGTCGGAGGCGAAAGCGCGCCACTATCTCGAAGACCGGGCACCGGATATCACCGCGTCGTTCCACCGATTCGCACACCGCTCGGTCTCGACGGCGTTGACCGAGGCGGCCGAGAGCATGTCGGCCTCGGTGCTGGTTCTCGGCTCCTCGGGCGACGGTGCTCTCGGCCAGGTGGTCGTCGGGTCGACGGCAGACAAGCTTCTGCACTCGTCCCCGGTGACCGTGGCGCTCGCTCCCCGCGGCTATCGGATGCGCGAACGCGCCACACTGACCCGGATCACGTGCGCGTTCTCCGGCGACAGCGAGGCCTCGCGGGTCGTGGGTCCTACCGCCGAACTCGCCCGAGACGCGGGCATCCCGCTCCGCCTGGCATCGTTCGTCGTCCGCGGGGCGACCATGTACCCGCCCGAGGTCGGCCTACGCGTCGAGGACGACGTCGCCGCCGAACTCGCCGTGGGGTTGAGCGAAGCATTGACCGCAGCGATGGACGACGCAGTCGCAGTGGGGCTTTCGGCCGACCAGGTGACAACCGAACTGGCCATGGCAGGAAGTTGGCGCGAGGCCCTCGACGAAGTTCACTGGCAGGACGGCGAAGTGCTGACGATCGGATCGTCCGGACCACTGGGACCCATCGCTCGGGTGTTTCTCGGGTCGCGGGCGACCAAGATCATCCGTCATTCGCCGGTGCCGATCCTGGTGCTGCCGAGGCGGTGACGTTCTATCGGTTGAGAGCCAGCACCGAGAGCAATTCGTAGGCCACGTGAGCCGCAGCGATTCCGGTGATCTCGGCGTGATCGTAGGCCGGCGCGACCTCGACGATGTCGGCACCGACCACGTTCAGGCCGACGAGTCCGCGCAGAGTGTTGAGCAACTCGCGAGACGTCATGCCACCGGCCTCGGGAGTGCCGGTACCGGGTGCATGCGCCGGGTCGAGAACGTCGATGTCGACCGAGACGTAGACCGGGCCGCCGTCGAGCCGGCGACGCATCCGTTCGACGATGCTGGCCACGCCGTCCACCTCGTAGTCGTCGGACCGAATCACCTGGAAGCCGAGCACGCGATCGTCCTCGAGGTCCTGCTCGCTGTACAGCGGGCCGCGAATGCCGATGTGCTGTGAGCGTTCGAGATCGATCAGACCTTCTTCGCTGGCCCGTCGGAACGGTGTGCCGTGAGTGTAGGGAGCACCGAAGTACGTGTCCCACGTATCGAGGTGCGCGTCGAAGTGCAATACCGCGATCGGCCCGTGATCGCGTGCGAGCGAACGCAGAATCGGCAGTGCGATGGTGTGGTCGCCGCCGAGGGTGAGAACCGACGAGCCGTCGGCGCGCAGGTCCGTCACCGCGTCGTGCACCGTGGTCAGTGCCTCGGTGATGTCGAACGGATTGACGCCGATGTCGCCGAAATCCGCCACCTGTTGGCGAGCGAAGGGTGAGACCTTCAGCGCAGGGTTGTAGGGCCGCAACAGTTTCGAGGCCGCTCTGATGTGCCCCGGACCGAAACGTGCGCCGGGACGGTAACTCACGCCGGAATCGAACGGGACGCCGAGGATGGTCACGTCGGCCCGGGACACCTCGTCGAGACGGGGCAGCCGCGCGAAGGTGGTCGGCTCGGCGAAGCGGGGGACCTTGGTGGCGTCGACCGGACCGATCGGTGGGTGCTCGGGATTGCTCGGGTTCATCGAGAGTTCCTTCCGAATTTTCATCAGTCCGGTGACGCTGGGGTCGACCAGTTCGCCCGGCAAGCGTTACTCTGATGCTCGATCTTGTCAACACGAGTTTCCTGAGAGGCGAGAGCGGTGTCCCTTGCTACGTCGGTCGACAACGATGCGCCGCGTATCGGTGCGCGGCTCAAGGAGGCTCGGCAGAAGAAGCGACTGACTCTCGACGCGCTCGCCGACACCTGTGGAGTGACCAAGGGGTATCTGTCCAAGCTCGAACGCGACCAGGTCAATGCGTCGGTGGCGTCCCTGGTTCGGGTCTGCGCCGCTTTGGAGCTTCCGGTCGGCTCGCTGTTCGACGACGCGCCGTCCGGTGAGGTGGTCCGGGCGCAATCGTTGCCGCGCATCATGTTCGGCGGGGAAGCGATGACCGAGTATCTGCTGACCCCGGTGGGGGAGCGTCGGGTGCAGGTGCTGCTGGGCCACATCGACGCCGGTGGCGGCAGCGGAGCCGAGGCGTACACCCTTCCGCTCGACGTGACGTTCGTGCACGTGATCGCGGGCGAGTTGCGGGTGACCTTCGAGGCCGAAGTGGACGGTACGTTCGCGGGCGACGAGGTGCTGCTCGGTCCCGGAGATGCGTTCACCTTCTCGCCGCGTCGCAATCACAGTTTTCGAGCCGAAGGCAGGGACGGCGCTCAGGTCCTGTGGGTGTTGGCACCCGCGCTACCCGAGGAGTTGCCGATGAGGAAACAGGAGTTGCAGGCATGACCGTCACCGTGTCGCTGTTCCAAGGGCCCGAACGTGCCGGCGATGTCGACGCGAACCTCGCCGCACTCGATGACGCAGCGAGGCGTGCGGCCTCGGCAGGCGCGTCGATCCTGGTGACCCCCGAGATGTCGGTCAGCGGATACGACATCGGTGATCTCGTGCTCGAACGAGCGGAACCGTTCGACGGGCCGATCTTCGAGAAGGTGTCGACGATCGCTCGATCTCATGGCCTCGCAATCGTCTACGGATACCCCGAGAGCAGTGGTGAATCCGTGTTCAATTCGGTCCAGGTGGTCGATGCATCCGGGCTGTCGATCGCGCGCTACCGCAAGACCCACCTGTTCGGTGAACTCGATCGCGCTCACTTCACTCGTGGGCCGGAACTGTTGGTGCAGTTCGACTTCGGCGGACTGCGCTGCGGTCTGCTCACCTGCTACGACGTCGAATTCCCGGAAACCGTTCGTGCTCACGCCGACGCAGGAACGCAGTGGTTGATCGTCCCGACCGGCCTGATGACCCCGTTCGAGATCATCGCAACACACGTGGTTCCGACGAGGGCGTACGAGAGTCAACTGTTCGTCACCTACGTCAACCGCTGTGGCACGGAGACGAGTCTGACGTACTGCGGATTGACCTGCGCCGTCGCGCCGGGCGGTGCCGACCTCGCGCGCGCAGGCGCGCACGAAGAGCTTCTGACGGTGGATCTGGATCCGGCCGAGCTCGCTCGATCCCGTGCGGTCAACACCCACCTGGCCGATCGCCGAACCGACCTCTACCCGACAGGACCCTCACGGGCCGAGCAGGAGACCGACCGATGACCACACCCGTCACCCCGGACAGCGCGATCGAATCCGAGGCCGACCAGCCGCTCACGATGTTCGGTCCGGACTTCCCGTTCGCCTACGACGACTACCTGGCGCACCCGGCCGGCCTCGGACGTGTTCCCGACGCGGCCCTCGGTACCCGGGTAGCCGTGATCGGCGGCGGACTCGCAGGCATGGTCGTCGCCCATGAATTGCTCAGGCTCGGCCTGGAACCCGTTGTGTACGAATCGGATCGGATCGGCGGCCGGATGCGGTCGGTGCCGTTCGAGGGGCACCCGGGTGTGGTGGCCGAGATGGGTGCGATGCGGTTTCCGCCGTCGTCGACTGCGCTGTTCCACTACCTCGACGCAGTCGGGCTCGAGACCACGCCGTTTCCGAACCCGCTGGCAGAGGTGACTCCGAGTACGGTGATCGACCTCAAGGGCGAGAGCCACTACGCCCAGAAGCTCGAGGATCTTCCGCCGGTGTTCGCCGAGGTCGCCGACGCGTGGAACCGGACGCTCGAGGAACACGCCGAGTTGGTTCCGCTGCAGCGTGCCATTCGCAGGCGCGATGTTGCCGAGATCAAGCGAATCTGGAACGAGCTGATCGTGAAGTTCGACGACCAGACCTTCTACGGATTTCTGGCCGCATCCGAACACTTCTCGTCGTTTCGGATGCGAGAGCTGTTCGGCCAGGTGGGATTCGGAACGGGTGGTTGGGACACCGACTACCCCAATTCGATTCTCGAGATCCTCCGAGTCGTCATCACGGCAGCGGACGACCACCATCGCGGAATCGTCGGCGGCTCACAGCAACTGCCGATGCGGTTGTGGACCGACACGCCTGCGAACATGGCGCACTGGCCCGCGGGCACATCGGTGGCCTCGCTGAACGGCGGCACCACGATGTCGCGCGTCACCGAGATCAGACGCACCGACGGTGGCACCACGATCCACGACGACCGCGGCAACATCCAGACGTACGCGGCCGCCGTCGTGACCGCCCAGAGTTGGATGCTGCTCAGCAACATCAGGTGTGACGACGATCTGTTTCCCATCGACCACTGGACCGCCATCGAACGCACCCACTACATGGGTTCGACCAAGGTGTTCGCACTCGTCGACCGGCCGTTCTGGAAGGACAAGGATCCGGTCACCGGGCGCGATCTGGTCAGCATGACGCTGACCGACCGGATGAGTCGTGGCACCTACCTACTCGACCAGGGCGAGGGCAAGCCTGGGCTGATCTGCCTGTCCTACACGTGGTCGGACGATTCGCTCAAGCTGCTGGCCCTCGACCCCACCGAACGAATGAACATCATGCTGCGCTCGCTCGAGGAGATCTACCCGGGCGTCGACTTCCGCAGCCACATCATCTCCACCCCGGTGACGCTGTCCTGGGAAACCGAACGCGATTTCATGGGTGCCTTCAAAGCCAACCTGCCGGGTCACTACCGCTACCAGGAAAGGCTGTTCACGCACTTCGTGCAACACCGACTCGACCCGCGACATCGAGGAATCTTCCTTGCCGGCGACGACATCTCGTGGACGGCGGGTTGGGCCGAGGGTGCCATTCACACTGCACTGAATGCGGTGTGGGGCGTCGTACATCACTTGGGCGGTTCGTCGGCAGAAGGCAACCCGGGGCCGGGCGATGTGTTCGAATCCATTGCTCCGCTTCGGTTGGGCGACTGACCTTTCGGAGGCAACGTCCTGGGTGTGCGCTCGTCGAACACGAACAGTGCCAGCGCGATGGTCAGCATGACGGCGACGACCCAGCTTGCCCGTAGCCCGAACAGTTCGACCGCGACTGCGCCGAGCAGCGCTCCGCCGAAGAATCCCGAGATCACCGCGCCGAACCGTCGGGCGCGGGTCCCGGCCTCCAGATCGTGTTCGACCACCCGATGGAATGCGGCCATCGCCATGCTGCGGAGATTCCCGGTCGTCATGGTGGTGTTGAACGGCGAATCCACCAGCACGCGAAAGGTGGTCACCTGCACGCCGGCAACGTGAGCGAGGATCACCGAGACCACCGCATCGGGCACGGTTCCCGGCAGAAATCCGACGACGAGGACCACCAGGATCTCGAACACCAGCACCGCCCGCACCGGTCTTCGCACGATCTTCGCAACCGCGGGCAGTGCGATGAATTCCGCGGTCGCGACGCGCAGGACGAAGGCCGCCAACGGTGGCAGGAAGGCCAGCGCCTCGATCCACCTGCCACCGGCGACATCGACACCGAGCAGCACCACGTTGCCGGTCTGCGCACCGGCGAACACGCCGCCGCGGGTGATGTAGGTGTACGCGTCGAGGAATCCGCCGACTGCCGCCAGCAGTACTCCGAGCCGCACCGATTTCGCAGTTGCGACGGCGATGTGGGGTTCGGGACGAGGCGTGGTCATCGGGAAATCCTGACACGTGTGCCGATATTCACGTTGTCGCGGCAAGCAGTGAGAGCAACAGTTCGGCTCGCACCCGCGCCGACGTCAGATCCACCGCGAGCAATTCCTCGCACCGCGTGATCCGGTTTCGCAGCGTGTGACGATGCACGGACAGGTGCGCCGCAGCGGTTTCCCAATGCCCGTTCGCCTCGAGGAAAGCCCGAAGCGATCCGACCAGATCGGCGGAATGGGTGCGGTCGTACTCGGCCAGTACCGCGATGGTCACGGCAGCCATGGCACGCAACGACTCCTGTACCGGTTCGGAGGCCAACAGCATCGATCCGGTGAATTCCACGATCCGATCGCTCGTGCCGGCTGCGGCGCACGCGAGCGAAGCCTGCTTCAGAGCGTCGGGGGTCTCGGTGATGTGGTGGCTGGAACTGAGGCCGACGCACACCGACTTCGGCAGTGAATCGAGCAGTCGGGCAACGACATCCGAGTCATCGGAACCGCGCAACAGCACCGCGACACCGGTGTCGGTCTTCCGTGCGAACGTGGGCCGCGCCCGGGCCCGGCACTCGGCATCGATGGCCTCGACGATGCGCTCGGAGGGTCCGCGGACCACAGCAACCCTGATGCGAGAGTCGTCGTCGGCGGCGTCGACGAGATAGCTCGGTAGCGCAGAGCCGTCCGGGGAAGGCAGATGGCCGTCCAGCAACAACCCGAGCGCGAGTGTGTTGAGTCGGGACTGCTCTGCGCGCAGCCGCGTGGGCTTCTCGAGTTCGAGGGTCACCAGCGACACCGCGTGCCCGAGCAGGATCTGCTCGACGCCCGTCACCGGGCCCGCGGTGCGAATGGCGAGAAAGCTCGAGGCCCCGCCGGAGATCGCGACGGAATGCAGAGTCACGGTGCACCCCGGTTCGCTGACCGACACCGTGGCCGGTGACGACGACGGGCGAATGCTGCGGGCGACGTCGCGGGCGCGTTCGACGAGATCGGCTGCGGCGGCGGGATGGAACGATTCGGTGCGATTGCCGATCAGCGCCACCGACGTGGACGTGGCGACCGCCAGTTCGCGAACGATCGCGTCGACGCCGCCGTGCAGCGCTGCCCGAGTGATGCGAGTCTGGACCGAGGCCGCGCGCAGAACCTGCTCGTACTCCTGCTCGGCGATGCGCTTCATGACCGCTCTGATCACGGCGGCGAACGGGGTGTCGTAGGGGACCTCCACGACGGGGAGCCCGACATCCTCGGCCGTGTCGAGAATATGACGCGGAATCGAGCTGTGGGACAAACCGACTCCGAATCCGAGGCAGGCGACACCCGCGGCCGCCAAGGTCCGGACGTAAGTGCCGAGAGCTGGGCCGTCGGCCTCGAAGCCGAGCCCGGTCGTGAGAATCAGTTCCCCGCCGGACAGCCAGGGACTGGGATCGGTGAGTTCGGTCGCCTGCGCGAAGGTGATCGGCGCAGTACTGCGCTCCGGCCCGCCGCGATGACTCAGGCGGAGCTGATGCTGCCTCAGCAGCCAGGACATCTGCACGCTCACCCGTCGAACTGTAGCGCTGTGGCTGCCGGAATGGAGTGCGATCTCGCCATGAGGTGTACGAAATGGCGTCCGGCTGTCGCGCTCGGAGAGTCGCATACTGGCTGAACAATCCCACACGAAAGGTGCGACCATGGCCTCGATCGAGTACCGACTTCCGCAGGAGCGCAGGATCGTCACCGCCTTCCCCGGGCCGAAGTCGGCGGCGTTGGCGCAGCGCCGCAAGGCCGTCGTCGGTGCAGGCGTGGCGTCGACGCTGCCGGTGTACGTGGCCGACGCGAACGGTGGCGTCGTGGTCGATGTCGACGGGAACTCGCTGATCGACCTCGGGGCCGGAATCGCGGTGACGACAGTCGGTGCGTCCAATCCGGCAGTCGTTGCGGCAGTGCAGGATCAGGTCGCACACTTCACCCACACGTGTTTCATGATCGCGCCGTACGAGGGGTACATCGAGGTCGCCGAGAAGCTGGCAGAGTTGACGCCGGGGGATCACGACAAGCGCAGCGTCCTGTTCAACAGCGGTGCCGAGGCGGTCGAGAACGCCGTGAAGATCGCTCGTCATGCCACCGGGCGGTCGGCTGTCGTCGTGTTCGATCACGCGTACCACGGCCGTACCAATCTGACGATGGCGCTGACGTCCAAGTCGATGCCGTACAAGAGCGGGTTCGGGCCGTTCGCTCCGGAGGTCTACCGGGCCCCGATGTCATACCCGTTCCGAGAGGGCCTGAACTCCGACGGTTCCGCGGTCACCGGTGCCCAGGCTGCGGCCCGGGCGATCTCCGTCATCGAAAAACAGGTCGGCGCAGCCGATCTCGCGGCCATCCTGATCGAGCCGATCCAGGGCGAGGGCGGCTTCATCGTGCCCGCAGAAGGATTCCTGCCGGCACTGGCGGACTGGGCACGCGAGAACGGCGTGGTGTTCATCGCAGACGAGGTGCAGTCCGGATTCACCCGCACCGGAGCCTGGTTCGCGAGCGAACACGAGGCCGTCGTGCCGGATCTGATCACCATGGCGAAGGGGATCGCAGGAGGTATGCCGCTGGCCGCGGTCACCGGCCGTGCCGATCTGATCGACGCTGTGCACCCCGGTGGACTCGGTGGCACCTACGGCGGCAACCCGGTGGCCTGCGCCGCGGCCCTGGCGTCCATCGAGCAGATGGAGACACTCGACCTCAATGCGCGCGCCCGCGAGATCGAGCGCATTGTGTTCGAGCGACTGAATGCGTTGAGTGCCGAGGTCGGCATCATCGGTGAGGTGCGCGGCCGCGGAGCCATGCTTGCTATCGAGCTCGTCGTGCCGGGTGGGCGTGAGCCGAACCCGGAGGGGACCAAAGCCGTTGCGGCGGCGGCACTCGAGGCCGGGGTGATCGTGCTGACGTGCGGTACCTACGGCAACGTCATCCGCCTGCTGCCGCCCCTGGTGATCTCCGACGAGCTGCTGGACGACGCGCTCACCGTCCTCGAAGACGCGCTGCGCACTGTGGCACAGGGGAACTGACATGTCGGCTACCGACCTGATCTCGAAGCTGCCCACCGAACTGTGGCTCGGCGGCGTGCAGTCACCGTCGGCGTCGGGTGCACGATTCGCCGTGCTGAACCCGGCGACCGGCGAGGAGTTGACCACCGTCGCCGACGCCACCGCGGCCGATGGCATCACAGCGCTCGACCTTGCCGCCGAGGCGCAGCCGGGGTGGGCCGCGACGCCCCCTCGTGAGCGAGCCGAGATTCTGCGGCGCGCCTTCGACCTGCTGCAGGAGCGTGCTGCCGACTTCGCTCTGCTGATGACACTCGAAATGGGAAAGTCGTTGGCGGAGAGCCACGGTGAAGTGAAGTACGGCAGCGAATTCCTGCGCTGGTTCGGTGAGGAGGCCGTCCGAATCGGCGGCCGGTTCACCCCTGCCCCTGCGGGCAACGGCTCGATCCTGGTCACCAAGTCTCCGGTCGGCCCGGTCCTGGCGATCACCCCGTGGAACTTTCCGCTGGCCATGGGCACACGCAAGATCGGCCCGGCCCTGGCGGCGGGCTGCACCGTCATCGTCAAACCGGCCGAGGACACCCCGCTGACGATGCTGCTCCTCGGGCAGGTGTTCGCCGACGCCGGGTTGCCCCGCGGCGTGCTGTCGGTACTCCCGGCCTCCGACGCCGCGTCCGTCACCGGACCATTGATGGACGATCCGAGGCTGCGGAAGATCACGTTCACCGGTTCGACCGGAGTGGGAAAGTTGTTGGTGCGCAATTCAGCCGATCGACTACTGCGGACGTCGATGGAGCTCGGCGGCAACGCCCCGTTCATCGTGTTCGACGACGCAGACGTCGACGCCGCCGTCGACGGAGCGATGCTGGCCAAGATGCGCAACGGCGGCGAGGCGTGCACGGCAGCGAATCGGCTGTACGTTGCCAAGTCGGTGCGCGAGGAATTCACCGCGAAGCTGACCGAGCGAATCGAGGCGTTGACCGTCGGTCCGGGTGACCGAGACGGCACCGATATCGGACCGCTCATCAACGACAAGCAGCGTCGAACGGTCATGGCACTGGTCGACGACGCCGTCGCGAAGGGAGCCCGGGTGCGCACCGGCGGAACCGCGCCCGACGGACCCGGATTCTTCTACGCGCCGACGGTCCTCGACCGAATCCCGGCCGACGCGAATCTGTTGCAGGACGAGATCTTCGGGCCCGTCGCGGCGATCATCGGATTCGACACCGAGGACGAGGCCGTCGCTGCAGCCAACGACACCCGATACGGGTTGGTGGCCTACTTCTACACCGAGAGCCTCGACCGAGCCCTTCGGGTGTCGGCAGCACTGGACACCGGCATGGTCGGGGTCAATCGCGGTGCGATCTCCGACGCCGCAGCCCCGTTCGGTGGTGTGAAGGAATCGGGCTTCGGACGCGAAGGCGGGTCGGAAGGTATCGAGGAATACCTCGAGACCAAGTACATCGCGCTTCGGTAGATCTGCACGTTTCGCTCCACTCTGTGACCGTCAGTGCGGGAATCCCCGATCGACGGCCGAGAGTGGAGCGAAGCTTGCTTGTGATCAGCTGCGAGCAGCCGCGATTCGATCCTCGGCCAGTCGATCGGCTGCTGCGCCGAGCAGGATGCCCTCGGCGCGGGCGATGGCGAAGATGCCCGTGACGGTGTCGCGGATCTTGCCGATCGTGGCCATCACTTCTTCCGAATCCTTCCCGCGCAGTTCGCCTTCCACCTGGATCAGACCGCCGGCGTTGGCGACGTAATCGGGTACCCATACGATTCCGCGCGCAGCCAACATGGCCTCGACATCGGGTGTGAGGAGTTGATTGTTCGCCGCGCCGCACACGATGGACGCCGACAACCGGGCCACCGACGAGGCATCGAGGGTGGAACCCATGGCGCACGGCGCATAGACGTCGATGTCGGCACCGATGATGTCGGATTCGACGGTGACACCGGGGAAGTCCAGGGCGATGCGGTCGAGGGCAGGCGGGTAGGAGTCGCTGACGACCACCTCGGCACCGGCCTCGCGCAGCAGTGCAACGAGGTTGTAGCCCACTTTGCCCGCACCCTCGACGCCGACGCGCTTGCCGGTCAGATCGTCCGAGCCCCATGTCGATTCGGCTGCGGCGAGGAGCGAGAGAAAGACCCCGAGCGCGGTCTGGGGGCCGCTGTCGCCGGTGCCGCCCGCGGTGGTGTTCTTGCCGACGACGTGTGCCGTCTCCTCGGCGATGATGTCGAGGTCGTCGCTGTTGGTGCCCACATCACCTGCCGTCACGTAGGTGCCACCGAGTGATTCGACGAACCGGCCGTATGCGTTCAGCAGAGTCGGGGTCTTGATGGCGTTGGGGTTGCCGATGATCACTGCTTTGCCGCCGCCCAGATCGACTCCCGCGACGGCTGCCTTGTACGTCATTCCGCGGGAGAGGCGCAGCACGTCGGTCAACGCTTCCTGCTCGGAAACGTAGGGGTAGAAGCGAGTTCCGCCGAGAGCCGGACCGAGGGCTGTGGAGTGGACCGCGATGATCGCGCGCAGACCGGTGTCGGGGTCCTGGCAGAACACGACGCGTTCGTGTGCGCAGTCGCGCGGCATGTCGGGACGATCGAAGACGCCCGTCGGCAGGTGATCGGTCAGGGTGGGTACGGCGGCGGGGTGGTCGGCAACGACGGACACAGGCGGTCTCTTTCGGTGATGAGGCGGCGGTACCGGAAATGGGTGGTATCCGGAATTCGTGTCCTCGAAGAGTGTCGTGAACGTGCACGCTGGTCAACCGCTGTTGCCGAGAATGTGCATGTTGCACGGTGCATCTCGGATCGACCGCGCCGGGGTGGTCGGGCTGCTCAGCGACGACCGTCCTCGGCGAGCTGCTCGAGCAACGGCTTGGTGCGGTACTGGATCAGCTCGCTCATCGCGATGGACATGTTGGTGCGCTCGACTCCGGGGATATCGAGAATGAGACCCGCGATGCGATACAGGTCGTCGGCGTCGACGGCCGCGATGCGGATGTGCATGTCCGCTGCTCCGGACAGCCCGAACACTTCGAGCACCTCCGGGATGGTGCGAAGGTGTTGGGTCACTGCGGCGAGCGTGTGTTGGTTGACCTGTGCGGTGACGAATGCTTGTAGCGGCCGCCCCAGAGACTTCGGTGGGATGCGGTGATCGATCGGCGTGAGCGATCCCTTGTCGTCCCATCGACCGAGGCGCGCCTGCACGGTGTTGCGGGACAGGCCCAAGGTCGTGGCGAGTTCGACGCCGGTGGCTCGTGGTTTGGCGCACAGGGCGAGAAGGAGGCGGGCGTCGGTCTTGTCCAGATCTGTCATTGCGCACTTCCTGTAGCTCAGTCGTTACCCAATATTGTGCACACTGCGCAGTTGTGAAGTCATCACTTGTGCAGGGTGGATGTCGGTGGTGTGCTTGTGAAAGACATCACACCACGACGGAGAGTGCCACGAACATGAACACCACCTCGCTGGTACAGCTGATCAAAGAATCTGGAACGGTGGTCCGCAACGAGACCTACTCGCCTCTCGTCGCCGACATCGACCCGGCCGCGATGATGGAGATGTACCGCGATCTCGTGGTCGTCCGGCGCATCGACACCGAGGCGACCGCGCTCCAGCGACAGGGCGAACTGGGGTTGTGGGCACCGCTGCTCGGGCAGGAAGCGGCGCAGGTCGGTTCGGCCCGCGCGCTCGACACCGAGGACTTCGTGTTCGCCAGCTACCGCGAGCACGGGGTCGCCTACTGCCGAGGCGTCGACCCCACCCGGATGCTGCGCTTCTGGCGCGGATCGACCCTCTCCGGCTGGGACCCGTACGAATACCGCATGACGACGCCGGCCATCATCGTCGGGTCGCAGGGCCTGCACGCAACCGGGTACGCCATCGGCATGCAACTCGAGGGAGCCGAGGGCGCGGCCATCACCTACTTCGGCGACGGTGCCACCAGCCAGGGCGATATTTCCGAGGCACTCGGCTTCGCCGCGAGTTTCCACGCACCGGTGGTCTTCTTCTGCCAGAACAACCAGTGGGCCATTTCCGAACCGGTGACGGTGCAGACGAAGGCGACGATCGCCGCCCGCGGTGAGGGATACGGAATTCCGTCGGTCCGCGTCGACGGCAACGACGTTCTCGCCGTCCTGGCTGTGACCAGGGCAGCACTCGCCCGCGCCCGCGAAGGTAGCGGCCCGACGCTCATCGAGGCGGTCACCTACCGGATGGGCCCGCACACCACCTCCGACGATCCGACGCGATACCGCTCGGGTGCCACCGACGACGAATGGCGCGCCAAGGATCCGATCGACCGAATCGAGAAGTTGCTCAGACGAATCGGCGTGTTCGACGACGCGTTCGCCGCCTCGGTGAAGCGCACCGCCGACGAGGTCGCAGCCGAGCTTCGTCGCGGTTGTCTCGAGACCGTCGAACCGGAAGCGATGTCGGTGTTCGACAACGTCTATGCCGATCCACACCCCCTTCTGGACGACGAGCGGGCCCAGTTCGCCTCGTACCAAGCCGGATTCGAAGGAGCTACGTCATGACCACCTTGGAACGGCCCACCAGTCTTCCGTTGGGCAAGGCCATCAATGCAGGTCTGCGACGAGCGATGGAGAACGACCCGAAAGTTCTGCTGATGGGCGAGGACATCGGCAAACTCGGCGGCGTCTTCCGCATCACCGACGGTTTGCAGAAGGACTTCGGCCCCGGCCGGGTACTCGACATGCCGTTGGCGGAATCGGGCATCATCGGGACCGCCGTCGGGCTCGCGATGCGAGGTTTTCGGCCGGTGTGCGAGATCCAGTTCGACGGCTTCATCTACCCGGCGTTCGACCAGATCGTCTCGCAGGTGGCCAAGCTGCATTACCGCACGAGCGGCAACGTCAAGATTCCCATGACGATTCGGGTGCCGTACGGCGGTGGGATCGGTGCCGTCGAGCACCATTCGGAGTCTCCCGAAGGGTATTTCGCACAGACCGCAGGCCTTCGCGTGGTCACCTGCAGCAACGCTGCCGACGGCTACTCGATGATTCAGCAGGCCATTGCGAGTGACGACCCGGTGTTGTTCTTCGAGCCCAAGCGTCGGTACTGGGAGAAGAGCCCGATCGATCTCGACACCGACGCGTCGTACCCGCTGCATCGGGCGCGAGTGGTCACCGAGGGCACCGATGTCACCCTGATCGCGTACGGACCTCTCGTCGCCACCGCACGCAAGGCCGCCGAAGTCGCTGCCCACGAGGGAGTGTCGATCGAGGTCATCGATCTTCGTTCGCTCTCGCCCATCGACTTCGAGACCATCGAGGCCTCGGTACGCAAGACCGGGCGTCTGGTCATCACGCACGAGGCTCCGGTGTTCATGGGACTCGGTTCGGAGATCGCAGCTCGAATCTCCGAACGGTGCTTCTACAACCTCGAGGCACCGGTGTTGCGCGTCGGTGGCTTCGGCACCCCGTACCCGGCATCGAAACTGGAGAAATTCTTCCTTCCCGATGTAGACCGGATCCTCGACGCAGTCGACCGCTGCCGCTCGCACTGACCTCGCGCTCACCGAACGCCGATATCGACACCGAACAGGATTCAACGATGCCCACCATCAAGAGCTTTCCGTTGCCCGACCTCGGGGAGGGCCTCACCGAGGCCGATCTGCTGACCTGGCTCGTCGCGGTCGGCGACACGATCGAGTTGAACCAGAACATCGCCGAGGTCGAAACGGCCAAGGCCGCCGTCGAACTTCCGTCGCCGTTTGCCGGTGTCGTTGCCGCGCTGCATGTCTCGGAGGGTGACACCGTCGAGGTCGGGGTGCCGATCATCGACATCAGGGTCGGTGGCGACGACGAGAGCGGTTCCGAGCCGGAGCCCGTCGCTCCCCTCACCGACGGTGCCGCCCCGGCCGAGGACGGCGAAGAACGCGTGCCGGTTCTGGTCGGATACGGCGTGGCGAAGGAAGGCTCCAGTCGACGCGGCGGCCGTGGAACTGCAGCGGTCACCCCGACACCGAACGCGCAGAACGGAAAACCGCTGGCGGCACCGCCGGTGCGAAAGATCGCCAAGGACAACGCTGTCGATCTGGCCGAGGTTCCCCCGACCGGAACTCGCGGCGACGTCACCCGCGAGGATATCGAGTCGTATCTGCACGGAGCCGACACTGCAGGGGAGCAGGCCCCGCTACGGGTCGGTCGCGAAGAGCGCACACCGATCAAGGGGGTGCGCAAGCACACGGCGGATGCGATGGTGCGCAGTGCATTCACCGCTCCGCACGTCACCGAGTTCGTGACCGTGGACGTCACCGACACCCTGACGTTGCTGGAGTCTCTGCGGTCCTCGGCCCATTTCGCAGACGTGCGGCTGACCCCGCTGGCTCTGGTCGCCAAGGCGGTTCTCGTTGCGCTGAAATCGAATCCGTCGCTCAACTCCTCCTGGGACGAGACGACTCAGGAGATCGTCACCAAGCATTACGTCAATCTCGGTATCGCCGCCGCGACTCCGCGCGGACTGATGGTGCCGAACATCAAGGACGCACACGAGAAGTCTCTGGTGGACATCGCCCGTGCACTGTCGGATCTGACGCGAACGGCCAAGGAAGGCAAGAGCAGCCCGGCCGATCTCGCCGACGGCACAATCACCATCACCAACGTCGGAGTGTTCGGAGTCGACTCCGGTACGCCGATCCTCAACCCCGGCGAGGCCGCCATCCTCTGTTTCGGCTCCATTCGCCGCATGCCGTGGGAACACGAGGGCGAGATCGCACTACGGTCGGTGACGACACTGTCGCTCTCGTTCGACCATCGCCTCGTCGACGGTCAGCAAGGATCGCAGTTTCTCGCGCTCGTCGGCCGGTTGTTGAGCTCTCCGGTGGATATGATCGCGCTGGGCTGACTTCCCGGCTCGTACCGTGAGAAGAAGAGGGGCGAGCGTGGCGAACGCGATCGACGCGCATTTCCTGGACCGGATCAGGGTCGCCTCGACGAGCGGGCCGGAGCTCGCCGATCCGGATCGTCTGCTGAGGTACTTCGATGCGCAGCTCGCGAGCCGGCACCTGGACTTCGCAGCCCGTTGGTTGCAGTCCGAGGGCTTCGGCTACTACACCATCGGATCGTCTGGGCACGAAGCAAATGCAGCCGTCGGTGCCGCGACGACGGTCACCGACCCGGCACTGCTGCACTACCGCTCGGGCGGTTTCTATGCCGCACGTGCACAACAGCATTCGGGCTCGAACCCGATCCACGACGTGCTGGCCGGGTTGGTCGCGTCCACCCGCGACCCCATCTCGGGCGGACGCCACAAGGTGTTCGGGCACCCGGATCTGGGCATCGTGCCACAGACCTCCACCATCGGTTCGCAGGTTCCGCGCGCGGTCGGACTGGCGTTCGCTCTCGGGCGCGCGAAGGCGCTGCGTCATCGAACGCCGTGGCCCGAGGACGCCATCGTGGTGTGCAGCTTCGGCGATGCCTCGGCCAATCATTCGACGACGGTCGGTGCGCTCAATTCGGCTGCGTACTGTGCCCACCAGTCGATTCCGATGCCGATCCTTCTCGTCTGCGAGGACAACGGCATCGGAATCAGTACCCGGTCACCGCGGGGCTGGATCACGCAGTCGCTCAGCCGATTTCCGTCGATCGAGTACGTCCGAGCCGACGGGACCGACCCGGTCGCGCTGATGAGTACCGTGGACGCCGCTGTCGCCGCAGTGCGGTCGGGGCGTCGGCCGGTGATGTTGCACCTCGAGACGGTGCGATTGATGGGCCACGCCGGATCCGACGCCGAGCTCGCGTACCGAACCAACGCAGACATCGTCGGCGACTACGCACGAGATCCGTTGCTGGCCTGCGCACGTGCGCTGATCGGGGCCGGTGTGCTCTCGGCAGCCGACGTCGAAGGTCGCTACGAGGCACTACGCGAGACCGTGATGACCGAGGCCGAGGCGATGGTCGAGTCGCTGCGGTCCGGGGCATCGTCGCGCCTGGACACCGCGGACGCGGTGATGGCTCCGCTCACCGAACGGCGACCGATTGCCGTGGCCGCCACCGAGCAGAGCCTGCGACCGGCACAGGGTGGGCCGCGTCTGACGCTGGCGGCCATGATCAACACGACGCTCGCCGACATCATGGCGGCGCGACCGGAGGTCCTCGTGTTCGGGGAGGACGTGGCCGTCAAGGGCGGCGTCTACGGCGTCACGAAGGGTCTGCGCAAGAAATACGGCGCAGCAAGGGTTTTCGATACGGTGCTCGACGAGCAGACGGTGCTCGGCACCGCCCTCGGTGCCGCGCTCGCAGGATTCGTCCCGATACCCGAGATTCAGTATCTGGCGTACCTGCACAATGCCGAGGATCAGCTGCGCGGTGAGGCCGCGTCGCTCAAGTTCTTCTCCGATGCGCAGTTCACCAACGGGATGGTCGTGCGCATCGCCGGTCTGGCGTACCAGCGCGGTTTCGGTGGGCACTTTCACAACGACAACGCGGTTGCGGTTCTGCGCGATATTCCGGGCATCGTCGTTGCCGTTCCGAGTTCCGCTGCCGAGGCCGCCGCGCTGCTGCGGACGTGCGTGGCGCTGGCCGTGGAGGAGGGACGGGTATGCGTCTTTCTGGAGCCGATTGCGCTGTATCACCGCGTCGATCTGGACGACGGCGACGGGGCGTTGCGGTGCGTCGACGACGCGTCGGCCGAGTTCGCGACCATCGCAACCCATTCGGACGGTGAGGATCTGGCCATCGTCACCTTCGGTAACGGGGTGGTGATGAGCAGGCGCGCCGCGTCGAGGTTGCGTGAGCGCGGGATCGGCGTGACGATCGTCGATCTGCGCTGGATCGTTCCGCTGCCGGTCGACGACCTTCTGCGCCGGCTCGAAGGCTTCGATCGAGTGTTGATCGCGGACGAGACCCGGCACGACGGGGGAGTGGGAGAAGGCGTCGTGACGGCCCTGATCGAGGGTGGCTACGCGGGTACGATTCGCCGAGTGGCGAGCAAGAATTCGTTCGTTCCGCTGGGCGGCGCAGCCGATCTCGTCCTCCTGTCGGAAGACGAGATCGTGTCTGCGGCTGCGGAGATGGTCGAATCCGGTTGACTCAGTGCACCGGCTGTACGGGAGCGATCTCGTCGAGATCCTTGCGTGCCGGGGCGCGGATGAAGAACGACGCCGCCACGGCCACCAGAGATACTGCGCCGCCGTAGAGGAAGGCGGTGTGGATACCGGCCTCCGAACCGCCGACCTGGGTTGCGCCGTCGGAGATTCGGGCTGCTGCGGTGTTCGACATGACGGTGACGAACAGGGCGGTACCCGCAGCACCGGCCAACTGCTGAACCGTGTTGAAGATGGCGCTTCCGTGTGAGTACAGCTGTGCCGGAAGCGATCCCAGCGACGATGTCATCAGCGGCGTCATGATGAGAGCGAGACCCGCCGAGAGCAGCATGTGGATACCGATCACGAGCGGGAGCGCAGATTGCGCGTCCAGCACGGTCATCGACCACAGTGCGGCGCTCACCACCATCGCGCCCGGAATGACCAACGGGCGCGGACCGATTCGGTCGAAGATGCGTCCGACGAACGGCGCGAGCAGACCCATCAGCAGTCCGCCGGGGAGCAGCATCAGTCCGGTGTCGAGAGTGTCGAGTCCGCGGACGTTCTGCAGATACATCGGCAGCAGGATCAGAGCGCCGAACAGTGCCATCATCGAGATCGCGATCATACCGAGGCCGATGCTGAAAGTGGGGGTGCGGAACGGACGCATGTCCAGCAGTGCGCCGCCGCGATCCTGGCGCGAGATCTGCCGGAGAACGAACACGACGAGGGAGATCGCACCGACCACCAGCGGCAGCCACACCGGCACCACGGACTCCTCGGCCGAGTGTCCGAGGCTGCTCAGGCCGTAGACGATCCCGCCGAACGCCAACGCGGACAACACGACCGACGGCGGATCGAACGACGGTCGCCCGGTCTGGGTCACGTTCTTCACGAGAGTGGTCCCGATCGCGAACGCGACGAGGGCGATCGGCAGGACGAGCCAGAACATCCAGCGCCAGTCCAGCGAGTTGAGAATGATGCCCGAGATCGTCGGACCGACAGCGGGTGCCACGGCGATGACGATGGAGATCACGCCCATCATCGCGCCGCGCTTGTGGGCCGGGACGACGGTGAGCACCGTGGTCATGAGCAGCGGCAACATGATTGCCGTGCCGCTGGCCTGGGTGATGCGTCCGAGCAGGAGCAGTTCGAATCCCGGGGCCGAGGCCGCGAGCAGTGTGCCGACGGTGAACAGCGTCATCGCTGCGACGAACACCTGACGCAACGTGAATCGCTGGAACAGGAATCCGGTGATGGGGATGACCACGGCCATGGTCAGCAGGAACCCGGTGGTGAGCCACTGCGCCGTCGTCGCCGTGATGTCGAGGTCGACCATCAGGGTCGGTAGTGCCACGCTCATGATCGTCTCGTTGAGGATCATGACGAACGCCGCGATGACGAGAATGCCGATCAGTAGTTTGCTGCCCGGCGCGAGTTCGTCGCCCGACGTGGGCTCGGATATGTGGTCGGTCTCAGGTGAGGTCATCGGAAGCTTTCGAGTATGGGTTCGAAGTGCGGACTTTCGGCCCGCTCAGATAGCTTGAATCATCATGACAGTGACTGTCAACTTGAATACTACTGGTAAGTTGACAGCGAGAACACGAAGGAGTGACGAGGATGACCGAACGAGCGCCCGATCTGCGAGAGCGACGTCGCCGAGACACCCAACTCGAGATCACCCGCGCCGCGCTCGACCTGTTCGAGAAGCAAGGGTGCGCCGCGACGACGGTCGACGAGATCGCGCGTCGGGCCGGGGTGTCGCCCAGCACGTTCTTCCGCAGCTTCGCGTCGAAGGAGGAGTCCGTCCTCGGAAACGACCCGGACCTGGATGTCGACCTGAACGCCTGGCTGGCGTCCACGGCACCGAAGAACATCACCATCACCGGTATCGAAGCACTCTACGAGCGATCCGTCGAACGACTTTCCTCCGCGCCTGACGAGGTGCGAGATCGTCTCCGACGTACCCGACGGTTGATCGGGGCCGACGCGCACCTGCGATCCGCGGCCTTCGCCCACGACGCGATGACATTGTGCCGCGTCACCGATGCGGTGGCCGAGAAGCTCGGTGGCCACGAGCCACGTTCCTACGCGAGACTTCTGGTCGAGGGGGCCGGGATGGTCATGCGCATCGCCTTCGACGACTGGGCCGAGCGAGTCGACGGTGGGCAGGACGCCGATCTACTGGACATCTACCGAACCACGGTGCGTGATCTCCGACGCGTCGTGGCCGATTGAGCTTGTCGATGTGAGTGGAACTTCGTAGCCCAGGTCGAGCTTTCGTGCACGTGGCGCGGAGCGCCTCTCACCCGAAGCGCTGCGGAGCCAAGTCGTCGGCCAGTAGTCCGCGGGCGGCCACGTCCTGCGGAAGCGGTTCTCCGCGAACGATTGTCGCGCCGACTCGGGCCAGCGCCGCACAGGTCTGGATTCCGTATCCACCCTGACCGGCGCACCAGAAGAAGCCCTCGACCTTCCGATCGAAGCCCACGACCGGGGTGCGATCGGGAACGAAGCTGCGCAGGCCAGCCCAGGACGACCGCAGATGCCGGCCCGTCAGCGTGGTGGCCTCGGCGATGTCGTCGAACGCGCGCGCGATCTCCAACTCGTCGGGACGCGCGTCACTGGGCTCGGTGGGCGTCTCGTCAGCCGGTGAGCACAACAACTGTGCGCCTTCTGGTTTGATATAGAACTTCTCGTCCATGTCGCTCAACGTCGCCAGATTCGCGGTGTCCAGATCATCGGGCGCGGCGACCATGAACACCGAGCGACGCATCGGGACGAGTCCGATCGGATCGGCACCCGCCATCTCGCCGACGACGTCCGCCCATGCGCCTGCTGCGTCGACGACGAGAGGAGCGGTGTGGACCGACCCGTCCGTGGTGTGCACGTGCCACAGTCCGTCGACGCGGCTGAGCTGCGTCACGCCTGCCCCGGTGTGGACTCGTCCACCTCGATCGCGCAGCCCCCGCACGAAGCCCTGATGCAGTGCGTGGACGTCGACCTCCATCGAATGTGGTTCGTACAGTGCGCAATCGATCAGTTCGGGACGTAGCGGCGGGAAGAGCGTACGCGCGTCGGCCGGGGAGACCAATTGGGCGTCGGGTGTCAGTCGGCTGACGTCCGCGTACAGGGCCTCGAGCGCGTCACCTCGCCCGGTGGCCGCGAACTGCAGCAGCGGACGCGGGGCGAGCAGCTCGGATCGGAAGTGCTCCGGCGGGTCGACCAGAAATGCCCGGCTGGCCGTCGTCAGTGCCCGAATGGTGCTGTTGCCGTAGGTTTCCAGAAACAGGGCGGCCGAACGTCCGGTGGTGTGGAAGGCCAGGGTCGATTCGCGCTCGAGCAGTGCGACGCGTCGGTCGCTCGCGAGTTCGTAACCGAGCGAGACACCCCCGATTCCGCCGCCGATCACGATCACGTCGGTGAAGTTCGGTTCTCGCTCGGGCGTGGTCATGGATTGCTCCCGTTCGTCGTCTCGGCGGTCCACTGCGCGCCGGGTCCGATCGCCTCGTCGAAGATCAGCCAGGTTCGCGTCGACAGTATCCCGTCGAGTCCCTGCAGCTTGTCGAGCACCAGATGGCGTAGTGCCGAGGTGTCCGGAGCTCGCACCAGAACGAGTGCGTCGAAGTCGCCGCCCATGAGGCTGACGTGTTCGACGAACGGGAAGGTGCTCAGGTCGTCGGCGACGGCGCGCCAGGAATCCTGCCGAATGGACAGTGCCACATACGCCGACGCGCCGAACCCCGCTTTCTCGTAGGCGATGCGTGCGGTGAATCCCTCGATGACCCCTTCGTCGACGAGACGGTCGACGCGCACGTACGCGTGCGCCCGCGAGATATGGGTGGCCTCGGCCAGGGCACGCATGGACATTCGGCCGTCACGGCTGAGCTCGGTGACGATGCGTCGGTCCACGTCGTCGAGCTGGTACTCGGGTCGGTGCTGTGCCATCCGTCCACTCCAGGTCGCTCGAGAAGGGTCTCTGTAGACGAATTGTCACATTCTTTCCTTCCATAAGCCATCGATCTCCGATCCGACTCTCGATTTGAATGTAGGTCCATGTGGCCGCACTCTGTGTAGAACACATCGATCCGCGACGAACACGCGCAGGAGGGGTACCGCATGACCACGACCGACACGCTCGATCACGTCACGACCTCGGTCGCACGACGCGTTCGTCAGGGATACGAGGCCGACTTCGTGGAGTGGACCGATCACGGGATGGATCTCGTCCGAACCTTTCCCGGATTTCTCGGTGGCGGTTGGCTGCGTAGTTCCGGCGATTCCAGCGACTACCACGTGGTGTATCGATTCGAGACACACGACAACCTCGATGCCTGGCTGCGCTCGGATGCCAGGCGCACGTGGCTCAGCACCGGCCGTCCCATCGCCGACGACGTTGCGACACATCGACTCTCCGGTGTGGAGGGATGGTTCGAGCCGCAGTCCAATCTCACCGACGCCGTCCGGGTGATCGGTGGTCCGCCGCCGCGGTGGAAGCAGGCGATTTCGATCGGCGTGGCCTTCTACGCCGTGAGTTTGCTCGTCAACATCGTTCTGACACCACACCTGACGGACCTGAACGTGGCTCTGCGCACCGCGCTGGTGGTGATGATGTGCACGCCGCTGATGGTCTACGTGGTGATGCCGTTCGTCACCGCCCGGCTACGTCGGTGGCTGGTACCGCGCTCGTAGCATTGCCTTCGATAGGGTCGAACCCATGCCCGACGCCCCGGTACACGATCAATTCGCCCTCGACGGGGCCTGGAACTTCCGCGATCTCGGCGGCGCGCGTACCACGGACGGGGCGACGGTTCGGCCCGGATCGTTCTATCGCGCATCCGAATTGAGTGCGCTGACCGAGCACGGTCGACGCACAATCGCGGACCTCGGCATTCGCACGGTGTTCGACTTTCGTGGTGAGCCGGAGATAGGCCGAAGTGGCGCGGACCGAGTTCCCGAGGGGGTCCGATCGATCTCGGTGCCGTTCGACACCGTGCGGGGCGAGCGCGCCCCCCACGAAGCCCCGATCAGCGACGAGCAGAGCCAAGTGGACTACATGCTGCGGGCCTACGCCTCCTATCCGACACTCGACGGGGCGTCGTATGCCATCAAACGAGTGGTCGACGCCCTCGCCGAACGACGCGGTGGGGTTCTGGTCCACTGCGCCGCGGGTAAGGACCGAGCAGGGTGGACCGTGTCGACGGTCCTGCGGGCCGCGGGGGTCGACGAGGACGACATCGTCGCGGATTACCTGAGAAGCAACGACGCGGTGGCCCCACTGCTCGCTCACGTGCGCCGCACATGGGCGGGAGCCGCGGAGGCGGACGGCCTACCCACCGACGCGATGTTGGGGGTCCGCGCGTCCTACCTGGAGCACGGACTGGACGTCATGAAGTCGACGCACGGCTCGTTCGAGGGATATTTGAACTACCTGGGCATCGATCGGGATCTCCGACAACGCCTGACTGCCGCCCTCGTGGAGGGCTGAGCGGTAACCTCGGGCCCATGCGCATCGGAAAGACCGCCCCGGACTTCGAGTTGCCGGACCATTCCGGCGAACTCCGTGCGCTCTCCGACCTGACCGCGTCGGGTCCGGTCGTGCTGTTCTTCTACCCGGCGGCCAACAGCCCCATCTGCACGGCCGAAGCGTGTCACTTCAGGGACTTGGGCACGGAATTCGAGAGATTCGGCGCACAACGGGTGGGCATCAGTACCGACACCCGAGACCGCAACCAGCATTTCGCGCTGCAGAGGTCGTTCGACTACCCGTTGCTGTCCGACTCCGATGGTGCGGTGGCAGAGCAGTTCGGAGTGCGACGAGGCGGGTGGTTCACCCGGCGGCGTCGGCTTCGTGAGCTCGAACGCGGGCGGGCGCATGCAGCCAACCGTGGGTATCTTCGGCAGCTACTGTCCGTGAAGCGGACGACATTCGTGATCGATCGGAACCGAGTGGTGCGGATGGTGGTGCAGAGCGAACGCGGTCACGTGCATGCGACCAAGGCGTTGGAGTACCTGCGCTACCTGTCGTGAAGGGCTGTTCTCGTTATTCGTTCGCGCCGCTGAACAGGGCGGTGTAGACGGCAGGCTTGGAGGTTTCGGCGTGTGCATCGGTGGACGCATCGTCGGGATGGCTGAAGAGCGCCTCGTTCTTGTCTTGGTGTTCCATTCCCCGAGCATGCCCCTGATTCGCGGCAATAGCCACTCGCCGCGCGGGCTGTCTGGGCTCCGCCGGGTGGGATACTGCTCGAGTGCCCGATGAATCCCTGTTCGACGCCCTTCGTCGTGAGCCCGACGCCGAGGCACCCAACCTCCATGCCGTCGACGCTGCGGACCGCCTCGTCCTCGATACCGTCGACGAACTTCCCGGAATCGACAGGACCACGCCGATCGCGGTGATCGGCGACCGGTACGGAGCCCTGACCCTCGGGGCCGTTTCTCTCGGGTTCGCCGCGGTACGCGTTCATCAGGACGCCGTCACCGGAGTGCGCGCGCTCGAGCTGAACGCTGCGCGGGTTTCGATGTCGGGCTCCTACACCCAGCACGCACTGGGTGCCGAACTGCTCGACGGCGTCGGGGTGGTGTTGATGCAGTTGCCGCGCGGTCTGGCCGAACTGACCGAGATCGCCGAGCACATCGCCGCACACGCGTCGGCGGACGTCGTCGTCCTCGCGGGCGGACGAGACAAGCACATGACCCCGGCAATGAACGACGTCCTGCGAAAGTCGTTCGAGACCGTCACGGCCGGCCGAGGACGGCAGAAAGCCCGAGTGCTCACCGCACGTGGGGCGGTGGCGTCGGGCATGACGTATCCGGTGAGCAAGCGGATTGCCGATCTGGACTTGACGGTGGTGGCGCACGGCGCGGTGTTCGCGGGGGCCGGTCTCGACATCGGGACGCGCTATCTGCTCGAGTACGTTCCGAAGATGCTCCCGCGAGCCCGTGTTGCCGTCGACTTGGGTTGTGGCACAGGAATTCTCGCCACCGAGCTGGCCCGGTCCAGGCCTGATCTCGAGGTGATCGCCACCGATCGCTCGGCCGCAGCGATCGCGTCGGCGGCGGCCACAGCCGAGGCCAACGGGACGCGAGTGTCGGTGCTCGCCGACGATGCGATGTCCACTGTCGAGTCCGAGTCGGTCGATCTGGTGGTCTGCAACCCGCCGTTCCACGAGGGTGCCGCAGTGCACACGGGCGGCGCGAGCAAGTTGTTCGCGGCGGCGGGTCGAGTCCTGAGGCCCGGCGGGCAGCTGTGGACGGTGTTCAACACCCATCTGAACTATCGACGCGAACTGGCCGACGCCGTTGGCCCCACCGACCTGATGGGGCGCAACGGCAAGTTCACCGTCGCTCGCTCGGTACGCCCGAGCGAGTAACGGTGAGCATCAGGTGACCGGGCCGCCGTCTTCGGGGGTTCCGTCGATCTGGCCTCGGTTGCGGCCGAGATCCTCGACGAGAGTGCCCTCGACGATTTCGGCCTGACGCTGACCTTCCGCGTAATCGATGTCGGGATCCTCGTCGGATTCCTCGACCACGTGATCGACCAGTTCCTCGGTCAGCTCGTCGTCGGGTGTCTCCGCGATAGGGCGGTCGAGATCCTCCTCGACGGCGACGTCGGGTTCTTCCTCGCTGAGCTTGAGGTCCAGACTCTCGCCCTCGGCGGCCTCGCGAGCGGTGGTGCCGAAGCTGTTGGCCTCGCTCCAGTGGTCGGGAGGATCGACCACGGTGTCGCCGTCATCGTTGCGCACCTCGTCGGAGTCGACGCTTTCGCTGGGGTCCAAGGTCTGGTCGGGTCCGTCTTCGATTGCCATTTCCTCATAGTGCCCGTTTCGATTCGGTGTCACACACGCCGTCGTCTCCGCGTGTCGAGGCCGTACCCGGTAGAGTCCGATTTGTCCGTCGTAGAAGTTCTCCTCCTGGGAACTTTTGTCCGGATGTCAGACGTTCTACTGATGACCGACGGGGAGATCCCCGGTGGGGATCAGAACTTACGAAGGGAAGAGACACGGTGCGCACCTCCAGCAACCCGGTGTTCCGCAACCTGCCCAAGCAGCAGGGCGGCGGCTACGCCACATTCGGATCTGCGACGGCTGGAGCCTCGCAGGCCGCAACCTTCGGCCAGCATCCCGGAACGCAGGCCGATCCGTACACCACGCAGCCCGCGCAGCGGGCCATGACGATCGACGACGTCGTCACCAAGACCGGCATCACCCTCGGTGTGCTGAGCGTCACGGCGATCATCTCGTACCTCCTCGTCCAGAACAACAACGATCTGGCCATGCCGTTCGTCATCGTCGGTGGCCTGGTCGGTTTCGGTCTGGTCATGTTCGCGGCGTTCGGCCGCAAGATGGACAACAAGGCGATCGTTCTCGCTTACGCGGCAGCGGAGGGCATCTTCCTCGGTGCCCTGTCCTTCCTGTTCACCTTCGATATCCAGGGGGCCGGAGCCGGGACCCTCATCTCGCAGGCCGTCCTCGGCACGTTCGGCGTGTTCTTCGGCATGCTGATCGTCTACAAGACCGGTGCGATTCGCGTCACCCCGCGGTTGACCCGCATGATCGTCGGTGCCCTCATCGGTGTCGTGGTGCTGATGCTCGGCAACCTTGTGGCCAGCTTCTTCATGGACGGTGGATTCGGGCTTCGCGACGGCGGACCCATCGCCATCATCTTCAGCCTCGTCTGCATCGGCATCGCGGCATTCAGCTTCCTGCTCGACTTCGACCAGGCCGATCAACTGATCCGCGCACAGGCTCCGGAGAAGGCAGCCTGGGGCGTCGCTCTCGGTCTGACCATCACGTTGGTCTGGCTGTACGTCGAGATCCTGCGTCTGCTGAGCTACTTCCAGAACGACTAGTACTCACACGAAAAAGCCCCGCCACTCCTTCGAGGAGGGCGGGGCTTTTTCGTGGTGGTGCCGCGACTCAGCTGAGACGTTCCAGCACCATGGCCATACCCATGCCGCCGCCGACGCACATGGTCTCGACGCCGAACGTCTTGTCCTGTGTGGTCAGGTTGTTCAGCAGCGTGGTGGTGATGCGTGCACCGGTCATACCGAACGGGTGGCCGATCGCGATGGCACCGCCGGAGACGTTGAGCTTGTCCTCCTCGATGCCGAGGTCGCGCGCCGATCCGAGGACCTGCACGGCGAAGGCCTCGTTGATCTCGAACAGGTCGATGTCGGAGATCGACATACCCGCGATCTTCAGCGCCTTCCGAGTTGCCTCGATCGGTCCAAGGCCCATGATCTCTGGAGACGTGCCGGTGACGCCGGTGGAGACGATGCGGGCCAACGGGGTCAGACCCAGTTCCTTGGCCTTGGTGTCGCTCATGATGACGAGCGCTGCTGCGCCGTCGTTGAGCGGGCACGCGTTGCCCGCCGTGATGGTGCCGTTCGGACGGAAGACCGGCTTGAGCTGGCTGATCTTCTCGTAGGTGGTGCCGGCGCGAGGGCCGTCGTCGGTGTTGACGACGGTGCCGTCGGGCAGGGTCACCGGGGTGATCTCCCGCTCGAAGAAACCTGCGTTGATGGCCTCCTCGGCGCGGTTCTGGCTGCGTACGCCCCAGTGGTCCTGGTCCTCGCGAGTGATGCCGGTGAGCAGGGCGACGTTCTCGGCCGTTTGGCCCATCGCGATGTACGCGTCGGGCAGTTCGCCGTTCTCGCGGGGGTCGGTCCAGCTGTCCGCGCCCTCTTCCTGTGCCTTCTTGGTGCGTGCTTCGGCGTCGGCGAAGATCGGGTTGTGGCTTTCCGGAAGCGAATCCGAGCTGCCGTGGACGAAGCTCGACACGCTCTCGACGCCTGCGGAGATGAACACGTCACCTTCGCCTGCCTTGATCGCGTGCAGCGCCATGCGGGTGGTCTGCAGCGAGGACGAACAGTAGCGCGTGATCGTCGTTCCGGGCAGCGAGTCGTAGCCGAGCTGCACTGCGACGATACGAGCGAGGTTGTTGCCCTGCATGCCGCCGGGCAGACCGCAGCCCAGGAGCAGGTCGTCGATGTCCTTCGGGTCCAGCGAAGGCACCTTGGCCAGCGCGGCGGCGACCATCTGAGCGGTGAGGTCGTCGGGACGAATGTCCTTGAGCGACCCCTTCATCGCCCTGCCGATCGGTGAGCGCGCGGTGGCGACGATGACTGCCTCTGGCATGAGATCTCCTTCGAATCGATACTGCTTACCTGCTCTGTTACCGCCGAGTAGGCGATGTCTCCTGACCGAACTTACAACCCCGCCCGACCGCCGCCGCCACGACGTACGAGATCCTCCGACGCAGTGACGATCTCGGCATCGAGCTCTGCCGTTCTGCGACGCAGGAAACGATCGAGTGCGGCCGTGGCGCGGGGAATGGCCTTGCGTGATTCGGCGGCAGCGGACACGGTCGGCAGCTCGGGCAGCGGGCCGCCGTGCCACACCCCCAACGCCGATGCGAGCACCGGCAGAATCTGCTGCGCCGCGAGCTCGTAGCCGGCGGCCGACGGGTGGAAGCGGTCCGCGGAGAACATGGTGTCGGGTGCCGCGAGAAACTCGGGCGAGAGCAGATCCGCCAGTGCCACCGGATGCCCGCCTGCGCTCAGCGTGCGGGCCGTCTGCGCGTGCGCAAGACGTCGACCCCAATTGCGGACGACGGTGCGCAGCGGCTGCGGAATGGCCGTCACGACACCGAGATCGGGGCACGTACCCACCGCGACGACGCAGCCCTTTGCCGTCAATCGTTCGACCGCGTCGCCCAACCGGGCCGCGGACGCCGCAATGGAGAACTTCTTGGTGACGTCGTTCGCGCCGACGAAGATGACCGCCGCGTCCGGGGGCGGGCCCGCGACGAACATCGCGTCGACCTGGCCTTCGAGTCCCTTCGAGGTGGCACCGGCAATTGCTTTGGTGCTCAATCGAATTCGTTGCCCGGTTTCCTCGGCCAGGCCGCGGGCGAGCAGCACGCCGGGAACTTCGTCGGCGACGATGCAGCCCACGCCCGCTGCAGTGGAGTCGCCGAAGATCATCAGATGAATATCTGCTGAATTTCCCATCCGCCACCGTTCCGGGGCCGCGCATCCCGCCGTGTAGACGCCGTCGGCCTCCGGTGGTTTGGCGGTGGTGCGCCCGATGACACCACGAGCCGCAGCGGCCTGCGCCATCAGATGTCGGTACGCGGCCCAGGACGCAGTCCCTGCTCCGGAGCCTGCGAGAACCGTCGCGGCGCTCGCTTTCGCAGCGGTACGCCATCCGCTCGCCGTCACAGATCGATCCCTCTCGTCGCGCCGTCGACACCATCGTATGCGGGGTGTCGACGGCCGTGACCGAGAGTCGAATACCCGCATCTGGGAAGATGGTGCAATGCGCATCGCACAGCACATCACCGAACTCATCGGCAACACCCCGTTGGTGAAGTTGTCCACCGTCGTCGGCGACGGTGCAGGCACAGTCGCGGCCAAGATCGAGTACCTCAACCCGGGTGGTTCGTCGAAGGACCGCATCGCGGTCAAGATGATCGACGCGGCCGAGGCAGCCGGCGAACTGAAGCCCGGCGGCACCATCGTCGAGCCCACGTCCGGCAACACCGGTGTCGGTCTCGCACTGGTAGCTCAGCAGCGCGGCTACAAGTGCGTGTTCGTGTGCCCCGACAAGGTCGGCGAGGACAAGCGCAACGTGCTGCGCGCCTACGGAGCCGAGGTCGTCGTCTGCCCGACGGCCGTCGCACCGGAGGACCCCAACAGCTACTACAGCGTCTCCGATCGGCTCGTCCGCGAGATCGACGGAGCCTGGAAGCCCAATCAGTACGCCAACCCCGCAGGCCCGGCCAGCCACTACGAGAGCACCGGTCCCGAGATCTGGGCCGACACCGACGGAAAGATCACTCACTTCGTCGCAGGCGTCGGCACCGGTGGCACCATCTCCGGCACCGGCAAGTACCTCAAGGAGGTCTCCGGCGGCAAGGTCAAGGTCATCGGCGTCGACCCCGAGGGGTCGGTGTATTCCGGTGGTACGGGACGCCCGTACCTCGTCGAGGGCGTCGGCGAGGACTTCTGGCCGACCGCGTACGACCCGTCCATCCCGGACGAGATCATCGCCGTCTCCGACGCCGATTCGTTCGATATGACCCGTCGCCTCGCACGGGAAGAAGGCCTGCTGGTCGGCGGCTCGTGCGGCATGGCTGCCGTCGGCGCAATCCAGGTCGCCGAGCGTGAAGGTCCCGACGCACTGGTCGTCGTTCTGCTGCCCGACGGCGGACGCGGCTACCTGGCGAAGATCTTCAACGACTCGTGGATGTCGTCGTACGGATTCCTGCGGTCCAGGTTGGACGGCAAAACCAAGGAGACCTCCGTCGGCGCAGTGCTGCGCGGAAAGTCCGGCGCGCTCCCGGATCTGGTGCACACCCACCCGTCGGAAACCGTGCGCGACGCCATCGAGATCCTGCGCGAGTACGGCGTCTCGCAGATGCCCGTCGTCGGTGCCGAGCCGCCCGTCATGGCAGGCGAGGTGGCCGGCAGTGTCACCGAGCGTGATCTGCTCAGTGCCGTGTTCGAGGGTCGCGCCGCGTTGGCAGACCCGGTCGCCAAGCACATGAGTTCGCCGTTCCCGCTGATCGGCGCAGGCGAAACCGTCTCCGACGCCACCAAGGCACTCGGCGAATCCGATGCGCTGATGGTCGTCGAAGAAGGCAAGCCCGTCGGCGTCATCACGCGCCACGATCTGCTCGGATTCCTCAGCAAGGGTGCCTAGGCCTCGTGCGCGTTTTGCGTACTCAGAAGGACGCAAAACGCGCACGTGGGCGTAACCCGCTGCATTACGTCGAGTCCGGAGACGGTCCGGAAGTGCTGTTTCTGCACGGCAACCCGACATCGTCGTATCTCTGGCGCAATGTGATCGATATCGTCGCACCTGCCGGCTATCGCTGTATTGCCGTCGATCTCGTCGGGATGGGTCGCTCAGGCGCGTCGTCCTCGGGCTACCGTCTGGTCGACCACATCGCCCACGTCGGTGAATTCATCGACGAACTCGGTCTGTCCGACGTCACTCTCGTCGGCCACGACTGGGGCGCTGTCATTGCTCTCGCTCTCGCCCGCTCGGATCCGGGCAGGGTGCGCGGCGTAGCGGTGATGGAGGGTCATATTCATCCCATCGATAACTGGGACGACATGGACGACGGCGCAAGAGAACTGTTCTCGGCGTTGCGAACTGTCGGTGTGGGTGAGCGAATGGTGTTCGAGGACAACGTCATGATCGAGGCAGTGCTGCCATCGGGAATCCTTCGGTCACTGAGTCCCGACGAGATGGATGCCTACCGTCGGCCATTCACGGATCCGGCCTCGCGCACACCGATGCTGCAGTGGGCCCGTGAAATTCCGATCGCAGGGGAGCCGTCGGATGTCGTCTCGATCGTGACGAGCAACCAACAGGTGTTCGTGGATGCAACGATGCCGACCTTGCTCATGCACGGCACTCCTGGTGCGGTTGTCGGCCGCACCGAAGTCGAGTGGTGCCGAAACCATGGACGCGCGATGACGATCGTCGACGTGGGCAGAGGCACGCACTTTCTTCCCGAGGATCAACCCGCTGCAACAGCCGACGCCCTCCTGGGCTGGCTGGGCGCCGGCCGCTCTACCGCACCGCGCTGGAGCCCGTCAGAGCCTGCCCGATCACGAGTTGATGGACCTCGGATGTGCCCTCGTAGGTGAGGACGGATTCGAGGTTGTTGGCGTGTCGGAGCACCGGGTATTCCAGCGTGATTCCGTTGGCCCCCAATATCGTTCGGCATTCACGAGCAATTTTGATGGCCTCGCGCACGTTGTTGAGCTTGCCGAGTGACACTCGCTCGCCCGGCAGTTCGCCTTTGTCCTTGAGTCGGCCCAGGTGCAGGGCGAGCAGCTGACCCTTGCCGAGTTCGAGGGCCATGTTGGCGAGCTTGGCCTGGGTGAGCTGGTATCCGGCAAGTGGCTTGTCGAACACCGCGCGAGTCTGCGAGTACTCGATCGCCGATTCGATGCAATCCCGCGCCGCGCCCATCGCGCCGAAGACGATGCCGAAGCGCGCCTCGTTGAGGCAACTCAACGGTCCGCTCAGACCGCGGGCCTCGGGCAGCATCGCGTCTGCGGGGAGTCGGACGTCGTCGAACACCAATTCGCCGGTGATCGACGCACGCAGCGACAACTTCTTCTTGACCGTGTTGGCGGTGAATCCCGGTGTATCGGTGGGAACGACGAATCCGCGGATCTTGTCCTCGGTCTGGGCCCACACGACGGCGACATCGGCGACGGGTCCGTTGGTGATCCACATCTTGCTGCCGTTGAGGATCCAGTCGTCACCGTCGCGCTTGGCGCGGGTGAGCATGCCGCCCGGGTTCGATCCGAAGTCGGCCTCGGTGAGCCCGAAGCAGCCGATCAGCGATCCCTCGGCCATGCCCGGAAGCCACTGCTGCTTCTGCTCCTCGGAGCCGTACTTCCAGATGGCGAACATCGCCAGCGAGCCCTGCACCGACACCAGCGATCGGATGCCGGAGTCGATCGCTTCGAGCTCGAGGCAGGCCAGGCCGTACGCCGTCGCGGACGTTCCGGCGCAGCCGTATCCCTCGAGGTGCATGCCCAACAGGCCGAGCGAGCCCAGTTCCTTGGCCAGTTCACGCGCCGGCACGGTGCCCTCGTCGAACCAGTCGGCGATGTGCGGACGGATGCGCTCGTTGCCGAACTTGCGGACGGTGTCCCGGATCTGGCGCTCCTCGTCGTCGAGAAGTGAATCGATCGCGAACAGTTCGTCGACGCTCTGGGAGTTGGCCACGGTGCCTCTTTCCGCTGGGGGTTGTCTTCGCAGGTTACCCACGACCCCGCGCGGCCACGCAGGCCGATTAGTGTGGAGGCCATGAGTGAGCAGCGCAGCAAGGCAGACAACACTTCCTGGCAGGGCTTTTCCACCAAGGCAGTGCATGCCGGGTACGAGCCCGATCCGCAGACCGGCGCGGTGAACGTGCCGATCTACGCCAGCTCCACCTTCGCGCAGGACGGCGTCGGCGGCATGCGCAGCGGATTCGAGTACGCGCGCACCGGCAACCCGACGCGTCGGCCGCTCGAAGCCAATCTCGCGGCCATCGAATCCGGCACCTATGGTCGCGCGTTCTCCTCGGGCATGGCGGCGACGGACTGCCTGCTGCGCTCGGCGCTGCGTCCCGGCGATCACCTCGTCATCCCCAACGACGCCTACGGCGGCACGTACCGATTGATCGACAAGGTCTTCACCCAGTGGGGCATCGAGTACTCGGTGGCCGCAGTGTCGGACGTCGACGAGGTCCGCGCGGCGATGCGTCCGAACACCAAGCTCGTCTGGGTCGAGACGCCCACCAACCCGCTACTCAACGTCGGTGACATCGAGGCGCTCTCGGGCGTCGCGCACGAGGGCGGGGCCAAGCTCGTCGTCGACAACACCTTCGCGTCCCCGTACCTCCAGCAGCCTCTGAGTCTCGGTGCCGACGTGGTGCTGCACTCGACCACCAAATACATCGGTGGTCACTCCGATGTGGTCGGCGGCGCACTGGTGACCGACAGCGAGGAACTGGACACGGCCTTCGCGTTCCTGCAGAACGGCGCGGGCGGGGTTCCCGGACCGTTCGACGCGTTCCTGACCCTGCGCGGCATCAAGACTCTTGCGCTGCGGATGGAGCGACACAGCGACAACGCCGAGAAGATCGTCGAATTCCTCGACGGGCATCCGGCCATCTCGCAGGTCATCTACCCGGGGCTCGAATCCCACCCGTCCCACGCGGTCGCCGCGAGGCAGATGCGACGCTTCGGCGGCATGGTGTCGGTGCGTCTGGCCGGCGGCAAGCAGGCGGCGCTGGACTTCTGCGCGAAGACCGAGATCTTCACCCTCGCCGAGTCGCTCGGCGGCGTCGAATCGTTGATCGAACACCCCGGCGCGATGACGCATGCCTCGACGGCCGGTTCGTTGCTCGAGGTGCCCGACGACTTGGTGCGGCTGTCGGTCGGCATCGAGGACGGTGCCGATCTGGTCGGTGACGTGGAGCAAGCGCTGGCATGATCGTCGCACTGATCGACTCGGGCCTGGGGATGCTCCCGACGGCTGCGCGGCTGAGACACGCGCGCCCCGAGCTAGATCTGGTGCTGATGATGGACCCCGACAACGCTCCGTGGGGACCCAAGCCGGACGGGTGGGTCGTCGACCGGGTGGTCGGCACAGCGCAGCACGCCGTCGAACTCGGTGCCGAGGTGGTGGTGCTTCCGTGCAACACCGCCAGTGTGACGGCGCTGAGTCACGTTCGGGCCGCGCTCGGTGACACGATTCCGGTGGTCGGTACCGTTCCGGCGATCAAACCCGCTGCCGCGGTGAGCGATCGGATCGCTATCTGGGCGACGGCGGCCACAACCGCGAGCGCCTATCAGGGACGTTTGATCGAGCAGTTCGCGTCGCACCGGACGGTGACGAGCGTGGCGTGCCACGGTCTGGCGGATTCGATCGATCGCGGTGACGCGCGGGGGATCGGTGCCGCCATTGCCGCGGCCGTGGCAGCCACCCCCGCCGACGTCGAGTCGATCGTGCTGGGTTGCACGCACTACCCGCTGGTGCTCGACGAGATCGTGGCGCAGTTGCCCACCGAGGTGACGATGTTCGACAGCGCCGAGGCGGTTGCCAACCAGACGGTGCGACGCGTCGACGAAGTCGGTTCGAGCGATTCGGGCACCGGCCGTGTGTCGGTGTGGTTGAGCGGAATCGAGGGCGGGTTGCCTGCGAGTGCGCAGCGGTACCGCGAAGCAAAGCTGCTGCGGGGCGACGCACGAGCAGAGCAATACTGACCGTCGGGGAATGCGGGACGCTCCCGAACGTTGTCTTTCACTGAGCTAACGGTTACTGCGGTGAAGGGAAACACATGGTCGGCGTGGACACTCGGAGTCCAACGGGGCGGACGGCGGTGCGCATGCCGCATCGATATGCGTTCTGGGTTGTCGGCGTCGCCTTCATCGTCCTGATGGCGTCCTCGGCGGCACCGTCTCCGCTGTACCCGGTGTACCAGCAGTCGTGGGGATTCAGCGCGATCACGCTCACCGTCATCTTCGCCGTCTACGCGGTGGCGCTGCTGGCGACACTGCTCACGGTCGGAAGCCTGTCGGACCACATCGGCCGCAAGCCGATTCTCATCACATCGCTGCTGTTGCTCGTCGTGAGCCTGGTGCTGTTCATCGTCGCCGACAGCGTTCCGCTTCTCATAGCGGCACGCGTCGTGCAGGGAATCGCCGCAGGCGCGGCCACGGGAGCGATGAGCGCGGCCGTCATCGATCTGCAGCCCAACACCTCCACCGGGCCGTTGCTCAACAGTGTCGCCCCCTCCCTCGGTCTGGCAGGTGGTGCGCTCGGTGCCGGGCTGCTGGTCCAGCTGGCCCCCGCGCCCGAAATACTGGTTTTCGTACTGCTGATCGTCGCGGCCCTGACCCTGGCCGTCGCGCTGCTGTTCGTCCCAGAGACCTCGGTATTGCGCGGCTTCGATTCCCGCCGCCACCTCGCGTCGACCCTGCTGCCGAGAATGTCGATCCCGAAGTCGGTGCGGGCACCTTTCCTTCTCATCGCCCCCGCTCTGTTCGCTACCTGGTCTCTCGGTGGCTTCCACCTCTCGCTCGGGCCCTCGATCGTCGGCGGCGTCTTCGGTATCGACAACCACATCGTCGGCGGGCTGGAAATCTTCGCACTGTTCGCCTCGGGCGCAGTGGCAGCTGCGGTGGTGCGCAACGGGTTCCCTCGTACGGTGATGATGACCGGCGCGACGGTGTTGGCGGCAGGCGTCGCGCTGACCCTGGTGTCGGTGCAGATCGAGTCGGTAGCGATGTACTTCGTCGGGGCCGTCATCGCCGGATCGGGCTGGGGAGCAACATTTCTCGGTGCGATGCGCACCCTCGGTGCCCTGGTACCCGCCGCACAGCGCGGCGGGGTGTTCGCCACGACGTTCGTCATCAGCTACCTCGCCTTCAGCGTGCCCGCCGTGGTCGCCGGATTGTCGGTGCACCGGCTGGGGCTGAGCACGACGGTGGAGGTGTACGGCGCGTTCGTCATCGCGATGGCGTTGCTCTCGGTTCTCGGATTCTCGCTGGCGCAGCGGCGAGATCGGTAGTGCGGCAGAGTCTGTGAGTCTTCCTCTGCCGAGGGTGAGCGAGTACTCCTACCCGATCGGGTAGTTCGGTCGGGTCGTTGGCAGGGTTCCCGCCTCGAGGTGTTCCCAACCCGGTGCCTGGCAGTGGAGTGTGGTCATCAGTGAGACGCCGATCACAGTGGAAGGCGTCTTGTCACTCACACTCACCGAGGAGACACCGATGGTTATCGAGCTCAATCAGATCTGGGAATTCCCCATCAAGGAGTTTCACCCGCTGCCGCGCGCCAAGCTCGGAGTCGGCGCACACGACATGATCGGCGTCGAGGCCAAGGAACTCGGGTTCAAGCGGTCGTTGCTCGTCACGACGGGTCTGCGCGGGTCCGGAATCATCGAGGAACTGATCGGCAAGATCGAGTACCAGGGCGTCGAGGTGGTCCTCTACGACAAGGTCGAGTCCAATCCCAAGGACTACAACGTCATGGACGGTGCCGCGCTGTACCAGAAGGAGAAGTGCGACAGCGTCATCTCCGTCGGTGGTGGCTCGAGCCACGACGCGGCCAAGGGTATCCGCGTCGTCGTTGCACACGACGGCCGCAACATCAACGAGTTCGAGGGCTTCTCCAAGTCCACCAACAAGCAGAACCCGCCGCACATCGCCGTATCGACCACTGCCGGAACGGGTTCGGAGACATCCTGGGCCTACGTGATCACCGACACCTCGGACATGGAGAAGCCGCACAAGTGGCTCGCCTTCGACGAGGCGTCGACACCGACTCTGGCACTGGACGATCCGCTGCTCTACTACACCTGCCCCCAGCAGTGGACCGCGTTCTGTGGCTTCGACGTCCTCGCACACGGTGCCGAGCCGTACGTCTCGCGTCTGGACTTCGCGCCGTCGCTGGGCAATGCGATCTACTCGATCGGGCTGGTCTCCAAGCATCTTCGTGAGGCCGTGTACGACCCGGGCAACCTGAAGGCTCGCGAGGGCATGATGAACGCCCAGTACATCGCCACGCAGGCCTTCAACTCCGGCGGACTCGGCGTCATCCACTCGATCTCGCACGCGATCAGCGCGTTCTACGACAGCGCTCACGGCCTCAACAACGCCATCGCTCTGCCGCGCGTGTGGGAGTACAACCTGCCCTCGCGCTACGAGCGCTACGCCGAGATCGCCGTGGCCATGGGCGTCGACACGAAGAACATGACCACCGTGCAGGCGGCCGATGCTGCCGTCGAAGCCGCCATCCGGCTCGCCAAGGATGTCGGAATTCCCGACAACTTCGGCTCCATCCGTTCGGCGACGTACGACAAGAACCGGATGAACACCGGCAAGTACGCGGGCAAGGGCGACGTGATCAAGGGCGACGAGAAGTCGGTTCTGAAGATCTCCGAGCACATCCAGGAGGACTGGTGCACCCCGGGCAACCCCCGTGAGGTCACCGTGGAGTCGATGATTCCCGTCGTTTCTCACGCGATCAACGAGTCGTACTAACCGCCACCCATGTGAGCGGAACTTCGTAGCAGGGTACGAAGTTCCGCTCACATGCGGCGCAGCCGCCTTCCGAAGGGAAACACATGACCTCGCTGTCGACAGTGCGCAACGACGACACCGGCACCGTTCGATTCACCGACGCCGCGGATCTGCAGCGCGCGCTCGGCGAGCAGGACTACATCGCCGACGACGACCTCGCCACCGTGGTGCATCTGGCGACAGCACTCGACCGTCCGCTCCTGCTCGAAGGCCCTGCGGGCGTGGGCAAAACCGAGCTGGCCAAGTCCCTCGCCGCGGCGAGCGGCCGCAAGCTGGTTCGGCTGCAGTGCTACGAGGGTCTCGACGACAACCGAGCCCTCTACGAGTGGGACTACGCCAAGCAGCTGCTGCACGTGCAGATGCTGCGCGAGCACATCGGCGCGCTCACTCAGCACGTCACCGACATCGACGACGCGTCGAAGATGCTCGCTGCCAAGGACTTCGGCCTCTACTCCGAGCCTTTCCTCGCCGTCCGCCCCCTGCTGGAATCGGTGCTCTCGGAGGAGCCGGTGGTGCTCCTGGTCGACGAGGTCGATCGCACCGAGGAATCGATGGAGGCGTTGCTGCTCGAGGTACTCGCGGAGAAGCAGGTGACGATCCCCGAGGTCGGCACGTTCACCGCGCGCAGCGATCCGTGGGTGATATTGACCTCCAACGACACTCGCGAGCTGTCCTCGGCGCTCAAGCGTCGCTGCCTGCACTTCCACCTCGACTATCCGACGGCCGCGCGCGAACGCGAGATCGTCACCGCGCGTGCTCCTGAGGTGCCCGCACACATCGCGGCCGACATCGTCGCACTGGCAACGGAATTGCGTGAGCTACCGCTGCGCAAGAGCCCGTCCATCTCGGAGGTGATCGACGCTGCCCGCATCGCGTCGGTCCTCGGACACACCGACGAGACCCGCAAGTATCTGCTCGCCGCGCTGGTCAAGTACTCGTCGGACATGAAGATCGCCATGGCCGGACCGGTAGCAGAAACATCCTCTGCAGCAACATCACTCGGCACGGTGGCCAACACGACGGCGACGGCCTTTCGAGGACACGGTGGGCGCGACAAGGGCGGCATCGGAATACGACGATGACCGGGCACCGGCCGTTCTCGGCATCGGTGGTGCTGGATGTGTTGGCGGCTGTCTTCGGCCGAACGCTGCGGCGCTTCGGAGTAGCGGCGTCGCCGGCCGAGGTCATCGAGGTACGACGCGTCCTCGGTCTCCTCGGGGGCCGTGACCTCACGATCCTGCGTGCGGCTCTGCGCGCGACGTGCGCCAAGTACGACCACGAACAGCACGGTTTCGATCTCGCCTTCGAGTCGATGTTCGAGGCCCCCATCGACAGTGCCGCGGACGAGCATCGATCGCCGTTGGGTGCACAGGTGGCGGGTGGACTTCCGACGGACCTCGATGTGGGAGCGGACCAGGAGGCCGCCAAGTACGCCGAGTACAACGAGCGTGCCGTCGAGATCGGGGATCTGCTGGATGCGCCCGAGGCCGACAAGGGCTTCAACCCGCACAAGGACGACGACGACATCAGCCTGTCCTCCGAGGATCACGATCTGTCGATCGACACCGACGGCGACATGGGTCGTCGCGGAGTCACCTACACCGTCGACCTGGAGCGGTCCGGATCGACGGCGGCAGGGGAGTTGGCGTCGAGCACCAGCGGAGCGGTTGCAGGACAACTGAACTGGGAGGATCCGGCGAGCATCCTGGCGTGGTTCGACGCCTACGATCCGAGTGGCGTCTACGGCGACGGCGGTGATTCCGGTCCGCTCAGTGCCGCGATGCTGGACCGGATCACCGATGCCGTCGAGGCTTTCGTCGCGGCGCTGGGTGAGCTGACCGGCACGATGTCCTCACCGGTACCGATCGACGGTGCGGCGCAGGCGATGGACCGACACGCCGAGATCGAGCGCGCGAGTCACGAAGTGCTGCGGCACATGCGCGGCACCCCGCGACCGCGGCCGCGCGAGCACTCGCGAGGGCCGTTGGACATGCGGCGCACCGTGCGATCGAGTCTGCGGACCGACGGAATTCCGTTTCGTCTGGTGACGAAGACACCGGTACCGGACAAGGTCCGACTCCTCGTGCTTGCCGACGTCTCACTGTCGGTACGGCCCATCACCGCGTTCACCTTGAGGCTCGCCCAGGCCATGCATGCGCGTGCACATCGATGCACGGTGATGGGGTTCGTCGATGCACCGGTGGACGTGACGACCACCCTGCTCGGCAGTACCGGGGACGGCGCGCTGGCGGCGGTGCTCGCGGATGCGCGTCTGGACCTCGAAGCCAGTAGCGATTACGGCACCACGTTCGCCGATCTGCTCGACTCGCACGCCGAGGTGCTGAACAAGCGCACCGCGGTGATCATCGTCGGCGACGGCCGGTGCAACGGCCGCCCGTCGGGGCTCGACGCGCTGGAGAAGATTCGAAACAAGGTGCATCGCATCGCGTGGATCACCCCGGAAGCGCGCCGCTACTGGGCGCAGGCCGCATGTTCGATGGAGGACTACGAGCAGATCTGTGACCGGGTTGTGGTGGCGAGGGACGGGGAACAGCTGACGGCGCAGGCAGCCGAACTGGGGCATGCGCTGTCGTGACCTGACCGTCAGCGCCCACCACCTACCCGATCGGGTAGGTCGGAACCTGGCCCGGTGCTGGTGGGATTCGACGAACCCCCCTCGTAGGGTTGTAACCTGAATCACATGCCCGGATGTCTCGGGCCGATGGACAGCGAGGGTGTGAACCGTGGACCAGGCCGCTACTGCGAACGTAGGCAAGGCGCTGCACGACCTCGACGACCGACGCGGCCGCGCGGAGGCACCCCGCGTGCTCAAGTTCCATGCCCCGGAGATCGTGTTCGGTCAGGATTCGTTGGGTGAAGTGGCGCACGCGACGCTTCGGTTGGGCGGAGTGCGTCCGCTGGTGGTCACCGATGCCGGTCTGATCGACAGCGGTTGGGCGGGTCAGTTGATCGATCTGCTCACCGCACAGGGCCTGTTTCCCCAGGTGTGGAGCGAACTGACGCCCAACCCCAAGGACGTCGAGATCGAAGCCGGATATGCCGTCTACACCGCGTCGGGCTGCGATGTGCTGGTGGCCATCGGCGGGGGATCGGTGATGGATGCAGCCAAAGGCATTGCGATCCTGGCCGGCAACGGCGGCAGAATCCTCGACTACGAGGGCGTCGACCAGGCCACGCGTCCGATTCCTCCCCTGGTCATGGTGCCGACGACCTCCGGCACCGGTGCCGACGTCTCCCAGTTCTGCATCGTCACCGACACGGCGCGCTCGACGAAGATCACCATTCTCGGCCGGGCTCTGGTCCCCGACATCACCGTGATCGACCCACGTCTGCTCACCACGATGCCCGAATGGCTCAATGCAGCAACGGGTTTGGACGCCCTGACGCACGGAATCGAGGCGTTCGTCTCGCTCGGGCACAATCAGCTCACCGACCACCATGCCCTTCGGGCCATCACCATGGTGATGTCGCAGCTGGCGCGGACCATCGACGAACCCGCCGACATGGTTGCGCGCGGATCGATGGCCCAGGCGAGTCTCGAAGCGGGACTGGCCTTCACCAACGCGATCCTCGGTGCAACGCATGCGATGAGCCACCAGGTGGGCGGGTTGCTCGACCTGCCGCACGGCGTGATCAACGGGGTGCTCCTGCCCCACGTCATTCGCTTCAATGCAGCCGAGGATCCGTTGCCGTACGTGGCCATCGCGACGAGCCTCGGACTGCCCGAGGGTAGCGCGAGTCCGGAAGAGGCCGCGATGGCCGTGGCCGACCGCGTCGACCGACTCGCGCGACAGGTCGGTGTCCCTTCGGGCCTCGCTCAGATCGGCGTCAGTGAGTCGGATCTCGATGTGTTGGCCACCAACGCTTTACACGATGCCTGCATGTCCACCAATCCGCGCTCCGCGACGCACCGCGAGATGGTCGAACTGTTCCGGAGTGCGCTGTGACGTCGGGACCTGATGTGACATCGGGACCCGACCTGTCGCTGTTGACGGGACTGCGCTCGGGCAAGAACACGTTCTATCCCCAGTATCGCGGTGCGGCCGAACGGCTCGAACGCGTCGTCTATGCGCTGGAGCTGATTTCACGGGCGCTGGTGCGGACGGTCGACGGCCCCGAGACGCTGGTGTGCGCGGTCGCGGAAGCAGCGCGTGCCCATCTGAGCGCGCAGTGGGTCGTGTTCGCGCTCGCCGACGGTGCCCTCCCGGATGCCGGTCCCCGGCGGCTGGTGCTCGGACCGGACGCGACGCCGTTTCTGGTCGACAATGTCGAGGGTCCGCCGCTGCCGGACGACGTCATCGACTGCCTCGAGTCGATTCGGACGTCCACCTGCGGTGACGGGCAGACCCCGGTCATCTCGGCCCATCACGCATTCGTGCCGATCGCGTTCGACGGTGGCGTCGTCGGCGCGTTCGCGGCGTGGACCGGCGATCAACGGGTGCTCGACGCCACCGACGCGGCCGTGTTGAGCATTCTGGCGAGTCAAACGGCTGTGGCGCTGCAGAATTCGGCTCTGTTCCAGAGCCGGCGACAGTTGCTCGAACGCACCGAGAACGCGTATGCGCAGGCCCACCGCACAGCAGCGGATCTGGCGGCCCGCAACGCCGAACTCGAAGTGACTCAGCGGCAGCTGGGTGCCGCGCATCGGCATCAGGTGCTCGACGACGAACGGCATCGCATCGCCCGCGAACTGCACGACAGCGTGACGCAGGCCGTGCTGTCCGCGGGGATGCAGATAGAGGTGTGCCGCAGCGACATCCCGGCCGAGGAGCGCGGTGAACGGCTCGATCTGGCCAAGGAGTTGACGCGTCGAGCCGTCGAACAACTGCGGTCTGCGATCTATGCGCTCAACCATCCGCAGGATGCCGATCGAACGTCTCTGCCCGAGATGCTCGAGCAACTCTCGGTGGTACACATGCCCGACGAGTTGCAGGTGTCGTTGCGAGTGGAGGGAACTCCGGTCGAGCTGAGCAGCGAATGCGAGCACGCCCTCCTGCGCATCGCCGGTGAGGCGCTGTTCAACACCGCGGTGCATGCCCACGCGTCGCGGGCAATTCTGAGACTGACCTACTCGCCCGATCAGGTGCAGTTGTCGATAGCCGACGACGGCGACGGCGATCCGGCCCATCTGCGGATGATGCTGCATCTGTCCGAGTCCACCGACGTCGACGGTCGGCATCGAGGGTTGGCGAACATGGCGGCCCGTACCCGCGAGCACGGAGGCGTCTTCGAGATCAGACGTGCCCGTACCGGGGGAGTGCGAGTGACCGTGCGAATCCCGCTCGGCAGCAATCCCCTCGGCAGTACTTCGGAGAAGGGCGACACCCCGTGAGCGTACCGACGATCCGCGAGGGCCAAGGTCAGGTGGCCGCACCCACGGTCCGCATCGTGCTGGTCGACGATCATGCGATTCTGCGCGACGGGCTACGGTCGGTGCTCGAACGCGAGTCGGACCTGACGATCGTGGGGGAAGCGTCGACACGGGAGGAGGGATTGGCCGTCGTCGCGCGGGTGGAGCCCGACATCGTGCTGATGGACCTCAAGCTCTCGGCCAGCTCGGACTACGAGGGCCTTGCCTTGTGTGCGCAATTGGCCAAGGCACACAACGGAATCGGTCTTCTGGTGCTCACGACCTTCCTCGACGACCGGCTCGTGGTGGAGGCGGTGCATGCGGGAGCGCGGGGATACGTGGTCAAGGACGTCGACACCACCGAGCTGGTGCGCGCGATCCGCGCAGTCTCACGAGGCGAGAGCGCCTTCGACTCGCGGAGTGCCTCGGCCGTCGTTCGCTCTCTCAACGGCACACCGAGCAGCATCGAGCGCCTCACCGAGCGCGAACTCGAAGTGCTTCGGCTACTGGCAACGGGATTGTCCAACAACATGATCGGAACGAGACTGTTCATTTCGGCGACGACCGTCAAGTTCCACGTCAGCAACATCATGCGCAAGCTGGCGGTGTCCAGACGAGCCGAGGCCGTGTACGCGGCGAGCAAGCAGGGGCTCATCTAGAACGACGGACTCATGCCGAGGCCGGTCGCGTCTCGACCCGCTGCTTCAGTGCTCGATTGAACGAGGCATAGCCGTCGTCCTCTTTGCTGGTGAACAGTCGTCGGAACGGCCGAACGGAGACACCGGAGAAGGTTTCGACGTTGTTCAGTCGGGTGGTTCCGTCCTCGTTCGGGATCAGGGTGAAGGTGTGACGACCGACGAAGAAGCGTTCGGAGGCGATCTTCGCCGACCACTCGAGCTCCTGATTCGGAACGGCCGCGGTCACGAACGGCCGAAAGGACATGCCAGGCATGCGAATGGAGAGCCTGGTGCCCTTCGTCGCTGTTCCGCTCACGCGGGAGAAGTTGCTCCACTGGCCGTAGGAATCGAAGTCGGAGAGCACGTCCCAGACTTGCTCGGGGGTGGCGGCAATGTCGATGGTGGAAGTGAGCACGATGCCCATGATGTGTCCGTTCGTGAAGGTTCGGGTGGGAGTCAGGCGCTGTGTACGGCGGTGAGAAATTCGAGCACGGCGTGGGCGGTCACATCGGGTTGCTGCGCCTGCGGGTAGTGGCCGGCTTCGGCGACCATGACGGCCTCGCCATGGAGCGTGTCGGCGATCCAGTGGGCCTCGGCCGCGGGATCCTTGAAGTCCGGGTCGAGTTCTCCCATGATCACCACGACGGGCGCGGCAACCTCACCGAGTCGGGCCTTGGCAACCGCGTGATCGGTCTGTCGTGTCGTTTCCGAGAACGCCTTGCCGTACGGCTTGCGTTTCAGGCTGGTCACGACGGCGGTGCGGTAGTCGTCGAAGTCGTCGGGCTTGCGTCCCGCGTACAGGGTGGGCATGTAGGACTTCCACATCACGGCAACCCACAGCGGGGCCATCATCGTGTGAAACATGGCCCGCGTGAACACATTCGAGGGTGGGTTGCGAACGTACGGTCCGACCAGCACCAACCCGTCGACCTGGTGGGGATGATCGGCGGCCACGATCACCGCTGCTCCCGCGGCCAGCGAGTTCCCGACGATGACCGCCGATCCGCCGAGATGGGTGATCAGCGCGTGCACATCGCCCGCAGTCTCGGTATCGCCGTAGGAGGAGAACGTGGTGTCGCTGTCGCCGTGGCCACGCAGATCGGTGGTTGCCACCGAATATCCGGCTGCGACGAGGGCGGGCGTCAGAAAGCGGTAGGAGGAGCGCAACTCGCCCATGCCGGGAACGAGGACGAGAAGGGGTCCATCGCCCTGAAGGTCGTAGGCGATCCGTCCTTCCGGGTGGGAGATGTACTGGGTCGACGGGATGGGATGCGGTGTTGAGGAAGTCATGAAAGCTACTATTGCATGCCATTTGGCTATTGGCAATAGCCAAACTCGAATTGGTCAGGTTCAGGGGGCTTGGGTGGTCAGCGCATAGCTATTGACGCTAGCCACGATGTGGGGTAGCCATAGCCTGTGAGTACTTTCATCTCGAAGACCCATTCCTGCATCGGTAACGGTGGGAGGTCGATGCCTCGTGCCTAGGGCAGGTCTGACGCGTGCACGCGTGGCAGAGGAAGCGGCGGTGATGGCCGATCACGTCGGTCTCGGCAAGCTCACCTTGGCCGCACTGGCGGACCGACTCGGCGTGCGGCAGCCCTCCTTGTACAAACACATCGACTCGATGGCAGGCCTGCACCGCGACATCGCCGTCAACGCCAAGCGTGAACTCGGCGAAGTGCTCGCGCGAGCGGCAGTAGGTCGTTCGGGAGCAGAGAGCATTTCCGCCATGTCTCGGGCCTACCGCGCCTGGGCGCTCGAGCATCCGGCCAGGTACGAGGCGTCGAATCTGATGCCCGCCCCGGGCGACAGCGAGGACGAGTCGGTATCGATGGCCGCCATCGGTGTCATCGCCGACGTCCTGACCGCGTACCGCCTCGAAGGCGACGATGCGATCGATGCGATCCGGGCGTTCCGATCCACCCTGCACGGATTCGTCTCCTACGAAACGGCAGGAGCGTTTGCCATGAGTGCAGACATCGATCGAAGCTTCGAGCGTCTCGTCGACGGGTTCGTCATCGCTCTGACTCGATGGGCGGACACCAAGCCCAGCCCGGAGCCCGAGTCGGATTGATGCGAGCACCCATCGCGCGGGCGCAGAGCGCAAAGTAGACGGCGCTCCGCGTCCTGTTCGGAGCGTCCGCGAGGTGCAGGCTTCGGATAACACACACCAGTGATATCCATGCCGAGGAGCACCCATGACCGTTCAGGAAGACACACGCCCAGACGACGCTCCCACCGACCGCCCGACGGAGCTCACGGTTCTCGGAGCCTGCGGCCAGGACTGTCCGGACTCCTGCTCGATGGTGGTCACCGTCGCGGACGGTGTGGCGACCAGCGTCAGCGGCAGCAAGACCAACCCGTACACCAACGGTGGACTGTGCGTGAAGGTGGACAACTACCTGGACAAGGTCTACAGTCCCGATCGAGTTCTCTACCCGCTCAAACGATCCGGACCCAAGGGCTCCGGCCGCTTCGAGCGAATCTCGTGGGACGAGGCCGTTGCCACCATCGCGGAGAAGTTCACCGCCATCGCCGAGGAATTCGGCCCGGAAGCGATCATGCCGTGCAACTACCTCGGCACCCAGGGAATCACGCAGGGGCTCAACGTCGGGGACGCATTCTTCAACCGACTCGGCGCAACGGTCGCCGAGCGCACCTACTGCGACGCCGGCTCGTGCACTGCCTACGCGATGACGGTCGGCGACACGGCAGGCGTCGATCCCGAGAGCTTCGTCCATTCCAAGTTCATCCTGATCTGGGCGTCGAACATCATGAGCACCAATCTGCACCTCTGGCCGTATGTCGCCGAGGCGAAGAAGCGCGGTGCCAAGGTCGTCGTGATCGATCCGGTCAAGACCAGAACCGCGAAGGCCGCGAGTTGGTACATCCCCATCCGCCCCGGCACCGACGGCGCACTCGCGCTGGCGATGATGCACGTCATCATCGACGAAGGACTGACGGACACGGATTACATCGAGAGTCACACCATCGGCTTCGACGAGTTGGCCGAGCGCGTGCAGCAGTACACCCCGCAGTGGGCATCGGAGGAGACGGGCATTCCGGTCGAGGACATCTACACGCTGGCAAGGGAATACGCGCAGAGTCAGCCGTCCGTGATTCGTATCGGCGTTGCGATCGAGCGCAGTGCCGGTGGCGGACAGAGTGTTCGGGCAATTTCGTGTCTTCCGTCGTTGGTGGGCGCGTGGCGGAAGCCGGGCGGCGGGATCCTGCAGCTGCCGCTGTGGGCGTTTCCGGTGAACTGGCCGGAATTCCTGCAGACGGACCTGCAGACTCCCGGCACGCGCGTGATCAATCTGTACCAACTCGGGGAAGCGCTGACCGGTGGGCTGAACCTGGACACGCCCCTCAAGGGCCTGATGGTCTACAACTCGAATCCGGTGGTGGTGTGCCCCGATCAGAAGCGGATGATCGAGGGGCTCAGCCGCGAGGATCTGTTCACCGTCGTCAGTGACCATTTCATCACCGACACAGCCGATTACGCAGACATCATCCTGCCTGCCACCACTCAGCTCGAGCAGGACGACATCAATTTCTCGTGGGGCCACCTGTTCGTCACCTACAACAATCGTTCGATCGAGCCGATGGGTGAAGCCGTCCCCAACACCGAACTGTTTCGGCGATTGGCCAAGGCCATGGGGTTCACCGAGCCGGTGTTCTCCCGAACCGACGAGGAACTCATCGGCCTCGCCTACGATTGGAATGCCCCGGCCATGGAGGGCATCTCGATCGAGTCCCTCAAGCGGCTCGGGTGGCAGCGGCTCAATTTGCCCGGTCCCGACGAGTACGCGCCGCACGCCGACGGAAACTTTCGGACCCCCTCCGGCAAGACCGAGTTCCTGTCCTCGGCAGCGGCGGGCGGCAACTTCGTTCTGCCCCTGTTCCGGCAAGGCTCGAACGATCACCAACCGGGTCAACCGGTGGATCCGCTGCCGCATTACATCGCACCCCGAGAATCGCTGCGCACCAATCCCGAACTGGCACAGAAATATCCGCTCAATCTGCTGACGCCCAAGTCGCACGCCTACCTGAATTCGAGCTTCGGAAATCTCGACATGCATCGCAAGGTGCAGAAGGAGCCGACGTTGCTGATCAATCCTGTCGACGCCGAGCGTCGGGGAATCGCGTCGGGAGATGTGGTGCGGGTCTTCAACGATCGTGGAGAGTTCACCGTCGTTGCCAAGCCGGACAGGACGGTCATGGAGGGTGTCACGGTCTGTGCGATGGGCGCGTGGCGCAAGAACATGTTGTCGCTGTCCACGCCGGCCTCGCTGAACCCGACCGTGTTCGCGGACCTCGGCAACGCCCCGACGTTCTCCGACACCCTCGTCGAAGTTCGACCACTCGACGCCTGACCATCATCACCACTACGAAAACGAGGATTCGCCATGGCCTACGTCGTCACCGAAGCGTGCATCGACCTACTCGACAAGGCATGCACCGAAGAATGCCCGGTCGACTGCATCTACGAGGGCGCTCGCATGATGTACATCAATCCCGACGAGTGCGTCGACTGCGGAAAGTGCATGCCCGCCTGTCCGAACGACGCCATTTTCTGGGAACACAAGATTCCCGACGAGCAGACGAGGTTCGTCGACATTGCCGTCGAATTCTGTGAGGACGCAGATGCTTCCGGCGGCGCGGAGGACCTCGGTCCGATAGGGCACGACCATCCGGCGATCGACGAAGTGGCGAAGAAGTGAGTGGTGCAACCGTTTTCGAGTGTGACCTGATCATCGTCGGCGCGGGCCCGGCCGGCCTCTACGGTGCCTATTACGCGGGCTTTCGAGGTTTGACGGTGACCGTCATCGATGCCCTGCCACACCCCGGTGGTCAACTGGCCGCGCTGTACCCGGAGAAGAAGATATTCGACGTCGCGGGCTTCCCGGCGATCAAGGCGCAACATCTGGTCGATGCACTGGTCGAACAGGCGGATCAGGCGAAGCCGGAATATCTGATGGGCCACGTGGCCACCGAACTCGAGGAGTTCGACGACTCCGTGCGCGTCACGACCGACAAGGGCGTCACCGTCGTCGGAAAGGCCGTTCTCGTCGCGGCGGGCATCGGGAAGTTCACACCGAGGCCACTGCCTACCGGTGCCGAGTTCCACGACCGTGGATTACGGTATTTCGTGCCCAGGCTGAACGATCTGGCCGGCGAACACGTGATGATCGTGGGCGGCGGTGATTCGGCGGTCGACTGGGCGCTGAGTCTGGAACCGATCGCGAAGTCGGTCGTACTGGTGCACCGGCGCAACGACTTTCGAGCTCATGCCCACAGTCTGGGTCTGCTCGAGCGGTCGAGCGTCGATGTCCTCACTCCGTTCGAGGTCGAGGAGATCGTAGGCGAGGACAGCGTCGAATCGGTGACGATCGTCGACGGTGCCGGGATCGAGCGGCGACAGCTGGCGGTGTCGAGTGTTGTTGCCGCACTGGGATTCAAGGCAGCACTCGGCCCCATCGCATCGTGGGGGTTGGACAAGTACCAGCGCGACATCGCCGTCGACCGAACGATGCGTACCAACCGGAGCCGAGTGTTCGCGGTGGGTGACGTTGCCGGACACGAAGACAAGGTCAAGTTGATCGCGGTCGGCTTCGCGGAGGCGGCCACCGCGGTCAATCACATCGCTCCACTGGTGGACGGCTCGGCAGCAATCGTGCCGGGCCACTCGAGCGACTCGATTCACTGACCCGAGCGGGTCGTACGGTTCGGTTCGGCCCACGAGCGGGTGACCGCTCGTGGGTCGTCCGAGTGTGCGCAGGCAGCAGCGCGGTACTGGCGGGGGCTCATGCCGTATTGCTCACGGAATGCGCGGCTGAACACGGCGAGGTCCGCAAAGCCCCACCGTCGACTGATCTGTCCGAGAGAACGGTCGGCCGACACGCTGGCGATGATTTCACGACGGCACCGCTCGAGCCGCTTGACGCGGATGCTGCGGGCAACCGTCGTACCGCTGGCGGCGAAGACACGGTGGAGTTGCCGGGTCGAGACGAGCATCGCCGCCGCGACCGCGCCGGGCGAGAGCTCGGGGTCTGCGAGATGATCGTCGATGTACCGCTGCGCCGACCGTACGAGTGCTGCACTGGGGGAGTCGATCGTCGGATTGGTGGTGGTGTTGCGGGCGATCACGCTGACCAGGTCTCCGACCTCGTCGGCTATCGCCTGGGCCCCGGAGGCTCCCAGAGTCGAGCGGGTCGACCCCAGGTCGTGCAGAAACCGTCCGAGAAGACCGCTGAAGCCGGCCGACCCATCGAAAGCCATGGCTGTCATGTCGCTGGATTCGCGGTCGTCGAGTCGAAGCATGTGGCGGGGCCAGGTGAAGACTTCGAGCTCCCACTGGTCGTCGTCGGGATGGCCGTCGATGATCCAGTCGAACGGCCGCGAGGTGTCGTAGATGGCGAAGTCGCCGCGTGAGAGCGCGCATTCGCGGCCGTCCTGCACCACGATCGCGCGGCCTCGACGAATCATCCCGATCTGCACGTACTCGGTGTGGTCCTTCTCGATGAGCGAGTCGGTACGAGCGATGCGTTGTGTCGTGGACCGAACGCTCGAAACCTGTAGGTGCGCAAGCGACATCGAACGAACCGCGCCGGTGAATCGGCTATCGGCCACGTCGGCGACATCGAGTGCCACGAAGTGCTCGTTCAACATGTCGCACCAGTCTCCGCGGCTGGTCGTCCTGGCCGGGATGGAGAATCCGGATCTGGAGAGCATGAGAACCCCTTGTCGTCGGAGCCCGTCGTGATCGTGTCGATCAGTGCGATACAGGGGCTTCGTTCGAGGTTAACGCGCAATGTTTCGGCTCGATTGGCAGTTCGTAACATTGCCGGAAAGTTCGGCGACGACGACGCAGCGTGGTCTCTGCGGATCAACTAGCCGTCACGGACGGTCAACTGCGGATCACCCGGTTCGGCAATTCTTGGTGCACATGAGGTGAAAGGGGTGTGCCGTGGGCGAAGTCGACACTGTCCGAACAATGGTCGCAAAACCGACCGGACCGAAACTGCGCGCGACCGACTCTTACGTCGCCGTGGTGGCCGAAGTTCTGTCGGTCGAGGCGACGATCGACTGGGCGACACTGCCGCAGTGCGGGGCCGTCGTGACCTTCACCGGAGTGGTTCGCGAGTATTCGACGGAAAGAGCGGGTCGCCCCGCAGGGGGTGTCGTGTCGATCGACTACCAGGCCTACGAGTCGGTGGCCCGAGTGCGACTGATCGAGATCGCCGACGCGGCGCGAGAGCGATGGCCAGGAATCGGACGTATCGCGTTGCTGCACAGGGTCGGATCGGTTCGGCTCGGTGAAGCCAGTGTGCTGGTCTGTGTGTCCTCGGGTCATCGCGTCGACGCCTTCCTGGCCGCGCAGTTCTGCATCGACGTCCTCAAAGCGTGCGTGCCGGTGTGGAAGCTCGAACAGCGGGCCGGAATCAGCGACTGGGTCGAGACCGGCGTGCAGATCGAGGGCGTCGAGCGAGCGGCCTCGCACTGGCTGCCCGCCACCTACGGACGTTCCTCGTGAGCGGTCTCGATGCGGGCATTCGCGATACTCGTGGACGAGCCCTTCGCGATCTACGGATCTCGGTCACCGATCGGTGCAACTTTCGCTGCGTGTACTGCATGCCCCGGGCCGAATTCGGCCCCGATCATTCGTTCCTGAACGCGAGCAGGCTGCTCTCCTTCGAGGAGATCGACAGAGTCGCTCGAGCGGCGGCCACCATCGGAATTCGCAAGATACGTCTGACCGGCGGCGAACCGCTGCTGCGCGCCGGAATCACCACGTTGATAGAGCGATTGAGTTCGATCGAGGACATCGATCTGGCGATGACGACCAACGGTTCGCTGCTTGCTGCGCATGCCGAAGAACTGGTCGCGGCCGGGTTGCGCCGCGTCACCGTCAGCCTCGATTCCACGGATCCGGACACTTTCGCTCGGATGAGCGACACGCGCGTCCCTGTGCAGACCGTGCTCGACGGCATCGACGCGGCTGTGCGGGCCGGGATGTCGCCGGTCAAGGTCAATGTCGTGGTGCGCCGAGGGGTGAACGACGGGTCGATCCTGGCCGTTGCCGAACGGTTCCGAGGTACCGACATCGTGGTGCGCTTCATCGAATACATGGATGTGGGAGCGACCAACAGGTGGGAGCTGGCCCAGGTCGTCGACGTCGAATCGATCGTCGACACGATCGGAAGGATCCACCCGCTGGAGAGAGTCGACGCGGAGTACGACGGTGAGGTGGCGATGCGGTATCGCTACCTCGACGGCAGCGGCGAAATCGGTGTCATCGGTTCGGTATCGGAACCGTTCTGCGGAGCGTGCACTCGTGCGCGGTTGTCCGCTGACGGCAAGGTGTTCACTTGCTTGTTCTCCTCGACGGGAACCGATCTGCGGGCTCTGCTGCGATCGGGAGCGTCCCAGGACGACCTCGTTGCGCAATTGTCGGCGCTGTGGCTGCGCCGAGACGATCGCTACTCGGAGCTGCGAGCAGGAACGAACGACGGTGCAGTGCGTGACCGCATCGAAATGTCCTATATCGGTGGATGATCGGAGAGTGGGAAGTCCATGGCCGAAGTTCTGATGTTCGCAGCGGCCCGTCAGATTGCGGGTGAGGCGGCGCGAGACATTCCGGGGTCGACGGTCCGAGGGGTGCTCGATTCCGCGGTCGAGCGGTACGGCGCGCCGTTCGCGGATGTGCTTGCCGTGTCTCGGATCTGGATCAACGGTCGTTCGCTGGGGCGCACCGAGGATTCGCCCTGCTCGGACATCGACGAGATCGCCGTGCTGCCTCCGATTTCCGGCGGATGAAGTCTGCGCGGGTCGATATCCGTCCGACTACGTATCGGACGGTCGACGAATATCGTTGTGCCGTGCAACGACTGGGTGTATCGCCAAGCGTTCGCTCGGTGTCGATCGACAGTGCCGTGGGACGAGTGTTGGCCGAGGACATCGTTGCCGATCGAGCGCTACCGGCGTTCGACAACTCGGCGGTCGACGGATTCGCCGTTCGCGCTGCAGATGTGGCCGACCCCGGTCGACTACCTGTCCGGTCGCTCGTGTCCGGTCGCAGTGTCGCGGGTCGGCAGCTCTCGGCGATCGGGGTTCTGCCGGGGCAGTGCGTCCAGATCATGACCGGGGCGGTGGTGCCGTGCGGCGCAGACCTGGTGGTCCCGGTCGAGCGAACCAGCGGGTTCGTCGAGTCAATCGGTTCGGACGAGGTCACCATCTTCTCGCTCGATTCCAAGAGCAACATTCGTACCCGGGCGTCGGATTTCGAGGTCGGCGACGTTGCGGTCCGGGCGGGAACGGTGGTCACCCCCGCTCAGGTCGGCGTGCTCGCCGCTCTCGGCCGCACCCACGTTCGGGTCGAATCTTCTCTGACCGTCGCTGTGCTCTCGACGGGATCGGAGATCCGCGGTGTCGGGACAGAACTCGTGAACGGTGAGTGTCACGACTCCAACGCGGTTATGATCCTTGCCGATCTCACCCGGTGCGGTGCCGACGTGCACCTCGAACCGGCTGTGGCCGACGACGTGGACGCTTGTCGGGCGGCACTGGCCCGGTGCGCCGAAGCCGCGGACGTCATCGTCACCACCGGTGGCATCAGCGCCGGTACCGAGGAGGTGGTTCGGCTCGCACTCGCGGGTCAGGAGGTCGAGTTCGTCTCTGTCGCAGTGAGACCGGGAAAGCCGCAGGCGTGCGGGCGATTCGAGGGAACTCCGATCGTATGCCTGCCGGGAAATCCGGTCAGCGCATTGATCTCCTACGAATTGTTCGTCCGACCGGTGGTCGTTGCGGCACTGCGAAACCCGCAGGCGGAAAGAACGATGAGAACGGTCAGGGCTGAGGGGGAGACGCCTCCTGCCTCGGCGATACCCCGGGTGATGCTGGGCGTCGTCGACGGTGACGACGCCACGATCATTCGATCGCACTCGGTCGGTGCGCTCGCTCGAGCGAACTGTTTGATCGTGATACCGCCCTCCGACGGCGGCCTGGGTCCGCCTGGCGAGTACCCCGCGATGCTGCTCGACTCGGTCGCGTCGACGCGGCGAGGTACCTGCAGCTGAGGGCGCGGAGAACTCTCCGCGTCCCGCACGCCGGTGTGAGGAGAGTGCCCGCATTTCGTAACGCAAATGCCTCGGATGGCTTACGCCCAAGGCTTACCGTGTGTGCACTCGAACCTAGCGCGGAGTGCATCATGACGTCATATTGGACAACCCGGGGACTCGGCCCGGCCGATCAGATGAGCTATTGGGCCGATGTTCTCTGCCAGGCATTCACCCCTCTGGCACCGTGGCGATCCAGGGACCACGTCGAACACAGCTCGTCGCGTTCCGGACTTCCCGGATGGGTGCGCTCCGCAGCGATCGGGGGTGGCAACGCAGCGGAGATCGCCTCCTGCACACAGCGAATCGATCACGGAAAGCGCGAGGTCGCCCGCGCAGACGAGGACGTCGTCTTCGTGAATCTGCAGCTCGACGGCCACTGCACGACCACTCAGGACGGGCGGCAGTGCACGGTCTCCCGAGGTGAGTTCGCCATCGTCGACTCGACACGCCCGTACCGGCTCGAGTTCGTCGAGCCCGGCAACGACGAACTCTGGCGGGTCCTGTCGTTTCGGCTGCCACGACCACTGCTGGCAGACGTGGTCGGACCGTCGGCGGGGACCACGGCTCGGCGCTTTTCGAGCTCATCGGGCTCGGCTCGCCTACTGAGCTCGTTGATGGTGGAGACCTGGCGGACCGATTCCTCGCTGCATCCCGCTGAACGACAGATGATCGGTGCTGCCCATGTCGACCTGCTCCGCGCGGTGCTGGGAGCGACGGCCGAACGGGACACCGGATGCTCGTTGCAGACCGACGAAGCACTTCGGGTCGCCGCCGTTCGGTACGTCGAGTCCCGGCTTCGCTTCGGCCGCGTTCCCGCCACCGAGGCAGCCAGCCACATAGGGGTATCGGTTCGCACTCTTCATGCCCTGTTCGAGAGGGCAGGAACGACTTTCGGTGCTGTGGTACGTGAGCATCGCGTCGAGGCGTGTCGTCGCGAGCTTGCCGATTCGCGTGACGATCGATCGATCGGAACGATCGCTGCAGCGTGGGGATTTTCGGATTCGGCGCACCTGGCCAAGTCGTTTCGATCGCACTTCGGATGCAGTCCGGTCGAATACCGGGCGTCTATGAAGACCAGGGCACTGCCGCAGCATTAGCGAAACGCTCTGTCCGAGTGTGCAGAACGGTACCGATGACGGCGCAGTTCGGTACAAGACCGGGATGCATCGGGCCGTGAAACATGGTGTGCAGGGCAGCGTCGCCCGATTCCGTTCTTCACCCCACCAGGACAGACATCGAGGAGTCTCACATGACCCTGAGTTTCGAGCTCAGCCCCGAGCAGATGGCAGTGCGCATGCAGGCGCGGCAAGTGGCGGACGACATTCTGAGCGGAGTAGCGGCCGCTATTTCATCCATACAGCGCCCCGAGGATCGCTTCTACGCACTGCAGCCGGTCTACAAGCAGCTGGCCGGTCTCGGATTCGTCAAAGGACTCGTGCCCGACGAATACGGCGGCGCGTACTTCGACAATCTCACCTTCGCGCTCGCGGCCGAGGAGCTCGCTCGGGTCGACATCAACACTCCGACTGCATTGCTGGGCACGGGATTGGGACTGAACCCGATCATCAATTTCGGTACCGAGGAGCAGAAGAATCGTTGGCTTCCGAGGTTCTGCGACGGCGAACCCCGATTGGCTGCGATCGCCTACACCGAGGTGACCGGCGGGGCGAACTACGATTCGGAGGACCCGACCGTCGGCATTCGGACCTTCGCTCGCCGCGAGGGCGGCGAGTGGGTGATCAACGGTGCCAAGCACTACACCACCAATGCGTCGGGCTGGGACGGGCAGGGAGCCGACCTCATCAGTGTGGTCTGCCGCACCGATCCGGCCCTGCCGCCATCGGAGTCGCTTGCAGTCATCGTCGTCGAACGGGGTACCCCCGGGGTCGAGATCACCGACATGATCGACACGATCGGCCACCGCGCCACCAACTCTCCGCGGGTGGAATTCCGCGACGTACGCGTGCCGGTCGACAACCTCATCGGCAAGCCCGGTGACGGGTTGGATATCGTCGCTACTGCATTCTCGTGGACGTGCTCGTCCATCGCGGCCGCGTGCGTGGGGCGGATGCGCGCTGCCTTCGACTACTCATTGGAGTTCGCCAAGACCGACCATCGGTCCGGCCCGGTGCCCGTCATCGAGTATCAGAATGTCGGATACATGTTGACGGACATCAAGACTCGCATCGAGGCCGTTCGCTACTTCGCCTGGAAGGCGGCCGACCACTTCGACCGCACCGGCGGGCGCGACCGCGAATTGGCCAACGAGGCAAAGATATTCGCGTCCGAGACGGCCGTGCAGGTGGTCTACGATGCCATGCGACTGGTCGGGGTCGACGCGTACACGAACCTGACGCCGATCGCGGCCATCATGGAAGACGTCCTGTGCTTCCCGGTGTACGACGGCGGCAACATGGGCGTCCGTCGACGCAACGTCCACAACCTGCTCAAGGCAGACGGCTTCGATTCAACTGCCGCAGCAGAGAATCGACTGTCGGTACCCGAGCACGCCTAGGCCGAGGAAGTGGTGTCAGGATCGCTTCCGATCCTGACATCACTTCTACGATCGGCGTGCGCGGTCGTCGGCCACCAACACGAGGTCGAACTCGACGTCGAAGTACGGGCCCGGCATGTCCTGGGTAGCGATCGATCCACCGTCCTCGACGAGTGGAAAGTCCAGAACCAACCCCTTGCGAACGCCGAATGCGGCGTCGATATCCAGGTACGGGTCTTCCGCGACGAACAGGTGTGTGACGAGCGACCGATGTCCCGGTGCCTCGACGCGCACGTGAATGTGGGCCGGCCGCATGGGTTGTCGACCGGTGGCCCGCAACCACTCACCACCCGGGCCGTCGGTCGGAACCGGATAGCTGCAGGGCTTGACCGTTCGGAACCAGTACCGCCCGTCCTCGTCGGTGGTGAGGAGGGCTCGCAGGTCCCCGGGCTGCATGTGCTCGTCCTGGACGTCGTAGAGGCCGCTCTGGTCGGCCTGCCAGATGTCGATGGTGGCACCGGGCAAGGGCGCTCCGTCGGTGTCGAGTACGCGGCCGTGCATGAATGTCCAGTCGCCACGCGCCCATTGCTCCGGCGTCGCGATGACGTCGCCCATGTCTCGCGGCGGTGCGACGGAGTGGAAGGGGCCCTCCACCGTCGTCGGCGTCATGTTCGGCGGACCGACGTTGTTGAGTGCATCGACGAGCGTCGAGCTACCCGAGGTGTCCGACATGAGTATTGCCTCGTTGCGAGACTCGGTCGTCCATTGCCCGACGCGGGCGAGGAAGTCCAGACCGGTCATCCACTCGTCCCACGTGACGTTGTTCTCGCGGATGAAGTCGTGGACGTGCGTGATCAGTGATGCAGCCAGCGTGCCCGTCCTCGGGTCTTCGGCGCGGATCTGGGAGAGCACCGTGTCCGTGATGCGATCGGGACCGAGGTTGTCGGGCTGCGTCGTTCGGCGCCCCATGTCCGCGGTCACCGAGCGCGCCGAGGATCGGTGCGTACATGCACGCGCAGGGAGTCGAACTGCCTGAAGAAGCCAGGGTCGTAGGTGGGTTCCTCCGCCAACGACAGATGGTCGAGCCGCTCGACCAGAACGCGTAGGGCAATGGGCATCTCGACCTGGGCCACCGGTGCACCCGTGCAGCGGTGAATCCCGACGCCGAAACTCAGATGCTCCTTGGAATTGGACCGTCGGATGTCGAAGTCGTCGGGCCTGTCGAAGACTCGTGGGTCGCGGTTCGCGGACGTGAGGTTCAGTGCCACAACTGTACCTGCGTGCAGTGTTCGGTCACCGATCTCCCAGTCCCTCGTCAGTACCCGTCCCATCTCCGGTGCCGCGGCATCCCATCGCAGCATCTCCTCGGCCGCGCCCTCGGCAAGTGACGGATCGGATCTCAGCTGTTCCCATTGGTTTTCGTGTGTCAACATCGCGTGCACACCGGTGGCGAGCGCTCCGGACGTCGTCTCGTGTCCGGCGAGGACGAGGGTCTGCACCGTCGCCCACAGTTCGTCGCGCGTGATGTCGCCCCTGTCCTGGGCATGGATCAGATCGGTCAGAAGATCGTCGTCACGTGGGGCAGAGCGGCGTTCTTCGATACGGGCCTCCGCGTACTCTCTGAAGAGGGCATTGACCCGATCTGCGTCCGGTACCCCTTCGGGACGCGACGGCAGTGCCCGCGGCGACCATTCGCCGATCTGCGCCTCGTCGGACTCGGGTAGTCCGAGCAGACCCATGATGACCCGCACGGGCAGAGTGAAGCAGAAGGCGTGTACCAGGTCGACAACGCCGTCGGACGGAAATTCGTCGACCAAACGATGCGCCTGCTCCTCGATGAGCGGAGCCAGGCGACGCGCAAGCCGGGCATTGATGGATCTGATGGCACCGCGCATTGCTGTGTGTCGGGGTGGGTTCTGCACGATGAGCGCGTGCGATTGCCAGTCGAACAGCGGGCCGGACGTAGCGCCGAGTGCAATGGCAAGACCTGCACCGACATTCACGGCGCCCTCGGGATCGAGGAACACCGACCGCACATCGTGGTAGCGCAACAGATGCGCGCGGCCGAACATATCCCACGCGATGGGTACCGGCCCTTCACGCAGAGTTGCCAGATACTCGTGCCGCGCGACACCTCGATACTGCGGGTCGGCCTCGTCGAAGACGGGACCGTTGCCGGCGTCGGTCGGCAGGGTGGGTGTAGCAGTCATCGTTGACTCCTTCGGTTTACCCAATTCGGTCACATGGGTTGTGTCAGTTCGGTTTCGAAGAATGCAGCCGTCATTGCAAGGTGGGCGGGGGTCTCGAACCGAACGTCCTCGTGCCCCGCGCCACCGACCGTGACGAACGTCGTTCTGCCGCCGGCCCGCACCAGCGCTCGGTGCAGATCCGCCGACTGGGCGATCGACACCATCTGGTCCCGGTCACCGTGTGCCAACAGAATCGGCGGAGCGTCCGCGGACACCGATTCGATTGCGCTGGCCTCGCGCGCCAGATCCGACTGCGGTGTCTGTGCCCCGAGCAGCGCCTTCTCGAAAGACGACGGGAGGACGGCCGCCTCCAACCAGCTTCGGGCCCCCGCCGCCGCGACGTCGTACACGCCGAACCACAGCGCGGCCGCCTGAACCGATGCGTCACCGAGTTCGTTCACCTCGGGCTGCAGCGCGGCCACGGCACTGAGGAGCGCCCCGGCAGACGCACCCCAGATGCCGATTCGGGTGGTGTCGAGTCCGTGATCGGATCCGTTGTTCCTGATCCATCGGATGGCGTTTCTGACGTCGTGCAGGGGAGCGGGGAAGTGGGCGGCCGGAGCCAGTCGGTAATCGACGGATAGCACTGCCACGCCGTGAGTGGCGAAGGGCACCAACCGTTCTCGCGCTCGATCGCTTCGAGATCCGACCTCGAAGCCGCCTCCGTGAACATAGACCACGACGGGAACGGGGCCGTCCGAATCGGGCCTGTAAAGGTCGGCCTGCAATGGCAGCCCGTCGGCTTCGGAGTAGACGAGGCCGGACGTGACCTCGACCGATCGTGTCGACACCATCAGCTGCGACCTGGTTCCATAGCGGGGCGATTCTTCAGCAGAATCGATCCGAGCCAACCGTGTGGGGCGAATCCGTCGGCGATGGGTTCCTTGCTGGTCAGTAGCCAACGGCCGTCGTCCTGGCGTCGAAGACTGTCGTGCCACCGGCCCCAGTGGTCGGGTTGTGCGAGATCGGTGAGCGCCATGAAGAAGCTGTCGGCCGACGCCTCGTCGTCGCTGTTGAACTCGATGTCGATCGTGGTGATGTGGTGCCGAATCAAGGTGGGACCGGTTCCTCCGAGAATCTGGTGAATTTCGGTACGCGGGACGGTTCGGCCGTCGGGAAGCACGAAGACGCCGTCCTCGGTGAAGAGAGTTTCGGCCATCGACTCGAAATCGGCGTTCTCGACGGCTCTGTTGGCGTATCGGTGCAGAACCTCGATGATGGCCGAACGGTCGGCTGCTCGTCGTTCGGCGTTTCCGGTGTACATGGTCGTGGTCACGACAGTCTCCTCGGGTTGAATGTGGTTCCGGCGCAGATGATCAGGCGTCGACAGTGGCAGTCGATCCGACCTGTTCGACGAGTTCGTCGAGCAGGGACGTTGCGGCCGGGGCACTGTCGGCCACACCGAAGACATAGAAGTCCGGCCGTACCAGAGCGGCGACGGCACCTGCGCCGGCCAACCAGGTGGTGTAGGTCGAGTCGAGGTCGGCGGCGTGACCGGCACCCTCGCCGAGAACGACGAAAGTCACTCCCAAGCGTTCGGCGGCGGATCGCTGCGCATCGGTCAGAGCATCGCTGATGGGTACGGAGCTGATCAGTTGAAAGCCGTAGACCCCGAGGAGGTCGTCGAGCAGGCCTTCACGATCTCCGATACGCATGCGGCCCTGGGGTGAGAGCTCGCCGGTCGGGAGGGCGATCGATCCGTCGGACTCGCGATGCAGAATTCCCGTGGTCAACCCGGGCACCGATCGCTCGGGTGCCTGCCCCGAGCGAAGGAAGGCGTCGCGGCCCGCGGCCTTGCCCTCGTCCTCCTCGATCGTCATCGCCCAGGTGCCGAGCGAACCCTCGACGATGGGGATCACGTGGGAAAGCCGTTCTTCTTCGTACGTGTCCACAAGCGCGTCGCCGGCTCGGCCGGTGAGCACCAAATCGAGCTTCCAGGCGAGGTTTCCGCTGTCTCGCATGGCCGAGCACGAACCCTGGGCCATGTAGGGCGTCATGGCATGGGCGGCGTCGCCGCCGATGAGCACTCGGCCACGCCGATAGGACGTCGCGAACTGCGATCGGAATCGGTAGAGGACTCGGCGGGTGATCCGCACCTGTTCACGAGAGATGCCGAGGTGCTCTTCGAGCCAGCGGTACCCGTGTTCCTCGTCGGCGAGGTCGGCCGGATTCTGGCCGGGAATCAACCGGACGTCGGTTCGGCATCGACGTGCCCCGTTCGGTCCCCAGAAGTACGGACCGTGCGGCAGCATGTGGATTTCGGTTGCGGGAGGGTCGAGGTCGGGATCCAGAATGTCGAAATCGGTGAGGTACCACTGATCGTCGTGTGTGTGAACGACGTTGAGGGGTAGGTCGACTGCGGTGCGCACGAAGCTCGACGCTCCGTCCATGCCGACCACCCAAGTCGCCTCGACGTGTTCGTCCTCGCCACCTTCCACCGACCTGGCCGTGACACGGACGCGATCGCCGAGGTCGTCGATTGCGACTACCTCCGAACCCCAACGGACATCGACGTTGTCGCACTCGGCGACCTTGTCCTGCATCGCCGACTCGATGTTGGGTTGGTGCAAGCTCAGCCGAAATGGGTGCCCGCACAGCTCTTGTGACCAATCGAATGTCACTGCGGGTTTGTCGTCCGCGCCGAACAGGCGAACGAAAGGTTGAGGGATGGAGCCCTCGAGCGCTCTCCCGGCGTCGCCGGCGTGCTGCAGCAGCCGCGCGATCTCGCCGTCCAGGGTGCTCATCCGGGGGAGTCCGTAGGGTGCTGGAAACTTGTCGAACACCACCACCCGATGGCCGGCCTGCCCGAGCAGTGACGCCAGCACCTCTCCTCCCGGTCCGAATCCGACAATCGCAACGTCGACGTTGACGCTCATGTGAAACTCCTTCGCTCCGTCCCACAGGTATATCGTGATATATCTAGATATCGCAAGGTTTCGGCAATTCCGGTTAAGATTTTTTTCCACAGGTGGAAGATGGTGTCCCGAACGTCGGTGGCCCACATCGGAGCCAGTCGAGCGAGCGAGCGAGAGGGTGAGCATGTCCGTCGGTACGTCGGGACTTCCGTCAGGGCGGGCGGATTCGGTTCCGGTTCCCCATGCGCAGTCGGCATACGTGAACCTTCGCCGAGCGCTGGTCACGTGGCGGGTGGAGCCCGGTCAGTGGCTCAACGAAAGTACGCTGCAACAACTTTCCGGATTCGGTCGAACTCCCACCCGAGAGGCCGTCACCCGGCTGATTTCGGACGACCTCCTGTACGTCGTTCCTCGAAACGGTTATCAGGTAGCCGACATCTCGGTCCACGACACGGCAGCATTGTTCGACGTCTTCGAGAACATCGGGTACATGATCGGGGCGACGGCCACGGGCAGAGTCGACGCTCGGACACTGGCGTTGTTGCGAGGCTTGGCGGCCGGTGAGCCGCTGGGAACCGACGTCGATCCCGTGGATGCCACGGCGGCGACGATTGCGGTGTTGTTCGACGGAGTCATCGGCGCCACCGGCAATCCGTGGCTGGCTCGGGTGAGCGCTCGCCTGTTCCCTCACCTGCAACGCTTGTGGGTGCTTCTGATGGCGATCGATCCGCCGCCCGAAGACGACAATGCCCCCGGCTCGGTCAACGGAGCGGCCTTTCGGACGATGTTGTCCGCACTCGAGCTGGGTGAACCCGAAGCGGCGGGAGGGTTGTACCAGCAGTTCACCAACGAAACGAGGGCTCGTACCCTCGACGCGGTCGCCCGATACGAGCTCCGGCGTTCGTCCCGAGTCAGCTGAGAAGGGAACTGGAATCAATGAGTTCACGTATCGTCGGTGTGCAGTTCCCCGACGGCCACATCGATGTCGCACGCCTCTCCGAAGCGGGTGATTCCGTCGCGAGGATCTGCGAGTTGTCGTCGTTCTGGGCCGCTCCCCGGGAGGCGATGCTGATGCAGTCCGAACGCGACATTCCGGTAGCCGAAGTGAAGTTGGTGCCGCCCGTGCTGCCCGGTGCGCGCGTGATCTGTATCGGTCTCAACTATGCCGACCACGTCGCTGAAGGGTCTTTCCGAGATCTCGAACTTCCGCCGTTTCCCACGCTTTTCGCTCGCTGGACCAGCTCGCTGACCGTCGACGGCACCGAGATTCCGGTACCCCCCGACGAGGAAGGCTTGGACTGGGAGGGTGAAGTTGTCGCCTGGGTGGGGAGCACGCTGGTGGATGCGACGGCGGAGGAAGCCTCGGCCGCCGTCATCGGCTACTCGGTCTTCAACGACGTCACTGCGCGTCGCGCTCAAAAGCTCACCTCGCAGTGGATTCTCGGAAAGAACGGTGATCGTTCGGGTCCTCTGGGCCCGCTCGTCCCAGCCGCAGAGGTGGGAGATCTGCGGGAGGGGCTGAAGATCGAGACTCGAGTCAACGGCACGACCGTCCAGTCGTCCCGGACGGACCGGATGATCTATTCGGTCGGCGAGACGCTCTCGCACATCTCGCGCACGTTCACCCTGAATCCCGGAGATCTGTTGGCAACGGGTACACCCTCGGGAGTCGGCTACGCGCGAACGCCCCCGTGGCTCATGGTGCCGGGTGACGTCGTCGAGGTTCAGGTCGAACGGCTCGGAACAGTAACCAATACCATTGTGGGGCCGCAGTTTCGGGCGGGGACTCACGCGGCGATGTGAGGTCCCGGATGTGGCAGTGCCCGATCAGACGAACTGGGCCGTCGAGGTCTTGTCGATCACGAGCCAACCGCCGTGGTGCTCCGAAGTCTCGAATTTCGAGCCCGTCGACCGACCCAATGCCACCAATGTCTGCGCGTTGAACGTGCGGATGTGTCCGTGGCAAGCGGTGGTCTCGGTCTCGAAGGGCACGGCAACGACGACTCGGCTGCGCGCGATGCGTAGAGCTTCTTCCACTATGCGCGAGCCTGTCTCGGCGTCGACGTGCTCGAGCAGATGCAGTGCCGTGACGGTGTCGACGCTGCTGTCTGCAACTGGAACATCCGCAGCGTCGCACACGATGGTGTCGAGAGTGATCCCGAGATGTGGGGCCACGACGGCGAGCAACCGCATGGTGCCAGCGGAGAGGTCCGTCGCAGTCACCGAGTGGCCCTTCATCGCCAGTCGTAGCGGAAAGAAGCCGAAACACGACCCCATATCGAGCACCGATCCGACGATCAGGTTCTCCGCGCGTTCATGGACGGGCGCGAAATCGGCGGTGCCCAACAGCAGCTCATCCAGCGAATTGCGGTAATAGGTGGCCCAGGCGTCGACCGGATCGGCGACGGTGGTGCGGACGATCCCGACCAACACCAATTCGAATTCCCGCTGCGACAGACCCACATGACGTGCCTGTGCGGTCACGATGGGAACGAGGCGCTCACCGATCTCGGCCGACGTCAGGCCATGGCACACCTGCACGGTCGACCCTGTTCGGACCGCGTCGAACTCGAGCCCGGGGAGGTGCCGGACCACCACATTCTCGTGAGCCCACACTCCATCCGGACTCGGTGCCAGGGCATCCAATTCGGTCATCTCATCGGTCTTTCGGTGGTTTTCTCGATGCACCCGACGTCGGAGCGAGGCCGGAGTGGAGCGGTGTGATACCCGCGGTCAGGAGTTCCGCGAGATCCAACGTGTCGTCGGTGAGCCACTGCTCGTACGCCGAGATTGCCACACCGAGGACCATCCAGCCAACAGTTCGCGGAAAATGGTCTCCAGGTTCGGAATCGGTTCGTGCCGCCACGTATTCGGCGATCACCTGTCGCCAGCCCTCGTACATGACCATCGAATAGCTCTGCAGCGCGGGATTTCCGAGGATCAGTGTCATGCGTTCGCGGTGAACGGCGGCCTCTTCCGAAGGAAAGGTGTTGAACTGCAACAGCGCCGACTTCAATCCATCGGCGAGACCGATGTCGTCCGGCAAGCCGTCCAGATGTGCCCTCAAAGCTGCCAGCTGAGTGTCGAAGTCGCCCCAGGGAACTGCGTTCTTGGAGGGGAAGTAGCGGAAGAACGTACGGCGAGCTATGCCTGCGGCGTCGGCTATGTCGTCGACGCTGGTTTGCTCGAAGCCCTTCGATGCGAACAGCTCGATCCCGAGATCGCTCAATTCCCCTCGCGTTGTGGACGGGCGCCGACCTACCCGACTGGACGGTTTCGCGACTCTGGCCATATTTCCCTCTCGTTCACTGTCTTTCTGCACCCAGTGCCATTATGGTGGTGATCCAAGCCACTGTCGATCCCGATTGTGGTGCACGGCAACCCTGGAGGTACGAAATGTCGAAGAAGAATGATTCGGACGTGACCGGCGTAGCAGTCGTGGAATCCGATCTGGTCGAAGAATCCCTGGTCGAGGAAGTGTCGATCGACGGCATGTGCGGCGTGTACTGATCATGACTGCTGCAGTGCAGGAAGCGCACGATCTCGGCTCCGTGGATCTGGATGCGCGGTGGGCTCTGCATCCCCAGGTGGCGCTGCGTCCCGAATCGTTCGGGGCGCTGCTCTACCACTTCGGGACACGCAAGCTCTCGTTCCTGAAGAACCGCACGATCGTGGCGATCATTCAGTCGTTTCCCGACCACCCGGACATGCGTTCGGCGATCGCGGCGGCGGGGATCACCGAGTCCGCATCGGCTCCGTACGTCAGAGCGCTCGTGACCTTGGCCGACTCCAAGATGATCACCCGCACGTAAAGTCTCCTCACCGTAGAACAGGACAGCTCCCATGACTTCAACGCTCGAAAGACCAGCTCCGGTAGGAAAATTGGTCGATCAGTTCGAACTCGGACTCGACGCGCCCATCTGTTTGACGTGGGAGCTGACCTACGCCTGCAATTTGTCGTGTGTGCACTGCCTGAGCTCGTCGGGTCGCCGTGACCCTCGCGAACTCAGTACCGAGCAGTGCAAGTCGATCATCGACGAGCTGCAGAAGATGCAGGTGTTCTACGTCAACATCGGTGGCGGTGAGCCGACGGTGCGATCGGACTTCTGGGAGCTCGTCGACTATGCAACGGCCCATCAGGTGGGGGTGAAGTTCTCCACCAACGGGGTCAAGATCGACAAGAAGGTCGCCGCGCGGTTGGCGGCGTCGGACTATGTCGACGTACAGATCTCAATCGACGGCGCAACCGCCGAGGTCAACGACGCGGTCCGTGGACCGGGTTCGTTCGACATGGCGTGCCGGGCGTTGGAGAACCTGAAGGAAGCCGGCTTCCGGGACGCGAAGATCTCTGTCGTCGTCACCCGACACAACGTGAGTCAGCTCGACGATTTCAAGGCTCTGGCCGACAAATATGCTGCGACACTGCGTATCACGCGCCTTCGGCCGTCGGGTCGCGGCGCGGATGTGTGGGACGATCTGCACCCGACGGCCGGTCAGCAGCGCGAGCTGTACAACTGGCTGGTCGCCAACGGCGAGGGCGTGTTGACGGGCGATTCGTTCTTCCACCTCTCGGCCTTCGGTGACGCTCTGCCCGGGCTCAACCTGTGTGGTGCCGGGCGCGTGGTGTGCCTGATCGACCCGATCGGCGACGTGTATGCATGCCCGTTCGCCATTCATGAGAATTTCCTCGCAGGCAACATCGTTCGTGACGCCAAAGACGGCATGGGTGGGTTCCAATCGGTCTGGCAGACATCGGAATTGTTCCAGGATCTGCGCTCACCGCAGACCTCGGGTGCGTGCACAAAGTGTGCCCACTTCGATGCGTGCCGCGGCGGGTGCATGGCGGCGAAGTTCTTCACCGGGCTTCCTATGGACGGTCCGGATCCCGAATGTGTCATCGGTAACGGAGAAATGGCGTTGGCAGCGGCAGGGGAGATCCCCAAGTCCAGTGTCGATCATTCTCGTACCGGTCAGCGCAAAACCCCTCGAAAGTCGGTGCCGCTCACGCTGATGATGCGCCCGCCGGCGAAGATCTGCGACGAGAACCCGCTCGCAGGAATGGAATAGGAAACAAAGCTATGGCCAAGAGTGCGTGGTTCGAGACCGTTGCCGAAGCGCAGCGGCGTGCGAAGAAACGTCTACCGAAGTCCGTGTACGCCGCTCTGGTGGCAGGCTCGGAGCGCGGACTGACGATCGATGACAATATGGCTGCGTTCGGTGAACTCGGCTTCGCCCCGCACGTGGCCGGGCTGTCGGACAAGCGTGACCTGTCGACGACGGTGATGGGGCAACCACTGTCGTTCCCGGTGATGATCTCCCCGACCGGCGTTCAGGCCGTACACCCGGACGGTGAGGTCGCTGTCGCGAGAGCTGCTGCGGCGCGGGGTATTCCGATCGGGTTGTCGTCGTTCGCGAGCAAGTCCGTCGAGGAGGTCGCCGCAGCGAATCCGCAAACTTTCTTCCAGATGTATTGGGTGGGGTCACGAGAGATCCTGCTGCAACGGATGGAGCGGGCGCGCGCAGCGGGCGCTGTCGGACTGATCATGACGTTGGATTGGTCGTTCTCCAACGGCCGCGACTGGGGTAGCCCGTCGATTCCGGAGAAGATGGACCTCAAAGCGATGGTGCAATTCGCTCCCGAGGGCATCATGCGCCCGAAGTGGTTGTGGGAGTTCGCCAAGACCGGCAAAATTCCCGATCTGACGACCCCGAACCTGACCCCGCCCACGGGTGGTCCGGCCCCGACGTTCTTCGGGGCGTACGGCGAGTGGATGGGTACTCCGTTGCCGACGTGGGAGGACGTGGAGTGGCTGCGTGAGCAGTGGGGCGGGCCGTTCATGCTCAAGGGCGTGATGCGCGTCGACGACGCCAAGCGGGCTGTCGACGCCGGCTGCACGGCGATCTCGGTCTCCAATCACGGAGGCAACAATCTCGACGGCACACCGGCACCGATCAGAGCGCTACCCGCGATCGCCGAGGCCGTCGGCGATCAGATCGAGATCACCCTCGACGGTGGAATTCGCCGCGGCAGCGACGTGGTGAAAGCACTCGCACTCGGTGCGCGAGCGGTGCTGATCGGGCGGGCGTATTTGTGGGGCCTGTCGGCGGGTGGTCAGGCAGGTGTGGAGAACGTGCTCGACATTCTGCGCGGCGGAGTCGATTCCGCGGTCCTCGGGCTCGGCCACACCTCGGTGCACGATCTCTCGCCGTCGGATGTGGTGATGCCCGCCGGGTTCGACCGCAGGCTCGGCGTCTAGAGGACGTGTTCACCGGGTCGGGGTGGTTCGAGAGCGTTGCCGAGGCGGAGCGGCGTGCGCGCAAGCGGCTTCCCAGGTCCGTCCACTCTGCGCTGGTGGCGGGATCGGAACGCGGTCTGACCGCTGGGGACAACACCGCCGCGTTCGCTGAACTCGGGTTCGCTCCGCATGTGGCGGGGCTGTCGGACACTCGTGAGTTGTCGACGACGCTGATGGGTCAACCGCTGTCGTTTCCGGTGATGATCTCGCCGACGGGTGTGCAAGCGGTGCACCCCGATGGTGAGGTCGCCGTCGCCAGGGCGGCGGCGGCGCGGGGGATGTCGATGGGTGTGTCGTTGTTCGCGAGCAGACCGATCGAGGAGGTTGTCGCCGCCAACCCGCAGACGTTCTTTCAGTTGCACTGGGTCGGTTCACGAGAGTTGTTGCTGCACATGCTCGATCGTGCACGCGCTGCGGGTGCTGTCGGGTTGATTCTGACGATGGACTGGTCGTTCTCCGAGGGCCGGGACTGGGGGAGTCCGGTGATTCCCGAACGGCTCGATCTGCAGGCGATGATGCGGTTGGCTCCCGAGGTACTGGCCCGGCCGCGATGGCTGGCCCAGTGGGCGCGGTCGGGCACAATCCCCGATCTGACCGCACCCAATCTCGCTCCGCCCGGAAAGCCTGCGCCGACATTCTTCGCCGCGTACCGCGAGTGGAAGTCCACGCCGCTGCCGTCCTGGGAGGACATCGCCTGGCTACGCAAGCAGTGGGGCGGTCCTTTCATGCTCAAGGGGATTTCGCGTGTCGACGACGCGTTGCGTGCTGTGGACGCGGGTGTCACGGCGATCTCGGTGTCCAATCATGGCGGCAACAATCTCGACGGTTCGCCGGCGTCGATCCGGGTGTTGCCGTCGATCGCCGAGGCGGTGGGGGACAAGGTCGAGATCACCCTCGACGGCGGTATCCGGCGTGGCAGTGATGTGGCGAAGGCGTTGGCCCTGGGTGCACGGGCCGTCCTGATCGGCCGGGCATATCTGTGGGGTTTGGCGGCCAACGGTCAGGCAGGCGTCGAGAACGTACTCGACATCCTGCGCGGCGGCCTCGACTCCGCGGTGCTCGGTCTCGGGCATGCATCGGTGCACACGCTCGAACCATCCGATGTCGTCGTACCACCCGACTTCACCCGAGCGAATCAGCTCCCCGGTTCGGTATACCCGACGCCGATCGGAGTAGGAAATTCATATCCGAGGAGCTGATTCGCGCCCGGCCTCCCGCGAGGGGTAGTCGAATCGGTGGTCACCACTCGGACAGGTGAGTGTGACCATCCTGTAGCGCGCGTGCGAACAGAGCGGCCTTCGTCGGCGCGTTGCGGCCCACTGCCGCGTACTTCTGTCGGACACGGGTGATGTGCGTGTTGATCGTCCCCACCGAAATGTAGACGGACCGTGCCGCGACCGTTTTCGAGTCGGAGGCGAACCAGGCGATCATGACCTCGATCTCGCGCGCGCTCAGCGCAGGCTTGGCGCGGTGAGCTTCGGTCGGTGCGGGGAGTGCAACGGGTGCTGACTGTCTCGGCCTCCGGAACGGGTGACGCACCGCCGACACCGACGTCTGTTCGAGCACGAAAATTTACCCCCTCGTGTATCTGCCTACCCCCGACCACAACGTCCATCCTCGAAGGAATTTCGCCGCTGTTCCAGCTGTACGAGGAAGTCAGTACAAGGTCAATACAGATGGCATCGAGCTCGATACGAGCGTCATTCAAACGCATCAATTTACTGTTTCTGCTGCTCAGCGGGACCCTCGAGTGCGTCTACGCTCGAATTCCCGGCTCTATAGTTCTCGCTCATGACCTCCGATCGCCCGGATCCCTCGTCGATTTCGGACCGCTCCGAATTCGCGGCGGGGCTGCGTGCGATCAGGATCCAGGCAGGTGCCACGGTCCGCGATGTCGTCCAGCGCTCCGGTGGCCTGCACGGCACGATCAGCGGTTGGTTCTCCGGTCACCATGTTCCGACCAAAGCCAGCGCCGAAATGTTCTCGGCCGTACTCATCGCCTGCGGAGTGGACGACGAGGACGAGCGTGCGCGGTGGTGGGATGCGGTGTCCAGAGTGCGGTCCGTTTCGGGCAGGCGCACCGTCGACCCGGTGAAGGGCGACCCGCCCTACAAGGGACTGGAAGCGTTCGAGTTCGCCGATGCCGAATGGTTCTTCGGACGCGAGGATGTGACCGAGCGCCTGAGCGCGCGCGTCCGCGAAGCCCTCGACTCCGGTGGAGGCATCGTTTTCGTCGTCGGTGCGTCGGGTTCGGGTAAGTCCTCGCTGCTGCGGGCCGGCCTGGCACCGAGGTTCGCCGGTTCGGACATCTGTGCGGGCATCGGCGATATTCGCGTCTTCCCGGCGCGAACAGCGTCGCTCGAGCCGGGTTCCGTCGTTGTTCTGGATCAGGCCGAGGAGTTGTGGACGCTGGCGACTGTGGAGGAACGCGAGAGCTTTCTCGGTGCAGCGGCGGCACTGCCCAATTCCGGATCGGCCCTCGTTGTCGGCCTACGGGCCGACTTCTATCAGAACGCCGTATCGGAGGACGCTCTGCTGTCCGGGCTGTCCGACAACCCGATTGTCGTCGGCCGGCTCACCGAATCGCAGTTGCGGGAAGTCATCACCTCGCCTGCTGCGAAGGCGGGTGTGACCGTCGACGATGCCCTCGTGCAGGTTCTGGTCGGTGAGTTGGGTCCGCGTGGATCGCAGTTCGACCACGACTCCGGTGCCCTGCCCCTGCTCTCTCACGCACTGCTGAGCACGTGGCAGGTCTCCAGCGGGAGAACGCTGACCGTCGCGGACTATCTCGCAACCGGCGGCATCGGCGGAGCGGTGGGCCAGAGTGCCGAGGAAGTGTTCTGCGCCTTGACTTCCGAACAGCAGCGCGAAGCTCGCCGCATCTTCATGCGTCTGGTCAATCTCGACGACGATGTGGTCACTCGTCGCCGCGTCGATCGTGTCGAGTTGTTCAACGGAGACGAAGACGAAGACGTGGTCACCGACGTCGATGTCGTCATCGAACGCTTTGCCGCGCGCAGACTGCTGACCGTAGAAGAAGAGACGGTCCAAATGACACACGAGGCGTTGCTCACGGCATGGAAGCGGCTGCACGAGTGGCTCGACGACGATCGTCAGTGGCTGGTCGAACACCGTCGGCTCACTCAGGCGGCCGAACTGTGGGAGAACAACGACCGCGATGAAGGCTCGCTGCTGCCGGAGTCGAGGCTGACGTCGGTACAGGAAGCCGTCGGTCCGGTGCGGCGGCGAGATCTCAATTCCGTCGAGAGGCTCTACCTCGAAGCAAGCGCGTATCGAGTCGAGGAACAGAACCGAAACGACCGACGTCGACGACGAACCCTCGAAACGCTCGTTACCGCACTCGCACTTCTGACCGTACTGGCGGTGACTCTGGCGGTGACGGCATTCGTCGCCAGATCGGACGCGAACACGAGGCGCGACGACGCCGAGCACGCAGAGGCGGAGGCCGTCTCCCGTCAGATTGCCGGTGTTGCAAAGCAATTGCGAACTCAGGACCCCGGTCTGGCCGCGTACCTCGCGTTGGCATCGTACGAGGTGGACCGAACGTCGGAGGCGCGATCGGCGCTGCTCGATTCGTCGGCGATCCATGCGCCGGTGCGGCTGCTCGGCGTCGAGGGTGAGTCCGTGACCGCGGTCGACCCGAGCGGAAGCATTGTTGCAACCGCCGGTTCCGACGGGCACGTCCGAATCTGGTCTCTCACCGATGGCCACACTCGGCTCGGTGAGATCGTCTCGCGGGATTCACTCGTTCTGACGTTCGATCCGCGCGGTCGATTTCTCGCAGTGGGCGGCTATTTCGGCGTCGAGCTGTGGGACGTGTCGGATCCGGCGACACCGGTGATGTTGTCGGACATGGATGTCACCGGCGTGCAGAGCCTGTCCTTCTCGCCCGACGGCCGGTTCCTGCTCGTCGGCACCGAGGGCGAGGGCTTGCCCCTCCTCGACGTTGCAGAGCCCACCCTGCCGCGCACGATCGGTGAACTCTCCCAACCCGGTTCGCCCTCGGCAACGGAGTTCAGCCCGGATGGTCGGTTCCTTGTGACGGCCGGTGCAGGCCGCGCGATGCGATTGTGGGACGCGACCCGGCTCGCCGGCATCTCGGTAGCACAGGCCGTTCCACTCATCGACATTCCTTCCGACGGGTCGACCTACACCTGGCGGCAGTTGGCATTTTCGCCCGACGGTACGACGTTGATCGCGGGTACCACCGGTCGTGAGGTTCTGCGGTGGGCCGTCGATGCCACCGGCGGGCTTACTTCACTGCCGGCGCTGACGGGGTTCACCAGCTACGTCAACGATGTGGCGTTCAGTCGGGACGGGGCATTGATCGCTGCGGTGAGTTCGGACAACTCCACGAAGGTGTGGAATGCGGATTCGGGAACGCTGCAGCTGACGCTTCCCGGGCCGATCGCGGTCGGTTCACTCGCGTTCTCGCCGGATCGCTCGTCGATCGTGACTGCGAGCGGTGATGGAATCACCCGGATCTGGCCGATTCCCGGACCGGTCCTCCCCGATGCCGGTGACACCGTGTTTCAGAACGCCACCGACGCGTCGGGCACCCGACTGCTGGTCGGTGCCGGTCGCAATGCCGCCGGCACGGTCCTGTGGGACGTCGCGGACGTGGAGCATCCGGTGGCGTCGCCGCCGTTGGTGATGGGTGACGGTCTGGAGCAGACAGGTGCCGTGGCATTGACCGCCGACGGCACCCGTGCTGCAGCGGGCACCTCTACCGGTGGATTTCAGCTATGGGACACAACCGATCTCGACAAACCGACAGCGCTCGGTGCCATCCGGACGGCAACGAGCAGTCTGACTGCGGTGGTGGCGTTCGATCGCTCCGGCCGAATGCTCCTCGTGTCGGGCCAGAACTCGAGCGACGTGTCGTTGTGGTCGCTGGCGGATCCTGCGGCCCCGCGTGCGTTGTCGACCCTGGTGGCGGGAAATTATCCGTCGGCAATGGTGGTGTCTCCCGACGGTTCGGTACTCGCCGTCGCTAGTGTCGGCGGTGTGGTCGAGTTGTGGGACATCGGCGACCCCACCGATCCGCGTCGATCGACCACACTCGGCGGTTTCGGAAGCGCCGTCCAGGCCTTGGCCATCTCACCGGATGGGCGAACTCTCGCCGCGGGTAGCGCGGATCGCTCGATTCGACTGTGGGACATGGAAAATTCTGCCGCACCGGAGCATTTGGCTCGCCTCGTCGGGCCCTCCAACCCGATCTGGTCGCTCGCGTTCGATCGGTCCGGTATGCAGTTGGCCGCAGGCGACGGCGGTTCGACGGCCTGGCTGTGGAATGTCGGTGATCGTGCCGCGCCCGAGCAGTACGCCGCCCTCGCCGCGTACGGCCAGCGTGTCTACACGGTGGTGTTCGCCGCGGACGGGCGAGTGCTGTTCGGCGGTGGCACGGCCCGCGACGTCCGCATCTGGCGGACCGACCCCGACGAGGTTCGTACCCATCTGTGCGAATCCGGGGGGTCGGTGGTGACCGAAGCCGAATGGGCCCAGTACTTACCCGGCGTTCCTTACCGGCAGTTGTGCGAGAACTGATCGAGTGGGAGATGGTCTACTGACACCATGACCGACAGGTCTCCGAGAGTCCCCCCGACACTGTCTGCTCTCATCGCGATCGTCGCGTCCTGCGTCGCTCACTCGTTCGCGTTAGCAGTCACCCGCGGCTGAAACCCTCGAGCATCCCGGTGTAGAGCTTGGGTGGCGGGGAGGCGAATTCGCCCCGCTTTCCGGTCGCCAGTCCCAGCGAGACCAGGGACTGCACGAACAGGGTTCCCGCGGCCACACCGTCGACCACAGGTACTCCGATCTCGGCCGAAATGTGTTGGCACAGATCCGCCATGCCTGCGCAACCGAGTACGACGGCATCGCTGCCGTCCGTCTCGACGGCGACGCGACATGCCTCGGTGACGATCTTGCGGGCATCGGGGTCGGTCTCGAGATCGAGGACCGGCAGCTCGCACGCATGGATGCCGAGGCAGTGGCGTCCGAAGCCGTAGTGGTTCGCCAGATCCTGGGCACGACCGATGGTGCGTCCGAGTGTGGTGACGACGCTGAATCCTCGGCCCAGGAAGCTCGCGGCGTGCATGGCTGCCTCGGCGATGCCGATGACCGGCCCGGCCGCCAGCTCGCGGGCTGCGTCGATGCCGGGATCTCCGAAGCAGGCGATGACGTAACCGTCGACCCCCGCGGCCTCGCCACGGGCGATCTCGGCGAGAATGCCTGGGACGCTGAGCGCTTCGTCGACGTGGCTCTCGATCGAAACGGGCCCCATCGCAGGGCTGACCGCGTCGACGACCGTGCCCGGGCCGACCACGGCCCGGGCACAGTCACCGATCGTTGCGGTCATCGAACTGGTGGTGTTCGGATTGATGACCTTGATGAGCACGGAAGAAATCCTATGCCTTCGCTGGAACGTCGAAGTTGGTGACGGCCAGCTTGGTTCGCGTCGCGAGGAAGTAGTACGAGACGAATCCGATGCCGCAGCCGATGAACCAGCTGTACTTGGACGCGGTGGACATACCTGCGATCTCCAGTCCGTCGACGGCTCCGTTGAACAGCACGGTGAACATCGCCACCGCTGCACCCGCGACGGTCGCGTACACCGCCGCCGGGTTGTAGCCCTTCGAGTACCAGTACAGGCCGGTCTTGGACATCGAGAAGAGTTCGTCGACCGCCACATGCTGCTTACGGATCAGGTAGTAGTCGGCGATCAGGATTCCGAACAGCGGCCCGATGAACGCGCCCAGCGTCTCGAGCGTCAGGTGAATCACCTCGGGGTTGTTGTACAGGTTCCACGGGGTGATCAGTACCGAACCGACTGCGGCGATCATGCCACCGGCGCGCCAGCTGATGCGTTGCGGGCTGACGTTGGAGAAGTCGAATGCCGGAGCGATGAAGTTGGCGACGATGTTGATGCCGACCGTCGCGATGGCGAAGGTGAGGGCACCGAGGACGATGGCGAAGGTGCTGTCGATGCGGGCGACCGTCTCGACGGGGTCGGTGATCAGCTCGCCGAACACCGGAAGAGTAAGCGATGCGGTGACGACGACGAGGATGGAGAACACCAGGAAGTTGATGGGCAGTCCGAGGAAGTTGCCCTTCTTCACCGCGGCGTAGGACTTGCCGTAGCGAGAGAAGTCACCGAAGTTGAGCATCGGGCCGGAGAAGTACGAGACGACGAGAGCAATGGCTCCCAGCATGACGGGTACGGCGCTGAAGCCGGTGTACTCGACCTCGCCGAGGGTGAGATCGATTGCGCCCCAACCGGCTTTCCAGATGAGGTACCCGCACAGCATGAACATGACGACGTAGACGGCCGGGCCGCAGAAGTCGATGAACTTGCGGATCGATTCCATCCCGCGCCAGAACACCGCAGCCTGGACGACCCAGAGGAAGAGGAAGCTCGCCCAACCGAGCAACGAGAGTCCGGCGAAACCGTAGTCGGCGGTGACGGCGTACGGAGCCAGCGACGGGAACAATTTGATCAGCACGATGTCGAGGGCAGCCGAAGCCAAGAACGTCTGAATGCCGTACCAGGCCACCGCGATCAAACCACGGATGATCGCCGGAATGTTGGCACCCAGCACCCCGAACACGCTGCGACAGATGACCGGATACGGAACCCCCGTCACCTGGCTCGGCTTGGCGACGAGGTTGCAGAAGAAGTAGACGATCGTGATGCCGACGAGCAACGCGATCAGCACCTGCCAACTGGCCAACCCGAGCGCGAACAGGCTGCCCGCGGTCACGTAGCCGCCGACCGAGTGCACGTCGGACATCCAGAAGGCGAACAGGTTGTACGAGGTCCACGTCTGCTTCTTCAGCGGAGCGAGGTCCTCGTTGGTCAGCCGCGGGTCATAGGTGTCCTTGATCAGTCCACCACCGACGGGGTGCCCCGCGGCTTCCACGAGATCTCCCGATTGAGCGGGACCGTGCGCTGTATCTGTCATCGATGCTCCTGACGGCATGGCGTATGAGACGAACGAAGGAGGTGAACGAGTGAATGAGGAAAAGTTAGCGGTGAAGTGTTGCGCACTCGTGACGCGAGCGATATATCTTTCGGGTCATTGCTGCAGGCTCCACTCCCGTATCTTTCGGGTCATTCCTGCAGGCTCCACTCCCGCATCTTTCGTAGCGCCTTATGACGTCTATTCCGACGGCGGGTCGGCAAACAATCCGTGGTCGTTCGACAGTGTCGAAATGACCGAATTGAGACGCGTGTGGTGATGTTGTGCTGCGCTGAGCAGTCCGGCGGAATCACCGTCCAGGAAGGCCGTGAGCATGTCGGCATGGTCGCTGTGCAGTGACGCCCTGTCGGACCCGGCGACATGCACCATGGGTTGCACGGGTTCGGTGATGTTCCAGGCAGATTCGAGCATGTGCAGCAACCGGTGCATCCGAGACGGCCGCGTCAGGGACAGGTGGAATTCACGTGAGAGTCGGTGATACTCCCGCGAGTCGTCCCGAGCCAGTGACGCTTCGAGTTGCCGATTGATCTCGATGATGTGCTCGCGGTCGGCATCGGTGGCGAGTTCGACGGCGATCGGAAGCGCCGCCGTCTCCAGAACCTCGCGGACGATGTACATTTCGCGTAGTTCAGCCGCTGTCAATTGGGCGACCGTGTAGCCCAGATTCGGCCGATGATCGACCAATCCCTCGCCGATCAGCGTCTTGAGCGACTCGCGCACCGGTATTCGGCTCACCCCGAACAGTTCCGCCACTTCGTTGAGTGGAATAGGGGTATTCGGTGGAGCGTCGCCGGCGAGAATTACCCGACGCAATTCGCGCAGAATCGACGGCTGTGGGCCGCCGGGTGCCGATATCGACAATTGCGAGAGCAATATGGACCGACGACGGGGTGGCACGAATCGAAGATTAACGCCCGTGTGTTTCGGCGGCGTGACGGCTTCGTTCCATCCGATAGCATCTGCATCCATGGCCACGGACCCACTCGGTGCGCAGTACTGGCCGGACGTCGACGGGTCGAGGACCCTCGTCGTGCCGGTCGGTTCGATAGAGCAGCACGGACCGCACCTTCCCCTCGACACCGACACCCGTATCGCCGACGCCGTGGCGCGAACCATTCCGGACGCAGTCGTGGCCCCCGCGATCGCGTACGGTGCCAGTGGCGAGCACGAGGGATTTCCCGGCACCGTCTCGATCGGTGCCGCTGCGCTCGAAACACTCCTGGTGGAGTACGGACGCTCCGCCTGCCGGTGGGCCGAGCGGGTGGTGTTCGTCAACGGGCACGGCGGAAACGGGCCCACGGTGCGGTCCGCAGTGCTGCTGCTCCGGTACGAGGGACGCGATGTCGTGTGGTTCCCGTGCGCGATACCCGGAGCAGATGCTCACGCCGGACGGACCGAAACGTCGTTGCTACTGCACCTTTCGCCCGAGGTGGTGGACATGACCAAGGCGCAGGTGGGAAATGTGACCGACATCGCCGCCCTGCTGCCGGCACTTCGCGACGGTGGATTGGCACCGATCATTGCCAACGGCGTGCTCGGCGATCCCACCGGGGCCGATTCGGAGGAGGGCAGGGCTCTGTTCGAAGCCCTCAGCGCCCGCGCCGACGATGCGGTGCGCAGATGGAGTCCCTCCGAGCACGGTGTGATCGCATGACCGAACACGCTGAAACGCCTGCTGGGGGACCTGACGAGGAGTCCCGTGAAACGGGGCGCAGGTATGTTCCGTCCTATTTCCCGGGTGGCCGACACTCCGGCGGCTTGTCCGCTTACGATCTCCTGATGGGTGAAGGTCGGTTGCCTGATGGCTTCGGGGTGCGAGTCGATCCACGCGTACGCACATTCTCCGAAGGGCGCGTCCTGATCGGTGGTTCACCGACCCGCATGCTCAAGCTCGCGCCGACCGCTGCGGCGATGATCGGCGACGGATTCATCGAAGTGACCGACTCCCAGTCCGCTCTTGTTGCTCGCAAATTGCTCGACTCGGGAGTCGGGAACCCGCGCCCGATGTCGATCCCGTCGCCGTGTGATGTCACCGTCGTCGTACCGCTCAAGAACAACGAGGCGGGGTTGGAGCGCTTGATCGCGGCACTCCACGGTCTGCACGTCATCATCGTCGACGACGGGTCGGACGTCCCGGTCGCAGTACCGCGGATATCGTGGAGTGTGGGCAGCGTGACGGTGCTGCGGCACGAGCGCTCGCGCGGACCTGCTGCGGCGCGGAACACTGGCTTGCGATGTGCCACAACAGATTTCGTAGCGTTCCTGGATTCGGACGTCGTCCCGCGCAAGGGGTGGCTGGAGGTGATGCTCGGTCACTTCTCGGATCCGGCGGTCGCCCTGGTGGCCCCCCGCATCGTCGCGCTCGAGCCCGAGGGCAGCGCGCTGGCCAGGTACGAACACGCCCGCTCGTCGCTCGACCTGGGCCGCAAGGAAGCGGCAGTACGGGCAGGCAGCTCGGTGTCGTACGTCCCCAGCGCCGCGATGTTGATGCGCCGGTCGGTGGCGATGGACTGCGACGGATTCGACGAGTCGATGCACGTGGCCGAGGACGTGGACCTGTGCTGGCGATTGCAGGAAGCGGGGTGGCGGCTGCGCTACGAACCCGTCGCCCACGTCGCGCACGAGCATCGTGTCACCTTTGTCGAGTGGTTCTCCCGCAAGCTGTTCTACGGGACCGGTGCCACACCGTTGTCGGCACGTCATCCGGGAATGGTGCCGCCGATCGCGATGTCTCCGTGGACGTTGGTCGCGTGTCTGCTCGCCGCGAGTCTGACGCGGATCGGACTTGTCGGAGCCGCCGCCACACTCGGCGTGACGATCGTTCGTCTGCGCAAGATGTTCGTCGGTCTGGATCAGCCCACGCGGATCGCGGCCATTCTCGCCGCGGAGGGTTTCGTGGCGGGGTTGTGGCAATTGGCGTCGGCCCTGTGTCGACATTATTGGCCGATCACCCTGCTCGCCGTGCTGCTGTCGAGTCGAATTCGTCGAATTGCGTTGGGATTGGCTGTGGCAGAGGCATTCTCGGATTGGTACAAGCATCGTGAGCTCGGCGGCCTCGATCCTGTGCGTTATGCCTTCTACAAGCGAGCCGACGACGTCGCGTATGGAGCGGGGCTGTGGCGCGGCGCACTGTCCGCTCGCAGCGTCGAGGCCCTCAAGCCTCGCCTCGACGGCTGACGTGGTGCGAGCCCGGTCGGCTCCGTCGACGGTGTGAACCCGGTCGAGTTCGCCGACGTCATCGTCGTCGGAGGTGGCTCCTGCGGATGTGTTCTCGCGTCGCGGCTCAGCGAGAATCCCGATCGGTCGGTGCTGTTGCTCGAAGCCGGACCGGCGTTCTCCGGCGTCGCCGATGTTCCGGCGGTCTTGCTCGACGCGTCGACGCTTCCCATCGGCCCCGGCAGCGAATGGGTGGGAACCTATGCGGCCGAACTCGCGGCGGGTGTCTCTCGGACGATCGCGCGAGGCCGGGTGCTGGGAGGCTCCGGCGCAGTGAACGGCGGCTACTTCGTCCGAGCCACGCCGGGTGACTTCGACGCCTGGCCGCAGTCGTTGTGGTCGTTCGATCAGGTGCTGCCGTTCTACATCGGCTCCGAAACCGATCTCGATGCCGGAGCGATCGATCGGTGGCACGGTTCCCGCGGGCCGATGCCGGTCTCGCGCACCCCCGAGCAGGATCGACATCCTCTGACGGCATCGTTCGTGCAGGCCGCGCAGAGCGCGGGTTTTCGATTCCACGAGGACCTGAACGCTCCCGACGCGGCCGTGGGGGGAGTGGGTGCCGTTCCGTCGAATATTCGCGATGGGGTCCGCGTAAGTGCGGCTCTGGCATATCTTTTCCCGGCCATCGGCCGAAAGAATCTACGGGTACAAGGCAATACGACGGTGGCGTCGTTGATGTTCAAGGGAAGCAGGGTGATCGGGGTCGAGATCATCGTCGACGGTGTACGCACTGTCGTCGAGTCCGACACCGTTGTCGTCTCGGCCGGCGCGGTGCACACCCCTGCGTTGCTGCTTCGATCCGGCATCGGGCCCTTCGAAGACTCTGCTGCGCTCGGTATTCCGGTGGTTGCCGACAGTCCGGGAGTCGGCCACGGTTTCAGTGACCATCCCGAGGTTGCCGTTCCCGTCGTCACGACGAAGGAATTCTCGACGGCATCTCCTGCGCTGGAAGCCGTGCTGCATGCGGGCGACGTGGAGATCAGGCCGTACACGAGGAGATTCGATCAACTGATCTCCGGTCTGCCGCGTGGGCCGCACGTGTTCGGTGTCGGCCTCATGCGCTCGACCGCACGAGGGAGCATCGCGCTGCGCAGCACGGATCCGTTCGAGGCCCCGGACGTGAGATACCGCTATCTCGAATCGGAGAGCGACCGGCGGGCGATGCGAGGTGGCGTCGAACTGGCGCGAGAACTGCTCGCATCGTCGTCCATGGCCAGCAGTGTCGAAGTCCCCGCTATCGACGACCCCCTCGCGGCACTCGGTACGTCGCTGCACCTGTCCGGAAGCGCCCGGATGGGACCGGAGTCGGATCCGGGGTCGGTGCTCGACGAACATTGCCGGGTGCGCGGGGTGGACGGTGTCTTCGTCGTCGACACCTCGGCGTTTCCGGTGGTGCCCAGCCGGGGCCCGCATGCGACGGCGATCATGTTCGCCGAGCGTGCCGCTGTCATGATGGGAGTGGAGCCGGCGGAATGACTCATGACTGTTGAGGACCACGGTAGGGGTGTCGAGGCGTAGCGTTCGTGGTCTGGGGACCGTTCAGGTTCCCCGATAGATGGGTTACTGCCATGTCGGACAAATCGCCCCGCAACACGATGACCAAGAAATCCGGCAAATCTCTCAAGGACAAGCGCGCGGACAAGCGGGCCAAGTCGAGTGGTGACACCAGCAACGACATCATCACCTCGGCCGTCAAGAAGAAGTAGGCACTCGGGGTCGGCGCGACCGGCCACGGCCGCACGCGTCGGCCACGGCTGTATCCTTGCTTGTGAGCTGGGTTACAACGATGTGGACAGGTCACGGAGGAAGCGTCGAATGGCAAGCCGATCGGACAGTGGTGGCAACCCCTGGGTCGCAGTGCGACCCGGTGAGGACATCGCTGTGCTCGCGCGCCAGATGTCCAGTGCCCATCAATCTTTCGTCGACGATATTCGCACCCACGGCTCGACGGTCAGGTCCGTCGTGCTCGATTCCTGGATGCGCAGTCGGACGAAGGGCGTCGATCCCGACGGTGGCAACGACACTCCTGCCTTGACCGGGCCGGATCTCGAGCGCTACCGCAACGGGCATCCGATGGCCATCATCCGTCCGGTCATCCGCAAGCTGCTGGTCGAGGACGCGTCGGACACCGGTTTGCTCGTCGCCATCTCCGATGCCGAGGGGCGGCTGCTGTGGGTCGAGGGTGATTCTGCGGCCAAGGACCGAGCGTCGACGATGGACTTCGCCGAGGGGGTCGATTGGAGCGAGGAGAGCAAGGGCACCAACGCTCCCGGTACCGCTCTGGCGGTCGACCACAGTGTGCAGATCTTCGCGTCCGAGCACTTTTCCCGGTCGGTGCACGAGTGGAGTTGCTCGGCGGCACCGGTTCATCACCCCACCAGTGGCCATATTCTGGGAGCCATCGATATCACCGGTGGCCCGCGCGTTGCGGTGCCCGAGGTGCTCTCGCTGGTGCGTGCCACCGTCGCCGCCGCTGAATCCGAGCTACGCCTGCATCTGATGAATTCTCCGAAATCTCTGGGCGACACAGCTCCTCGGCTCGAGGTTCTCGGATCGGGACGGCCGGGAGTGGTGCGCGGTTCCGGTCGGATACCGCTCTCTCAGCGACACGCGGAGATCCTGCTTCTGCTCGGTGAGCATCCCGAAGGACTGAGCTCCGATCACCTCGCCGTGCTGCTCGACGAGCAGGAGCTGGACTCGGTGACGATCCGCGCCGAGATGTCGAGGCTGCGTAAGGCATTCGGGACCGCAGGCCTGGCGTCGCGGCCCTACCGTCTGGTCGGCGAGCTGACCTCGGACGTCGGCGACATTCGGCGCGCCCTCGACCGCGGCGACGTCGACGCTGCTCTGCGCATCTATTCGGGCCCGGTGCTACCGGGATCGTCCGCGCCCGGCATCGAGGAGATCCGCGAGGAACTGCGGTCCCGGATGCAGGCTGCATTGCTCCGACTCGGAGATCCGGTGCTGCTGGCGCAGTGGACATCGTCCATTCACGGTCGCTCGGACGTGATCGCGTGGGAGGCGTATCGGGCCACCCTGAGCAGTGATTCCGCGCTCTACGGGCAAGTCAGCGCACGCATCGATCTGCTCGACCGCGAACTGGGAATCTGACCGCAGGCTCCACCGGTCCTCGTGCTTGAGGCGAAGCAACGTAGTTGCAACGTTGCAACCCCTAGTGTCCTGAATCACACACCGCATCAACTGTGAAGCACGTGTCGATCAGGAGGATTTTCAATGTCCGTCTACGCCCGTCCAGGTACCGCCGATTCCGTCATGTCGTTCCAGTCGCGCTACGACAACTGGATCGGCGGCGAGTGGGTACCGCCGGTCAAGGGTCAGTACTTCGAGAACCCGACGCCCGTCACCGGTGAGAACTTCTGCGAGGTCGCCCGCTCCACGTCCGAGGACATCGAGCTCGCGCTCGACGCCGCACACGCTGCAGCTCCCGCGTGGGGCAAGACCTCCGCCGCCGAGCGCGCCGTGATCCTCAACAAGATCGCCGATCGCATCGCCGACAACCTCGAGTCCATCGCACTGGCGGAGTCCTGGGACAACGGCAAGCCGATCCGCGAAACACTCAACGCCGATATCCCCCTGGCCATCGATCACTTCCGGTACTTCGCCGGCTGCATCCGCGCGCAGGAGGGCTCGCTCTCCGAAATCGACAGCGACACAGTGGCTTACCACTTCCACGAGCCGCTCGGAGTCGTCGGGCAGATCATCCCGTGGAACTTCCCGATCCTCATGGCCGTCTGGAAGCTCGCACCCGCGCTCGCAGCCGGTAATGCCGTGGTGCTCAAGCCCGCCGAGCAGACTCCCGCATCGATCCTGCACCTGATCTCGATCATCGGCGACCTACTGCCCGCCGGCGTGCTCAACATCGTCAACGGATTCGGCGTCGAGGCTGGCAAGCCGCTGGCATCGAGCCCGCGTATTTCCAAGATCGCGTTCACCGGCGAGACCACCACCGGCCGCCTCATCATGCAGTACGCCTCGCAGAACCTGATTCCGGTGACGCTGGAACTCGGCGGCAAGAGCCCCAACGTCTTCTTCTCCGACGTGCTGCAGGCCAACGACGACTACCAGGACAAGGCCCTCGAAGGCTTCACGATGTTCGCCCTCAACCAGGGCGAAGTGTGCACCTGCCCGTCGCGCTCGCTGATCCAGGCGGACATCTTCGACGAGTTCCTCGCCCTCGCTGCCATCCGCACCAAGGCTGTGCGACAGGGAGATCCGCTCGATACCGACACCATGATCGGTGCGCAGGCATCGAACGATCAGCTCGAGAAGATCCTCTCGTACATCGAGATCGGCAAGGGCGAAGGCGCACAGGTCGTCACCGGCGGCGAGCGCGCGCAGCTCGGCGGCGACCTCAACGGCGGCTACTACATGCAGCCCACCATCTTCACCGGCAAGAACAACATGCGCATCTTCCAGGAGGAGATCTTCGGACCGGTCGTCTCGGTCACGTCGTTCACCGACTACGACAACGCCATCGAGATCGCCAACGACACACTGTACGGGCTCGGCGCAGGCGTCTGGTCTCGCGACGGCGGCATCGCCTACCGTGCCGGTCGCGATATTCAGGCCGGTCGAGTGTGGACCAACACTTACCACCAGTACCCCGCGCACGCCGCGTTCGGTGGCTACAAGCAGTCCGGTATCGGCCGTGAGAACCACAAGATGATGCTCGATCACTACCAGCAGACCAAGAATCTGCTCGTCAGCTACGCCCAGAAGGCCCAGGGCTTCTTCTGATGAACGACGCTGCGCAGCCCGCGCGGCTGAAGACCACCGTCGAGGCGATGGACCTGCTCCGTCGCCTCGGCGGTATCCACGGGGAACTGATGATGCATCAGTCCGGGGGATGCTGTGACGGGTCGTCGCCGATGTGTTATCCCGCAGGCGAATTCATCGTCGGCGACCGGGACGTTCTCCTGGGCTACATCGACCTTCGGCTCGGTGTCGGCGAGGTCCCACAGGACCTGCCGACCGGGAGCGACGGTGTGCCGGTGTGGATTTCGGGATCTCAGTTCCAGGCGTGGAAGCACACCCAACTCGTGCTCGACGTGGTTCCCGGCCGCGGCGGTGGATTCTCGCTCGAATCGCCCGAGGGAGTGCGCTTCCTCAGTCGCGGACGCGCGTACACCGCCGAGGAGAACGACATCCTCGCGGAGCATCCACCACTGGTCGGTGTCGACTGGGAAGAAGGTCGACGACCGGAGGTTCCCGCAGACCCCTTGGTGGTGGCAGAGGCCGTCGACGCGTGTCCCGTCCCGGGGATGCTGCAGGGCTGAATGCGGCTCACGCCACATGATGCAATCGGTGTGACAAATCCTTCTTACTGTTACGCCACGTAGACACCAAGGGCCCTCTCGTTGATTCTTGTACCGCCTCCAAGAGGCGATCAGCGAGGGGGACACCATGGAGATCAGCCGAAGACGTGCACTGCAGGCCGCAGCACTACTGGGTGTGAGCGGAGCGTCGGCTTTCCTCTCCGGTGGACGCCCCGCCGCCGCAGCACCCATCCTCGACCCCGTCTACCGAGCCTTCGTGCCAGAGCTGTGGAACGAGCCGCTGCGCGCACCCGAGCACTCCGAGTCGATCATCGTCGGCTCCGGGTTCGGTGCAGCGATCGCCGCGCGTCGACTGACCGAATCCGGGTCCTCGGTCACCATCCTCGAACGCGGATCGCAGTGGCCGCTGGATGCGCGACGGCAGATATTCGCCAACGATTTCGCCCCGGACGGCCGTGCCTTCTGGCGGCGCGGTGGCCTGACTCCGTTGACCGGTCTGCCGATGGTGCCGACCGATCGGTTCGGTGGGATATTCGACGTCACCGAGCACGGGTCCATCGACGTGTGGCGCGCGGCGGCCGTCGGTGGCGGCTCGCTGGTGTTCACCGGGGTCATGATCGCCCCCGAGCGTCGATTCTTCGATTCGCTCTTCGGCTCCACCGTCTCGTACGACGAGATGGATTCGATCTATTTCCCGCGAGTGCGTTCGGCGTTGCGGCTCTCGTCGATGCCCGACGACATCTACGCCTCCGTGCCCTTCACCCACTCCCGCATCTGGGATGCGCAGGCGCGCCGAGCGGGATACTCGCCCAGGCGCATCGACGGCATCTGGAACTGGGATGTGGTGCGCGCGGAATTGTCCGGAGCCGCAAGACCTTCCGCGACGATCGGCGAGTCGAACCTCGGAAACTCCAACGGTGCGAAGTTCGACCTGACCCAGAACTATCTGGCCGACGCGCAACGCACCTCTCGCGCGAGGATCCATGCGCGGCACGAAGTCACCGCGGTCTCACGGGCCGCCGACGGCCGGTACGTACTCGAAGTCGACATCCTCGACCCCGGTGCATCGGTCGTCGAATCCCGAACGTTGACGTGCGACCGCCTGTTCCTCGGGGCGGGATCGATGGGCACATCCGAGTTGCTGGTCACGGCCCGGGACACCGGCGCGCTGCCCGATCTCAACGAACACGTCGGGCAGGGATGGGGTACCAACGGCGACGCCGCTCTCGTACGCGGTATGACCCCGGAGGGCAACGGCATCGTGCAGGCGTCGCCGTCGGCGTCGCGCATCTTCGACGAGTCGGGAACCCCGCTCACCCTCGAGAACTGGTACGTCCCAGGGTCTCCCATCGACATGTCCCTGATCGGCTCGCTCGGAATGGTGCTGGATTCGACCCGCGGTGAGTTCGTCTACGATCGCGCGGCAGGAAAGACCCAGCTGCGCTGGCCCGAGCAGGGCAACAGGTATGTCGAAGAGGCACTGCGCGCGGTGCACGATCGCATCGCCCACACCTCCGGAGTCGGAACCGGCTTTCCGCTCCTGCGGGTGCCCGACGTCAATGCCTCGTTCACCGCGCATCCTCTCGGTGGCGCGGTGCTGGGCAAGGCGACGGACGGCTACGGACGAGTGGCGGGATATGACGGCCTCTACGTCGTCGACGGCGCACTGATCCCGGGAAGCACCGGTGCGGTCAATCCGTCACTGACCATCGCCGCTCTCGCAGAACGGAACATCGAGGAGATCATCGCCTCGGGACGGTGAGGTCTCGTTCTGCGGGCGCTCTGCTCGAACCCCGCCGTCCCGTTGATCGATCGAAACCGCCGATTCCTCACCGGCGAACCGGGATCGAGAGCATTATGGAACGCGGTGATGCAGCGGATCGAAGAACGTCCCGACGTGGCGTCGGTCAGGTTCGTTCGCATCGAGTTCGTCGGTCCCGAACAGCTCTACGTGGTGGCGAGTGTCGATCTCGTCGGTGATTTCGCTTCGATCACGCATCGCGCACACGTTCCGGCGGCTGGAGCGTGAGGTGGAAACCAACAGAGCTGTGGTGGACGCAGTACTGACAGTCGCCGAACCGGACGAGGGAGACATCGGCGACGTCGACGCCGCCGGGTACCAGCCGTAATTCGCCCGTCATTCATCGATGACGCGCCGCTTACATCACGGGCCTATCTTGAACCGATTCGCGCGCCACACGTGTTGTGAATCGTCCCCTCGGGCGTGACACCGCTCCGAGCGAAATGGTTACGAGAGGCTTGCAATGTCCGTAGTAGACCCCCAGTCGTCTCATCCGAAATCCGGCTCTCACGAGAGCACTCAGTCGCACGTCGAGGGCGGTGACTACCTGGCCAAGCGAACCCTGAAGAAGGGGACGGCGGGCTGGGTTCTGCTGGCGGGCCTCGGAGTCAGCTACGTCATCTCCGGCGACTACTCCGGCTGGAACCTCGGTCTCGCCGAGGGTGGCTTCGGTGGTCTGCTCATCGCGGCGATCGTCATCGCGGGCATGTACCTGGCCATGGTCCTCGGTATGGCCGAGATGTCTTCGGCGCTGCCCGCTGCCGGCGGTGGCTACACCTTCGCCCGCCGCGCTCTCGGACCGTGGGGCGGATTCGCCACCGGCACAGCGATTCTCATCGAGTACGCCATCGCTCCTGCGGCGATCGCCACGTTCATCGGTGCCTACGTCGAATCCCTCGGGCTGTTCGGTATCACCGACGGCTGGTGGGTCTACCTGGTGGTCTATGCGGTGTTCATCGGAATCCATCTCTCCGGCGCAGGCGAAGCCCTCAAGATCATGTTCGTCATCACCGCGATCGCCCTGGTCGGACTCGTCGTGTTCGCCATCGCCGCCATCGGACAGTTCGACGCGAGCAACCTGACCGACATCGCGCCGACCGACGCCGCCGGAGCTTCGGGATTCCTGCCCTTCGGTTACCTCGGCATCTGGGCTGCCGTCCCGTTCGCCATCTGGTTCTTCCTCGCGATCGAAGGCGTTCCGCTGGCCGCAGAAGAGGCCAAGGATCCGACCAAGAACGTCCCGCGCGGCATCATCGCCGCCATGGGCGTGCTGCTCGTCACCGGTGCCGTCGTGCTGTTCCTGGTGACCGGCGCAGGCGGTGCCGACGCCGTCAAGGAATCGGGAAACCCGTTGGTGGAAGCCCTCGGTGACGGAACCGCGAGCAAGATCGTCAACTACATCGGCCTGGCCGGACTGGTCGCGTCCTTCTTCTCGATCATGTACGCGTACTCGCGCCAGCTCTTCGCACTCTCCCGTGCCGGATACCTGCCGAAGACACTGTCCATCACCAACTCTCGCAAGGCTCCGACGCTCGCATTGATCGTCCCAGGCGTCATCGGCTTCCTGCTCTCACTGACCGGTCAGGGCGGAATGTTGCTCAACATGGCCGTGTTCGGCGCGGCGCTGAGCTACGTTCTGATGATGGTCAGCCACATCGTGCTCCGTCGCAACGAGCCGAACATGGAACGCCCCTATCGAACCCCCGGCGGCGTCGTGACCACCGGATTCGCATTGATCATCGCGGCGCTCGCCGTCGTCGCGACGTTCGTCGTCGATTCCACAGCGGCACTGTGGTGCCTGGCCGTGTTCGTTGCGTTCATGGCCTACTTCGGCATCTACAGCAGGCATCATCTGGTCGCGAACTCGCCGGACGAGGAGTTCGCCGCACTGGCCCGGGCCGAGGCCGAGCTGGAATGACGATCTACACCCAGCAGGTCTCGGGCACCACCTATACGTTCGACGGGCTGGTGGACTTGATGGCCAAGGCGACACCACTTCGATCGGGTGACGAATTGGCCGGCTGCGCAGCCGAATCGGATGCCGAGCGCGCCGCAGCGCAATGGGCGCTGTCGGAGGTCTCGCTCGATGTCTTCCTGCACGATCTGCTCGTTCCGTACGAGAGCGACGAGGTCACCCGGCTGATCATCGATTCACACGACCGCATCGCCTTCGGGGCCGTCTCGCACCTGACCGTCGGGGGTCTGCGGGACTGGCTTCTCCAGGTCACCGCGAGGCCGGACGCGGCGGCGACGTTGCGGTCGGTGGCCGCCGGACTGACTCCGGAGATGGTGGCCGCGGTCAGCAAGATCATGCGAAACCAGGATCTGATCGCAGTATCGCGAGCCGTGCAGGTGACGTCGGCGTTCCGCACGACGGTGGGACTTCCCGGCACACTCACCACTCGGCTCCAGCCCAACCACCCGACGGACGATCCCCGCGGAATCGCCGCGGCCACCCTCGACGGGTTGCTGCTCGGATCGGGCGATGCGGTGATCGGGATCAACCCCGCGACCGACTCACCTCAGGCGACGGCCGAGTTGCTGCATCTGCTCGACGAGATTCGGCAGCGCTTCGAGATTCCCACTCAATCGTGCGTGCTCTCGCACGTGACGACGACGATGGAACTGATCGACAAGGGCGTTCCGGTCGATCTGGTGTTCCAATCCATCGCGGGCACCGAAGGGGCCAATTCGAGCTTCGGAGTGAACATTCCGCTGCTTCGCCAGGCCAACGAGGCCGGCCGATCGCTGCACCGCGGAACCGTCGGGAACAACGTCATGTATCTCGAAACCGGTCAGGGTTCGGCGTTGTCGGCGGGCGCGCACATCGGTACCGGCGACCGGCCCGTCGATCAACAGACCCTCGAAACGCGTGCGTACGCGGTGGCCCGCGATCTCGAGCCGCTGCTGATCAACACCGTCGTCGGATTCATCGGGCCCGAGTACCTGTACGACGGCAAGCAGATCATCAGGGCCGGCCTGGAAGATCACTTCTGCGGCAAGCTGCTGGGACTGCCGATGGGAGTGGACGTCTGCTACACCAACCATGCCGAGGCCGACCAGGACGACATGGACACCCTGCTGACGCTCCTCGGCACCGCCGGGGTCGCGTTCGTCATCGCGGTGCCCGGTGCCGACGACGTCATGCTCGGATACCAGTCGTTGAGCTTTCACGACGTGCTCTACGTTCGGCAGGTTCTGGGGCTGCGACCCGCACCGGAATTCGAGTCGTGGCTCTCCCGACTGGGAATGGTGGACGCCGATGGCAGAGTACTGGACGTCGACGCCGCAGGATCGCCGTTGCGAGCGTTGATGAGTGCGCGATGACAGACACATCAGGAGCAGCGCCCGCGGAACGACCGGAAACAGAGTTCTGGGGCGAGTTGCGGGCGATGACGCAGGCTCGAATCGGTTTGGGACGCATCGGTGATTCGTTACCGACCACGCGGGTGCTCGAGTTTCGCTCGGCGCATGCTGCGGCGCGGGATGCGGTGCACATGCCGCTCGAGGTCGAGGAGTTCGTGGGCCGGGTCGAGCAGGTCGGTCTCGGTGCGCCGTCGGTGGTGACCTCGTTGGCGACGAGTCGTGCGGAGTATCTGCGACGGCCCGATCTGGGTCGGCAGCCGAAAGATCTGTCGGCGGTGCCGCATTCCGAGGACGAGATCGGCATCGTGTTGGGCGACGGGTTGTCTCCGCGTGCGCTTGCCGATCACGGTGTGGCGATGCTGGAGGCGCTGAAAGCAGAGCTCTCCGATCGCTATTCGATTGCGGCTCCGGTGATCGCGACCGAGGCTCGGGTGGCGCTGGGTGATCACATCGCCGCGGCGATGGGTGTGCGGACGGTGTTGGTACTGATCGGGGAGCGTCCGGGGTTGTCGGTTGCCGACAGTCTCGGTATCTATCTGACGCATCTGCCGAAACCCGGGTGTACCGACGCCGATCGCAATTGCATCTCCAACATCCATCCGCCGGAGGGACAGGGGTATGCGCAGTCGGCACGAATCGTGGCCGGTCTGTTGGCAGGCGCGAGGAAGCTCGGGCGGTCGGGTGTGGCGTTGAAGGACACCTCGCGAGCCGATGTGCTCGAGGCAACCGAGGCCCTGACACTCGAGTGACGTCCCCCTATTCGGGGGTGGCTGTGCGTGACCGGGCTCACTACCGTGGGGTTCATGGACAGTTACTCTTCCGGTGCGTCGGACACCGCAGTTCTGGACGACACCATCGGCGCGAATCTGGATCGCACTGCGGCGCGGTACCCGGATCGTGATGCGTTGATCGATGTCGCGTCCGGGCGGCGGTGGACCTACTCGGAGTTCGTCGCAGACGTAGACCTGTTGGCGGCCGGCTTGCTGGTGGCCGGAGTCGCGGTGGGTGACCGCGTCGGAATGTGGGCTCCGAACTGCCCGGAATGGGTTCTGGCGCAGTATGCGACGGCCAAGATCGGTGCCGTGTTGGTCAACATCAATCCCGCGTATCGCTCGCACGAGTTGCAGTTCGTGCTGAAGCAGGCCGGGGTGTCGGTGTTGTTGTCGGCCACGGAGTTCAAGGGATCGAACTACGCGGCGATGATCGACGACGTGCGCCCCGAGGTGGAGTCCCTGCGTGAGGTGCTGTTCATCGGGAGCATCCAGTGGGAGGCGATGACCGATCGCGGGCATCGAGCATTGGCGAAGACTCCGCGCATGATCACCGATGTGTCCGAGCGGCTCGGTGCCGACGATGCCATCAACATTCAGTACACCTCGGGGACAACGGGATTCCCCAAGGGTGCGACGCTCAGTCATCGCAACATCCTCAACAATGGGTTCTTCGTCGGCGAGCTCTGCCATTACACCGCGGAGGACCGCGTGTGCATTCCGGTGCCCTTCTATCACTGCTTCGGCATGGTGATGGGCAATCTCGCGTGTACGTCGCACGGCGCAGCGATGGTGATTCCCGGTCCCTCGTTCGATCCGGTGGCGACGTTGACGGCCGTCGCCGCGGAGAAGTGCACGTCGCTCTACGGAGTCCCGACGATGTTCATCGCCGAATTGGCGCTGGAGAGCTTCGAGGACTTCGACCTCGGCAGTCTGCGTACCGGCATCATGGCCGGATCGCCGTGTCCCACCGAGGTGATGAAGCAGGTGATCGAGCGGATGGGGATGGCCGAGGTGTCGATCTGCTACGGCATGACCGAGACGTCTCCGGTGTCGCTGCAGACTCGGAGCGAGGACTCCATCGAGCAGCGCGTGTCGACCGTCGGACGCGTGGGTCCCCACCTCGAGGTCAAGATCGTCGACCCCGTCCTCGGCGAAACGCTGCCACGCGGCGAGGCCGGCGAGCTGTGCACCCGCGGCTATTCGGTGATGCTCGGCTACTGGGAGCAGCCGGAGAAGACCGCCGAGGCCATCGACGACGAGGGGTGGATGCACACCGGCGACATCGGGGTGATGGACGCAGACGGTTACGTGGCGATCACCGGGCGGATCAAGGACATGGTGATTCGCGGCGGCGAGAACATCTATCCCCGCGAAGTCGAGGAGTTCCTGTACACCCATCCCGATGTCCTCGACGCGCAGGTGATCGGAGTGCCCGACCCGAAGTACGGCGAGGAGCTGATGGTGTGGATCAGGATGAAAGACGATGCCGCGCCGCTCGATTCGACGGCGGTACGGGCATTCTGCGACGGACGGTTGGCGCACTACAAGATCCCGCGTTACGTACACGTCGTCGACGAGTTCCCGATGACGGTCACCGGCAAGGTGCGCAAGGTGGAGATGCGCGAGCGATCGCTCGGCCTGATCGAACAGCTGCCGTTCGGCTGACATACTCGCTTCCATGATCAGTGCGCTGTGGACGCCGACGGATTCCGATCTCGCCGAGGCTCGGGTGACCGCGTTCGCCCGGTTCGTCGAGCAACGCCACGATGTGTTGCTACCGGACTACCCGGCTCTGTGGCGATGGTCGACGAACGAGCTGGAATTGTTCTGGCGGGCGGTGTGGGACTTCTTCGAGGTCCGCTCCTCCAGCACGCCGACGACGGTGCTCGCAGAGCGCAGTATGCCGGGAGCGCACTGGTTTCCGGGCACGGAAGTGAACTACGTGGACCAGGTGATCAGGCACGCTCGACCGGACCGCGCCGCGATCGTCCACGCCCGCGAAGACGGTTCGACGCGGACCGTGACGTGGGAGGAGATGATCGATCGGGCCGGGGCGCTGGCGGGCACGCTGGCCGACGCGGGAGTGCGCCGCGGCGACCGCGTCGTCGGGTATCTGCCCAGCGTTCCCGAGGCGGTGATCGCATTCCTGGCGACCGCGAGCCTGGGTGCGGTGTGGTCCGCGTGCGGGCAGGACTACTCGGCCTCGGCGGCACTCGACCGTCTGGGCCAGCTCGAACCCACGGCACTGATCACTGCCGACGGGTACCTGTACGGAGGGAAGTTCCGAGACAAGGCCGCCGATGTCGACGCGCTCACGTCGGGGCTGCCCACGCTGCGAGTGGTGGTGACCGTCGGCGAGGCGTCGGGAAATGCGGTGAGCTGGTCTGCAGCAACAGCGAAGAGTCGTGAATTGAAACCGGTCGCAGTGCCTTTCGATCACCCGCTGTGGGTCGTGTTCTCCTCGGGTACCACGGGTCTGCCGAAGGGGATCGTGCACGGTCACGGCGGTGTGGTGCTCGAGCATCTCAAATCCGTTGTCCTGCACTCCGATCTGGGGCCCGAGGACGTGTTCTTCTGGTACACCAGCCCCAGCTGGATGATGTGGAATTTCCAGGTCGCCGGTCTGCTGGCCGGGTCCACGATCGTGTGCGCCGACGGCAATCCGGCATTTCCGACGCCGGATGCACTGTGGGACATCGCCGGTCGGCTGGGTGTGACCTACCTCGGTACCAGCCCCGCGTACGTGCTCGCCTGCATCAAGGCCGACGCGCACCCGGGCTCGGATCACGATCTCTCGGCTCTGCGGGCCGTCGGTATCACCGGATCCGCGATGCCCGCGACGTCGTCGATCTGGTTGTCGGAGAACATCGGGGCTCACGTGCCGGTCTTCTCCATCTCCGGCGGCACCGACGTGGTGTCGGCCTTCGCCGGGGGAGTGCGGACCGTGCCGGTCTGGGCGGGAGAGCTGTCGGTGCCGTTCCTCGGCGTGGCGCTCGACGCCTACGACGAGGACGGCGAACCCGTCCGCGGCACCGTCGGTGAACTGGTCGTCACCGAGCCGATGCCGTCCATGCCGCTGTACTTCTGGAACGACGCGGACGGATCTCGTTACCGGGACGCCTACTTCGACACCTATCCGGGAATCTGGCGGCACGGCGACTGGATCACCATGACCGATCGCGGCAGTGTGCTCGTGCACGGGAGATCCGATTCGACGCTCAACCGCAACGGAATCCGAATGGGGAGCGCCGACATCTACCAGGCCGTCGAATCGCTGGACGAGGTCACCGAGGCGCTCGTCCTGGGTATCGAGCTACCCGACGGCGGCTACTGGATGCCCCTGTTCGTTGTGGTTCCTGGCGGTGCGACCGACGAGTTGCGTGAGCGCGTCGGATCCGTCATCAGAACACAGGCGTCGCCGCGACACGTTCCCGACGACGTCATCGCCACGCCCGCGATTCCCCACACACGAACCGGGAAGAAGCTCGAGGTACCGCTCAAACGACTCTTCCAAGGTGCTACTGCTGCAGGCACTCTCGACGCGAGTGCCGTCGACGATCCGGCTGCGTTGGCGTGGTTCGTAGAGCGGGCAGCCGAGTTTCAGCGAGTCCAGCGCGCGAGATAGGCCTTCTCCTCCGGCGCAATGCGGCGCAGGGTCTCGGCACCGACGTCGACCATCGCCATCCGGGTCGTCGCCACCACGGCGGGCGGCGAATCGGGTGCTGCGCCCGCGGCACGGACCTCGTACCCGATGGTGAAATCGACAGCGCGCACCTTCTCGAACCAGAGCGTGACGTCGAGCGGACCGTCCGAATGTCGAAGCGGCTTCTTGTACGCGATGGTCACGTTGGCGATCAACGCACTCTTGATCAGGGACTCGTTGGCCTCGCCCTCGCTGAGCAGCCATTCGATGCGCGCTTCTTCGAGCAGAGTGACCATCCGGGCATGGTTGATGTGCGCGAAAGCGTCCATATCGGACCAGCGCACGGTCACACTCGCGTGATATCCGACGGGGTCGGTCGGCTCTGTCTGCATCGCACCAGGCTCTGTCTGCATTGCTAGAGGATGGCATGCGCGCCCGGGAAGTCGACGCTCTAGAGTCCCAGGAGTGATAATCGCCAATGTCGCACTGGATCGTTCCGGCGTATTCTTCGACATCGAACTCGCAGGCTCGGTCATCGCGTCGATCACCCCTGCAGGCACCCGGCGCGCACCGGGCGACGAGGTGCTCGACGGTGGGGGCGGGGTTGCGTTGCCCGGGTTCGTGGACTCTCACGTGCACCTGACGCAGTGGGCGGCGGCGCGGCGGCGAATCGATGTCGGGCCCGCTGCGTCGGCTGCCGACGCGGTCGCCCTGGTGTACCCCTACGCGCGCACGGCAGGAGAATCCGTCGTGCGCGCCAACGGCTTCCGTGACGCACTCTGGCCGGAGGAGCCGCACAAGGATCTACTCGAGAATGCGCTGCCCGGTGCCCGCGTGGCGATGACGAGCATGGATCTGCACACGCTGTGGCTGAGCCCGGCGTTGCTCGACGATCTGGGTATCGACCACCCCACCGGTGTGTTGCGCGACGTCGACGGCCTCGAAGCGGTCATGGCGCTCGAAGAGCAGGAGGACCCGGAAGAACTCGATCGGGCCGTGCTCGACGCGACCGCAGCACTGGCGGTCCGCGGCGTCACCGGCGTCGTGGATTTCGAGTTCGCAGACAACAAGACGGTCTGGGATCGACGCCTGGCAGCCGGCTCGCCTGCAGTTCGCGTCGACACGACGGTGTGGCCCCAATGGCTCGACGAGGCACTCGATCGCGGCGAGCGGACCGGAGACGTCTCGCCGCACTCGGAACTGATCAGGCGCGGACCGCTCAAGGTGATGCTCGACGGTTCGCTCAACACTCGAACGGCGTGCTGCCACGATCGGTACCCGGGCATCGACGGCGACGACGCGTACGGCCTGTTGCTCGAAACCCAGGACGGTCTGCACCGGCTCGTCTCGCGGGCGTCGCGCGGTGGCATCATGGCGGCCGTCCACGCAATCGGTGACCGCGCCAACGGTGTCGCGCTCGATGCATTCGAGCGCGCCGGCTGCGGTGGTCGAATCGAACACGCGCAACAGATATCGCCGGAGGACATCGCGCGCTTCGCTGCGTTGGGCGTCGTGGCCTCGGTTCAGCCCCAGCACGCGATGTCCGATCGCGACATCGCCGAGGACCTCTGGGCCGGACGGCGCTCGGTGGCCTACGGGTACGGCTCGCTGCACCGAAGCGGTGCGACCCTGCTGTTCGGGTCCGATGCCCCGGTCAGTCCACCGGAGCCGTTGGCGGGCGTCGCCGCAGCGGTGTTCCGCACCGACGACGAGCGACCCCCGTGGCACCTCGAGGAAGCAGTACCCCTCGATGTTGCTCTTCGCGCAGCGTGCGGTGGCCGTGGAACGCTCCGAGTCGGGGATGTGGCGGATATCGTCGTTCTCACCGAGCATCCTGTGCACCGCTCGGTGCACGATCTTGCCGAGACGGACATCAGAGCCACGATCTGCGCCGGCGCGTTGACCCACGCAGCTGCGGTGTAGGCGCACGAGGACGAAGGCCGCGGATCCGTTGTTGTCGGTGCGGCCGCGTAGCGTCACTGCGATGACGTCGATCACCGATCCGCGCGTACGCGAGTTTCTGTCCGCGGGTACCCGCACCGGCAAGCTCGGGTACCTCGCCTCCGATGGAAGGCCATTGGTAGCACCCGTCTGGTTCGTCGTCGAGGGCGACGCGATCGTGTTCAACACCGGGGCCGACACGGCGAAGGGAAAGTCGATTCGCCGCGATCCCCGCGTCGTGTTGACCGTCGATCTCGAAGAGCCGCCGTACGGATTCGTCCAGGTGCAGGGCATTGCGTCGGTCGACGAGGACCCTGAGGAGTTGGTTCGCACCGCAACCGAGATCGGGGCCAGGTACATGGGCCGCGATCGCGCCGAGGAGTTCGGCGCTCGCAACGGTGTTCCGGGTGAATTGATCGTTCGGGTGACGCCGAACAGGGTGATCGCCGCTTTCGACATGACGGCATGACGACCGACCGTCTCCGCGCCGTCGGCACTGTAGATTGACCGGGTGCCGAATCGAGTCGGAGTGCGTCCGCTGCGGTCGAATCGGTTCCGACATGTAACGGTCCGGTACATAAATGCGGATATGTACTGAAAGGTAACTTCGAGTTGTTTCCGGTGAGAAAATAGAGAACGAAGTAAGCAACTTGCTCGACGTGTTCGGTGCCCACCGATCGCTGCCGCTTCGGCAGCCGGTGGGGGCGCGTGTGATTGTGGGAAAGAGAGGATTCGATTGGACCCGCTAGGTGTGGAAGGTGCTGGACACGACGACGGAGTCGGCAGTCCTGAGCATTCGTCGTTCCCACTGTCACCGGCCCAATTGGGAATGTGGTTCGCGCAGCATGTGGACCCCTCGGTACCCGCGAACATCGCCCAGTACATCGAGCTGCACGGCGAGCTCGACGTGGAGCTCCTCCGTCGCGCATCCTCACAGGCGGCACTCGAGCTGCAGTCCGGATTCGTGCGCATCGTCGAGATCGACGCCGAGCCCCGGCAGATCGTCGATCCCACCCTCGACGACTCTCTGAACTACCTGGACCTACGCGGCGAGGCCGATCCGCGGGCAGCGGCCCTTGCGTGGATGCACGGCGACTACAGCGCGCCGATCGACATCCTCCGCGACCGACTGATCGCCGCGACCGTCCTGCGCCTCGAGGACGACGTCTGGTTCTGGTACGAGCGCGTGCATCACGTGGTGCTCGACGGATTCGGTGCCGTCACGTTCATGAACCGTGCGGCGGAGCTCTACACCGCAGCGGTCGAGGGCACCGAACCGAGCAAGAACCTGGCGTCGGACCTGACCAAGGTCTACGACATCGACGTGGCCTATCGCGACTCGACCCGTTTCGAGGCCGACCGCGAGTACTGGGCGTCGCGGATCGACGGTATCGACGGAGTCACCACCCTCGCCGGTCACACGGCTGCTCCCGCAGCGACGAGTCAGATCGACAGCACAGCTCTGTCCACCGAGACGATGGACAGCCTCGAAGCCCTGCGTGTCGAGACCGACACGACGATGGCAACCATCGTCATCGCCGGCTTCGCCGCCTACCTCGCACAGATGACCGGACGCGAGGACGTCGTGCTCTCGCTCCCGGTCACCGCGCGCACGACCGCAGTGTTGCGCCGCTCCGGCGGCATGGTCTCCAACGTCGTTCCGCTACGACTGGACGTGTCGGGTGACACCACCGTCGAGATGCTGCTCGCGCGCGTCAACGCCGAGGTCTCCGGGGCCCTTCGTCATCAGCGATACCGGCACGAGGACATACGGCGCGATGCCGGAGCAGCCAGCGGTCAGGCCTCGTTCTTCGGCCCCTGGGTCAACATCATGCTGTTCTTCGGCGAGGTGCGCCTCGGTTCGATGGTCGGCGGCATCAACATCCTCTCGACCGGCCTGATCGAGGATTTCGGGCTGAACCTCTACACCAGCGTTGCCGGGTCGACCACGCACATCGACTTCGAGTCCAACCCCAATCTGTACGGGCCCGAGCAGTCCGGACGCAACCACGAGAGGTTCGTCGACTTCTTCGCCCGGTTCGTGGCGTCGGGTCCGAAGCACGCGGTGTGGGATCTGGCCCTGACGGACGGTGTCGAACGCGAACTCGTCGTGGCCGAGTGGAATGCCACCGAGCACCGCACCGAACCACGCACGCTGCTGTCCGCCTTCGAGGCCGCCGCGGCCGCACACCCCGATGCGACGGCCCTGGTGTACGAGGGCGAAGCGCTCACCTACGGCGCACTCTCCGCGCGAGTGAACGGCCTTGCCCGCCACCTGATCGACATGGGTGTCGGCCCCGAGACCCTCGTCGGACTCTCGATCCGCCGTTCGTTCGACCTCGTCGTCGGCATGTACGCGATCGTGGCGGCGGGCGGTGCCTGGGTGCCGATCGACCCCGACCACCCTGCCGATCGCACCGCGTACATTCTCGACTCCGCACAGCCACGATGCGTGCTGATCTCCTCACGCGACGACGTTGCGCTCCCCGAGGGAACCGAGACGGTTGCGGTCGACCTGTTCGACAGCACGTCGAGCTCCACGGCACCGGTCCGGGATGCTGAACGCACTGCGCCACTGCGACTTTCGAATACCGCGTACGTGATCTACACCTCCGGTTCGACCGGACGCCCGAAGGGCGTCGCAGTCGAACACGCGGCGATCCACAATCAGATGGAGTGGATGCTCTCGGAGTATCCGATGGACGCCTCCGACGTCTATCTGCAGAAGACGGCCACCACCTTCGACGTCTCGCTCTGGGGATTCTTCCTGCCGCTGCGGGTCGGCGCGACGATGGTGCTCGCCACTCCCGACGGGCATCGAGACTCGGTCTACGTGGCCAACAAGATCGCCGAACATCGCGTCACCATCACCGATTTCGTGCCGTCGATGCTGACGGTGTTCGTGGCGAACGCGCCCACCGGCACCTGCAGTTCGCTGCGCCATGTGTTCGTCATCGGTGAGGCACTGCCGGTCGAGACCGCAGCGTCGTTCCGCGCGATGTGTCGAGCCGGTCTGCACAACCTCTACGGCCCCACCGAGGCTGCGGTCTCGGTCACCTATCACCCCAGTGGCCCGCAGGACACCCGCACCGTTCCGATCGGCGTGCCCGAGTGGAACACCAGAGCCTTCGTTCTCGACGGTCGGCTGCGACCCACCCCGATCGGAGAATCGGGCGAGCTGTACCTCGCCGGCGTCCAGCTGGCGCGCGGCTATGTGGGCAGGCCCGATCTGAGCTCGGATCGCTTCGTCGCCAACCCCTTCGGCACCGGCGGCGAGCGGATGTACCGCACCGGTGACCTCGTGCGCTGGCGCAGCGACGGAGTGCTGGACTACATCGGCCGGACGGATTTCCAGGTCAAGTTCCGCGGACAACGCATCGAGCTCGGCGAGATCGAAACGGTGCTGCTCGCCCACGAATCCATCTCGCAGGCAGTGGTATTGGTGGTCCAGACGGTCACCGGTGATCAGTTGGTGGCGTATGTCGTCGCCACTCCGGGACGATCCATCGAATCCGCCGCGGCGATCGAGTTCGCCGGTCACGCCCTACCGTCGTACATGGTGCCTGCAGCGGTCGTCGTCCTCGACGCCCTGCCACTGAACACCAGTGGCAAACTCGACCGAAAAGCGTTGCCGGAACCGGTGTTCAGCAGTGCGAAGAAGTACCGGGCCCCGCAGAGTCGGGCGGAGTACGTCGTCGCCGGTATCTACGAGGACCTGCTCGGGGCCTCCAAGGTCGGTCTGGACGAGGACTTCTTCGAGCTCGGCGGCAACTCCCTGATCGCCACGCAGTTGGTGACGCGAGTCGGCAGCGTTCTCGGAGTACGCCTCGGTGTGCGTGAGTTGTTCGAGGCTCCCACCGTCGGTGCACTCGCGGCCAGGGCCGAATCGGCGGCCCGGCTCGGGGCGGACACCCCGGTGCTGGAGTCGCGGGAACGGCCCGAGCGGATTCCGCTCTCACCTGCCCAACAGCGAATGTGGTTCCTCAACCGCTTCGACCCCACCACCGCGGTGTACAACCTGCCGTTCTCCGTCCGTCTGACCGGGCCGCTCGACGTGGTCGCACTGTCGGCCGCATTTGCCGACGTCGTCGACCGACACGAGACGCTGCGCACCGTCTACCCCGAGGTGGACGGCTCACCTGAACAGGTCGTACTGACGGCGGCGCGGACCCCGGCGACGATTCTGCCGGTCCGCATCGAACGTGACGAGCTGGGCGGCCGCCTGCACGAACTGGTCGCCAAGGGATTCGACGTCACGGTCGACACACCTTTCCGCATCGCACTGTTCGAAATCTCACCGACCGAACACGAACTCGCGATGGTGTTGCACCACATCGCCGCCGACGGGGCCTCGTTCGGTCCGCTGGCGCGGGACGTGCTGGTGGCGTACTCGAGCCGGATCAAGGGCCGCGCACCCGAGTGGACGCCTCTCGAGGTCCAGTACGCCGACTACGCGCTGTGGCAACGAGCGGTGCTCGGCCCCGAGACCGATCCCCTGTCGTTGGCGTCGCGCGAAATCGCCTACTGGAGCGCAACTCTCGAGGATCTGCCCGATCAGCTGGCACTGCCGTCGAGCAGGCCACGCCCCGCAGTGTCCTCGAACGCGGGCAGCAAGCTTCGGGTGGACGTTCCGGCTCATCTGCACGCCTCGCTGGCGAGCCTGGCCCGCGCCAACAACGCCTCGCTGTTCATGGTCATGCAGTCCGCGTACGCGCTGCTGCTCGCCCGGCTCAGCGGCACAACCGACATCGCCATCGGTGCGCCCGTGGCCGGTCGTGGAGAACCCGCACTCGACGACCTGGTCGGCATGTTCGTCAACACGCTCGTACTGCGCACCGAGGTCGATCCGGCGTTGACGTTCGAGGAACTCCTCTCGCGCGTTCGTGACACCGACCTGTCCGCGTTCGCGCATGCAGACGTGCCGTTCGAGCGGCTCGTCGAGGTGCTGAACCCGGTGCGTTCGACGTCCCGGCACCCGCTGTTCCAGGTCGCGATCTCGCTGGAATCGGCGATGTCTCGCGAACTCACCGTCGGTGGCCTGCGCGCGAAAGCCGCCGAATTCGATGTTCCCATCGCCAAATTCGACGTACAGCTGTGGCTGACCGAGCATCTCGACGACGGCGCACCCGCCGGTATCGACGCGGTGTTCGAGTACGCCACCGATCTGTTCGACGCAGATCTCGTCGAGAGTTTCGCTCGTCGCTTCCTGGCGATTCTGGATGCGGTCACCACCGACGCGACAGTGCCGGTCGGCGACGTCGCGATCGTCGACGCCGCGGAGCACCGGTCCGTGGTGTCGCAGTGGAACGCCTCCGGAGACGACGTCTCTCGGGAGCTGACCCTGGTCGATCTGCTCGATGCTGCCGCCGCAGCGCATCCCGACGCCGTCGCGGTGCGCTTCGATGGCTCGTCGATGACCTACGCCGAGTTCGACGCGCACGCCAATCGCCTTGCCCGCGTTCTGATCTCTCACGGAGTCGGCCCCGAGAGCCTGGTCGCCGTCGCCCTTCCGAGGTCGGCGGAACTGGTCGTCGCGCTCGTCGCGGTGATCAAAGCCGGCGGTGGCTACCTCCCCGTCGACCCGAGCTACCCACTCGACCGAGTCGAGTACATGCTCGACGACGCACGGCCGACAACCGTTCTGCTGTCCGGCTCGGACCGAGTGGAACTGCCGTCCGACGTCGAATCTCGTACCGGCGCAGCACTACTCGATATCGACACGGTCGATCTGTCGTCGGTGTCCGGCGATCCCGTCACCGACGCGGACCGGACGCGTCCGCTGCGGCCGGGCAACGTCGCCTACGTCATCTACACCTCGGGTTCGACGGGCAAGCCCAAGGGCGTGATGATTCCGCATCGCAACGTCGTTCGGCTGCTCGACAACACCGATTCGGTCTACGGCTTCGGGACCGACGACGTGTGGACGATGTTCCACTCCTACGCCTTCGACTTCTCGGTGTGGGAGCTGTGGGGCCCGTTGCTCTACGGCGGCACGTTGGTCGTGGTCGACTACTTCACCTCGCGGTCGCCGGAGGCATTCCATCGACTGCTCGTCGACGAGCGGGTCACGGTGCTCAACCAGACGCCGTCGGCGTTCTATCAGCTGTCCGAGGCCGATCGCACCACGGCAACCGAGCACGGCGAATTGTCGCTGCGCTACGTGATCTTCGGTGGTGAAGCCCTCGAACAACGACGGCTGACCGGATGGTTCGAGCGGCACGGGCACCGTACGCCCCAGCTCGTCAACATGTACGGCATCACCGAGACGACCGTGCACGTGTCCTATCGTGCGCTCGATGCCGCGTCCGTCGAGACCAGTGCCTCGGTGGTCGGCAAGCCGATCGCCGGATTGCGGGTGTTCGTGCTCGACACCCGCCTGCATCCGGTTCCGGTCGGGGTGCCCGGCGAAATGTACGTCGCCGGTGGACAATTGGCCCGCGGTTATCTCGGCCGCCGGGAACTGACGTCGGTTCGCTTCGTGGCGAACCCCTTCGCGTCGGGAGCCGGCGAGGGCTCGCTGCTGTACCGAACCGGTGACCTCGCACAGTGGAACGCTGGAGGCGAGCTCGAATACCTCGGTCGTTCGGACGATCAGGTGAAGGTCCGTGGATTCCGCATCGAGCTGGGCGAGGTGGAGGCGGCGGTGACCGCGCAGCCGACCGTCACCCAGGCCGCCGTGGTCGTCCGCGAGGACTCGCCCGGTGCAGCTCGACTGGTCGCCTACGTGGTGTCCGCCGCTGTCGAGGGTCGGCCGATCGTCGACATCGAGGACATCAGAACCGGTATCGCCGAGGTACTTCCGGAGTACATGGTGCCGTCGGCGTTCGTGGTGCTCGACGCGATCCCGCTGACCGTCAACGGCAAGCTCGATCGCCGGGCACTGCCGGCCCCGGTGTTCGAGGTACGCGAGTTCCGTGCCCCGACGACACCGATCGAGGAAATCGTTGCCGACGTCTTCGCGGACGTACTCGGAGTGGAGCGCGTGGGTCTCGACGACGACTTCTTCGAGCTCGGCGGTAATTCGCTGATCGCCACGCAGGTGGTCTCGCGCCTGGGAGTCGCTCTCGATGCCACCGTGCCGGTGCGCATGCTGTTCGAGGCATCGACCGTAGCGCTGCTCGCAGTAAAGGTGGAGCAGGCCGCAGGGGAGGGCGGCCGCGTCGCGCTCGTCGCGACCGTGCGGCCCGAGCGGATCCCGCTCTCGCTCGCGCAGCAACGTATGTGGTTCCTCAATCGATTCGACGCCGACTCCACCGCGTACAACATTCCGTTCGCGCTGAGACTGACCGGCGAACTCGACGTCGCCGCGCTGCAGGTTGCGATCATGGACGTGATCGACCGGCACGAATCGCTGCGCACGGTCTACCCGGACACCGCGGACGGCCCGCAGCAGTCCATCCTCGACGCCGCTCAGACGGTGCCGAACCTGATGCCCGTTCCGACGTCGGCGGCCGATATCCAGCGGCAGGTCTTCACGCTGGCATCGACGACGTTCGACGTGACGGTCAACGTTCCGATTCAGGCACGCCTGTTCGAGATCGGTCCGCGCGAACACGTCATCGCCATGGTGGTGCACCACATTTCGGCCGACGGCTGGTCGATGGGTCCGCTGGCACGTGACCTCATGCTCGCGTACGCCTCGCGCACCGCGTGGGAGAACCCGGCGTGGATGCCGCTGGAGGTGCAGTACGCCGACTACAGCCTGTGGCAGCGTTCGGTTCTCGGCTCCGAGGACGATCCGCAATCGCTGATCTCCGGTCAGGTCGACTACTGGGCCGACATGCTTGCCGGTCTGCCCGATCAGCTGGATCTGCCGACCGATCGGCCGCGCCCGAATCGTCAGTCCTACCAGGGATCGTCGATCCGATTCGACGTACCGGCCGAGGTCCACCGCGGCCTGTCCTCGCTGGCCCACACGCACAACGCATCGCTGTTCATGGTCGTTCACGCTGCTCTGGCGGTACTGCTCGCGCGCCTGTCCGGCACCGAGGACATCGCGATCGGCACTCCGGTCGCAGGCCGCGGCGACGCAGCCCTCGACGACGTGGTCGGCATGTTCGTCAACACCCTCGTGTTGCGCACCGACATCGAGTCGGGTCGGACGTTCTCGGAGCAGATCGGGCGCGCGAGAGAAGTGGCGCTCGGTGCGTTCGGGCACGCCGATCTGCCGTTCGAGCGCTTGGTCGAGGTGCTGAACCCGTCCCGGTCGCAGGCGCGGCATCCCCTGTTCCAGGTGATGCTCTCGTTCGAGAACCTCACTCGCACGCACGTGGACCTGCCGGGACTGTCGGTGGACAGCGTCGCCCTCGACGCCGAGGTGGCGAAGTTCGACCTGCAGCTGACCGTCACGGAGTCCATCGGAGTGGATGGTCGCGGACAGGGCATGGCCGCCGAATTGACCTACGCGACCGACCTGTTCGACGCCGATACGGTGCGCGGCTTCTCCGAACGTTTTGTGCGAATGCTCACCGCTGTGGTGGCCGACCCGTCGGTGTCGGTGGGGGACATCGATCTTCTCGAGGACGGCGAGCGCGACCGAGTCGTGACGGCGTGGAACCGCACCGAACACGAGGTACCGGAACAGGTGACGCTGGTCGATCTGTTCGATCGTCAGGTGGCCGAGACTCCTGATGCGCAGGCGTTGGTGTTCGAGGGTGAGCGGTTGACGTATGCGGAGTTCGCGGCGCGAGCCAATCGTCTTGCGCGGCATCTGGTGTCGGTCGGGGTGGGGCCTGATTCGCTGGTGGGGCTTGCGATCGGGCGAAGTCTGGATCTGTTCGTGGGTATGTATGCGATCGTGAAGTCCGGTGCGGGGTACGTGCCGATCGATCCGACGCAGCCGGCGGATCGGAACGAGTACATCGTGGCGACGGCCGCGCCGGTTCGGGTGTTGTCGACGACGCGTGATCATGTGGAGTTCGCGGGTGTCGAGACGATCGATATCGACACTCTCGATGTGTCGGGTCTGTCTGCGACGCCGTTGACCGATGCCGATCGCGCAGCGCCGTTGCGGTCTTCGAATGTTGCGTACGTGATTTTCACGTCGGG